>DASVVT010000018.1:0-80788 GCA_036386415.1 Pyrinomonadaceae bacterium
AACGGTAATAGCAATGACAACGGCGGCACTTGAAACGACCGTTGGCTAAAGACCACGCCCAATGATAACTGCATTGTGGACAAGCTCGGCGCATGAGGCGCAAATGCTACTAAATTTGGTGCAGTTTCGTTAGGCATTACCAATTTTTAAAGGCCAACTTTGCTGAATTTGAGGCAGGAGAAAATTCGCCGTTTCCCAGAACCACTTGCGAGCAACCAGCACCTGTACAAACTACCTGCGGATACCCTTCGCATTCCTATTACACCACGTGCACCACGACTTGCCAGGTCAAAGGGTATGATGTCTATCCTGACGGTATTGGCACACTGGTGCAGGGGTTTATAGCCTTCAGAGATTGCGTGAGGTTTGATAGTAACGGAAATCGTATCCTGTGTGGGAGCAAGGCAGAGACAACGGACATTAAAGCCTGCACCCTCGCTTCCAATTGCAATCCGACTATTCAGATTCTCCAGTGGTGCGGCGATTTTAATTTTGAGACCTGCAGGTGTGATGGAGATTTCAACAAATCTCCGGTCTTGATTGATGTGATTGGCAATGGGATTGCTCTCACCGATGCGCAGAGCGGTGTTGATTTTGATCTCGATAGCAACGGCACTGCTGAACACATTGCCTGGACTACCGCCGGCTCGGATGATGCTTTCCTCGCGCTCGACCACGATGGAAACGGATTCATAGATTACGGCACGGAACTGTTTGGAAATTACACCACGCAACCGCCATCAGCCGCTCCAAACGGCTTTCTGGCGCTGGCCGAATTCGATAAGCCGGAGCAGGGTGGCAACGCGGATGGTGTGATCGACAGCCATGACGCGATCTTCTCCAGTTTGAAACTCTGGCAGGACACAAACCATAACGGTATCTCTGAGCCTGATGAGCTGCGCTCGCTGATCGAGCGGGGCGTTGAGTCGCTTTCATTAGATTACAGGGAATCCAAACACACTGACCGTTACGGCAACGTGTTCCGCTATCGGGCTAAAGTATACGGCATGAGTCATGCGGATCTGGGGCGCTGGGCTTACGACGTATTTCTGGTTCATTAAGCTGAAGTGAATAGAGGGACGATCCATCGTTCCCGCCGACCGTTTCTCTATTCACTCTCTTCTCCGTCTCTTTACGGCCCTTGCGGTTAAAGGTATTAATGCTCACCGTGTCTGCTCATGCTCATGCGATTCGGGCGCAGGCGTATGAAGAAGCGATAAGAGGTCGGACGACCGCCGTAGAGGGGATCGAGCGCAGCGGGCTTGGAATAGAGGGTCACGTCGCTGCCCACGGCCAGAGAGATTTTTTCAGTCGTCCACACGTCGCGCGCGTAGCCGAGCGTGTAAGCGCCGATGCGAAACTGCGGGTGATGCCCGTCTTCAAAGCCCAGACGATGCAGGTCTTCATGGCTGAGCAGGTCCTTCTTATCGACCAGTTCCAGCCGCGTGTAGACGTAATTCTTGTCCAGGAAGTTGAGCGTGGATTCCGCCGTGTAGCCGTTCAGGTGAAACAGTTCGTCCGTGTGCTCCTCGCGGTTGCGTCCCCAGATGAGGCTCGTCGCCCAGTTGCCGCGCGTGAAGCGTTTGTTGTAGCTGACGGATGCCGTCATGCGGCGCGTGTCGCCAGGCTCCAGCGCCTCCGGGTTCTTCAACAGACCGTAGCTTACTTGCAGTGCCCAGTTCTCGTTCGGCGCGAAAGACAGTCGCACGGAGCGAGAGTTCCAGGGGTTGAACTCGAAGTTGTAGCGGTTCTCATCCGGCTCGCGCCCGTTGAAGACGGAGCCTTCGAGCTTGAACCAGCGATAGGTGAAGCCGGATGTCAAGACGCCGAAAGATATGTGCGTCGAATCCTGCAAGTGGTGCGTGAGGGGCGCAGACGGGTTCTCGGATGCAGACCAGCGGTGCATGAAGGCTGTCGGCCCCAGGGCAGGCTCGCCGGGAAAACCAAGATATGCGAACCATGTCCCGCGCTCGCCCACGGGCATCGTGTAGGTCGCAGACGCTTCCATGAAGAGGTCGTGCGGGTGCTGCTTGTCTATGATCGGCTGCCCCTTGTAGGTCTCGCCGGTCTGGAAAAGCTCACCCGATCCTCCTGGCGGAAAGGTGAAGGGCTCCAGGCTGAACATGCCGCGCAGTTGGAGCGTGCCTTTGCCCAAGCGTCGAAAGGCCATCGGCATGAACCAGTTCTGCGACTCAACCTTGGTCGCGCCGCGCGGCCCGCCCTGCGCGTTGACCCCTAACTTCATATCGCCGTGAAAAAAGAGTAGCCAACTGCCCGCGCGCTCGTACCACATGTACATCGGCGTGGTTGACGGCTGCCAAGATGTGCCAGACCCCATCTGCCCCATCGGAATGGAACTGGTCTGGCTCGCTCCGACGCGTATGTCCATCTGCTCACCGGACATGACCATCAGCGAATCCTCGTCTACCGAACCACTGTCTGAATGGGTCATGCCGCTGCTGTCCATATCATGCGTCGGGTCTTTCGTTCCGGTCGGCTGTCCTTTGTGCTCCGTGCCGCTCATATTGTGCATGTCGTGCGTGCCGCCCGGCTGCTCCTGATGCACATGAGGCGCGGGCTCATTCGCAGCGGGCGGCGTTTGAGCGGCGGGCAGGCTGTCCGTCACTGGGGGCGCTGTCGTAGTGCCCTCTGATGAGATAGGAGAGGCGGACGGCGCGGGCGTCTGCTGTGGGTCAACGCCTTCGGTCACAGGTGATTCGTGCGGGTCTGGCGACGGCTTGGCAGCAGGAGTAGAAGGCTGCGGCTGCTCCTCAGGCATGTTCATGTCATGCGTGTCATGCGTGCCATCCGTTTTGGGCGCAGGAGCCTTCTGTGCCTTCTTTCGTGGCGCTGGCCTCTTGCTTTGCGGCTTCGGCTTCGGTTTTTTCGTGCCCGGCACGTTGCTCATGTCATGCCCTTCGTGCTGAGCATATGCCCTGTTGCTCGTCGATTCTACGCTCACAGCGAAGATCAGGGCGAGAAGTGCAAGCGCATAGAGTCTGGTGCGTAAATCAAGCTTATTCATATTCCCCTCGAAACGTTTTCCTAAACGATCAAGCGCAGGCAGAGGCACATCGCTCGCTGCTCGCGCATTAAAATATAGAGTTATTCCGTAGACGCAGAGAGAGAGTGTGTGTGGTGCTGTCTTCAGTCCCGTTGAGAACTGAAACGTTTGAGGGCAGCTAAATAAGAAAGATGCTAATCAGGACGTGTTTGCGGGGCTGGGCTCCGGGTGGCGAACCCTGTCTGGATAGAATCTGCGGCGCGTATAAAGCTGCAAGCGGGGCGAGCGGCGTTCGCGTGTCGGAAGCCGCCGCATACAGGCTGCGCTTGATCTGATTCGCCTGGAACGCGTTGGGCATCGTCGCCGGGGCTTCAGACCGCTCCATGCAGTGAGCGCAGGTTTCGGCAGAGGGACCAAATGCTGCTTCGGCAGTTGGGGCGGCTGCGACCTCTGCGCGTGCCATCTGCATGTCGCCCATCGATTCGCGCCCGGCTGGCGTGGAGCAGTGGGCTTGTGCCTCCTCCTCCTCCTCCAGCGCGAGCCTGGCATGGCAGCAGGAGTGATCCTGCGCTTTCACACGCGGCTCTTCACCTCTGGCGTGTGGGCAGGAGGAGAGCGCTGCGGCGAGCGCGCTGCCCCAGACGCTCACAGAGAGCGCCAGCAGCAGGACATTGATGATTGAAATTATTCGCCGCATAGAATCAAGGGGCTTTGATGCCCTGATGACCGCGCCAGTTTACCACGTCCTTCGTAAATCTGGCACGGATGTCACCCCTTCCAGGTTGGTAAATGCTTTACTGAAGACGCGCAATTTTATTTGCCACGAAACCGGCGGCTGCGGTGTTCTCACATTGGAAGGACGGAAATCGCTGTTAAGTCGGGGCGGCTCTTGAGGCCAGGCTCTCTTCAAAAAAGCGTCGCCGCGCTGCCCCGTACGTTCCGCCCCGCGCCTTTCACCATCGAACCTTTGGAGTTCTTTCAAGAATCTATTTGCAGGAGTCACAAAACATGAGAAAAGTTGCATTCCGTCTCTTCATTATCGCTTCCGCTTTGTGCGCAGTGGTGGCGACAGCCAGCGCTCAGGACTTTCAGAAGACATACCCGTTGAGTACCAACGGGCAGATCAGCATCCGTAACGTCTCGGGTAACGTGGTCGTGTCCGGCTATGACGGTGAAGTGGTCGCCGTGAGCGGCACACGCGAGGGGCGCGACCGGGATAAAGTGCGCGTTGAAGACCTGAGCAGCGGCAACCGTATCGAATTGAGCACACGCTACCCTAAGAATTGCCAGTGCGATGCGAGCATACATTTCGAGGTGCACGTGCCGCGCTCCGTGCGCTACAGCTTCGAAGAGCTTTCTTCGGCCAGCGGCAATATAGAAGTGCGCGACGTGACGGGCGAAGTGCGCATCAACACCGCGAGCGGCGATGTGCTGGTGCAGAACGTCACCGGCCACGTTGACGCTTCGACGGCCAGCGGCACGATGCGCGTGCGCGGCGTGGCGGGCTCCGTGAGGGCTTCGACCGCGAGTGGCGATGTCGATGTCGAGATGATCCGCGTTGACGACAATCGAAAGATGGAGTTCTCCTCCGCCAGCGGCGATGTCAACGTGCGGCTGCCCCTTAATATAGATGCTGACGTTGAGATGTCGAGCGCGTCCGGTGATGTCAAGACCAACTTTCCGCTCGCCGTCGAAAGCGAGGATTACGGCGGCGGCCAGCGTGCGCGAGGCCGTCTCGGCAACGGCTCGCGCCGCCTGCACATCTCTTCCGCCTCCGGCAACGTCAGCCTCACAAGCCTGTAAGGGAAATGCGGAATGCGGAATGATGAATGATGAATAAAAAGAGAGAGCAAAGCGTTCAAGTTTTCTTGTGGTCTTTAATTCATCATTCATCATTCATCGTTCATCATTTCTTCATTTCTTCCTGTGCTAAGATGCGCCGAGCATGATCAAGTGAGAGGCGCACTTATAACTTGCAACAACAGAATACGGAACCGGGCGGGTGGGTTGAGGCGACGCTCAACGAACTGACGCTTGAGGAGCGAGTGGGGCAGCTTTTGATGCCCGACACGACAGGCACCCTCATGCACGAAGAGAGCGCGCAGTATGCCCGACTCGTCGATGCGATAGAGCGGCTCGGGGTGGGCGGCTTCATCGTCTATAACGGCGATGCTCTGACGACCGCCGCCCTGGTTAACCGTTTGCAGCGGCGCGCGCGCGTGCCGCTCCTTTTCGCTTCCGATTTTGAAGGCGGCGTCGGGACGCAGCTTCGTGGAGGAACGCGGCTGCCGCGAGCGATGGCGCTGGCCGCGACGGGCGATACGGAATCGGCGGCTGAGGCCGCGCGCATCACCGCACGCGAAGGGCGAGCCATAGGCATCCACGTCAACTTCTATCCGGTACTGGATGTCAACAACAATCCCGCGAACCCGATCATCAACACGCGCGCCTTCAGCGACGACCCTGAGCGTGTGGCAAACTGGGGCACAGCCTTTATCCGCGCCGCGCAGGATGCGGGGCAGATCGCGACGGCCAAACACTTTCCGGGACATGGCGACACCGCGCTTGATTCGCACATCCTGATGCCCACCCTCGACGCGACGCGCGAGAGATTGGATGAGATCGAGCTGCCGCCGTTTCGCGCCGCCGTCCGGCGCGGCGTGCGCGCCATCATGACGGCGCACATGGCCGTGCCTGCCTTAGACGTAGATGCTGTGGAAGTTCGTCCGGCGACGATGTCGCCTGCGCTCGTCGATGGCATCCTGCGCCGTGATTTCGGCTTTGAGGGTCTGATCTTCTCCGACGCATTACAGATGGGCGCGGTGGCAGACCGCTATGAGCCGGGTGAAGCAGTCGTGCTCTCGATTGAGGCGGGTTGTGATGTCGCGTTGTGCCCGGTCGATACTGCGCGAGCGCACGGCGCGCTCCTCGATGCAGTCGCCGCAGGGAAGATCACGCGCGAGCGCATAGACGAATCCGCGCGTCGCATCCTGGAGGCGAAAGCCTGGTGCGGTCTGCAACGCGAGCGTGAAGTCTCATTGGAGGGGGTCTGGGAAGTGGTCGGGAGCCCTGCGCACACATCGACGGCACGCGAGCTGTTCGAGCGCGCCGTCACGCTCGTGCGTGATCCGCGCGGGCTGCTTCCCGTCACCAATAAACGTGTTGTCGGGATCATCCTCAAAGATTCCGTGCCGGTCTGGGCGCACGTCTTAAGAGAGCCAGCCGGATTGCCATTTTCCAGAGAGGTCCTGGAGCGCTATCGCGCGCGCGTCATCGAATCGAGCGCGGATGCGCCGGACATCGAGCAGCTACTTGAAGCAACGCGTGAGGCGGATGTGGTATTGGTGGCGATCTGCGCGCGTGTGGCAGCTTACAAAGGGAGCGTCGCGCTCTCACACGCACATGCGAAAGTTTTACAGGCGCTCGACCAGACCAACGTGCCCCTGATCGCCGCCGTCTTCGGCAACCCCTATATCCTGCCGCACATCCCTGAGCGCGCCACTACGCTCCTGACGTTTGAATCGGCTGCCGAATCGGAAGAAGCAGCCGTGCGCGTCGTCGCCGGACTCATCCCAGCACTCGGACGCGCGCCAATCAAGATAGAGTAGACAGTAGACAGTAGTCAGTAGAAAAGAAAAGCGGTCGATGCGTTTAATGCTGAGCCTTTTAATCAGAGTAGATAATAGAGCGTCACGCGCTCTGTCTTTCTACTGACTACTGACTACTGTCTACTGTCTACTTCTCTTCATCCTTTCCCTTGTGGTGCTTCAAGGTAGGCTTCGATGGTCTTGTAGAGTTCTTCGTCCATGAAGCCGTTGATGCGTCGGAAAGAGTGAGAGAGTTGTTCGGCTGTTTGCGAGCGCATCGCGCCGCTGTAGCTGGCGATGAATTCCATCACGGTGGCGCGCAGGAGCGTCAACTCGCGTACGACCTCTTTGAGGTCATAACCCTGACGCCATCTGAGGCGTCCATGTTCTTTGCCCTCGATCAACGTCTTCGCCTCACGGCTTTCATCCGCGAGCGCGTACGTCAGTTCGGCCACGATCTGTGGGACGTGATCCAGCAGTTGCGCATAGGTTAGCTCGGCATCGGAACAGACGCGCTTATCCGAGATGACCTTCTCCGTCCACTTGCGAACGATGGTCTCCGAGCCATTCTCCAACAAGCGGCTGAGTTCTTGTGACATGGGGGAACCCTCTGATTGTTTTAAGAATTTTCACGGACAGCAGCGTTCGGGGGAGCGCGCCCGCTGCTCAAGGATCAATCTGCTAAAGTAGTATCGCATAAGGCGCGCGTCACAGGCAACGGGTTTGACCCGACGGCGCAAGTAGTGCGACCATATCGAGCTTGAGATCAAATTTTAGCTGGGGACCGACCCAGGGAGGCCGCCATTATGGAGATTAATAAGGATAAGATCAGAACACAGGACGAAGAGAACGAGCCCGCGCCCATCGATCAGGTCGAAGGGCGCGTCGAAGCTGAAATGAAGCGCCTCGAAGGCCGCGCCAAAGAGCGCGTCGCGCAGGGTTTGCAAGATGAAGACCTGGAACGCGAAGGCCGCGAATTAAAGGACGAAGGCAAACGCGAGCTGGAAGAACAACGAAACAAACAATAGTCAGTAGTCAGTTGTCCGTTGTTGGTTGAGTGAACCGCCTGGTTGAATCGTCACAAGTCAAGTTGGAAAAGCGAAACAACGGACAACTGACCACGGACTACTGACGATTCATGCTTTTTCGTTTGCCGCCTGCTCCAGCGCCTGACGCAGTTTGGGTAGAGTTTCGACGGGGCTGAAACCGACGAAACGCACGAGGAGGTGTCCGCTGCGCGTGATGACGTAGCTCTGCGGGATCACATTGCGGCCTTGCATCAGAGTGCCGACAAACTCATCTTCGGCATAAGCGATGGTGTAGCTGACCTTCTGCTCGCGGACGAAAGCCTTCACACGCTCCGGCTCCGGATCGTTTCCGGGGCTCGTTATCCCTATAAACTCCACGCCTCGCGCCTTGTACTCTTTGCTCAGCTTCTCAAGCTCCGGCGTCTCCTGCCGACACGGCCCGCACCAGGTCGCCCATAGATTCAGGAGCACGACTTTGCCCGCATAATCCGAGAGCTTGAAAACCTTGCCGTCAAGCGTCTTCAGCTCAGCATTCGAGATGCTCGTCGGCAGCGGGGTGAGAGTCGTCTCCCCCGGCGCACTATTGTTAGTCGTAGCCGGCGCAGAATTGGTCACAGCGACGGGCGCGGAAGAATTGGTCGCCGTCGCGCTGGTGTTTGTGTTGGCTCCGGCCTCACCGCCCGTCTTAGTCCCTTCCGTGGAGTTGCAGCTCGACGTTCCGAGGGCTGTGATGAGAGCGAGCAGGATGAAAGTAAAAGTCACGCACGCGGGCGTCCAGAAACGTGGCGCGCGCGCGCCGGAGCGCTGTGTAGAAGGGGTCATGCGGTTTGGTCTTTCCTTTATCTTTGGCAACGGACTCTACTCTTGAGACTTCGTGCCGATGCGAAACGTTGCGATGCGTTGCAGGTCTACGCCGACGAAGGCGTACTGGCCTGCGGGCAACGGCTGGCGCGCACGAAATTCCATGTAGAGCATACCACCATCACGCGCGAGTACGCGATAGTGCGGCATGATGATCTCTTCGGAATTGATGGCGAAGCCGCGCTGCCCGCGCTGCCGCATGGCCGTCACGCGCCGCCCGCTTCCCTTGTTCGTGAGGCGCACGAGAAACGGGGTATGCACATCCTTCACGTCCGGCACGAAGAGATAAAAGCGCGGCTCGGCGTTATTGATGACGGTTGAAGCGCTCTCGCCTTTGACCTCGATATAGCTTCTCTTATCGCTTTTCGCCACTTCATCGACACGCAAAGGCGTCTCGCCCGACTCGAAGGGCAACGCCGTGAGCTTGTTCGCCTCGTCGGCAAAGTAGATGAGCGTGCGGTCGGCAGGCGGCGCAGGATATGATTCCTGGTTTCGGACGGATGGAAAGACCTTCAACGCAAAGGGCGCAAAGAAGAAGCAGACGCAAAGGGCGCAAAGGAGCTTTTTCTTCGCGCCCTTTGCGTCATCTCCTTTGCGCCCTTTGCGTTTAATTCTCCCCTTCATGCCCTTAACTCACCCTATGTCCTGCGCGCGCAGGGCGAGGATAGTGCTGATAATCAGGCCGAAGAACATGATTAAGAGCACGATGGGGTTGAGCAGCACATGTCCCCAGGGATGCAGGAAGTCCACGTAGCTGCTCAAGTCATCGCTCACCTTGACGGGGTCGCTCACAGAAGGCGCGGTGCCTAGCTCCGGCGCTTTGGGCTGTTCGAGCGAAGGATTCGTGCGCACGTCGCGCAGGTAATCCTTCATCTGCTGCTCGTAGTCCTTAGAGTTCTTCTCCGCATCGTCCCTGTATTTCTGTATATCCTTACGCGCCTTGGCGATGGTCTCGTCGTTTAAGTGCTCGACCTGCTTGTAATAGCCGCGCCCCTCATTCGGCCCCTCTTTGTCTGAGCCCTCTTCGCGCAGCGTGTCCAGATTGGAGAGGCGCTTCATCTCGTCGAAAGACCAGGTGGCGGGCATCACTAACCCGATCACTTTCGATGTGCCCTGCGGGACTCCGACCAGACCGGAGAAGAGGATTTGCGGGATCAGGATCAGCGGCACGAGGCTCGTCGCCATCTCAGAGGTCTTGACCACCGCCGAGACGAAAAGGCCGAGCGCGACGCCGACCATCCCCGTGATAATCATGATGATCATCTGCGGCGCGCCGAAGAGAACGCCCGGCAGCCTCATCCCAAAAGGATAGAGCAGCTTGATCGTCGCGAACAGGAGGACGCATTGCACGCCGACGATGATCGAGAGCACGAAGAGCTTCGAGCCGACATAGGGCAAGAGCCCTAGATTGACCATGCGCTCGCGGTTATAGACGGCGCGCTCCCTGATGATCTCACGCGCCGCGACGCTTGTGCCGAACCAGACAGAGACCAGCGCCAGCACGAAGAATGGGAAGTCGCGCGTCGCCGTGCTGCTCACCACAAGGTAGGTGAGGAAGGCAACGATGGGCGCTTGACCGAACAGGATCAGCATGTTCATCTTGTCGCGACCCAAGACTTCCATGTAGCGCCGCGCGAGCGTCGCCCACTGGCGCAAGGCATCCGTCACGGTCGGACGGCGCTTGGCCGGGGCGACCGTCTGCACATCGCGGCGCAGACCGCTCAAAGGCTTGACGACGAAATTTTGATACTGCGGCGTCTGCTGGAAGCGGCGCTTCCATTCCTCTGCAACCTCTTCGGAAATCTGCTCCTTCTGCTTCTTGAAGGCAGCCTTCTGCTCCTTGGTCGCGGTCGGCGGCAGCACTCCCATTTTCGCCGTGCGCTCGTTGATCGGCGCTTCGAGCTTGTCGTAAAGGTCTTTGAAGCTGTCGGCCTTGACGTGCGCGAGCGCCTCCATCGGCGGGCCGTACCAGACCAGCTTGCCGCGCATCATGACGACGATCTTGTCGAAGAGCTTGACGTTCTCCATCGCGTGCGTCGTCAGGATCACGGTGCGCCCGCTCTCTGCGATCTGGCGGAAGAGTCTCATGATCTTCTCTTCCGTGGCCGGGTCGAGTCCGGATGTCGGCTCGTCCAGAAAGATCACGGAAGGCTTCGTGACCAATTCAACGGCGATGGAAACGCGCTTGCGTTGGCCGCCCGAAAGCTGCCCGACGGGGACATCACGGCGCTCGGACAATCCCGTCACGTCCATCACTTCGTTGACGATCTGGTCTATCTCGGCGGTTGACACGTCGCGCGAGAGGCGCAGCCGCGCCACGTAGTAGAGCGTGCGATAGACCGTCAGCTCGCGGTGTATGATGTCGTCCTGCGGGACGTAGCCGATGGACTGCTTGAGCGAATCCAAGTGCTGGTAGAGGTCTAGATTATTGATGAGCACGTGACCGGCTGTGGCCGGGCGCATGCCGTTCATGGAATCCATCAAAGTAGACTTACCAGCGCCCGAAGGCCCCAGAAGCCCTACGAACTCGTTGGGCTGGATCGTTAAATCCACGTCGTCCAGGAGCTTGATCTTGCCGCCACCCGAACGGTTCGTCACCTCCTTGGTGATGTCTATCACGTCGATGCGCGTCTTCGAACGTGTGTCGAAGATGGCGACGCCGCGCTGCGGGTCGGCCTGCAACACGAAGGGGCCGATCTGTACGATGTCGCGATTGGTGATGGGACGGCGGCCAGTGATGCGCGCGCCGTTGACGTAGACGCCGTTGGTCGAGCCAGCATCTTCGATCAGCACATTGCCGCCCGCGTTCGAGAGGCGCGCATGGTGATTGGAGATTTGCAGGCCGTCGAGATGAATGTCGTTGTCCGGGGCGCGACCGATGGTCAGTTGCTGCTTGCCGTCGAAGCCACGCTGAAGAAGTAGTTGCGGCTGTGCGCCTCCCGGAGCGGGCGTCCCGGGTTGAAGCGAGCCCGTCCCCGGCTTGACGATCATCGTGTGCATACCGGCCACTTCCGCCAGTGGGCCGGACATGGGAACGGCGGGAGCAACAGGCGCAGCCGCTCCGGCCACGCGCTGACCGGGCGCGCGTGCGCCTGCGGGCGCGGGATGCGCCGGATCGACGAAGCGCAGGATGGGGCCGCCCATGCCGAGCTGTATGCGGTCGCCGTCGTAGAGCGGCGTGGGCGTTGTGATGCGCTGCTCGTTCAAGAGCGTGCCGTTGAAACTGCCCAGATCGACGAGCACGAACTGGCCGTCGCGTCGCTGAATCTCAGCATGACGGCGCGAGACGACCGCCGCCTGCGCCTCAATCGCGACCTCCATCTCAGGATCACGCCCGAGGCGCGTCACGTCCTTTGTCACCTGTATGCGTTCGAGCTTGCCCGTTGCGCCACGGACGATCTCGAGCGTCGCAGGGCCGCCGGCAGCGCTGCTGGCGGGCGGCGGCTGCTGCGCGGGCCGCTGTTGTGCGGCTGCTTTCGGCGCGGGTGGCGGCGGCGGCGGAGCCTGCGCTTTAACCGGCGTTGGAGCAACCTTCGGCGCGGGCGGTGGCGGCGGAGGAGGCGTCTGCGCGGCGACGCCGCCAGGCTGTTTGCCGGGCACTGGCTGCACGCCTTCAAAATCGCGGCGCGTCTCCATCTCTGCGAACTCAACCGCAGGAGCTTTCGGAGCCGCAGCCTGCTCGATGCGTGCGATGAGCATGACGGGGCCGCCCGCTCCGAATTGCACGCGCGCGCCCGCTTGAATCTCCACGGGCTCCGAGACGCGCTGGCCGTTCAGGAAAGTGCCGAAGCTCGAATTTGTATCGACGAGCAGGCAGCGCCCGTCCTTGAGGCGAAACTCGGCGTGCTTGCGCGAGACCATCGGCCACTCCGCCTGGTCGAAGACAATCGTGCACTCAGCCGGATCGCGTCCGACTTTAATGGTCTGTTGATCGAATGCGCGTTCGGGGCGCAGCTGCCCGTTGCGCTCTTCTACAAGTATGAGTTTCATAGGGGTTACTCAAGTAAGTCGTTAATATTTAGGCTTTCCCGTTGCGGCCTTCGCTGATGATGTTAATCAAAGCATCAAGGCGACGATCTGTATGCGTCTGCGCCTCTGCCAACTCTTTCAATGCCGTATCTGTGCGCGCCTGCGCTTCGGTTAGCTTCACCTGCGCTGCGCCTAGTTCATTAAGCCAAGTTAGGTGCTGTTCCATGCGCTCGTCGGCACTCAAGGCCAGAGTAAGCAGCTTGTCAAGGCGATCATCGACGCTATCCAGCCGCGCGTCCGCTTTGGCTGCCAACTCTGCGAGAGTATCAATACGTCGGTCAGCACTATTTGCTCTCTCCTCGGCGCTCGCCGCGAGTTGAGCCAACATCGTATCTGCTTTAGCTGCTAACTCTGCGAGAGTGTCGATACGCCGGTCAGCACCATTTGCCCTCTCTTCGGCACTCGCGGCAAGTTGAGCTAAGGTCGCATCTGCTTTGGCTGCTAATTCAGTGAGAGTGTCAATACGCTGGTCAGCGCTGCTTGCTCTCTCTTCGGCGCTCGCCGCGAGTTGAGCCAACGTCGCAAATGCGTTTTCAAGCCGATGTAATCTGTCTTCCGTCTCCATTTCTCAGTACCCTTCTTGGCCTGAGCCCGGCGGTCGTCACATGATCCCGCTCGGTGCGACAGGCTTAGGGGTTCGCGCCAAGCCTGAACGTATCCGTAATCATAGCCAGCTCGCCCTTCTTGCCGACATCTTCGACCCCGCTCAGGTCTGCGGCCACAGAAGTAGTGAACATCAGGAGCACGAGGCCGTTCTTACTTCCTTCGACCTCCGGCGGGAGAAAGACGACGCGCCCCCACACGGTCACGTCGCCTCTTTCCGTCCCTTCGGCCACACTCTTGAAACGAAACTCGTAGCCCTTGTAAGAGTTGATCTGGGTATCGCCCTCTGTCACCTTCTCGTAATTCGGGAAGCTTCCTGAGAGATTGGTGCTGAAGCGGTTGACGAGGTTCGGGAAGCTCGCGCGGTCGCTCTCCATCGTGCCCTGGCTATCGTACCAGCCGACGGCAAAGCTCTCCTGCCTGAAATCTGGAGGGATGATCCGGTCAACTTTGACGAAATTGCTCGCCCCTGACACGCCGGACTTCGGGTCGAGCGTCCAGAGCCTCGGATAGTAGAAGGAGAAGTCCGCGTAATGCTCTGCTAGCTTGCCGTCCAGCTTCGTGCGCGAGTTAACGAACTTCAAGCTGTTCGGCGGAGCCTCAAAGGTGCTCGTGCTGCTGCCTGTATTGGCGGCTGTGTTCGCGTTAGCGTTCGCCACATCCTTCCTCTGCGTGCCCGCATTAGAATTAAGACCCGGCTCATTTCCAGGCTTCGGCTCGCTCGAAGGGCGGGAGTAGATCATGTACGCGATGACGGATGCGCCCACGGCCAGCAGTAAGAGCACAAGGATACCGCCGATGATGAGCGGCAACCGGTTGGATTTACTCACAGGCTGTGTGATATGACCGGGCGCTACGACGGGCGGCGCGACCTGCTTCATGGATGGCGCGTGAGCAGCATGCTGTGGTGTTGGTGGCGGCTGCGTCGCCGGAGCGGGCGGCCAGGTCGTCGGCTGCGATGCCGCCCCAGGAGGCGGAAAGCCCACCGTCGCCTGCGGACGCGGAAGCTCCGATGTCGGCGAAGAACTCGGCATCGTTCCGGTCGGGCGAATCTCTCCTGTCTGCGGAGACTGCGGCGGCTGAAACGTCTGCGGCGTCGGCGCAGGCGGCGTGGGAGAAGCAGCGGCAGGCGGCTTCACAGGAGGCGGCGAAGGAACGGCAATCGTTTTGTTCAGGGGCGGCGGCGGCGGTGACGATGGCGTCGGTGGCGGCGGCGGCGCAGCCATCGTCCTATTCAGCTCAGCCGCCTTGTCGAGCAGGGTCTCGCCCAGATCGGACGAATCTGTACGCATCGTCGCGCCCAGATCGAAGCTCGTCGGGGCTTCATTCAAAGGCGGCTCGTAATGCTCCAAACGCCCGCCATCGTGCGTGCAGAACTTCTGCTTATCATCCTGATAAGTGCGATTACATTTTGGGCAACGCTGCATACATTCCTCAGAAGGGATGAGGGCGGAGGGATGAGGGATGAATAAGATTGAATGTCAGATTCAATTGACGCATTCACTCAACCCCTTTCATCCCTCATCCCTCCGCCCTCATCCCTTGGTTATTGTCGTCGCGCGCGCGCGTCTGCGAGTTTGCTTTGAATCTCCGCGTTGGAGGGGTCGAGTTCCAGCGCGCGCTGGTAGACGCGGGCCGCTTCGTTCGGGCGTCCGGCTTTCATGTACGCATCGCCGACGCCGCCCAGGCCGAAAGCCCCCGCCAGGAGCTTGCGATCTCCGGCAGAGGCGAACTCTGCCGCGCGAAAGTAGATGCGCTCTGCCTCCTGATGACGATCCGTGCGGAGATAGGCTGAGCCGAGAAAATAGTAGGGCGAGAAACTGCGCGGGCTCACTTCGATGGCGCTCTTCAGAAGTGGCTCAGCCTCATCATAACGACGCAGCGCGACCATGCCGCGTCCCAAAAGGAAGAGCGCGTTGGGATTTCTCGCATCCGATTCGAGCGCGCGCCGGAGCAACGGCTCGGCCTCCTTGTAGCGCTGCTCGGATTGCAAGGCATCTGCGATCAGGATCAAAGTCGGCGCGTCGCGCGCAAGCTCTATGGCGCGCGCGTAGTAGGTCTCAGCCTCGCTCGCCCTGTTCATCTTCCTCAAGAGGCGCGCCAGGTGCACGTAGGCGACGGCGAACTGCGGGTCAAGCTCGACGGCGCGGCGATATGCCTGCTCCGTGTCGTTCGTCAGGATGGCGCGCGCTTCGAGCGCCACTCCCAAGCGGTCATAGGCAACCGAATTTGAAGGCTGAAGCTGGATGGCGCGGCGCGCCGCCGCTTCGGCGTCAGTGAATCGTTTGGCGCTGCTGCCGCCGACGCGCGGCTGGACTAACACATAACTGAGCGCGATCTGGGCGTCCGCATGAAGCTGGTTGGCTTCGACCGCCTGACGGTAGGCTCGCTCGGCCTCTTCCCACCGCTGCTGATCCGTGTAGATGTTGCCCAGGCCATAGGAGGCGCGCCAGTCGCGCGGCTTCAGTTGCAGCGCGCTCTTGTAAGCCTGTTCGCCCTCGGTATATCTTCGCGCATCGCGCGCTTCATTGCCCTCGTCGAGCAGGTCTTCGACGCGCTCCTCTATCTCAGCCGACTCGGCGGCTGTGTTTTTTCCGCCGGTCGTGCGGCGCGGCGTCGTGCGCGCACCCGTTGGCCGGGCATTGTTCGTGCGGCGTCGGCTTTTCGTCTCAGGGTTCTTCGGCCTGAAGATACCGATCCCGCCTCCCAGATCGCCGCCCGCTTCCTGCGCGGCAACCACCTGCGACCATAAGCAGATGCCGCACACGGCCAGCACGGCCATCTTCAAAGCGAAATATAAAGGGCTATAGGACTTCATTATTCCTCCAATATCATACAACCGAATCGCCGCCAAAGCCTCTGCTCATCGCATACCTCTCCAGGCCTCTCGGCCTGGCCCAAAAACCCTCCGGGGCTTCACCGGAAATGATCGAAGTTCCGTTTGATTGAGGGCCGGACGAAGCGCTAGCGACGCTTCGGCGGGATGGCGCGCGTCCCCCTTGTTTCCGTCTCCTGGCACGCGCGGCTTCGATTTTCACCTTCCAGAGCGCCGACTCTGCGGATGATCATGCGAGAAACGTCCTCACGATCCTCCGCGCACGAGCCGGAAGCCGAGATATTCATTCTTGGTGGTCGGCGCAATCCAGTCGCGGTAGGCAGCCGTGACCGCTTTATCTCCGCGCACGTCGCTCACCAGAGACCCGCCGCGAATCACCGTCCACTCTTTATGCTCCGGCAGAATTTGCAGCGAGCCTCCCGGATAATAGTTGGCCTTGGTCGAGGTCCACTCCCAGACATTGCCGATCAAGTCCAGTACGCCCCAGCGATTCTTACCATCCGGGTAAGAGCCGACCGGCCTGAGCGTCACGTCGCCGGAGTCTTTCATCGCAGTGCGCTTTGAGACCCACTGGTTGCCCCACGGGTACAGGTTAGCCTGATCGCCGTTGCGCGCAGCGTACTCCCACTCTTCCTCCGTCGGTAGACGATAAGTCACGCCGTCGCGCTTCGAGCGCCAGGCGGCGAACGCTTTCGCATCCTCGACGGAGACGTTCGTGACAGGCCACTGTTCCTGTCCGGCGATGGGCTTGCCGCCAGACCAGTGGCTCGGCGCACTGTAACCCTCCTCGGACACAAATTGCTGGTACTCCGCGTTTGTCACCTCCGTCTTATCCATCGAGAATGCGGCGACCGTGACGGAGTGCGGCGGCGCTTCCTGCGGAAGCCCTCCGGTGCGTCCCATCTGGTACGTGCCGCCTGGAATAGCAATCAATTCAGGCTTGATCTCTGCCGGGGGCTTCTTATCGTCCGGCTTTGTTCCTCCTCCTCCGCCGCCGCCGTCCTTACCCACCTCAGTAGTTGTCGACCCGCCGCTCATCATGAAATACGCGCCGATGCCC
This sequence comes from Pyrinomonadaceae bacterium, assembly GCA_036386415.1. Lineage (GTDB taxonomy): Bacteria > Acidobacteriota > Blastocatellia > Pyrinomonadales > Pyrinomonadaceae > DASVVT01. The sequence goes on from DASVVT010000018.1 coordinate 17,009, forward strand.
CCGCCGATCAAGACCACTGCGAGGACCGCCGCGATCAGCATCATCGGCAGGGAGGATTTCTTCTCTGCGGCGGCGGTGAAGCCGGGCGAAGATGTTTGAAAGGCGGGCGGGCTCTGCTGCCAAGACGCCTGTTGATCGACTCCCGGCAGACTGTTCTGTCCCATCTGCTGCGTGATGACGCCATGACGCTGCTGCTGCGTCGATTCCAGATCAACTGCGGGTGGCACGGGCGCATAGCTGGTCGCGGCCATCCGCGCCTCAGCCTCTTCGCGCTCCCTTTGCTTACGCGCCGCCGCTGCGGCAGCCGCCGCCCGCTCGCGCTCTTCTCGCTCGGCGCGCTCGATTCTTTCCCGTTCCTGACGCTCCTTTTCCTGGCGCTGGCGCTCCTCTTCGGCTTGACGGCGCGCCGCCGCCTCCGCTTCGGCCTGCTTGCGTGCGGCCTCTGCCTCTGCGCGCAGGCGCGCCTTCTCTTCTTCGGTTTTTTGTCTTTCTTCGGCGACCGCTCGCTGGCGCTCTTCTTCGGCCTGCTTGCGGGCGAGAGCCTCTGCTTCGGCCTGCTTGCGCGCGGCCTCCGCTTCGGCGCGCAGGCGTGCGGCCTCTTCTTCGGCTTTCTTCCGTGCCAAGGCTTCCGCTTCGGCCTGCTTTTGTGCTTCCTCGGCCAGGCGTCTTCGCTCTTTATCTTCGGCGCGAATACGTGCCGCCTCTTCCTCGGCCTGCTTGCGCGCCAGCGCTGCTTCTTCGGCCTGCTTGCGTGCGGCCTCTGCCTCTGCGCGCAGGCGCTTCTGTTCTTCAGTACGCTGCCGCGCTTCCTCTTCTTCAGCGAGGCGGCGTGCTTCCGCTTCGGCCTGCTTGCGCGCGGCCTCCTCCTCAGCACGTTTGCGCGCTTCCGCTTCTTCCGCTCGTTTACGCGCCTCTTCTTCCTCGGCCTTCCTGCGCGCTTCCGCTTCGACGCGTTGGCGCTCCTCTTCGGCGAGGCGTCGCGCCTCTTCCTCGCGCGCTATCTCTTCGCGAGCGATGCGGTCGCGTTCCTCCAGCTCGCGCTGCTCCTGCTCACGACGTCGCGCTTCGGCCTCGCGCCGCGCCTTCTCCTCAAGGGCGGCGGCCTGCGCGCGCAGTCGCTGCACCTCTACCATCGAAGCGTGCCCCTGTTGATCCGAGGCATCGAGCGCATTGGCGCTGATGGTTCCGGCCATCTGATCGCCCGACATCTGCGGCAGGCTCGTCGCCATCAAACTCTGCAACTGGGCATCGACACTGCACACGCCGCCATTGCAATCAACCTGCCGCGACCATTCGGCGTAGCCATCGTGCGCGACGCGCAGATGATGCGTGCCCCGCTGTACCTCGTTGACGATGAACTCGCCCGCGCCGTCCGACGTGCCCATCAGCATATTGTTGACGTAGACGCGCGAGTGCGGCGGGTTGGTGCGAATGCGCAGGGTGGTCTGCTGCTGCGACATCGAAGCCATCGAGACCGACGGCGTAGACATATTCTGAGCAGAGGGCGAAGGCGAGATGATCGTCTCGGACTGCACGCCCAGATTGCCCACCTGTGTGCGATCAAGCGAAGCAGACGTGGAGGCGACGGCATCGCGCAGCTCGCGCACGAAAGCATCGACCGATTGTGGACGATTGGCCGCATCCTTTTCGAGCGCGTGGCGCACGACCCCCTCAATCGCCGGGGGCACGCTCACGCCCAGCGAGTTCAGGGTCGGCGGCGCTGCCGTCAAATGCTTCTTCATGATCGAAGGGATGCCCGTCCCCTTAAACGGCACGTCACCGCCAAGCATTTGATAGAGAATGACGCCGAGGCTATAGATGTCTGCGCGCGCGTCAGGCTCTTCATCCGACCACTGCTCGGGAGCCATGTAGAAGGGCGACCCCATCAACCCGCTCGTCTTCGCCTGCACGAAGGAGCCCAAAAGCTCGCCCGACTTGATCTTCGCGAGACCGAAATCGAGAATCTTCAGCCCTTCGGCGGGCGTCAAATCCTCCTGAATCATGATGTTCAGGGGCTTCAGATCGCGGTGCACGATGTTCTGCCGGTGCGCGGCGGCCACCCCTGAGCCGATGGCCGACATGATCTCCAGCGCACGCGACGGAGAGAGCGGCCCTTCAGCCGCGAGGATGTCATGCAGCGATTTGCCCTTGACGAACTCCATGACGAGGAACGGCATCGTGCCGCGCGCCACGCCGAAGTCCGTCACGGCGATGATGTTGGGGTGGCGGATGGCGGCGGCGGCGAGCGCCTCCTGGCGAAAGCGCGTCACGAGCATCGGATCGTTGCCGACCAGATCGGGCAAGATCACTTTGATGGCGTGCGCCGTCTTGAGGAAGATGTGGCGCGCCTGAAACACGACGCCCATGCCGCCCGCTCCAAGTCGTCTCTCTAATTGATAACGACCATCGAGCATCGGCTCGCCCGCTATTGATTGCGTCGTCGGATCGCCATCGTTCGGGCAGTGGTTGACGTGGTCAGGAAAACAGCGTCGGCAAGCTGGACATTCTTTCATTAGTCGGCTCGATCTACAGGCAGCCCGCCTCTCGGTCTCTCGCGGCGGCTCACGACCGGGGGGCAGCCATTTTGTTTTGTGGCAAGCTTAAGCACCCATGCCAAAAGGGAATCATCTGGCGCGTCATGCTTCAAATATGCAGCGCTGGTGTTGTGGCGCTGCCAAGTGGCACTTGAAGGAATTAAGCAGAAAGCGCGCGCCCCAGATTTTAACATGAGTCTACGCCCGTCAAGCAAGTGGTAATTGACTCGCCGCTCGCCACCCGGCTAACCCTTTGACAAATATCGCCCCCGTCGATCTCACACCTCCACATCTATTCCTCAAACAGACCTCGCGTGTGACGGACTGTGCGAGCGGCCTTTGCCAAACGGACAGGGCGTCTCCCGCCGAGAACAGAACCACCGCAGGTAAAGGCCGATGGACATGGATGGGAACGAAAAAGGAACGTATAAATTGCGCCCGACATCCGCCCCTTCCGTCTGACCGGCCTTCACCGTCGATACTTCTGCTTTTCAGCCCACGGCAAGATTTTGACAATAGCTATTGTCAATATTATATTGCCGTCATGCGCGCCCTGGAGAGTTATCGCGGGCAAGAGTTTATCGGCGTCGAGGAATTGACGAGCGCTGCCGCCTCGCTCATCGAGCTATACGGTGTGGAACCGGCGCGGGGCAATGTGCGTCTGAGCCTCACGCCGCGCATCGTGCGCCACTACCTGTCTGAAGACTTGCTGGGCGAGCCGACCGGGCAGGCGGGCACATCCCTGGTCTTCAACTACGGAAATCTGCTGCGCCTGCTGGCCGTCAAGCGGCTGCTCGCGGAGTACTGGTCGGTCGTCAAGATCAAAGAGTTCATGACGGCACTGGACATCATGGCGCTCGAACAACTCGTGGGCGGCGCGCTCGCCTCATCGACGCCACCAGCGGGCAGCAGGTCGCAACAGAGGCCACCAGCAGGGCGCGAGAGCGCGAGCGTACCTCATGCGACCTCCTTGCGCCGCCCGACAGACTTTGCGGCGACTAACCAGACGCCCCCCGCCACCTCTTTTCTGGCTCCGCAGCCCCCGCCGCCCCTCGCTTCTCTGGCAGTCGAATCAGCCCGTCGCGCCGAGCGCGCGGCGACGGAGTGGATAGAGCTCACCACCGGCCTTGAGATCAAAGTGCGCAGAAGCTTCCGCCCCCCGCGCACGGAACAGGAGCGCGAGCGCCTCGCGGCTCGCTTCTGGTCGGTCATCAATCGAAACGCGAAAAAGCAGTAGACAGTAGACAGTAGTCAGTAGTCAGTAGAACTGAAAATCCGGCGATCTGTTCGAATACTGTTTCTCTACATCGCAGTAGCCAACAAGGAGTGCCACTCTGTATTTCTACTGACTACTGCCTCCTGTCTACTGCCTCCTGTCTCCTCCGTTCATCTCACGACGATATTAACGAGGCGCTGTGGAACGACGATCACTTTGAGAACGTCGTGGCCTTCGATCCAGGAGCGCACTTTCTCATCTGCGAGTGCCGCCGCGCGCAGCGCCTCTTCGGGTGTATCAGGCGTTGCCATGATGCGCCCGCGCAGCTTGCCGTTGACCTGCACGGGTATCTCCAGCTCCTCTTTGCGCGCCAGTTCCTCGCGGGCTTCCGGCCATCTCACCTCGCTGCCCAGAATGCCGCCCGCGTGGCCTAAGCCTTCCCACATCTCTTCGGCGATGTGGGGAGCGAACGGTGTGAGCATCAGGACGAGGGCTTCGAGCGCCTCGCGGATGACGTACACGTCCGCTGGAGATGCGTCCTGCGGCTCGACCTTGAAATCGCTCAGCGCGTTCTGCAACTCCATCAACGCCGCCACGCTCGTATTGTAGTGCAGCTCCTCGAAGTCCTCCGTGATGCGCGCAATCGTCTGGTGCGTCTTACGTCGCAGAGCGCGCGCACGGGCGGTGAACTCTTCCATCTCCGGCTCACTGCCTCTCTGCGCGGGGTCTGACAGGCGCTCGTGCCAGCGCCAGACCATCCCGTAAACGCGGCGCAGGAAACGCACCGCGCCGTCGATCCCCGATTCAGACCAGCGCAGCTCGTTCTCCGGCGGGGCTGCAAAGAGCACGAACAGGCGCACGGCGTCCGAGCCGTAAGCCTGAATCATGTCGTCAGGATCGACGCCGTTGCCGAGACTCTTCGACATGCGCTTCCATTCGTTCGTGCCTTCGACGAGGTTGGTGACCATGCCCTGCGTCATCAAACGCTTGACCGGCTCATTGAACGAGACGAGGCCAATGTCGCGCATCATCTTCGTCCAGAAGCGCGTGTAGAGCAGGTGCATGACGGCATGGTCTATGCCGCCGACGTACTGCTCGACGGGCGTCCAGTACGCAGCCCGCTCCGGGTCGAAGGCTGCCAGAGGGTTGCGTGGATCGCAGTAGCGGAAGAAGTACCACGAAGAGTCCACGAACGTGTCCATCGTGTCGGTCTCGCGTCGCGCTATGCCCCCACATTTCGGGCAGGAGGTCGAGACGAACTCCGGCGCGCTTGCGAGCGGCGACTCCCCCGTTCCAGTGAACTCTGCGCGCTCCGGCAACCTGACCGGCAAATCCTTCTCAGGCACGGGCACGACCCCGCATCGTTCGCAGTAGATGACGGGGATGGGCGCGCCCCAGAAGCGCTGGCGCGAGATGCCCCAGTCGCGCAGGCGATAGGTCACGGCCCGTTCACCGAAACCTTTAGCTTCGGCATGCTCGGTCATCTCGCGCAAAGCATCTTCCGACAGCTTCCCGCTCCACTCGCCGGAATTGATGAGCAGGCCGTAGTCCGTGAATGCATGCCGCATCTCCCTGGACTGATCCATGCCCAGTTGCGTGTCGAAGCCGCCCGGCTCTTCCCTGTGCGTGATGGGCGCGATCACCTGGTGGATCGGCAGCGTGTACTTTTGCGCGAACTCGTAGTCGCGCTCGTCATGTGCCGGAACGGACATCACTGCGCCCGTGCCGTACTCCATCAGCACATAGTTCGCAGCCCACACCGGCAACGTCTCGCCGCTGAACGGATTGATGGCGATGAGGCCGGTATTGATGCCCTCCTTCTCTTCCTCTTCCTCTCCGGCATTGGTGCGATTACGCGCCGTGGCGCGCACGCGCTCGACGAACTGCTCGACATCCGTCTTTAAAGACGAGCCTTCGAGCAGCTCCGCCAGCAAAGGGTGTTCAGCCGCGAGGACGACCGCCGTCGCGCCATAGATCGTGTCGATCCGCGTCGTGAAGACGCGCACCCTGGCGTCTGTGCCCTGAATAGCGAAGTCCACGTAAGCGCCAACGCTTCGACCAATCCAGTTGCGCTGCATGGTCAGGACGCGCTCGGGCCAGCCCCCTTCGATCTCTTTCATGTCTGCGAGCAGTTGTTCGGCATAATCCGTAATGCGTATGAACCACTGCTCCAAATCCTTCTTGACGACGGGCGTCTGGCAGCGCCAGCAGACGCCGCCGGACGATTGCTCGTTCGAGAGCACCGTCTCCTCCTTCGGACACCAGTTGACCTGCGACATACGCCGGTAGACAAGGCCGCGCTCATACATCTTGAGGAAGAACCACTGATCCCACTTGTAAAACTCAGGCGTGTGCGCGGCGATCTCGCGCCGCCAGTCGTAGCTGATGCCCAGACGCCGGAGCTGCCCGCGCATGTGATTGATGTTCTCTTCCGTCCAGTCACGCGGCTGTATGCCGCGCTTGATGGCGGCCTGCTCGGCGGGCTGTCCGAAGCTGTCCCAGCCAATCGGATGCAGCACGTTGAATCCACGAAGGCGCTTGTACCACGCGAGCGCATCGCCGATGGAGTAGTTGCGCACGTGCCCCATGTGCAGGAAGCCCGAGGGGTACGGCAGCATCTCCAGGCAGTAGAACTTCTCGCGCTCGTCATTCATCTCGACCGTAAAGGCACGCGTCTCGTCCCACCTTTGCTGCCACTTCTCTTCGATCTTTTCAGGAAAATATTTTTCGTCCATGTCTCACACCTTCCGGTATCTCTCCACTTAATCACGAATTGACCGAATGCACAAAGCTTGCAACAGCTTCGATGCGATGGCCTAGATTGTCTGAATTTTGCCGCGAGTGACGTGTCGCCGCCCCACACAGAGCACTCGATTAAGAGCGCTGCGGAAGCGGCACCGTAAGGCGAAGTATGTTGGGATCATATCTCATGAGAATGATGCTTTCCCGGCTTAAAGGTCTCAATATATTAGCGCGATCTGTGCGTGTTTGTCGAACAGTAAATGACGGGCGTAAGGTTTACGGGCAGTTTGAGATATGGTATAAGCGGAGGCCACATTTGAAGGTGGTGGTTGACCCTTCATTATGAGAAGGCTTCTATCAGAACCTTTACTCATGTCGCCGCTGCTAGTAGAGCCTTAACCGAAAATCCGGTCTGTTAATGGCTGGCGCACTACTCCTTATCCCAGCCAGTCTAAGTGCGCAGGCGGCTCGGCGGGCCAATCCGTCTGATGGGTAAATGCGATCCGAAACGGATCATCCCTTAATCTCATATGTATTAGGAGGATAATCTTATGCACATATTAGGCGCAACCAAGGAACCCATCCAATTAGTTCCAATCGAGACCGAGGTGGTTACCGATGAAATTACCCGATCCGTTGCCGTCAGGACGACGGTAGACCCACGGCGCGATCCCGTCAATGCCGCCGCGCTGGTGGCGCGTGCGAGCCGAACATTCTTCGAGATTGGGCGGCGGCGCGGGGGGAAGGCTGCCATGGCTGAGCCGCAAAAAGGTCCGCCGCCCACAGCATTTCGTGAAGCAGACACGGGCCTGTTGCATGTGGTTTATCGCGAGGTGGTCATTCGCTTCAGACATGGAACGACGGAAAAGAAACGGCGATCCATTCTCAAGCAGCGTGGTTTTGAAGTGCGCGAGGTTAATTCCTTTATCAAGGATCAGGTGATCGTCTACGACCCGGAGCGCAAACACTCCGGCGAACAACTGATCGAGGTCGCAAATGAGTGGGCGGAAATGGAGGAGGTGACGTTCGCCGCACCCAACTTCATCTCACAATTCCGTCGTCAGCAGCCGCCATCGATTCGATCCGAGGAATGGCATCTGCGCAATGCCGGGACTGGCGGAGCGAAGGCGGCAGAAGATGTGAATATCCTGGAGGCCTGGAAGGTGACGACGGGGAAGCCCTCTATCGTCGTCGCAGTTCTGGATGATGGCGTCGATATCGATCATCCGAACTTGAAGGCGCGCATCCGTAAAAACCCGGACTCGACTGCCAAGGACAAATTCGGACGCGACTTTTTCCTTCCAGATGATGACCCGGACCACTTTAACCCGCGTCCCAAGCTCTTCCGCGATCCTTTCGACCAAATGCCCGGTAATGACATTCACGGCACGTGCTGCGCCGGTGTCGTTGCCGCTGCCGGACAGAGCAATGGATCAGTCGGCGCGGCCCCTGGATGCCGCCTGCTTCCGGTCAAGGTATTTCACGCCGATGATTTAGCCAGCACCTCGCGGGTCGCAGACGCCATCCGCTATGCTGCGACCAATGCTGATATCCTGTCCTGCTCATGGTCGGGCGGTAGCCACCCGAATATCCAGTTGGCCCTAGCAGACGCAGGGCAGATCGGACGCCAGGGCAAGGGCGCAGCGGTATTTTGCGCGGCTGGCAATGACTTCGGGAGGCCGGTCGGATTTCCTGCGCGCGACCAGAATGCCATCGCCGTGGGCGCATCCACAGATAGAGCCACTCTGGCCGATTATTCCAACGTCGGCGCAGAAATCTCGTTTGTCGCGCCTTCGAGCGGAGGTGTGCGAGGTATTTTTACGACGGATGTCTCAATCCCTAATAGAGGCTTCAACGTGGGCCGGGATGATGCGGGCGGCGTCGATGGACTTCACACGAATAGCTTTGGCGGCACATCATCGGCGACGCCGTTAGCGGCAGGTGTGGCTGCACTGGTGCTTTCGGTGAACCCTGACCTCAACCGCTCAGACCTGCGTGATCTGCTCGCCAGGACAGCAGATAAGATCGGCAGTGGCTATGACGCCAACGGCCACAGCAATAAGTTCGGTTTCGGGCGCATCAATGCCGGAAGAGCAGTTCAAGAGGCTCTTGGCATCGCTAAGGACGCGAAAACTACGCCGACGCCAACAAAGACAAGCAAAAAAGGCACGACGAAGAAAGCGAGCAAGAAGGGGGCGAAGAAAGCGACGAAGAAAGCGACGAAGAAAGCGACAAAGAAGCGCGGATCGAAAAAGAGAGCCTAGAGCAGTTTGCGAATGCGCGTACGAGAGAGACACAGATGAACGAGAGAGAGACGGATCAGACAGATTTGCACATTCTGTGTCTCTCTCTCTCGTTCATCTGCGGCTTAATCTTTCTTCTGTTCCATCTTAACGACAAGGTCGCCGCGCGGCGCAACACCACTTTATATGCGCTGAAATCGGGCGAGGGTGTCAGCCCAAACCAGTTTCACATCTTTTTCGCCAGCCAATTCCTTTAGGAGTTCCGGTAGATAGCGCTCGCCGGGTCGAAGAGGCTCAAAGACAGCTTGCTGGGGCATGTACTCATTACGATGACAGAAGCGTAACCCGTGAGAGGTTGCGAAACGCTTTAGTTGCGCATCAGACAAAGTGGTATGAAAACGGATGCCGATCTCCCCGGTCGGGTATTGCTCAGAGCCATTCTCATCAAGCAAAACCGGTTGGATGATCCCTTTCTTTCCCAGCGCCTCATGGGCGTGTTGCCATGCCGCTTTAGGATTAGAGAAATCCCGATTAACACGGAGCACAAACATCCCGCCGCTTCCACCTACTTCCTCAACCTCACCGAGAGGCGCAAGCCGCTGCGATAGGGCATCCTTATCGAGCCCTTTACCACGAATAACAAAAAGATTCTTACCGGGTTTCTGCACCGCGTACATATCCACTTTCTCTTGGAAGATGACAATAAGCTTAGCACACCCCGGTAAGGCTAGCGAATTCCATCAACGCTTTCATACTTCTTCGCGTGACGCGGCGAGAGCGACGCTCATGGCAATAGCAATCTATTAAAGATTCTTGATTGCCACCGGCTCGACCGGGTCGGCCAGCTCGAAGCCGAAGATTTTCGAGTAGAAGTAGTGCTCGGCATCTATCGCGCGCTTGATGTTCTCGGCGCGACGAAAGCCGTGCTGTTCGCCTTCGAAGGGGACGTAGGCGACCGGCAGCCCCTTCCGGCGCACGGCTTCAAACATCAGCACAGCCTGGTTGGGCGGCACGACCTTATCCTCAAGCCCCTGGAAGAGGATCATCGGACACGATAGTCGATCCGTGAAATGAATCGGCGAGCGCTCGCGGTAGAGGTCGCGCATCTCCGGGTAAGGGCCGATCAGGCTGTCCAGGTAGCGCGACTCGAACTTGTGCGTATCTTCGATCAGCGCTTCCAGGTCGCTCACACCGTAATAGCTCGCGCCAGCTTTGAAGACATCGCGGAAGACGAGCGCGGCCAGCGTCGTGTAGCCGCCTGCGCTGCCGCCGCGAATGACGAGCCGGTTGCCATCGACGAGCCCGCGCTCGACCAGGAAGCGTGCGCCGTTCACACAATCGTCAATATCGACGATTCCCCAACGGCCATTGAGCCGCTGACGATAGGCGCGGCCATAGCCTGTGCTTCCCCCATAGTTCACGTCTAACACCCCGATGCCGTGGCTGGCCCAGTACTGTATGATCAGTTTCATAGAGGTGGTCGTGGCCGAGGTCGGCCCGCCGTGGCTGATGACCAGAAGCGGTGGCCGCTCTCCCTCCGGTGCAGCATAATCGCTGTTCTTCGGCGCATAGAAGAAGGCATGCGCCGTCTGCCCATCTTCGGTTGGAAACTCTATCGCTTCAGGGATCGACAGATATCCGGCGTCCGTTTCTATATTGCTCGAGCGGCGCAAGACGACGCGTTTGCCCGTGGCAAGGTCAAGCAGCACGACGGAGGTCGGCTCGGTCGGCGACCCGGCGCAGAAGACTGCGCGACCCGGCGCGGCGCGCAAAGAAAAGATTTCCGTGTAGCTGGTCTCAATCGCCTCAAGTCGGCGTGTCCGTGTGTCCAGCCTCGCTAGCCGCCAGTTCCCCTTCTCGTTATACGTGCAGATGATGCGCGTCGCAGATTCAAACGCATAGGTGGACATCCCGAAGACCCACAGAGGCATGCCAAACTCGACCGGCATCTCCGTGAGAGGCTCTATCCGTTCATCATCCGTCAGGCGGTACAGATTCCACCAGCCTGTGCGATCCGAAACAAAATGGAGTTGGCCTGCGGGCGACCATTCCGGCTGGAAGATGGATTCGTCCTCGCCTCCCGCGACGCGGCGCTCGTCTTTGAGCGAGCCGTCCTCATTCAAGTCTGCGACCCACAACTCTGTGGCGTCCCAGGGCATGTTTGGATGTTTCCAGGTGAGCCAGGCCAGTTGATTCCCATCCGGGCTCAGGCGCGGGCTGGAATAGAAATCATTGCCGGAGACGATGACATGTCCTTCCCCGCCGCTCTCAAGATCGAGGCTCACCAGCGTGTTGACGGCCTCTCGCCCGCTCTCGCGGTGATCCTCGCGCACGCAGATAATGCGACGCCGTCGACGATCAACCAGCGCGTCTGCGTAGCGCAACTCGGCGGCAGGTGTGAGCGGCACTGGCTCTTCGTCCGGCGCTGTCCGATACAGGCGCTGGTCTGCGAAGTTGGAAAAGTAGACTACCCCGTCGGCCACGGTGTATGCGCCGCCGCCATACTCGTGTACGCGTGTACGGGCATTAAATGGAGGCGGTGTCGCGTCTACAGTTCGCCCGTCAGGAGTGCGCCGCACGATGACGCTGCGTCCCTCTTCCGCCGGACGGCCCTCGATCCAGTAAATATCATCACCATCGAGCGCCACCTCGCCCAGCGCGATAGTCCCGGAGACGATCAAATCCGAAGTGATGGGCGACTTCCATGAGCCATACGGCGCCACTTTCATCTCAGCCATTCAATATCTCCAATCGTCCATCGTTAAAGAAAAGCCCGGGCGTCGATTTACGATTCACGTTCTTATTAAACGTTCAAGCGCGGAGTCTGCGCGGCGTGGCTTTCCGGCTCGATCTGTTTCTCTCCGGTTTCCAGTTGGATCACCATACGCGCATACTGCGCCGCCTGCCTGGCCGCCGTTCGAGCCCATCCGATGTCCCCTCGCTCGACCGCTTCAAGCGCTGCATCGCCAAAGGAGCGTGCCATCTCACGATGCTCATCTATCTGTCTTTGCAAATCCTCATCCATCATGACTAAGTACTTCCAGACCTTCCATTGAATTATTACTGACCGTCACCAGTTTAAATCCTGACCGGCTTATTCAATCTCTATCGGCTCACGATTATACGGCTACTGCCGCCCGACTGTTTTCTGAAGTTTCAACAAAAGAGCGCAGCACGCCGAGGTTGCGCGCGTCGTCGCCCAGTTCATCCTGTGGCGTTTCAAGCAGGAACGCGGCGTGCCGTAGCTGCGGGTGACGCGCCAGGCGTCGGAGCGCATCACTGCCTATGTGGCCGAGGCCGATGTGCCAGTGGCGGTCGACGCGCGAATTGTAGTCTGCCTTCGAGTCGTTGAAATGAACGGCGCGCACGCGTTCCAGGCGGACGTTTCGTTCGATTGATTCGATGGTGGCCGCGAGCCCGTCCCTTTCGCGTATGTCGTATCCGGCGGTGAAAGCATGCGCCGTGTCGAGACAGACGCCGAGGTTCAATTCCGGGCATGCCTCTATGATCTCGCCCAGGTGTTCGAAGCGATGCCCGATGCATTCGCCCTGCCCGGCTGTGTTCTCCAAAAGGATGCGGAACGAACTGAAGTCCAGACCATCGCACGCGGCCTTCAGGCTCTCGGCGCAGGTTCTGATGCCGTCCGTCTCACATGCGCCTTTGGCGCTGCCCGGATGCACGACCAGATAATCCGCCCCGAGGATAAGCCCGCGCAAGACCTCTTCACGAAACGAGGCGCGCGATTTTTCAAGTATCGTGGGGTCGGCAGCGGCGAGGTTGACCAGATAGTTGCAGTGAATGACGATGGGCGCGAGTCCTGTCTCAGCACGAACGGCGCGAAAGCGTTCGACCTCTTCATCCTTCAAAGGACGCGCACGCCACCCGCGCGGGTTACGCGAAAACATCTGCACGGTATCGCAGCCCAATGAGTGCGCTTTCAAGAGCGCATTCTGCAAGCCACCCGCGATGGGCGCGTGAAAACCTATGCGCGGTGCGCCGTTCTTTTCGTGTGATTTGATCTCGCCCGCGCTCATCTCTTAAGTATCCCTCTGCGGTTTCATTCCTGTCTTAAGCCGCCGATCAATGCTTCTCAACCTCTTCCATCACACGCAGGATGTTGCCGCCCAGAATCTTCGTCACATCTGATTCGGTATAGCCGCGCCGCAGGAGCTCTTTTGTTAAGTTCGGAAAATCGGCGATGGTCGCGAGGTCTGTCGGGACGGCCTGGACGCCGTCGAAGTCGGAACCGATGCCGACGTGGTCTATGCCGACGAGTTTGACTATATGGTCTATGTGATCGACGAGGCGCGAGACGGTGACGGGAGGCAGGCGCTTCTGGTACTCCTGTGTGCGCACGCGGTCGCGCGCCATCTTCTTGCGCGCCACGCTTCCCTTCTCCGCGTCCGACGCTCTTTGCACGAGCCCACTGATCTCCGCATCGACGCGCTTCTTCTTCTCGCTCCAGCCGGGCTCTAAAAATTCGGGATAGAAGAGGACGCAGCAGACGCCCCCCTTTTCAGCCAAAGCTTTCAGCATCTCGTCGTCCAGGTTGCGCGCGACCCTGGCAATCGCGCGGCAGCCCGAGTGCGTGGCGATCACAGGTTTCGTCGAAGTGTTGACGATGTCCCAGAAGGTCTGGTCGGAAACGTGCGAGACATCCACCATCATGCCGAGACGATTCATCTCGCGTATGACGCGCTTGCCGAAATCGTTGAGGCCACGGCTGCGGCCCACTTCATCTCCGCTCGACCCGGCCCAGGAGGTGCTCACGCTCCACGCTGGCGACATGTAGCGCACGCCCATCTTGTAATAGCGCTCGACCATCTCCAGTCGCTCGTCAATCGCGTAGCCGCCTTCGAGTCCCATCAGGGCGGCCAGCCGCCCCGCGCCTGCGATGCGGCGAATGTCTGCGGCGGTCGAGGCAAGCTCCCACGTCTCGGGATGCTTCTCAGCGAGCCTGCGCACGGCGTTGATCTGTTCGTCGGCGCGCTTGATCGCGCCCGCTCCGCCGCCTCCGTAAAGCTGCGGCTCAACCCAGATCGAGAAGAACTGCGCGTCGAGCCCGCCCTCCTTCATACGCACGGCGTCCAGGTGCCCATCGGCGAGTCGCTGGTTCAGATCGAGACCCTCATCAACCATGCGCTGCGTCGTATCGGCGTGCATGTCTATGGAGATTGCGCGACGGTGAATGCTGAGCGCGTCACTCGCTTCAAGGGGCGCGCTCTTCTGGCCTGTTTGATCTTCGGTGTTGTTCCACATGTGACAATTATTGAGCAGCAGAGAGGCGGCGAGCGTGGCGGCCAAAAATAGAGCCGGGCCGGTCTGGCCCTTGCGATGCGTCATCTAAAGAATAGAATCGTAAGATGATAAACTGATGTCCGTGATTAAAAGCAATCGCGATGGTACGCGAGCGAGGGTCAAAGAATCAAGTGAGCCTTGCCAAGCGACGCGAGTTTACGGTATTGTGACTTACCTAAGTAGAATTTAAGTCGAGTAGCGAATGCGACAGCCGTGAGCACCCTGTCCGAGGTCATTTCCGTATGTAGGCTCAGGTTTGACGTAAGCTGTTGCCGCCGGGTCCCTCTCATCAATATTCCCCAAAGGAGCAAAGAGCCATGTTCTCTAAAGACGGCAAAGTGAAGGATATCAAGACTCCTCGCATCGTTGCGGAAGTGTGGCGCAACGGGGAGTTCATCCCCTGGGATCAGGCGCGCGTGCACGTCATGTCGCATGTGCTCCATTACGGCTCAAGCGTCTTCGAGGGCATACGGTGTTACGCGACGCGGCGCGGCCCGGCGATCTTTCGTCTCAAGGAGCACATGCGGCGTCTCTTGAACTCGGCCAAGATTTACCGCATGGATCACCAGTGGCAGCTCGATCAATTAATGGAGGCGGCCATAGAGCTTGTCAGTCGCGGCGGACTCGAACAGTGCTACCTTCGCCCGATCATCTTTCGCAGCCTGGATGAAGAGCATCCGGCCTTCGGCGTCAATCCGTTTCCGAACCCGCTCGATTGCTACATCGGCGCGTGGGATTGGGGGAAATACCTGGGCGATGAAGCGATTGAACAGGGCGTCGATGTCTGCGTCTCGACCTGGAATCGACTGACGCCAAACTCTATGCCCGCGATGGCTAAGAGCGGGGCTAATTACATGAATTCGCAGCTCATCAAGATGGAAGCGCTGCTTAACGGCTTCGCCGAAGGCATCGCGCTCGATGATCGCGGCTTCGTCTCCGAAGGGTCGGGCGAAAACATCTTTCTCGTACATGACGGCAAAGTCATCACGCCGCCGCTCTCCTCTTCGATCTTGCCCGGCATCACACGCGACAGCGTCATACAGATTTGCCGCGAGCTTGATATTCCCGTGCAGGAGTCTGGCATCCAACGCGCCGCGCTCTACGTCGCGGACGAGCTATTCTTCACGGGCACAGCCGCCGAGGTGACACCTATTCGCTCGGTTGACCGCATCACGGTCGGCAGCGGCAAACGAGGCGAAATCACCGCGCGCATTCAACAGAGATTTTTTGAGATCACTTCCGGCAATCGTCCCGCGCCCGGGCCGTGGCTCACCTTCGTCAACGAGCACAAGCAGGAGGAGAAGGCGCAGACCAATAACAACGGCCACAGGGTCGCACAGGCGGAAGAGCCAGGCATCTCAACGGAACTGAATCCCGGAGCGGCTGTCGAGTACCGGACGGCAATGACCGAATAGCTCAAGCTCTAGGATCGGAAGTAAGTAGATTAGCCATAGAAGAACGCGGAGGAAACGATATTTTGTTTCCTCCGCGTTTCTCTGTGGTGAAAATTTCTTCTAAAGCAGAACGTTCTTCTGCTTATTGTGGGACATAAGCAGAGACCGCAGGCTTGTCGCCGTTCTGTCCCCATTGCGTACCGATGATCGCTCCGTTCGAGCTTTTGCGTATGAACCACTGACCCGTGCCTGGACGGAACACGCCGACATCAAACTTACCATCCGCTTCGTAGTCGCCCTGCACGGGCACATCGCCCGTCGTGCCCCACTGGATGACATCATAGGTTCCGTAGTTGGTGGTGGTCTTGAGGATGTACCAGTTCCCCTCAGTCGGACGCCACACGGCGAGGTCGAGCTTGCTGTCGGCGTCGAAGTAGCCCGGCACGAGTTTGTCCGTATCGAGTCCCCACTGGATGGCGAGCAGCGTGTTGTTGGAGCTTCTGAGGATGTACCAGATTTTGTCGCTCGGACGGTAGACGCCGAGGTCTGTCTTACCGTCGCCGTCGTAATCGCCCGGCACGAGCTTGTCCGTGCTCATACCCCACGGTTGAGCCCTGAGCGAGTTATCCGAACTCTTCAGGATGTACCAGTATCCATCCGAAGGGCGGAACACGGCGATGTCCATTTTGCCGTCGCCGTCATAGTCCCCAGGCACGGGCTGGTCGCCGCTCTGACCCCACTGCACGGCGCTGAAATTCTGCGGCGAGCCCTGCGAGATGTACCAGGTGCCCTCACTCTCGCGGAACACAGCGACGTCCGTC
The DNA here is from genome assembly GCA_036386415.1 of Pyrinomonadaceae bacterium. GTDB lineage: Bacteria > Acidobacteriota > Blastocatellia > Pyrinomonadales > Pyrinomonadaceae > DASVVT01. Next base: position 33,257 of record DASVVT010000018.1, read on the forward strand.
TTGCCGTTGCCATCGTAATCTCCGGGCACGGGCTTGTCCGCACTCGCGCCGAATTGCTGCTGCACGTTCGAGCTGTTGGTGACGTTGAGGATGTACCATCTGGCGCTGCCCGCGCCATCATCGTTGGGGCGAAAGATGGTCAGATCGGTCTTGCCATCGCCATCATTATCCAGTGGCCTGACGGCGTATCTCAACGCCTGATCGACAGCCGAGCGGATATCCAGGCGTCCAAAGCCGAAAAGATTGTTCGGAAAATTTCCGGCGATGCTGCTGCACGAAGCTGACGAAAGATGGACGGCAGCATTGTTAAGGATGATCTCCGTCTGGTCTATCTTATGTTTGAGCGCAGGCTGCGCAGACCACAGCAGCGCCACCGCGCCGGCGACGTGCGGCGTCGCCATCGAAGTGCCGCTCAGGCTGGCGTAAGAAGTGACGGTGGTGTTTGAGCTTGAGCGTGTGCTGGTTCCAGGCGCGGCGATGTCTGGCTTGATGCGATTGCTGCCGTCGATAGTGACGGGGCCACGGCTGCTGAATGACGCTAGAGAATCCGTGCCGGTGTTGAGAGCGCCGATGGTATATACGGCGTCGTAAATCCCCGGAGGATCGGAAACGGTCGAGCAGGCCGAGCCGGAGTTGCCAGCCGCCGCCACCATCATGATGCCTGCGGCGCGTTGCGCCTCGACCCCAGCCTGGAGGGTGGATGCCGAGCAGCCTTCCGACGGCGGGCAGCCCCAGGAGTTGGTCGTCACGTCAGGAGCTTTCGTGGGGTCGCCCTGCGCGGGCGTGCCGCCGACCGGATACGGAGCGAGGAAGAACTCGAAGCACTCCGTATAAGTGGCGGGCGTGCCATTGCCCTGATTCATGTTGCGGCAGCCGATCCAGCGCGCGCCGGGAGCGACGCCGATCTGGTTGGCAATGCCGTCGTCGCCGGTTGCCGTACCTATCGTGTGCGTGCCGTGACCGTTATCGTCGCAGGGCGCGACGGCGTTCGCACCACAGGAGCCGCCGCCGGAATGTATGCTGTCGTGCCAGTTGTAATTATGATTGGCCGTCGAGCCGTCCCACCCGCGATACTTGTTTTTCAGCGCGAGGTGATCCCAGCGATAGCCTGTGTCTGCGCCGCCGATGACGATGCCCTGCCCCGTGAAGCCTTGCGACCAGACCTGCGGCGCGCCTATGTAACTGACGCCCGGCTCAACTGCTGTCGGACTCTCAGGACTGTTGGGCTTCGTTGTCGCATCATTCTCAAAGGTCGGCTGCGGAAGGAGATTGTGAATGACCGGGTTGCCTTCGATGCGTCCGATGTCCGGGCGCGAAGCGAGTTCGAGCGCCACGCTTTGATCGGCCTTCACCATCAGCATGTTGACGATATAAAAGGAGCGGTATTCGATGTTGCGCTCCTCCAGCCACTTGATGAGAGGCGCTTGCGTCTGCTGCGCTTTATTCCACAACGTATCACGCACGAAGCGTCCCTTCTCCTGCTTTGTCCTGAGGCGCGATGCGCCGCTCAAATCGGCCTGGTCTCCCAGGACGACGAGGAACTCAGCCTCCTGGCCGGCGGCTGTGTGCTCAAGCACCCAGGGGGCGATCTTATTCATCGCCAGGTTCTGATCCTGTGACACGGTGTAGCCAGTGGTATTCGAGAGCACCAGCATGGCTATCGCCAAAACCATCACAATGCAAGCCGAGCGGAAGACTGTTTTCATGTGCAGATGTTCCTCTTAGGATTCAGGGTAAGCTTCGGACTACTTAACACGCGCGAACTTCAGACGAGAAATGTCGGGTGGAAGAACAGGACGCAAGTCCATGAGCCCCTGTTGGGCCAGTTTAGGACAGTGCGTAACAATATGATTCTTTGGGGGAAGAGTCAACTTAAGAAGCGGCTCAGTAGTGACCCGAGTTTCAACTCTCTGTGCCATCTCCGTGTTCTCTGTGTCTCTGTGGTGAGTCTCTGTAGGAGTTCATTCACCACAGAGACACAGAGGACGCAGAGGATGCACAGAGCACTTATCATATGAGGACACTACCGGCGGCTCTATGCTCTTTTCACCATCACCTTGCACGTCTCACACGTCTTGGTAAGCTTCGCCTTCTGTGACGAACGAGCGGCTTTCGGCGAGCGCGTGCGCGTCGCGCGACGCGCACTGTTCTGGCCGCCGTGATGCTGCTGTTTCTCCTCGCGAGCGGGACGGAGGAGGAAGAGGTGTTGGTGGTCGTAGAGCTGTTGGTCGCCCCGGCGACGACGCTTTGACGGTAGGCTTCGGTCGTCTCGGCGGTCGTGATAGCAGTCTCAAGGCGTGAGCGGCGCGTCGCAAGCTGCTCAAGCTGCGCGCGGACTCTCCCCTTCTCGGCTTCGAGCTGCTGGCGGCGCTGCTCGCGTAACTCTTCGGGTCGCGTTGAGCCTGTGAGCGCAAGCGAGCGTTCGATATTCTCAGGGCGCAAATCCTCATCCAACTGTTTTTCGCGCGCCTGAAGCTCAACCTCTTTCGCCTCTACGTCGCGAAGCTGAGCGCGCAAGCCATCGACGCCCTCCTGCGCGGCGCTGGCCGCACTTTGCGCTGGAGTCACGGCGACGCAGATCAGAATTAAGGCTATAAGTGAAGCCGCGTGGAGACCGATCCTCATTCCGTTCTCCTCTATCGAAGAAAGCCAATCGACCGTCGGGGGCGCTCGATGCTATGGGGTCTTTAGAAAGTATCAGATACCCTGTTAATAGGGAAATGTCGGATGATTCTCATACAAGGCGGCGAGCAATTATACCTGACAGCGAAACAGGATCGGGTTGAAATCAGCCGCAGAGAGAGAGAGAGAAACCGGGGCAAGCCCCTTTCACAATCCGAGAGTTAGCGACAGTCGAAAGTTTTGCATTCAACTATCGCTAACTCTCGGATTGTGAAGGGGGCTTGCCCCGCTCTCTGACGCTCCTCTTAAGCGTTGGTTGCTAAGAAGAGCTTCTCAAGAGATACCAGCTACCGTCGCCCGGATGGTAGATGGCTAGATCGGTCTGACCATCTCCGTCATAGTCGCCCTGCACGGCCAGGTCAGTAAAACCTTGCTCCGTCCACTGGCGAGAGAGAGATAAGCCTTGCGGCGTCCGGTTGATGAACCAGGCGCTGTTTCCTGAAGGCAGCGCCTCCATGTTGGCAGTCAGGTTAAAGTCCGACGGCTGGATCGCCAGCGTCCGGTTGAAGTCGAACGCCTTATCGCTGCCAGGTTCTGTAATCGTCCAGCTCGCAGGAGCGAAGATGTTGTCTGCCCTCGAAGAGGTCAACGTGTAATCGCCCGCTGAGAGCAGGCCGGTCTGGAAACTCCCGTTGCTCAAACGTATCACATCAACAATCCCATCCATGACCGTGTTGTTGAGCTGAGCCGTCGGAGCCTGCTTGACGGTGATCGTGATAGCGGTTGAGGTCTTTCGCAAGCCACCGTTGTCTATCGCGATAGCCGTGATGGTGTACGTGCCCGGTGAGTTCACGCCCCAGATGAAGCCATAGGGAGCACTCGTGTCCGCGCCGATCATAACCCCCCCGGAGTAGAAGTTGACACGCGTCACAGTGCCGTCGCTATCCGAAGCCGTCGCGCTCAACTGAATATCTGCGGGCGCGTTGTAGGTCGAATTATTGGCCGGGCTCGTCAGCGCCACCGTCGGCGCGCTGTTGAAGGACGTGGTGTTGAAATCAGCGTCCAGTTGATCCTCCGTGAGATTGTTGAAAGTATGGCTCGGCGGAGTGAAGGTGTAGTTGGGCGGGGCTGTCACGGTGTAGCTGCCACCCGAAGGCAGGTCGCCGAAGGCGTAGTAGCCGCCCGCAATGGTTAGAGCCGTCGCCGTACGCGAGCCGCTCAAGCTGACTCTGACGCCGCTCATGCCGGTTCCTCCGCCATCGGTCACCTGGCCGTGGATGCTCACTATCGTCGGCGTCGGATTGACCTTGATCGGAGTTGACTCTGACGTGTTCGTCTCGCTCGTGCTGTCTGTCGCCATCGCGTAGATGTAATAGTCGCCAGCCGGTGCGTTCGTCCAGGTGAAGCTATAAGGAGCGGTCGTGTCCGTGCCGATATGGAAGCTCGGGCCGCCTGTCGTGGTGTAGAAGAAGTCCACCGCCGTGATCGTCCCCGCAGTGCTTGAAGCGGCTGCGTCGATCTTGATGCTGGCAGGCGCTGTATACTGCGCGAACCAGGAGGGGCTGGTGATCTGCACAGACACAGGGGTATTGCGAATACCCCTGAAATATTCAGTGCGACCATAGTAGCCCAGGAAGTCCGTGCTGACGGAGGCGGGCTCGAAGGTGTAGCCATCCTTTGAAGGCGTGACCGTGTAGGCGCCCTCCGCCGGAAGATCAGCGAAAGAGTATTTACCGTCCGCGCCGGTGACGACTGACGCGTTGCGCGTTCCAGTCAGTGTGACGAGCACACCGCTCATAAACGAAGTGCCGTCGCTGACATGTCCATTGAACGTGCTTACGGCGGGAGTGATCGTCACAGTCACGGGGCTTGAAGTGGTCATCGCGCCGCCGTTATCAAAAGCCTTGGCCGTCACAGAGAACGTGCCCGCTTCCGTCGGCGACCAGATGAAGCTATACGGGCTCTCCGTCTTTCGTGCGATCACAGTCGTTCCGGCATAGAACTCCACATAAGAGATCGTAGCGCCAGCACCCGCCGTCACGTTCGCGTTGACCTGTATGTTGTCACGCGCGCGGAAGGTCGAATTATTGGCGGGGCTCGTGATCGCCACCGTCGGCGCAACGCTGCTACGGACTGTGACGGCGAGAAGATTATCGGCCTGCGCCCGCGCACCCAGGTTGTCCGTCACCATCGCCGACAGCACGTGGTTGCCCGCCGGGGCGTTGCTCCACGTCGCGCTGTAGGGCGCAACGGTGTCCGTGCCGATGAAGACCGTGCCGGAGGTCGTGTTGGCATAGAACTCGACTTTGGCGACCGAGCCGTCGCTATCGGAAGCCGTCGCCGTGACGGTGATGTTGGCCGGTGTGGTGTAGGTCGAATTGTCGGCCGGGCCTGTCAGCGTCGCGACCGGATCGTTGTTCGCCGCGACGGTAAAGTTGGCCGTCTGGTTCGTGCTGACGATGTTGATGGTCTGGCTCGGCGGATCGAACTCGAACCCTTTCTTCGATGCCGTCACGGTGTAAGCGCCAGCCGGAAGAGCGCCGAAGGAGTAGTTACCGGCAGAGTTGATGTTGGTCGTGCGATTCTGCTTGCCCGTCAGGGTCAGGACAGTCGGCACTGTGACGCCATCGCTCACGTTATCTGTGATGTGGCCGCTGATGGTGTAGATCTGCGCCGCTTCGTTGGCCGGGTTAACTTTCATCACGAAGGCGTCATAATTAGCGTTGGTGTTGGCGCCGGTCTTGATGGTCTGGAATGCATTCAAGGTGAGGGGAATGAGGCTGGCCTGTCCGGTCAGGAAGGCGCTGCCCCCCGTCACGGCCACGTCGCGGCCATCGCCCGCCCCTAGGAAGGTCGAGTAAATAAGCGCGTTCCCTGCCGGGTTCAGCTTCGTCAGAAATATTTCGGCAGTCGAGGTCTTCAGTTGCAGAGAATTCTTGGTCGGGAAATTGGCCGCCTTGGTCTGCCCTGTGACGTAAGCATTGTTGGTGTTATCGAGCGCGATGCCGCGACCGGCATCCTGCAAGTTGCCGCCGAGGAAGGTGGAATAGACGAGGTCTGTGCCCGTCGCGTTCAGCTTCGTCACGAAAGCGTCTTCACCGCCGTTGTAGCTCACGTCGAAAGCGCCCGGCGTAACCGGGAAGGCGGCAGACTGTGTCTGTCCAGTGACGTAGGCATTGCCAGCCGCGTCCACATCAATACCGAAGCCGCGATCAGATTGCGTGCCGCCGCCAAGATAAGTGGAATAGACGAGGTCTGTGCCCGTCGCGTTCAGCTTCGTCACGAAGGCATCGGTTCCGCCGCTGTTCTTCGTCTGGAAAGCGCCCGAAGTCGCAGGAAAGCTCGTGCCCGTCGTCGTGCCCGTCAGGTAGGTGTTGCCTGCGCTGTCGAGCGCGATGTCGTTGGCATAGCCCACGCCGATCAGTGTAGCCCACTGCACGGAGCCAGCCGCATTGTACTTCGTGACGAAAGCATGGCTCGTCCCGTTGAGGCAGGTCGAGCAGGTTGACTGTTTATAAGCGCCGGGCGTCGTCGGAAAGCCGGGCGCTCCGGTCGTGCCCGCCACATAGGCTTCGCCCGATGTGGTGTTGACGACGATCTTCTGTCCGTAATCGCCGCTCGAACCGCCGAGGAAAGTCGAGTAGACGAGACCGCCGGTCGCATTCAGCTTGGTGACGAAGGCGTCCTGCGGGTCGCCAGCCGCGCTCTGATGAGCATTAAGGACTGGAAAATCATTGGGGCCGCCATCATTGACGCAGGGACTGCAAACGGTGTTGCCGGTCACGTAAGCATTGCCCGCCGCATCCGCAGCGATACCCATACCGACATCGCCCGCGCGGCCACCGCCGAGGAAGGTGGAATAGACGAGCGCCGTGCCCGTCGCGTTCAGCTTCGTCACGAAAGCGTCATTATAATAGGCCCTGGTCGTCCCCGGAAGAACGGCTATCTTGGTCTGCGCGGCTTTGGAGACGGGGAAGTCTGTCGAGATGGTCGTGCCCGTCACGTAAGCGATGCCTTTAGCATCAACGTCGATGCCGTAGCCGCTATCCGCGCCGCGCCCGCTCAGATACGTCGAATAAACCAGCACCGGGTCGATCACAAGTTGACGGGTCGCGTCGTAGTCCGCTACTTCAAACCCGACTTCGCGCTCGCCCTTAATCACATAGTTTCCGGCGACGTTGCGGCGCGCGCCGTCCACTTCCTGGTAGACCACAGGCTTGTGCTGTCGAATCTCTCCGCCTGCGGTCTTAAGCACCAGGTTGCCCTCGCCGTCCACTTTCAGCTTCTCTACACCACGGAAGCCGAGCGCGATGTGGCGCGGATCGACGCCCGGAGCGACCACGAAATCATATTCAAGCTGACGCTGGTTGCCGTAGTAAACCAGGTCGATGCCGGGATACACATCGCTGTAACGGACGCTACCGTAGTTGGCAACTTCGGTCTGCCACTTCGCGGGGTCATTGCCTATGAAGTAGTTGCTCTTGCCCGCCAATTCATCGCCGCCTTCGACGCGCGGCGCGCTGTTAGCTCCGAGAAGTTGCATACGCACCACCGCCTGAGGCGCGTTTTTCGTCGCAGACTTGCTGAGAGCCAGGACAGCCTCGTTTGAGGTGAGAAAGAGGCCGTAGCCTTGCCCGCGTGAGAGGAACTTCACTTCCGCGTCAGCCTGCCCCTGGTTGGCCTCGAAGCTCAAGGGCAGTTTGCCGTACGCTTCATCGGCGCGCGCTCTGGCTGAATCATCAGACTCTGTCGTTGCGTTCTCCGTCTCCGGAGCAGGAGCAGCGGCTTGCGTCTCTCGCCGCATATTCGAGAGATTCACCTGAGCCGTTTCGGTGAGGGGGCTACGGTGTCCACCTGCGTGATAAAAAAGCAGGGCGAACGAACTCGTCATGCCTGCCAGCGCGAGGACTGAAATCAAAAGATATTTAGCACAATACATTGAACGAGGAATGCGAGGCATGCTGTTTACTTTTTCTCCTGAGAATGAGGTTCAAGCTCTATGGTTAAGATTGCCGGCAACCGAGCATTTATAAAGACAGGGGCGAAGCGTGTTTCGCCCCTGCCGCGAGGACTCTCTTTCGAGTTCTTTGACCTTCGACTTGCTAACCGTTGCAGCCCGCGCAAGTAATGAATCCGGTATGATATAAAATTAAACGCCTGCGACGGGCTACCAACACGAAACGAATGAAACCTGGTCGCGCTTCGATTTCAAACTTCCATCGGCGCGCCTGACACTTTCAATAACAACTGCTGTGCCATACATGAAACAACACTCATCGGTGCAGAAAGTGGCCTAAAATCGGGGTTATCGTCATGTCCGCCCACCCGTCAAACGTGCTGCGGATGCGCGCGATGCATACTTGATTCGCAGCCATTTTATAAACCCACGCCTGATAAGCATTTCTGCTAAGGAATCACGGGTGCGAATGGGATTCACAGCGCGAACCAAGTATGCATTCGGTGGCGCAGTTGCTGAAAATCCGCTCCGTTTATCGCGCACGGAGAGGCATAACTGAGCCTTGGGGCTAGCTGCGGATCGTTCATCGCTCTTCGATTTTAGTGAGGCTAAGCAGAGATTTAACTGCTCACTAAGGTAGATCAGCCTTTGACGCTTAAGGTCTGCGTCCGGTTGCCTTTACGCCAACATTTTTATGGCCCGGCCGCGCGCAGAATTCCGGCCACCTCGGCGGGCAGCGGCGAGGCAAACTCCATCCATGCGCCGTTTGCCGGATGATGAAAGGCGAGCCGCGCGGCGTGCAGGCATAGTCGCGTCGCTGCGCTCTGCGCCCCGTACCATTCGTCCCCGATGATGGGGTGACCCAGGTGCGCGCAGTGTATGCGCAGTTGGTTCGTGCGACCCGTCACGGGCTCGAGCTCGACGAGCGTCATGCCGCCGTCGCTACTACTGCTTCGCCGGAGGACGCGCAAGCGCGTCTCAGCCGGTTTGCCGTCCTCCATGACCCTCCACTTCGGCTGCCCCTCCGGGTCGCGACCGATGGGCGCACTGATGAGACATACATCTTCGGCGACACATCCCTCGACCAGCGCCAGGTATCGCTTTTCGACCAGGCGTTGGTGAAAGTGGCGCGCGAGAATGCTCAAGGCGCGCTGCCGCTTGGTGACCACAATCAGACCGGAGGTCGCGCGGTCGAGCCGGTGCACAATTCCCGGACGCACCCATTGCGGATTCTTCGATTGCAGATTGCGGAATTCGGATTGCGGATTTAAGAGACCACGCGCCCCTCTTTCATTCCGCAATCCGAATTCCGCAATCTGCAATCTATTGAGGTGGTAAGCGAGCGCGTTGGCGAGCGTACCCCTTTTGACGCCGCGTGTCGGATGCACGAGCATCCCGGTGGGCTTGACGACGACCAGCAGGTGATCGTCTTCGTAGATGATCTCCAGCGGCACCGGCTCCGGGTTCATAGCCGTCGGAGCGCCATCATCCAGTTCGATCTTCACCACATCGCCGGACTTGATGTGATAGCCCGCATGCGCCGCCGCGTCATTCACCGTGCACGCACCCTGAACCAGAAGACTGGCGATGCGCATGCGGCTCAGCCACCCCAGTCGAGCCCAGAGAAATTCATCCAGCCTCCGCTCAGGCGTCACATCAATGTGGAATTGGAGAGATTCTTTCATCGCTTACTCTTCAAAACGCAGGGAATTCACCACCGCAGACAGGAGAGGCACAGAGAAGAAGAGGAGATGGAAAAGATCGGGGCGACATCCCTTCCTTAAAGTTTTCTCTGTGCCTCCGTGTCTTCGGTGGTGAATCCGTTTTTCAATCTCGAAAATTCTGCGTCACCATCAATCCGCGCAATCCCCCATCCAAGATGCCTATGCCGACGCGCCCGAAATCTTTATAGAGAATGTTGGCGCGGTGTCCGGGCGAGTTCATGAGCCCGTTATGCGAGATGGTTAAGGTCGGAGCCAGGGCGAGGTTCTCTCCGGCGGTACGAAACTGTACGCCCGCCTCACGCATCCGATCAAAGGGGCTGCGGCCTTCCGGTGTGACGTGTGCGAAATAGCCTCTTTGAAACATATCTATGGAGTGGCGTCGCGCCACCTCCCTCATCTCCGTGTCTGGCGCAAGAGGCTGAAGCCCTGCTTTAGCCCGCTCCTGATTCAAGAGCTTCAACATCTCTGCCTCCAAATCCGGCCTCGCTTCCGGGTTCGAGACCTTGTAGGGCAGTTGGACAGTCTCACTCGATTCTGCTGAGGACGGAACGGTCAGCATGTTGAGCGAGTGACGGATCGCTTCGTCAAAGATCGGAGTGAGCGTGGTTTCTATGCGCTCCGTGACGATGGCTAAGCGATTGGCGACCACGCTCTCGCGCGTGGAGTTACGCAGGCCACTGGGAAGCGGCAACGCCAGCAGCAGGGGCGCTGCAATCGCGGCTGCGATCAAACCGTTGACAAGGCCGGGCAAGATGCCCAGGAGTCGGTTGCCACGTCGCTCGTGAATCCCTCCCGGCAGACGCCTCAGGAGCAGGTATCCGACGAGATGTATCGCGACGCTCGCCGTGGCCGCGACCAGTATGAAAGCGACCGGCCTGTCCCAGATCTCTGCCCAGTCCACACGCGGCGCTAACCAACTCGCCACCGGCTGATAAAAGCGCAAGCCCAGCAACAGGCTTCCTATCCAACGCAACAGATCAAGCAGCGCCAGGATAAAGCCGCGCCGCCAGCCATGCAGTATGCTCATCAGCACGAGCAGGATGAGCAGAATGTCGATGAAGTTTATAGACATAGTGATAGAAAATCAGAAACGTTTCGGGGAATATAGTTGTTCCCACACCCGCGCGTCTATCACGTACAGTTTAGAAGATTTTCGGGAGTGTAATGAGACCTCAAAGGAATCAGGTAGTCATACGGCAAAATTAAATATCATCCTCATTTCTGTTTGCATCAACCCACTTTTCTGGAAAATATGCTGCCGCTTTGTTTAGAATGCCGTATTCAATATCTTCTAACGGCTCCAACTGGAATACCTTGGATGACCAAATTGCCGCACTCGCAAGCGGGTAATATTTCAATTGCCCGCCGGATTCTCCATACCACTCGAAAAGCGTGCCTGAGTAGTCATCGCCAGCAAGACGCCTTCCTATACCGCCGCCCTTCTTGGTCGGGAAGTACCAATTCAGGTCGTGAGGATCCGGCATCGTAAGCGGAAACTGATGGAGTTGATAATCCCCCGCCCGATTCCAGGAGAGTACGAGATAAGAACTCTTTACGACATCCACAAATCTGCCTCGCTCGGTGCTGACAGCATGATGCCAGCTTTCAACCACTTCAATCAGCGATACCCCAACCTCTAAAGGGCTGTCTCTGTAATTTGATTGATCTATTCCCTTAGTCCTGAGGTACTCCCAGAACTGCCCTGCGGAGTTTGATAACTCCAGAGATACGTGTCCCGTTCTTCCAATTTTGTTTAGCTCACGCCGCATTTTGCAGGACAAACCGTATTTCACGTCTGGTCTATCTTCGCTTGGCAGCAAAACGTCAAAGATGGCTTTACTCTCCTGCGCCTCACCGTTAAATGCTAATGCTGCTGCGCGCTCGAAATCTCGCCACCCAGGCAACGTCATGCCGTTCTCCACCTGAAGCATACCTGTACCGTCTTGATAAGTACTCAAAATGAGACGGAGTTTTTCTATCTCACGCTCGGTTGGTGGTCTATCAGCAAATGCCTGTGGCAAAGAGCTCTCCTTAATTCCACTCAATTGTCTGTTAGCTCTAACTCATCTCTCAACAACTCGTCAGTAGTCACTTCAAATAGCCGCGCAACATTCAGCACCAGTTCGGCTGTGGGCACTTTCTTTCCAGCTTCTAGTTCACTTATGTAGCCATGTGCGGTAAGCCCTAATTCGTTAGCTAGTTCCTTCAAGGTCATACCATGTCGCACACGCAGGGTACGCAGTTTCTCGCCAAATCGCTGGATACCGCGCGGGTTATTCATGTATCTTGACGAATCTGAAGTAAGGTGATACCATGTCTCTATTGGAGACACGACGGGGCCGCAGGATGTTATATCGAGAAATGCTGAAATGACGGAGAGAGCACCAAAAGACGAACATCAAATGCTTAACAGCCCTATAAAATGGGTTGGCGGTAAATCGCGGCTGCGCAAATACATTGTTCCTTTAATACCTGCACATACCTGTTACGTTGAGCCTTTCGCCGGAGCGGCCTGGGTACTATTTGGCAAGCTTCCGAGCGATGTTGAAATCCTCAATGATAAGGAACAGGAGTTAGTCAACTTCTTCAGAGTTGTTAAAGAGAAACCCGAAGAGTTGATCGCTTCCTTTGAATGGGAACTTGTGTCCCGCGCAGAGTTTGAGCGTCTAACCAACTTAGCCCCTGAGCAATTGACGGACGTTCAACGCGCCCATCGCTTCTATTATCTGATTATGGCCGGATGGGGCGGAGAATTGCACTACCCGCGCTTTCAAACAAGTATTACAGATGGCGGACATGGTAACAGGCTCTTTGGCGCACTAAAGACGTTACGACAACGCCTCGACCCTATTCATAAACGTCTCAGAACCGTCATCATTGAAAACCTTGACTGGCAAGATTGCGTTGATCGTTATGACCGTCAAGGAACTGTGATGTATATAGACCCGCCCTATCCGGGTAACGGCTGTAATTACTCTCACAACATGCGCGATTGGGACGCTCACAAGCTTTTATCAGAGCGGTTGAGCCGCACAAAATGTAAATGGATTCTCTCTTCTTACGATAAGCTAGAGATTCGTGATCTCTTTGCTCAATACACCTTTACGCCCATTCAATCTGCCTCAGGTATGAACACGGATAAGAACGGTAGCACACGGGTCTTGAATAAGGAAATACTAATAACGAATTTTATGCCGGAAAACGAAACATCAGCGTCATCAAACAGCTTACGACAATCTGCGTTGGATTTAGGTACTTAGCTTTTTTTTGCTAGGCGGCTTCCCACAATTAAAGATTAGAAGCGTTAATTGTTGTGCCAAGCCCTTTCAAACCTTATTGCCCTTTTCTCGATTCTCTTCCTTGCGAGGCTTCAAAGGTTCTTCCGGCCAGGCATGGCGCGGGTAACGGCGGCTGAGCTCGCGGCGCACCTGTGGGTAGTGACGCGTCCAGAAGCCAGCTAGGTCTGCCGTCACCTGAACGGGGCGCTGGTTTGGCGCTAACAGATGCAGCACAACGGGGACGCGCCCGCCAGCCACACGCGGCCCTTCTCTCGTGCCGAAGAAATCCTGTAAGCGTGAGGCGAGCCAGGGCGGTTGCTGGCGTTCGTAATTAACGCGGCACATTCGTCCGTTCGGGAGAGTGACGCGCTCAGGAGCCATCGCTGAAAGATGTCGCGCCTGCTCGGGGCTGAGCTTCCGGCGTAAGATTTCGAGCAGCTCTCCCGCCCGCGCAGCCTCGCGAAGCTCCGCAAAACTTCGCCTGCCTTCGCATAACAGCACCAGGCTCGCCGCGACCGTCTCTTCACCTAACTCCGGGAATGCTGCTTCAGGAAAGGTCTGGCGCATGAATTCCACGCGCGCGAGGTAACGATCAATCGTCTCCCGTTCGACAAAGGCTTGTATGCCTGCTGCGAGCGCAGCGTCTGCGAGCACGCGCGTCGTCTTACCTGCCCCTGGCGGCGCTTCGATGACAAGATTGGGCGCGCGACTCCGCAGCGACGCGACCAACTCCGGCAGGAGTGGATCAATGGGTAACGGCTGCATGGATTCCAAGAACAACTAACGAAACTGAACCACAGAGACACAGAGAAGAAATCAGGAAAATGAGAAAGACGATCCACTAAATCACACGAAGCAACACGAAGCAACACGAACATCTGTTTCGTGCCGTTTCGTGTTGTTTCGTAAATCGTCCTCTCTTTTAATTCTATCTTCTCCGTGTCTCTGTGGTGATTCATTGGTTTTTAGTGATGGTATGATTATACCTTGCCGTACGAGAACCGACATTCAAAACTTCCGCAGAGGAGAGCTTGATGCGATCTTTCAGCCGTCGCTTCCGTGTACGCCACTACGAGCTGGATTCGTTCGGGCACGTCAACAATGTGGTCTACGTCAACTACATGCAGGAGGCCGCCATCGAAGCATCAAGGGACGCAGGCTTCAGCCCCGCCTGGTACAGGACGCGCGGCGTCGGGTGGGTCATACGCCAGCTCTCCATACGCTACTGCCTGCCCGCCTCCTACGATGATGAGCTTGAGATCAAGACCTGGGTTTCAGATGTGCGGCGCGTCCAATCAACACGCGAATATGTCATCACACGCGTCGTGGACGGAGCGCGTGTCGCGCGTGCGCGCGCCAACTGGGTCTATCTGGATTTGCAGACGGGTCAACCGGCTCGCTTACCCGAAGAGTTGAGGCTCGCCTTTGAGCCGACAGGCGAGCTGGAAGAGATCGGCATACGCATGACGAACGGACGCCGGACAGACGACGCTTATCGCTACCGGACGCGGCGGCGCGTGCAGACCTACGAGCTTGATACGGCCTGGCACGTCAATCATGCGGTCTACCTGAACTGGATCGAGCAGGCGTACTTCGACGCCCTGCGCGCGGCGGGACACCCCATCGAGCGCACGCGTCTGGAGGGCTGGCTCGCGCTACAGGGCGGCCATGACATTCAATATCTCGAGCCCGCTCTGGACAATGACGAGATAGAGATCAAGAGCTGGGTCTGCGAGGTGGGACGTGTGCGCGGCGCATGGACTCACGAAATCTGTTGTGTGAACAGGGAGAAGATGCTGGCGCGCGAGTATTCGCTCGGCATCTTCGTGGGTCTTGATGGAAAGCCGACCAGTCTCCCGCAACAAGCTGTGGAAGACGTGATTCGCGGGCCTCGTTGAAGAAGAGATTTAAACGCAAAGGACGCGAAGGAGGAAGACGCAGAGGGCGCAGAGAGTTGAAACTCTTTGCGACCTTTGCGAACATACTTTGCGCCCTTTGCGTTTGAATCTCCCCTCACCTGACATTCAATTGCTGCACCATCGCGCGCGCGATCTGCTCGGAGATTGAATCCTGCATCGCGAAGACATCTGTCAGGCGTTCGTCAAAACTCTGCGCCCAAAAGGGCTTGCCGTCGCGCACGCCGATCAGTTGCACCGTCACGCGCACGGTGTCGCCTGATCTCTGCACGGTTCCTTCCAGCACCGAATCGACGCCCAGCTCGCGACCGGCAGAGAGCGCTTCCCTCTCCGCATCGGCATACTTGAGGACGGCGCTCGTCGGACGAACGCTGATCTCCCGTATGTTGCTCAAGCGTGCAATCAAGGTGTCTGTGATTCCCAATCCGAGAGAATTGTCGCTCGATCTGGTGCTCAAATCGTTGAACGGAAGCACGGCTATCGACCTCCCGTACGCAGGCGTCTCCCCTCCTCTCGCTTTGCTGTCCATCCAATGATAAGAGGAGGCCAGACCCAATGTGAAAAGCAGCGCGAAGAGAGCCACTAGCGTCAGACTCGAATTCCAGCGGCGAGGATGAGCAGCCGCAGCCGCAGAGGTGACGACCCGTGGACGATCTGCTCTCTCTTCCCCTTTCGCTGTCTCTCGCCCCTCTTCAACCTCTCGATTGGTGACGGCCTCAGACCGATGTTGCTCATCCAGCCCCGGTTCTGTCTCGTTGAACGCTGTCTCTCGCACCTGAGCGACGAAGCTGTAGCCGCGCCCCGGCACAGTTACCACATAGCGATGCTCGTGTGCGCGCTCTCCAAGGGCCTTGCGCAGCATGGAAATCTGCTGCGTGAGATTGTTCTCTTCGACGATAGTGTCAGGCCAGAGCGCCTTCATCAACTCGTCTTTCTGTAGCACCTGTCCGCTGTGCTCTATGAGCAGCAGCAGGGTATCGAAAGCCTTTGACGTGACCGGCACGGGCTCGCCCTCGCGCAGCAGCACGCGCTTGACGGCATCAAGTCTGTAGGGGCCGAATTCGTACAGGCGATCAGATGGCTTGCTCATGATTGCTTCGGGACAGCTTCGGAAGAGCCGGGCGGACTTCACGAAAACGCTTTGACCTGTTCCCTGTAAACATTCTAATACCAGAGAGCGGAATAAAAGAAGGTGGGACGATCCACGAAGGAACACGAAATGACACGAACGAAGGGGTTGTCTCTGATGGTTTCGTGTTGCTTCCTGTCGAGCGCGTGGATCGTCCCCGTCCTCTTTTGATCGCATTCGTGTATCACTTCATAAGATTTCAGAAGATTTCAGCCCTCTGCTAAAGACTCTGCGGCATCGCCTGCTTTAAGGTGTGAGCGCGACATGGCTTGCAATTAACGCAACAGTTTCAGAGGACATCATGAGATACATCTTCTTAACGGTCGGATTAATCATCGTCCTGATGGCCGCGCTCGCCTGTGAGCGCCGAGGTAGCGGTGGCAACCAGCGTGCGAGCGACACGGGCGCAATCCTCATCGGCTACTACGGCGACATGTCAGGGCGCACCTCCAACTTCGGCCAATCGACGAAGAACGGCGCGGTGATGGCCGTAGACGAGCTTAACAGGGCGGGCGGCATCGGAGGCCGTCAGATTCAGCTTCTCGTAGAGGACGATCAGGGGCGACCGGAACAGGCCGCGACCGTCGTCACCAAGTTCATCAACCAGGACAGGGTGCATGCGCTGCTCGGCGAAGTCGCTTCGGGAAACACGCTCGCCGCCGCGCCGAAAGCGCAGGCCGCCAGGATTCCCATGGTCACACCTTCTTCGACCGCTGATAGCGTCACGGAGGTGGGCGACTACATCTTTCGCGTCTGCTACACGGATTCGTTTCAGGGAGAGGCGATGGCGAAGTTTGCGGCTAACACCCTGAAGGCACGGCGCGCCGCGATCCTGCTCGACTTCAACTCGCCCTACAGTCGCGGTCTGACGCAGGTCTTCAAAGACAATTTCACAAAGCTCGGCGGCGAGGTTGTGACCGAGCAGTCCTACACGCAGGGAGACCGCGATTACAAGGGGCAACTGACCACGATTCGCCCCTTCAACCCTGATGTGATCTTCATTCCGGGCTACTACGGAGAGGTCGGCGTGATCGCCAAGCAGGCCAAGGAACTCGGCATCACACAGCCGCTGCTTGGCACTGACGGCTGGGACGCGCCGCAGCTCTTCGAGTTAGGCGGAGCGGCTCTCAACGGCTCATACATGTCGAACCACTATTCGGTTGACGATCCCGCACCGGCCATACAGAAGTTCGTCGCCGCCTACAAGGCTTATTATGGTGGCGCTGCGCCGGACGCTCTGGCCGCGCTCGGCTATGATGCGATGAACGTGTTGGCCGACGCGATCCGCCGCGCCGGAACGACCGACGGGCCCAAGCTTCGTGAAGCAATCGCACAGACCACCAACTTCGCGGGCGTCACCGGCACGATCAGCATCAACGCGCAGCGCAATGCCATCAAACCCATCGTCGTGCTCAGGCTGGAAAACGGCAGGTACGTTTATCAGGAGACCATTCAACCGCAAGCTAACGCAGGAGGAACGGCGGCGCTTTAAATTCGGACTAGAGTTTAAACGCAAAGGACGCAAAGGTAATCGCAAAGGAGTAAATTTTTGCGCGCCTCCAGCGTCTTCTTCCTTTGCGCCCATTGCGTTTATATCTCCTCTTTATAGTTATGCTCTAAATCATATCATCTGCCAATTTCATCCAGCGCTTTGCCCAATCGCTCAAGCCCTGCGGCGAGCGTGTCGGTCTCGCCTCCGACGCCGATCCGAAAGTGTCGCGGCATCTCGAAGAACCTGCCCGGCACGACCGAAGTCTCATACTTCTCCCTGAGAAGCTGACAGAATTCGTCTACGTCTCCCCTTCTGAGGCGAGGAAATGAGATCGTGCCGAACTCGTGCTCCATCCAATCAAGGTCGCTGCGCGAGCTGAAGAAAGAATTGAGCAGTTGCCGGTTGGCATCGAGCAGGCGGCGCGCACGAGCGGCAATACGGGGAAGATGATCGAGCGCCATGCAACTGAGCCTTTCGGCGGCATGCGCCGGGATGACGCCGAACAGATCGTTGAGATGCCACATTCTAAGCGCCAGCTCAGGCCGTGCCAGTATCCACCCGCAGCGCAGGCCGCTCAGCCCGTAAACCTTCGTCAGGCTACAGGTCGTGATGAACTCCTCGCCGAGATGAAAAGCCGAACGGGGCTTTCGCTCGAACACTGCATCCAGATAAACCTCATCGACGAGAATGAGCGCTCCCGTCGCGCGTGCGATCTCTCTTAACTCTTCGAGTGTTGCCTGATCCGTCAGGACGCCCGTCGGATTATGCAGATTCGTCAGGACTATGAGGCGCGTTCGCGCCGTCACCTGGCGCGCGACCTCTTGAGGGTCAATGCGAAAGCCATGCTCAAAGGAGCGTGTAAATCTTTTCACGTCTGCGCCGAGGTAGCGTGCGACCGCAAGCAGCAGCTCGTAGGTCGGGTGCTCGATCAAGACCTCGTCGCCACGTTCCAGCAGCGAGGCCATCGCGAGATGATTCGCCATGGACGTGCCCGTCGCGGCGACGACACATTCAGGCGGCACGCCGCATTGAGCGGCGAGAGCGTTCTGAAGCGGCTCGTAGCCGTAAAGGCTCTGGCCGCTCAATTCTAAATCCTCGATTCTGAGGGGCAGGGCGCTCAAAGGATAGTTGACCAGACCGCTCGACGCTAGGTTGTATCGCGCCCGCGAGCGTGTCTTAGCCCACTGCATATACGCAGAGCTCATCACGCGCCCGCCCTGCTGTGCTTGCTTGCTCATCTCCAACGCGGCCTCATCCATCGCCAGAAGAAGTAGACAGGAATTCCCGCCACGACAATCATCAATCCGATGGCGCTGTTACCAGGGTACTTGTAGATCGTGCTGACGACCACGAAAGCGCACGCCGCGATAAACAGGATGGTCGTCACGGGATGCCCCGGCACACGATAATCCGTATCTATCGAAACGCTCTGTGCCTCATCCGCAACTTCAAGCCGGACGGCCTCCGCCCTGTCGTCTGCGATCTGCGGCTGACTGCCTTTCGCCTTCTGCCCTCCCGTTACCGTCAAGACTTTCTCGCTCCCGGCGTCAAGTCTACCAGCTTGCTCGGCGCGTCGTCTGAAGGCGAAAACCGTCGCCGCCGTCAACCCGAACCAGATGAAGTCAACCGACACGACATAGTTCAGTATCTGATCATACTTGCCCGTCAACGCGATGACTATCGCCAGCGCGCCTTGCAGCACAATCGCCAGGATGGGCACGCGCGTGCGCGGGTCAACCCACGCCATGCTCTTAAAGAAGAGACCGTCTGAAGCCATGGCGAAATAGACGCGCGGCGCTGTGAGCATCCCCTGGCTCAGGAATCCGAGCGTTGAGATGCTGATGCCGACGGCGATCAGTGCAGCCCCTCGCGGCCCCAGGGCGAAGCGCATCACGGCTGAGGCGGGCGTCTGCGTGGCCGCCAGCCCATCTGTGCCGAGAGCGTAGAGGCAGACGAAGTTGACCAAAGTGTAGAGCAGGATGACTCCCATCACACCGATCAGCAGCCCCCGCGCCAGATCACGAGCGGGTTCGCGCATCTCGCCCGCGATGAAGCTCGCCGTCTGCCACCCGCCATACGCAAACATGACGGGCGTCATGGCCGCTCCGATGGCCGTCAATAATCCGCTTGAGAGAGGGCGATCCAGGAGCGGGGCTGACATGCTCTGCGGGGAAGCTGTGAAGAAGAGACCGCACACCACCAGCGCAGCGATAGCCACGATTTTCAGCACCATCAGAAAATTCTGCACGGTGCTTCCGGCGCGCACCCCCAGACAGTTGATGATCGTCAGAAGCAGTAGCGCCAGCGCCGCCACCATCCAGTCTGTGAGTGGCGCCTGTGTGATCTCCAGAAAATAACGGGCGAAGGTGACGGCGACGGCAGCCATTCCGCCGGTCTGCGTGACGAGCAGCAGAGCCCACCCGTAGATGAATGCGATGGACGGATGATAAGCCTCGCGCAGGTAGGCATACTGCCCGCCGACATCCGGGCAGCGCGCGGCCAGCTCGGCGTAGATGAACGCTCCGGCGAGCGCGATCAGCCCGCCCGTGATCCACACGCCGAGAATCAGGAACGGCGTGTGCACCTGCCGCGCGACATTAGAAGGATTGATGAAGATGCCCGACCCGATGATCCCGCCCATGACGATCATCGTCGCATCGAAGAGCCCCAAACGGCGCGCTAGTTTCTGCTCCTTGATAACCGTTTCTCCTTCGCGCGACTCTCAAACCCCGGCGCGACGCGTTCAGACGCCAGGGCACGGTCTCAGAATCCCATACGAAGCATATAGCAGCAGCTTAAGATTTGATACGAGCAAAGATTGACTATCACAGGACGCGTGGAGGAACAAGAGAGGTCAGCGGAGGATAACCGAAAATCGCTTTGCCTTCCTCTGCATGTCCTGCGGTAATGAAATTTCCTTCTCATACCAGACAGCAGAATAAAAGAGGGGAGACAATCCACGAAGCAACACGAAATGGCACGAAAGAGCACCATCTGTTCATCTCATTTCGTGTGGCTTCGTGTCGATTCGTGGATCGTCCCCTTCCTCCCTTTTGATTGCAGCTTGGTATCAGCTACCACTGAAGCTCGCTCGCGCGCCACAAGTACCAGCTCGCCACAGACCTGTAGGGACGCCAGTGCTCGCCGTAAGCTTCCAGCGCCTGCGGTTTGGGCGACTCCGTCAGTCCGTAGGCTGAGGCGAAACCTTTGCGCACAGCGTAGTCGCCCACCGGCAACACGTCCGCTCGACCGAGGCGAAAGATAAGGAGCATCTCGACCGTCCAGCGTCCGATGCCGCGCACGTCTGTCAGTCTTTCGATGATCTCCGCATCACTCATACGCTTCAATCGAGCGAGCGAAGGGACTGTGCCGTCCAGAGTCTTCGCGGCGAGGTCTTTCAGCGCAACAAGCTTGGCCCCGGAGAGACCAGCACCGCGCAGCTCTGCTTCCGAAGCGTCCAGAATATCTTGCGGGTCAAGCCTCTGCTTTCCGAAGAGGGCGAGAACGCGCCCGTGAATCGCCGTGGCAGCGTTTCCGTGTAGCTGCTGGAAGATGATGTTTCTCGCCAGCGCCTCAAACGGGTTGTGCATGCGGCGCAGCGGCATATTGAAGGGGCCAACGCGCTCGATCAGTTGAGCAAGCGTCGGGTCGACAGAGGCTAGATGCTCGATGGCATCCTGTGGGTCATAGCAGAACCCAACACGTTTAGACCCGAGCTTCTTTGTCGTCTTCGTCGCGGATACAGGCATCAGGTTTCCAATTTTAAAAAGGGCGGTTAAACGCCGGAGGACGCAAAGTACATCGCAAAGGATATAGACTCTTCGCGTTCTTTGCGTCTCTTCCTTTGCGTCCTTTGCGTTTAAATTCTTCACCTGTTGACAGCCGCCATTCCGGCTTCAGTGTAGCGCGTGCCTGCGGCTGCTCCTTTGGGCGCGACCTCGTCAATGCGCCTGATCTCTTCCGGCGTGATCTCCACTTCGAGCGCGGCGACGTTCTCTTCGAGATACCTGCGCCGCTTGGTGCCTGGGATCGGCACAACGTCTTGGCCTTGCGCGAGCACCCATGCCAGGGCAAGCTGCGCCGAGGTGCATCCCTTCTCCGCCGCGATCTCCTCTATGCGCTTGACCAGCTCCAGATTCTTCTGAAAATTCTCGCCCTGGAAGCGCGGCGCTTGACGACGGTAATCATCCGGCGCTAAATCGTCGAAGCTCTTGATCTGACCTGTGAGAAAACCTCTCCCCAGCGGGCTGTAGGCGACGAAGCCCATTCCCAGCTCGCGGCACACATCGAGCAGGCCGTCTTCCGGGTCGCGGCTCCACAGGGAGTACTCCGTCTGGAGCGCGGCGATTGCGTGCACGGCCTGTGCCCTGCGGATGGTCTCAATGCTCGCTTCCGAGAGTCCCAGGTGCCTGACCTTGCCCTCCTCTACGAGCCGCGACATCTCGCCGACAGTCTCCTCGATGGGGGTGTTCGGATCGACGCGGTGCTGGTAGTAGAGATCAATCGTCTCCACCTTGAGGCGGCGAAGGCTTGCCTCGCAGGCGCGCCGCACGTACTCCGGCTGACCGTTGACGCCTAAGAACTCGCCCTGCTCGCCCCGCACGTTGCCGAACTTAGTCGCCAGGACGACCTCGTTGCGCCGACCTTTGATCGCTCGCCCGACAAGCTCTTCGTTCTTGAACGGCCCGTACATGTCTGCTGTGTCCAGAAAATTGACGCCCAACTCCAGCGCGCGATGAATGGTCGCGATTGATTCCTGCTCGTCTGAATTGCCGTAAAACTCAGACATGCCCATGCAGCCTAGTCCCATCGCAGAGACCTCCAGCCCGCTCCTGCCTAACTGACGTGTTTTCATTGTGACTCCTCTATTGTTCTACCGAAACTCGATGGCTTCCGTCCTGCTCCGAACTAAAGTTAGAACCTAACAGGAGAAATGTTAAGAATGGAGTTTATTTATGTAGACAAAGTATTGATCGAGCGGTCGCTTCATCTCAAGGAGAAGTGGTGACCCTGGGTTTCAGCTCAACTCTCTGTGCCCGCTCCGTGTGCTCTCGGGTCTGCGGTGGTGAATCAACTTAAAACAAGACTCACCACAGAGGCGCAGAGGACACAGAGGCTGCACAGAGCACTGATCCAATCAGGACACTACCGATTATCGAATGCCCGCAGATCATTCAGTATCGAGATGATTGAGAGCTGATTGCGAACTACGCAGCACACACAAATGAGCATGGAGGAGAACAAAGATTGGTTTGTTCTCCTCCATGCTCATGTGTGCTACTAATTTCGGCTACTGCGCGGTTGGCTGTGATTTAATTCGACCCGTCTCCTCGCGCGTCCCCAATGGCGAGAGGGACGGAAGATATGGAATAGGATTGATCGGTTGTCCGTTCATACGTACCTCGTAATGCAGATGCGGGCCTGTGGAGCGTCCCGTCGAGCCGACCAGGCCGAGCTGCTCGCCCCGCTTGATCGTCTGGCCGACCGCCACGTCTATCCTTGAGAGGTGTCCGTAACGCGTGCTGAGTCCGTTGCCGTGATCTAGATAAACGACCCACCCGTAGCCCCTCTGCCAACCGGCGATGACGACCGTGCCGTTAGCGGTTCCAACGACGGGCGTTCCCCAGGCGGCGCTGATGTCCTGTCCCTTATGAAACTCCAGAGATGAGCCGCCAAAAGGGTTGCTGCGCACGCCGTAGCCGCCGCGCAAAGGGCCTGCTACAGGCCAGATCGAGGGGATGTTGCCGAGCGGCACACCCGCTTTCGAAGCAGTAGTACCGGCGGGGAGACGGTCTGTCACGGGAGATGCTTCATCGGCCAGCGAGATGATCGTCATATCGTTGACCAAAGAGGGACGCGCTCCGGCGTTTTGACTTTCAGCTCGCGGGGAATAGGTCAGGGCTGTTTTCCTGACCAGAGGAGATTGCGCCGCAGGCTTCGTATTATCGCGCTTGACGGGTTCCGCTGCGCCAGCCGGTTCATCAGGCTTGTCGCCAGCGCGCCTCGTTCGCGTCTGCGCTGCGACGGAAGAGAGACTCAAGATGAAACAGAGAAGCGAGAAGGCCAGAGGGCTCGTCGCCCCAGACAGCCGAGAGCGGCTGATTCCATGAAAGCGATATGGCTGCGCAGGGGAACTGCTATCGGGGGCGGAGGAACGCGTATTCAAAATTATCATTAACCTTTCCCGGCCAGCTCACGGACGCAAAAATGTACTGATAGGGGATGCGTCGTCGGCCAGCGCGTAGGCACAGTCTCCGGGGCGCGGGGACATGTGCGCTATTGATTTGTCTAGTGATTGCCCATAGGCTTGCTAGAAGGATGCAAGCCCATACAGAACTCTAGCCGATTGGCTGATGCCCTGACAACCAGCAATTTGACCGCGAGTGTCCGACTCTGGGACGAATCTCGCTCAAAAGAGTTCCCCATCAGCCGTTTTCCCAAGCTCGCGAATCAAAAATGAACACTCCCGCGTCAATAAGAAATTCTTTAACTTCGGAATAAATGGGGAAGCCATGATCCACCATAGCGGTTTGCGATTGAGTGTAGCGTGGATGAGACTCACCACAGAGTCACAGAGGACACAGAGGATGCACAGAGAATTAAGCCTCTGTGTGCCCTCTGTGCCCTCTGTGACTCTGTGGTGAATTATCGCCGCGATACACTCAACTACTATTTGATATAAATTACACGAAACAGCCCTAAATGGCCTGAGATTCTTAGCGTTGTTTCGTGGATCATTAATCGTTTGGATACCCATCTCTCTCATGTCCCGGTTCAAAGGAACGAAAGATTGTGATTCACGACGGATACGAAGACGAGTATATTAAGGACATTCCATCAAAAAGGGACTCGTATGAAGATCAGACTAAACACATCGATGCTCGTGCGCCTGCTGGTTTTGGCGCTTCTCTTCTCTGGCAGCGTGACCCTTCGTGCTCAGCAGGCGCAAACCGTTCCCGATCCGCCGCCGGGCTTTGACAAGATCGAAAAGATGATCGAGATGCGTGACGGCATACGGCTCTTCACGGTCATCTATACTCCGCAAGAGGCGCGCGCACCGCTCCCGTTCATCTTCGTGCGCACCCCTTACAGCGTCAGTGGAATGGGCGCTCGCTCCATCCCCAGGTCTTTCAAGCCGCTCGCGGACGATGGCTACATCTTCGTCTTTCAAGACGTGCGCGGGCGCTTCAAGTCTGAAGGCCAGTTCGTCATGCAGCGCCCGCCGCGCGCGTCGCGCGATGCGAAGGCGATAGACGAGGGCACGGATGCGTACGATACGATTGAGTGGCTGGTGAAGAACGTGCCGCACAACAACAGGCGTGTCGGCATGACCGGAGGCTCTTACGATGCCTGGCTCGCCGTGATGGCGACCATTGAGCCGCACCCGGCGCTCGCGGCCGTCTGCGAGCAGGCCTCTCCGGCAGACATGTACCTCGGCGACGATTTTCATCACAACGGGGCTTTCCGGCTGAGCTACGGATTCGAGTACGCGTTCGAGCTGGAATCGACGAAGGAAGAGAACGCCAACTTCAAGTTCGATATGTATGACACCTACGACTGGTATCTACGCCTCGGCGCGCTTTCCAACGCCGATGCGAAATATTTTCACGGGCGGCTGCCGACCTGGAACAACTTCGTCAACCATCCGAACTACGACGAGTTCTGGAAGAAACAGGCGCTCGCGTTTCAACTCTCGCGCGTGACCGTCCCCATCATGCACGTGGCGGGCTGGTGGGATCAGGAAGATTTTTATGGGCCGGTGAAGGCTTATGAGATTCTGGAAAAGACGGATACGAAGGGGATGAACTTCCTGGTCGTCGGGCCCTGGAATCACGGCGGCTGGGGGGGCGATGGGAGCAAACTGGGCAAGATCGACTTTGAAAGTCCGACCGGATACCATTTTCGTGAACAGATTCTGCCGCCGTGGTTCGCCTATTACCTGAAAGGCAAAGGCAGTCTCAACCAACCCGAAGCCGTGACCTTCGAGACCGGCAGCAACCGCTGGCAATCTTACGACGCCTGGCCGCCGAGCCGGAATATCTCGAAGCGCAATCTATACTTCCAATCGGACGGGCGACTCTCTTTCGACCCGCCGCAGGCGGAAGGAGACAATCAGTTCGACCGTTATGTCTCCGATCCGGCCAATCCCGTTCCCTATCGCCATCGCCCGATTGAGGCGACCTATTTCCCCGCAGGCTCGGGCTGGTTCACCTGGCTCGTCGAAGATCAACGCTTCGTCAATGGGCGTCCAGATGTGCTGACGTGGGAGACCGAAACCCTGAACGAAGACGTACGCGTCTCAGGCAAGCTGCTGGCGCACCTTTTCGCTTCGACGACCGGAACCGACAGCGACTGGGTCGTGAAGCTCATAGACGTGTACCCGGAAGACTATCATAGGGACGTGAAGATGAGCGGCTACCAGTTGATGATCGCCAGTGAAATCCTGCGCGGCAGGTTTCGCAACAGCTTCGAGAAACCTGAGCCCATCACGCCCAACCGTGTCAACGAGTACGTGATCGACCTGCACACGAACAGCCACGTCTTTCTCAAAGGCCACAAGATCATGGTGCAGGTGCAGAGCACATGGTTTCCCGTCTACGACCGTAACCCGCAGAAGTTCGTTCCGAATATTTTCAAGGCCGTCGAGTCGGATTTTCAACCGGCGACCCAGCGCATCTATCGCTCGCGCCGCTTCGCCTCTCATATCGAGTTGCCCGTGCTTAACCGTTGAGATCAAGGTTAGTCCAGCCAGACTCGAATCCGGGTCTGGCTTGAAGAGTTGCGCGTTATCATCGCGAGCCTGGCCGCTTCTCAATGCTCATTGAGCATTGAGAAGCGGCCACAACAGTCAGCGCCCCTTTCGTTATGCACGGAAGGGGCGCTGACTGTTGTGGACAATTGCCATGACCCTTTGGCGGGATCAGGCGTCTTTAAGAATCTCGATCAAATAAGGCAAGACCGATCTTCTAAGCTCTTCTATGTCCACTAAACTAAAGCCGAATCCTTCGGTCCGGCGTCGAACCTGTTCCAGGCCTAGACTGAGCGGCGGCCTGTCAGAAGGTTAATCACCAACACGACCAATGCCACCACCAGCAGCAAATGAATGAGCCCCCCGCCGATATGCGCGAGAGCGCCGATTAGCCACAAGACCAAAAGCACCACGAGAATTGTCCACAACATGATCTTCTACTCCTTCGCTCGGTTGATCCTCAAAAAAGTCTCATTGGTTCCGGTTCTGCCAAACCTCTCCGCCCTTGAACTATGGCAATGGCTATTCCAGACCTTCCACAGGGGAGCGGGGTCAGGTCTTAAACTTATGAATGAAAGGCTTTACTGAGCAGCACCGAAGGATTTTGTCGGCAGCCGTAGACGCCGCGTCTCGTACCGAAGCCAGACAAGTATGATTGAAGCTGCGGACTCCTTGCGTCCGGCTGCTATACACACTTTATCTTTTCTTCGCCCAGCCTGAATATTCATTGACCCTATCGCAGGAGGTAGCCTATTGTTCCCCTCCATAAAGGTCTAACAGCAGGCCAGCCAGATCGCAGGGCGACAGGGGGCAGATGGCACACATCAGGCGCACTTCATAGAGAAGCGCGTCACGCGCAACGGAAGAAATCGGGCGTGCGGGATGATTAAGGGATGCGCGTCAATCACTTCTCAGGAACATCATCGCTAAAGGAGCTACGATCATGTACAACTTCAGGAAATCACTCATCAGTTTGGTCGGATTACTGGGGCTGATCGGCGTCATTGCCGTGCTCACACCGTTCAAAGGCTATGGTCATAAAAGTCCTGAACCCATGCAGACCGTGCAGGACGTGCGGGTGGTCAATGCGACCACGGCCCCCGTGCCGACGCGCGATGTTGATGCTCGCCAGGCGAGCGACATCGTGACCCTTCTTTTCGCCGGAAGCGGCACCGCGAACGTCTTCAAAAGGGCGCTTGCGACTGGCGCTCTGAGTGGCGTTGAGTTTGTGGTTCCAGCCGATCAGGTGCTGGTTGTGACGGACGTGGAATGGATACGCTTATGCAGCAACTGTACTGCCGGTAGTATCGATAAAATAACTTTAGAGATCTTCGGCGCAAACGGCGCGCACCGCCTTGTCTATGCGTCCGTTGCTCCCGTCGGCAGTAACGGTCAGACAGGGGCCAGCGAGAGCATGGAGACAGGCTTTGCCGTGGCGGAAGGAGGGCGCATCAACATAGGGCCTTCTTTCAGTAGTAGTACTGGCAGCAATCTCACGGTCTTCCTGCACGGTTATCTTGTTCCGGCCAATTGAGTCTCTGAAGAGCCGATGCCTTCTCGGCGTGGCTTCAGAGACGCGCGCGAAGGATGAACCTACGCTGCGGCTCCTCGCTCTGCCAGCCAACAGTTTATTCATTAGTGCTCTGTGCCGCCTCTCTCGTCCTCTGTGCCTCTGTGGTGAGTCTTTTCTAGAACCATTCACCACCGCAGACCCGAGAGAACACGGAGGGCACAGAGATTAGCCGAAACTCGGGACACTACCAAGGCGTTCCGGCATTCGACTTCGCGCAGCAGAACGCCCTATACTGATCCCGCGCTGCCGGGCATCTACAGGTGCCCTCCTTGCTGAATCCCCAAAAAGAGATGTTGTGATAAAAAGTAGACGCCTAAAGATGAATACAATGAAGCCAGTGATAGTGTTGCTATTTCTTGTGATGACCGCTTCGGCGCAACGCGGGCCCGTACCCAGAGGCACGACGCCCCAGCCACCGCCGACGCGCGGCTCGCGCACAGGCAACGCGCGTTCGAGCACGATGCAAGTTGAGATACCATCGCCGATTGCAGAAGTGCCCGTGCCTTTCGGCGTCCCATCGGCAGACGGTACTGGAGCCTTACAACCACTCGGCTCCGTCTCGCCGGAATTAAACTTTGAGCACCAGGTTGTGACCGGCATCCCCTTTTCCGCAGAGACGGTGACGGAACACGTACAGTCACTCACTGACGGCAACCGTCTGGTGCGGCGCTCCAGCGCAAATGTTTACAGGGACGGGAGGGGGCGCACACGCCGCGATCATATGGAAGAGCAGAGAGGTGGTAGCAGCAGCAGCGGCGCCACGTCATCGCCCGTCGTTTCCGTCATCAATGACCCCGTTGCCTACACCAATATCGTGCTCGATCACCGCACGTCGAGCGCACGACGCATCAAGCTGCCGCCTGCTCTCTTCAAACGCGCGCAGGCGGATATGGGAAGCGCCAACATAGGTGAGCCACGCTTCGGCGTCCTTGTCCCGCGCAGCGCCAGGCGGCGCATCGGCACGCCCGACGATCCGCTCGTCAACAATCCACCGGAGAGGAGAACCGAGAAACTGGAGGCGCGCAACATCGAAGGAGTGCTCGCCGAAGGCACACGCACGACGCTTGTCATTCCGGCGGGCGAGTTCGACAACGAGAAGCCGCTGGAGATCACGCAGGAGCGTTGGTACTCGCCGGAGCTACACACAGTCGTACTAATGCGCCATAACGATCCGCGCTTTGGTGAGACGACGTTTCGGCTCACCAACGTCAACCGTGGCGAACCCGACACGGAGCTTTTCAAAATACCGTCGAACTACACGGTCAAGGAAGGCGTTTCCGGTGTTGCTCCGGGGATGAGACCGAGACTGCAACTGCCTCAAAATTAGAGCGGTTCTCGTTTGCGTATAGAGAACGGAAGAAAGATAGAGCCACAGATCAACGCAGGCATACGCGAATCAGAATGGTTTGAACATTCGCGTCTACCTGCGTTGATCTGTGGCTCTTCCGTATCGTGTGAAGCGACTTATTAGGCCGCGCAGACCTTGCCCAGTGTCTCAGCCCACTTGCTCATGACCACCTTGCCGTACATCAACTGCTCTTTCTGCCTGCGAATCGCACACGCCCGACGAAACGCTCCTGCCTCGCCATACTTGCTGATGGACACTGACGTGCGACCCTTCTTCTCTCTTCCGGCATTCCAGGAGACTTCGTACACTTCGTTGAGATAAACCGTGCCGTCTTTGCCCTTGTATTTCTTGACCGCGCGTCGCACGCCGACGACGCCGCTTCGGTTACGCGGATTGTTGCCGACGATCACCCAATCCGTTCTGGGCTTCCCAAGCTCCCGCTCCAGTTGATTGCGACACTCGACAGCCTTCTCAAGGGCTGCTTCTTTGCCCCCGTGCTTCTGATCGCTGATGAATTTAGACTTGGTGATATTCTTCAGCCTGACTCTGACGTACCACCCGTGCATCTTCTTCTGCGGACTATCAATGCGACTAATACCCTTGTGACCAGATTTCGCCATAGAACTCCTGCCTGGAGCCTCCTTCAATTCGATGGATTTGTATATCTGAGAACTTAACGTGAGCCGGTCGATTTGTCAAAGGACATCGACTCCAGGTAGTGTCCCGAGTTTCAGCTTTTCTCTGTGCCATCTCCGTGTTCTCTGTGTCTCTGTGGTGAGTGTCTGTGGGCGTTGATTCACCACAGAGACGCAGAGGACGCAGAGGTTGCACAGAGTACAAATCAAATATCGAAGCGTATTTCGGCTCTCATTACTTGTTGGGCGTTTGCCTTCGGTCAATCCCCTGACACCTTTCTTCTCAAATGGGGCTGCCCGTAATGTAATTTTCCAGCAGCTTGATCGTAGATTCATGCTCAGCGATGATCGCCTTGACCACGTCGCCGATTGAGATAATACCGATGAGGCGATCCCCCTCCATGACCGGAAGATGGCGAACGTGCTTGTCTGTAATGAGCGCCATGCAATCCTGCACGTTTTGATCCAGACGCACGTAGTACACTCTGGATGTCATGATTTCCCTGACCTGTAGCTCCCTCGATGATTTTCCATGCAGGATCACCTTCCTGGCATAATCGCGTTCAGACATGATGCCGGCCACGGTGTCACCCTCAAGCACCACCAGGGCACCCACATTCTTATCAGCCATAATTTTCAATGACTCAAAGACCGTCGTCTCCGGTGTGATCGAGATCACGTTATGACCTTTGGCCTCTAAAATGTCTTTCACGGTTTTCATAAGCTGAATCTCCGAGAGCTATCCTTTTTGTGAATTGCCTGGAAGGGCTATGAGCAACAATGAGACCGGATGACTCGCAGCGCTTATCTTCTCCGAGCTGCCATTTTTCTTCAGAGTTCCGGGTCGCTCGCAGTTGCCTCCGCCCCCTTCTTATCGGCAACGTGAATCGCGCTGCTGCTTGAGTTCAAATAGAACGACTTTAACCCTGTCAAGCCGTATTGAAGAGGCGTCGCCACGGCCTCATACGACGAGTCCGTGCCGACTCTCACCTCGAATCTATAGCCTCTGTTCTCGCCGTTTATGATCCGTTGATTAATCGATTGAAAGTCAACCAACTGTTTGAGGGTTCCGTAGCTGCCGTTGCCTGCGGTCGCCTGGTAGTTAGCCTCGGCTGAAGCAATAGCCCTGAGCTGTGAGATGGCCGCGAGCTCGTTGGCAGCCATAGTCGGCCCGTTAGCGCTCGGAGTGGGTTGATTTTGGCACCCGGCTATCAGCAACGATATGACAGCCAGGAGCAGGCCGGTACGGCAATGGCCTCTGTGGATAGCGCCTACACTCTTCATCTCTTTATGCGTCAGCATACGAAGCTCGCTCATACTCTTCCAGCAGGCCGAGCATAGCCCTGTCTTCATCGCTTAATTCAGTAAAGCTCACGCCGAAACCGTTCTCGCCCCCGGCGCGCACCACCGCCCCACGTATCTCCATCCAACGCTCCGTCGGCAGGCGGAGCCGGATCGAGAGCGCAGGCTTTGCGGGCAGGCCATTACGGCTGCGTATGAAGCAGCCGGTCGCGCTGAAGTTTGAGGTCTGCCCACTGGCAACCGACTGCGTGGTCAAATCCCATATCACGTACAGGGAAGAGTTGAATCGCCTGGCTTGCCTTCGCTCCTGCATAACTGTTCGTCCATTCAGCTTCAGGAAGTTGGCGCAGGGGAACGCGCTCTCAGCCGATCATGAGTGGAATTCGAGGGATCATCTCTTACCGGCTCGCTTGCTCGCCTGACCGTGATCCTGCTCGATGGATTTCAGCGCCAGCGAAAGGTGCGGCGGGATAGACCGCTCGCCACGCTCCCACCTGGCGACCGTGTTGGCAGCAACGCCCAGCTCACCGGCTAGCTGCTCCTGCGTCATGCCAAGCGCTTCACGCCTTTTCCTCAATTCGTCTCCAGCCATGATTGGGCAACATACCGCCGGTACAGGTTTCATGTAAAGCCCGAAACTACCATTGGTATATGAAGGGCAAACGCTATCTATTTCGGTTGAGCGGAAGCGAAAGAAGATATTTTAAAAGTCAGAGGGCGCGGGAGGTGTCAGACGCTGGAGGATACGAGAAAGAGATTTCTTCGCGCCCTTGCGCCTGACGCCTCCCGCGCCCGACGGCGTTTCAGGTGTTCCTTAGACGCACAGGGTTTCACTTCTACGACAATGATCTCAGGGGAGACGCTGATTCAACGAACAGGCTGGCAAACGCCTGCTTCGGATCGGTGACGCGACGCTGCTTGAATTCCCTCACCCATGCGGTGACAACTTTTCGCGTACTCTGTTGTACGCTCACGCTCTTCTGCGGGCGGTCGGCTGTCACTCCGGGTTCGCCAGCCGTCAATGCGCGTTTGATGATTCTGATCTTATTCTTTGAATTCATAATAAGTACCGCTTTTATCCTTTCTGTTTACTAACGCGTAATCCAGATGGAATTTGGATCATCCGGCGGGCATGATGCTCTGAATTTCGCCTGAACCCTCCGCTCGCATATAGAAATACACCGCTGCGGCACCTCGTATCACCACCTGTTCAGGTAGCTGTCTGTAACCTGATTTGATCGAGAATTAAGCAGGAAAGGGCGTCGTTTCAGCACCGCTGGCGACTCCGGCACGATTGCTTAAGAGGGGAAGCCAGCCCGTCCGGAGCTTCAAAAGCGGGGATTCCCCACCTGTTCAGGTAGGCGATTGTAGGGATGCGCACGCTTAAATTCAGTTCTATCTGGAAAGAAACATCCAATGGCTCAGCCTGCCGCCGCATTCACATTTGGAAGGGCGTTGGCGTTTATCTTTTGGTCTTGACAGTAAGTGAAGCCGTTCAATATCGTGCCGCTACGAGACGGCAGGCATGATCTCCTGAAAATTTGATTGGTGAAAGGAACTCTTCATGAGAGCCCCACTACCGCCTAATGAAGCCGCAAGATTGCGAGCCCTGAAGCAGTATAAAATTCTCGATACTGAACCCGAAGAGGCTTACGATGATCTGACTTTTATCGCAGCCCAAGTCTGCGATACTCCAATCGCCCTGTTCACTCTCGTTGACTCTTACCGGCAATGGTTCAAGTCACGGCTCGGGCTCAAGGAACGCGAAACTGCCCGCGAAGTCTCTTTCTGCGCGCACGCCATCCTGGAGCCTGAGACCATGATCGTCGGTGATGCGCTAAAAGATGTTCGTTTCGCCGATAACCCTTTAGTCAACTCCAACCCTCGGATCAGGTTTTACGCCGGAGCGCCCCTCATCACGACGGACGGCTTCACCCTGGGAACACTCTGCGTCATAGACAGAAAGCCTAGAGTATTAAGTGGAGATCAGATCGAGGCGTTACAGGCATTGAGTCGGCAGGTCGTCTCGCAGTTGGAACTCAGGCGCTCTGTCACACACCTGACACGCGCTTTGGAGAGATGCAAGCGATCCGAGGCGGCCTTAAAGAGGGAGTTGCAGGAAAAGTAGCGCGCTAATAGTTGAGCAAAGTGCGCAGAGGGAAATATCCAGATCGTGAAACACACAGGATTATTACTGCTCCTATTTTTGTGTTGCGTCTGCTCAAGGGCGGCAGAGCCGGGCGTCCAGACGCGTGCGATGCCTTCCTTTGATGTCTTACATTATGATGCGCAGCTTGAGCCCGACCTGGCAGGCAAAGCTGTGAGAGGAAAAGTCCTGATACGGCTTATCTCGCGCACGGGCAAGCTGGCTACAGTCGAGCTTGACTGCGGCGACCTGACCATCGACGCGGTGCGCGAAAACAAAGGGACGCTGAAGTTTGTGCAGAGCGATCATCGCTTGCGCGTCTTATTGGCGCGACCGGCGAAAGCCAATGAGACGCGAGCCATCGAAGTCGAATATCACGGTACGCCGCGTCGCGGCATACGCTTCTTCCCTGAGCAGGAACAGGCCTATACGGTCTTCTCTACGAGTCAGTGGCTGGTGTGTGTCGATGCGCCGGATGATAGAGCGACGCTGCGCTTAAATTTGATCCTCCCGGCAAATCTAAGCGCAGTTGCCAACGGTCGTTTGACCGGGCGGCGCACCACGACGAGCGGGAAAATCATGTCCGAGTGGAGACAGGAGACGCCTGTCCCCACCTATATTTTCGGCTTCGCCGTCGGTCGCTTCCGCACCGTGACGGAAAAGCATGGCCGCGTCGAGCTGCGTTACCTCGCGACCGCCTTCTCGGATGCGGAGCTGCGCCGCATCTTCCGCGATACGGCAGACATGATCCGCTTTTATGAAGATCGCGCAGGCGTCCGCTATGCGGATGAGACTTACACACAGGTCTTAGCAGAGGGCAGCATCGATCAGGAGATGAGCAGCTTCACCGTGCTGCATCAGGGTTACGGGCGTGCGGTTTTAGCCAACGAGCGTGACGTATGGCTCGGCGCGCATGAGCTGGCGCATCAATGGTGGGGCAACATGGTGACGAACCGCGATTGGAACCATTTCTGGTTGAACGAAGGCATGGCGACCTTCATGGCAGCCGCCTATAAAGAGCATCGCTTCGGTCGAGCGGAGTACATGCGGGAGATTGAATCGAACCGCGTGAGCTACCAGAAGGTACGAGACGCGGGTAAGGATCGGTCGCTCGTCTTCCCAGACTGGCTGCATCCGACCGCCGAAGACCGCACGCTGGTCTATGATAAAGGGGCTTATGTGCTTCACCTGCTGCGCGAGGAACTGGGCGAACGCCCCTTTTGGGCAGGCATACGCCTGTACACGCGCAGGTATTTCGGCAAGTCCGTCACAACCCCGGACTTTCAAAGGGCGATGGAACAGGCTAGCGGCAAAAATCTGACAGGCTTTTTCTCCAGGTGGGTGTACCTGACTCAAAAGTAATCAGACGCGCCGTCGCTCTCATTTTGAATTTAGCCATAATAGAGTAGTGACCTGAGTTTCAGTTCTTCTCTGTGCAACCTCCGTGTTCTCTGCGTCTCTGTGGTGAGTCTTGTTTAAAGTTCATTCACCACCGCAGACGCAGAGAACGCAGAGGCGGCACAGAGAACTAATCAAAGCAGGACGCTACCCAAAATAGAGGTTTGACGACGCAACCGGAAAGGCGCTATTTTTCCATCCGTCTTTGAACAGGCTGAACAATCCAGATATTACGGATTCGACGAACGCGCGTAGACTCGGACAAAAACGGGCGCGAACATAATCTGTCGCTCTCGCGCCTTTGGAGTGATTCCCTATGAAGCTGATCGACCGCCTTCGGGCATTGACCTTCCTGCTCGCCACGCTGCTCTGCGTCTTGATGTTCGTCGAGCGAGCGGCGGCGCAAGTTCCTCAGTACCCGCAACTGCCGAGCGAAACGCCATCCAGGTTAGAGCCCGCGACCGGTAGCTTCGATTACGTCAAGCGCGACGTGATGATCCAGATGCGCGACGGGGTGAAACTGCACACGGTCATTATTGTGCCGAAAGGCGCAAAGGGAGCGCCGATTCTCCTGACGCGCACGCCCTACAACGCCACCGCACTCACGAGCCACGCCGAAAGCTCACACCTCGGCCCAATCCTGCAAGGCTACGACAACGCCACGGACGTGATCGTCGAGGGCGGCTACATACGCGTCGTGCAGGACGTGCGCGGCAAGTACGGCTCCGAAGGCGACTACGTCATGAATCGCCCCCTGCACGGGACGCAGAACCCGACGCCTGTGGATCACTCCACGGACACCTACGACACCATCGACTGGCTGGTCAAGAATATCCCGGAAAGCAACGGCAAGGTCGGCATCCTAGGCATCTCCTACGACGGTTTTTTGCCCTTGATGGCGCTCGTCAACCCACACCCGGCGCTCAAAGTTTCCGTGCCCATGAACCCGATGGTCGATGGCTGGATCGGCGACGACTGGTTTCACAACGGAGCCTTCCGCCAGCAGAACATGCCTTACATTTACGAACAGGAAGCAACCCGTAAGTCGGAAGAAAAATGGTGGACGAGCCACTTCGACGATTACGACCTGTACATGCAGGCCGGATCGGCTGGCGAACTCGGGCGTCGCCACGGGCTCGAACAGGTCGGCTTCTGGCGGAAGCTTCTAGAGCACCCTGCTTACGACAGCTTCTGGCGCGATCAGGCTGTGGACAAGATACTGGCCGCCCAGCCGCTCAATGTGCCCGTCATGCTCGTTCATAGCCTCTGGGATCAGGAGGACATCTACGGGGCTATCGCCGTCTACAAGGCGATCAAGCCGAAGGACACAAATAACGACAAGGTGTTTCTGGTGATGGGTCCCTGGCATCACGGCCAGATGATACGCGACGGCAGCTCGCTCGGCGCTCTGAAATTCAACAGCGATACAGCCCTCACCTTTCGTCAGGAAATCCTGCGCCCGTTCCTGGACAGGTATCTCAAGGACAGCGCGGCCACGACCGCAGCAGGAGCAGACATCTCTCCGGTGATGGCGTTTGAGACAGGGACGAACGCCTGGCGGCGACTGCCAGCCTGGCCGATGGGTTGCGCGAGCGGCTGCACAGTCCGTGCGACGCCGCTCTATCTGAGCGCCGGTCTCAGACTCAGCTTTGACGCGCCCAAAGCTAATGACAAAGCCTTTGATGAATACACCTCCGACCCCGCCAAACCTGTTCCGTTCCGCGCGCGTCCCATTCAACCCACAGGCGGCTCAGCCGCAGGGCACACCTGGTCACAATGGCTGGTGGACGATCAGCGCGAGGCTTCGGGCAGACCCGACGTAGTAGCGTTTGTTTCCGATGTTTTGAGCGCGCCGTTAAAGATTAGTGGTCAGCCCGTGGCTAATCTGGTCAGTTCCACCAGCGGGACGGACTCGGATTGGGTCGTCAAAGTGATAGACGTTTATCCGGACGAAGTCGCAGGCCAGCCCATCATGGGCGGCTACCAGTTGATGGTTTCGGCAGACATCTTTCGCGGTCGTTATCGCGAGAGCCTGGAAACGCCCAAACCCGTCGCGGCCAATCGACCGCTGCTCTACCGCTTCGCTCTGCCCACGGCGAACCACGTCTTTCTGCCGGGTCATCGCATCATGGTGCAGGTGCAGTCAAGCTGGTTCCCTCTCTACGACCGCAATCCGCAGACCTTCGTCCCCAACATCTTCTGGGCCAAGCCTGGTGATTACCGCAAGGCCGTCCAGCGCATCTATCACGCGCCCGGCCAGGCAAGTTTCATCGAACTACCGCTGGTCACGACGCCTTGAGGCCGGGGCACAGGCTTGGGGGCGTGCGCCAGTTTATAAGCGCAC
The DNA here is from genome assembly GCA_036386415.1 of Pyrinomonadaceae bacterium. GTDB lineage: Bacteria > Acidobacteriota > Blastocatellia > Pyrinomonadales > Pyrinomonadaceae > DASVVT01. The sequence continues at coordinate 69,870 of DASVVT010000018.1, forward strand.
TTTTTCTTTGGAGGTAGTGAGAGGCACTTTGAATAATCAGCTTCTGTTTCTGTCCCGTCAGGGACATTTCAAACTGCTTCTTAGAATTTCACTCATCAACCAGCCTTGACGTGCAACAACCCTGGCGCGCTCAAACAGCCCTGTAAAGCGCCTGCTCCGTGGGACGCGGCAGAGATTTCGGTTCTGATACACCGCCCATAAATTTTTCAGCCGTGAGAGCTTCTATCGGTTTTGAAAAGAGATTTCCCTGCCCGTATTCACAGGAGAGCGCCTTCAGCTCGGCCAACTGGCGCTCGGTCTCCACACCCTCGGCTACTACTTTCATGCCCAGGCTATGCGCCATGGTGACGATGGCGCGGGCGATCTCGGCGTTATCGCCGCTGCCGCCTATTCTGTTGATGAATGAGCGGTCGATCTTCAGCACATTGATGGGAAAGCGATGCAGGTAGCTCAGGGAAGAATAGCCTGTGCCGAAGTCATCAAGGTAGAGCTCGATCCCTAAGTCCCTGAGATGGGTCAGCACGGCGGTGACGGATTCGGCGCTGCTCATCAACAAGCTCTCCGTGATCTCCAATTTCAGACAATCGGCCTTCAGGCCGGTCTCTTTGAGCACCTCTTTGATATGCTCGACCAGATCAGATTGCGAAAACTGTCTGGCGGAAAAATTGACGCTGATACTTAAAGACTCCTGGCCGGGAAACACCTGCTGCCATGCGCGTACCTGACGACAGGCTTCACGCAGCACCCAGCGATCAAGAGAGATGATCAAGCCCGTCTCTTCCGCGATAGGGATAAACTCCTCCGGGTAGACGAAGCCGCGTTCCGGGTGCTGCCAGCGCACGAGAGCCTCGAAGCCTGTGATACGGCCCGTCTCCAGGCTCATGATCGGCTGGTAATGAACGCTATATTCCTTACGCTCATCGGTTCTTCTGAGGTCAGTCTCCAGTCGCAGCAGCTCCATGGCCTGCGAGTGCATGGTCGCGTCAAACACCTGATACCGGGCCTTACCTAATGATTTCGCCCGGTGCATGGCGATGTTTGTGTCGCGCAGCATGTCCTCCGGCTTCTCATAATTCATCGTGCTCAGGGCGATGCCCATGCTGGCTGTAGCCAGAACCTTATGCCCCTTCAAGTTGAAAGGCGGGCGCAGCCGCTCTTGTATCCGTTCCGTCATGCTGACGGCATCGGCAACCTCCTTGATACCATCCAGTAGAATTGTGAATTCATCCCCGCCGAGGCGCGCGACCGTGTCGCCCGTGCGTATGCAACCTTCCAGACGGCGGCTTATTTCCACTAGCAGCCGGTCTCCGATCATGTGCCCGAGGCTGTCGTTGATGACTTTGAACCGATCCAGATCAAGGAAGATGACGCCGAACGAGCAATCCGGGTGGCGCTTCACACGCTCGACTGCCTGACTGAGCCTGTCAATGAAGAGCGCACGGTTGGGCAGCCCCGTCAGCGCATCATGAAAGGCATCGTGAACTAACTGCTCTTCGGCCTGTTTGCGTTCCGTGATGTCCGTCTGTGAGCCAGCCATGCGGGCGGCTTTACCCTTCGCGTCTCGAACGACCATCCCGCGACTCAGTATCCAGCGATACGTTCCGTCCTTGTGGAGCATACGGTGCTCCATCTCAAAGTGAGAGCTTTGCCCCTCTATATGAGCGGCGATAGCCGCCTTGAGATTTTCAACGTCGTCAGGATGTGCCAGCCTGAACCATTCTTCAGGCTGGCTTGCGATCTCACCCTCTTCATAGCCGAGCATCGCTTTCCAACGGGCGGAAAAGTAGATTTCGTTGCTTTTCAGCTTCCAGTCCCAGAGTCCATCATTGGCACCCCGCGCAGCCAGCGCATAGCGCTCTTCCGATTCCCGCAACGCTTCCTCGAAACGCGCGCGCTCGGTGAGCCTCGTGACCTTCGCGATGAGCCGCATCGGATCGTAAGGAGCTTCCAGATAGTCGTCTGCGCCAGCCTCCAGCCCTTCGACGGCGCTTCTGTCGTCAACACGCATGGCGCTCACGAGCAGGATCGGAGTGGCATACAGCTTCGGGTCTGCGCGCAGCCGTCGGCACAACTCGATGCCATCGACATGCGGCATCATGACATCCGAGATGACCAGCAGCGGATGTTCGCGTTGAGCCAGATCGTAGGCTTCACGCCCGTCGCCTGCTGTGTAAACGCGGAAACCAGCTTTGCGCAGCAGGAGGCTCATTACCTCGCATCGATCATAATGATCGTCAGCGACCAGGATCGTGGCGTCGCCATCATGTTGCATAGAGATTATTTCTCGCTCCGCTCAGGAGGTCTTCAACTGACCCGCCTCCCGAAAAAGGTTGGTCGTAATCCGCACGGAAGGTCTTCTTTGAAAGCTTTCCCATCCAACAGCATCGTTGGTCATCGGGAAGGCTAGCTCTCAAGCCTTTTTGCATCCGCTGTGCCAAGCCTTTGCGCTACCTTGCAGCCTATCTAAAGTAGCGCCGCCTGCTAGCTCTCAAGGAGAGCCCGCGCTAGACCGCCGCAGGCTCATAAAGGCATGAAAAATGTGGCGTTTGTGAGGAGCGTTGAATCCTCGTGTGGGGATTCCGAGAGCAGCCTGTGACCAGTGCCTCTTGCTGGCTACCCTTTAATTGGTCTGGCGTATTGAGTTAATACGTTTTGGTAAATGTTATACTATGTTAATACAGAGGGTAGGAGCAAGGTTTTGTGTGGCGAGCGGCGTTTAAGAGCTATGACTGACGGGTGCGAAGCATGAGATGGCTTCCGAAAAATGCGCCTCGGAATCTGCGCTCACCGCAGACTGGCGGCGCGTTTCTCTGTCAGGTATTGAACTACGTAATATGAGCGACCGCCCTGGAGGCGCTCGTTTGACAGTGTTCGTTGTGCTTCGACGATTTAGCGGCTGTGACTGCGCACCACGACCATCGGATTTTTATCTTCGGAGAGACGGGCTGCTAAATCATTTAAGGTGTGGAAGGCCTTTTCCGGCGTGCTATCTGGCACGATGACGCGCTTGGCATCATCTGAAATGGCACCGCCCCAGGATGCAGGGAAGAAGAGCGCCTGTTTGAGGAGTTTATCGAGAAGCGAGGAGCGAACCTCGTAAACGATCTGCGGAGGCTCTGCGAATTGAATGAAGATGTTGGCTAAGTGTCCCAGTAGCCTGCCGTCTTCGGTAATGACCTTGGCTCCGTTTAGATGCTGCCTGGCGAGGGGCGCTCTCTTTATCGGAGAATGCTCCAGGGGTACGGCTGATTCATCGCTCTTGATCATCACCGCATCGGGACCAAAGCTGAAAATTTCCTCCATCTCGATAAGCCGCACGCTTTGGTCGGGCAATTGTGCCGCCAGACCGAGCAACTCTCCCTTGAGGGGGTCAACGACCAGATCGTATACCTGTCCAGCCTTGTTACCGGATGAGCGTGATAGGATTGTCTTACCGATCAAGAGATCAATCGAATTGATGTTAGCATTAGCTGTCAAAATATTTCTCCGCTGTTCGTCGCGTATTTATACAATCTAGATTGTTCGTAGGTCTTTGTCTATAGATGCTCACTTTTGTCATCAGGTTTATCATTCCTACTTTTGCCGCTCCGAGTTTAAGCGCCTTGACGAGGCCAATGAGAAACGGAGACAAGCCGCGTGCCGCTCTGCGATCCGAGAAGAGCTTCAGCTTTAGCGCGCCAGATGGGGCGTCCCGGCAGTTTCAATTAAAGGACTGTGTACAGATTTGTAATGCTAATGTATGAATTCGCGCAGGTGACTACTCCCCTTCTTAGAAAGAAGGGGCTTCCTTAGCTCCTAGGCTAACGCTCTGTAATCCCAGAGCGAGAATGTTTAGCGCGGCGTTATGGTCACGGTCTAACTGTAACCCGCACGAACAATCGTGGATGCGTTGAGACAAATCTTTAACGACTATCGCCCCACACGCGGAGCAGCCTTGACTTGTCCCGCGTGGGTCAACTGTTCGCACCACTCTACCAGCGTCTGCCGCTTTGTAGTTTGTGTATTGAATCAGTTGATTCCACGCCGCATCTTGAATGCTCTTACTCAAACAATGATTCTTGAGCATGCCTTTGATATTCAAGTCCTCAAACACAATCAGACCGAACATCGAAACGAGCGCACGGCTCAGTTGATGCGCGAAGTTACGGCGACGGTTAGCGATGCGTTCGTGAATGCGTCTCGCTGCTTTACGCTTCTTGCGTCGCTGCGCTTTCGCAAGGGCTTTCTCATCCGTGCGAAAGAATCGTGGATTGGCAATCTGTTCGCCATTCGAGAGTGTAGCGAAGTGCGACAAACCGACATCTATACCGATGCTTTTATGATTCGCCGGAAGCGGTTGCGCTTCTATTTCAACAGAGAAGCACGCATACCACTTACCAGTTGCGGAGCGCGTGATAGTAAGAGTCTTAATCTTGCCTTCAATCGGGCGATGCAACTTGATTCGCACATCTCCGATTTTAGACAGGCTCAAGCGTCCATCTTTCAGGGCGAAGCCGGATTGAGCGTAAGTGAAGCTGTCATATCGGGAGCGCGAGCGAAAGCGCGGGAAGCCTGCTTTACCATTCCGCTCTTTCACGCGGCGAAAGAAAGATTGAAAAGCTTTATCCAAGCGGCGCAATACATCTTGCAATACCTGACTGTGAATCTTGTTAAGTTCGGGACGCGATTCCTTAATTCCAGGGAGTTGGTTGGCTTGTTCAACGTAGCGGATGGACTTACGCTCAAGCCTGTATGCGTCTCGACGCTCTTGAAGTCCGGCGTTGTAAAGTTCACACAGCAAGGCGAGCGTTCCATCCATGCGTGTAGTTTGAGCGCGAGAAGGAAACAGCCTGTACTTGTAGGTTTTACGCTGTGGTATTCTTTGTTCAGCCATCGCTGCTTTCATCCTGTTGAAAGAGTGCTGGTGAGAGCCGGAATGCTGTTGACTGCAGCTTTTCGGCTCGCTTGCATCATAGCATACGTCGAGGCGCAATCTTGAAAGTGATTGCGCGGTGGCTACGCATTCATCCCTCGCCATCAATGGCGGGGTCTTCAGCGAGGTCTTGATAAGAAATAGCTGTTCGTCGGATCAGCACGAAACATCAAAGGGTTGTCATGCTCATTACGGATACCATTCTACAGAACCGCTACCGCATCCTTCGTCCACTCGGTCGAGGTGGGATGGGCGCCGTTTATGAGGCGTTTGACGTGCGCCTGAGTCGCGCGGTCGCTTTGAAGGAGACGTTGGTTGAAACAGATGAGCTGCGACGCGCTTTCGAACGCGAGGCGCGTCTGCTGGCTAACCTGCGTCATCCGGCATTGCCCAAGGTACTTGATCACTTCAGCGAGGAAGAGGGACTGTTTCTCGTCATGGAGTTCATTCCGGGTGATGATCTGAGCGTCATGCTCGAAGAGGGGCGCAGATTCACGCAGGGTGAAGTGCTGCGCTGGGCAGATCAACTGCTGGATGCGCTCATGTACCTGCACAATCTTGAGCCTCCGGTGCTGCATCGCGACATTAAGCCCTCAAATCTCAAGCTCATTTCAGAGAGCCAGATCATCCTCCTGGATTTCGGTCTCGCCAAGGGTGCTGCCGGACAGCTGGCTCATACTGGAAGTAGCAGCCTGCTCGGTTATTCGCCTAACTACTCTCCACTGGAACAGATGCAGGGCACAGGGACGGACGCGCGCAGCGATCTCTATTCGCTCGGGGCGACTCTCTATCATTTGCTCGCGGGAGTGAAACCACCTGATGCGCTGACTCGCGCCACCGCCGTGGTCAACGGTCAGAACGATCCGCTCCAACCCGCTCGCGCGTTGAACGGAGCAGTAGAGGCGCACGTTTCTGCTGCTCTGATGCGAGCGATGGCTCTCAATATAGAAAACCGGCCACGAACTGCTGCCGAGATGCGCGATGAGATGCACAACTTCAGGCCGCGTGCGGCGGCCACACGCCCGATGGTAGACGTGGATGAAACCACTAAAGTAAGCTTGCCCGTCGAGCGCGGTGGCGCGGTGGCTACGAGTGCCGGTCATGAGCGGGAGCGAGGCAGACAGGTCATCGTCCCTATCCCTGAAGAAACATGGGTCGCGCAGAAGCGAGGCGGATCGAGATTGCTTATCGGAGTCGGCCTGATCGCCGGACTGGCCGCGTTAGCAGCGGTGCTCTATCTCTTCTTTTCCAGTCCTGATAATAACGGGAGCTCGCAGATACCGCCGCCAGTGGTCAAGAGCAGCCCACTTTCGACCCCAAGTCCTTCCCCGGCAGAGAATATCAACCAGCAGGTTAATAACAATGCTGCGACAGACAATAGCAACAGCCTGCCTGCGACTCCCGCCGAGTTGGCGGCTCGCGCGAAGTTAGCGCGGAAGAATATTCCTTATAGCGAAGAGGCTTTCACGAGGGCTGTCGAGAATGGAGATACCGGAGCCGTGGATTTATTTCTCGCCGCAGGCATGAAACCGGACGTGAAGGATACGAGCGGCAGAACGGCTCTCATCAATGCGGCCTCCAGAGGCAGTGATAATATCAGCCGGAAACTATTAAGCAAGGGAGCCGACATCAATAGTAGGGACAATGCCGGCGCGACCGCTTTGATGGAAGCTGCACGCAACAATCACAAGGAGACTACTAAAGTTTTGCTGGCAAACGGTGCAGACGTGAATCTGAAAGATAACGGCGGTCAAACACCTCTGATTCGCGCAGCATCCCAGGGGCATAGTGACATCGTACGCCTGCTGCTCGGTCGTGGTGCCCGTATAGACATCAGAGATCAAGACGGGCGCGATGCCTTAACGTGGGCGGAGATCAATAACAGACGGGATGTGATCGACCTCTTGAAGAAAGCCGGAGGCGCAAAGCCTTAATTCATACTTCGCTTCACCGAAGGCTCTCATACCAGAAAGCAGCATCAAAGAAGGCGTGCGACGATCCACGAAGCAACACGAAATGGCAAGAATAGTGAGGCTCTTTCGTGTGCTTTCGTGGAAAAAGTCCTCTTCCTCTATGTTGATTGCAACTTGGTATAAGACACTACGAGCCGGGCCTTGTCCCGGCCTTTCAGATTTGGTCAAGTTTCTGTCTGGTTAAATGTTGTAGGAGACTCGCTGGAAGTTCCAGCAAGCCGGTTAAACTCTCAGGCGGCGGGATATTTCTTTCAACCGGGCGGTTGAGCAATTCAACAGCTTTGCAGCTATGTTTAGCAGTAATGTTGAAGATTCTAACGCCCGGTTAGAATGTTTAGAGCGGTATTCTAATGAATGTCAGACAAGGATAAAATTGTAGGGGCAGAGGACAAGTCCTCTGCCCCTACAGTCCTAAACCCGATTGAAATTTGTTCTTGTAGCACTGTTAGAATCTTCAACGGCGCTGCTAAACATGCTAACAGGCGCGTTATAATTTATAACGCGCCTGTTAGAAACTTTAACCGATCTGCTCAACACTCAAACGGCAAGAGACTTACATATCCTCTATCAACGCCGTTTCCCCTTGGACATTACCTGTTTCTTCACCGCCGATTTCTTGACATCTTTCTTGATCTCTTTCCTGACCGCTCTCTTGACCTCTTTTTTATCGGCCTTTTCCTTGATCTCCGGTGCGTCCTTCTGAGTCTTCACCGCATTCTTGCCGAGAGACTGGCCGATCAGCGTCTCGTCCGGCCTCTGTCCGTCGACAAAGGCGAAGACGTGGTAGTGGTCGCGATTCTCGCGCAGGACTTCGATCCGGCCTTCCGTCTCCAGGCGCGCGAGGTCAGCCATCACGTACGACTGTTCCTCAGCCGTCATATACCTGTAGCAGATGTCAAACGCCAGTCCCGTCGAGTGCGGCGGGGTCTCTATGAGCGTCGCGTTGGGGTTCACACGATGGAGCATATGCTGGTACTCGTCTGGTCGCACCAGCGAAGTTACGGGGAGCGGGCGGTCGAACTTCTGACGGTATGAGCCGGCGACCTCCTCCAGGACTTTGAGCGCCTCCGGGCGCAGGAAACTGAGCATACGCACCTTCATTTGCTGGCGCGAGCGTGCGTCCGTCATGTCGTATGTCTGGTCTGAAAAGTCCTTCGCCAAACCTTCCAGAGTTTGATAGGCGGCCAGAAGCTGCTGATGGCTCTGAGGATCACTGTAGTAGAGGTCAAGCTGCTCTTTCCGCTCTCGTTCAGCCTTGAGCGCCTTCTCTCGGCCGTTGATCTGAGCTTGCAACTTCGTGCGCCGCGAACGCTCGCGTTTGGTCGTTGAATTAAGTTCGTGGCGGAGGCTGGCGACCTCTTGCTCAAGACCTGTGCGGGCTTCGTCTATATGTGCATACTCCTCTGCCAGCTCTGCCTCGCTATAGAGAGGAATTCTCTTGCCACTACTCTTTTCGTAGCGCGTGAAAGGCTCTGCGTCTGCGCTGCCGCCGACGCCGTAGAGAATGTAGTTTTCCCCCACAGACTTGAGCTCTACCATCTCGCCCTTCTTGATCATGCTGGCGAGATCGACGAAGTCATGCGGAGTCTCGAATTTAAACTTACGCCATTCGGCGACCTGTATGGCGAGAAAGCGGCGCGTGTCGCCGTAATGCCGCAGCTCAGACGGGATGTCAACTGCGGCCTGTCGGCCTGTCGGCTCGCCGCGATCCTCTTTAACCTTTTCCGCAGCCTCTTTCCAGGAGCCGAACCCGGAGGCTTCAGCCATCGAGGGCGAAGGCAAAAGGAAGCTGAAGCCACTCCTTTGCCCACGGTGCTTCCACACGGGCAAGACGAGAATTATGGCTATCGTCACACCCGCCAGTAGAATGGCGGCGAGGGTCGCAAACCTGGTTTCTCTTTCCCTCAATGCTAAGTCTCCGTAATAATAAAGATAGCTTGAATCAAGGCGGCTCACGGCGTGTCGCCCTGTCAAGCTTGTGGGCATATATGATGATGATTATGGTCAAAAAGTACGCTGCTTGAGGAAGGATAAGAAGCTCAATATTTCCATTAGAAAGTACGTCAGCCCGGCCTTCTCTGACAAAGCGTTTTGCGAGGATTTCGGCAGCCCTCTCATCGAATCAACATGCTGCAAACAAGCGTTCAAATGTGAGGCGAGATGTAGCGTGAATAAGAAGGTGGTATGGGCTTGATATGCTGTACTTGCTGCTTTTCTTAGACCAGTAAATGCAGTTAATTGCCGCTTAACCCCCAACTCAGCTATACTTCTTATCTGCGGCGGGGTAGCTCAGTTGGTTAGAGCGACGGACTCATAACCCGTAGGCCGAGAGTTCAAGTCTCTCCCCCGCCACTCACTTTTCAATTCCATTATGTGTTTCTCCCAGGAATAATCCTTAGCCCACCGAATGTATTTTTCTTGCTTGTTTCCAGTAGGCTCAATTCTTAGTGACGCTGACACCTTCGCGGCCTCAAAGGAGATTCCGTATAGCTCATTCAATTGTGGACAGTAAATAGCAAAATAATCCACCTCGCCTTTTTCATATCTTCTCATTGTCCGGTCATAGCTTGCATTTCTTCGCCTAGTCTTGCACTGTATGCAACCTTTCCCGAAAGTGGCGGTCTTGACTTGCACCTTCACGATCCGAGTGCCTGTGTCAACAGCTAGATCATAAGGCCCACCTGTTCCGAATGGAATACAGACTCTCAATCCAGCTTTGGCATAGTGACCAAGCACTATACCCTCTGCCTCGTTCCCAATATCAAATGTGGTTCGCATTTAGGACTCCTTTCATTCTTCTAAATAGTTCAGAGGCTGCGCATCACGTGCGCGACATTATACCGCAGTCAGTACAAGGTAAATGTAAGTTTTTCGTCATGCATGCTCACCGGCGATAGATTGATTAAACTCGCAGGATGAATATATTCCGACTGAGAGATGAAATATTAATTGAAGAGATATGATAGCCGATGGTTTTAAGTGAGCTGTTTGCGCGTGGCAACGTTGGGCGCGTATCATGCCGACGGATAGTAGATTAAAAGGTGAAAGTGGGGCTTCCAGATGTCGGAGATTGTTCATCGCCCGCGACGGCTGAGATGGCGCGAGCCATTGCGTGCGCTGGTGCGCGAAACGAGGCTCGCGCGGGAGGATTTCATACTCCCGCTGTTTGCCTGTGCGGGGGAGGGCGTGCGGCGCGAGGTGGCGTCGATGCCCGGCGTTTACAATCTGTCCGTTGATGAGATCGTGCGGGAAGCGGCTGGCGCGTACGAGCTGGGAATCCGTGGCGTGATACTTTTCGGCCTGCCTGCGTCGAAGGATGAGACGGCCACGGGCGCGTATGCTGAGAACGGAATCGTGCAGCAGGCAGCGCGCGCCATTCGTCGTGCGGTTCCCGATCTGATTGTGATCGCAGATACGTGCCTGTGCGAATATACATCGCATGGTCATTGCGGCGTGGTGCGCGATGGTGAGGTGCTGAATGATGAATCGCTGGCGCTGCTGGCGCGCACGGCGCTGAGCCAGGCGGAGGCAGGGTGTCAGGTGGTCGCACCGTCGGCGATGATGGATGGACAGGTCGGCGCGATTCGTGAGGCGCTCGACGGCGCGGGCTTTGAGCATGTGGCGATCATGGCGTATGCCGTCAAATATGCTTCGGCCTTCTATGGCCCGTTTCGTGAGGCAGCCGATAGCGCGCCAGCCTTTGGCGACCGCCGCGCCTACCAGATGGATGCGGCCAACGCGCGTGAAGCCATGCGCGAAGCCGAGCTGGATTACACGGAGGGAGCTGACATCCTGATGGTCAAGCCTGCGACCCCCTATCTGGACGTCTTGCGCGCGGTGCGCGACCGCTTCGACCTTCCGTTGGCCGCGTACCACGTCTCGGGTGAATACGCGATGATCAAAGCGGCGGCGCAGATGGGCTGGATAGACGAAGGGCGCGTGATGCTTGAAACTTTAACGAGCATCAAACGCGCCGGGGCAGACCTCATCATCACCTATTACGCGCGCGAAGCTATAAAAGCTATCAAAGAGAA
>DASVVT010000019.1:0-48376 GCA_036386415.1 Pyrinomonadaceae bacterium
AGAACCGTAGGCGATAAAGTGACGGCAGAGGTGATTCGCAAATACATTCAACGTCACAGAGAAGCCCAAGATGCGCAAATAGAGTTGTTCGATTAAACCGAGCTAAAGCCCCACCGCTTGCGGTGGGGTGCTTTTACTATGAAGTAACTCTCGTATCCGGTGAGCAAGGGTCAGCTTCAGGCAGGATCGACGCGAACTATCTTCTCTAACAGATCTTCTAAAGCTCGCCTCGGATCGTCGCAAAGTCCGGAGTGGACGGGCGAGGTCTGGATGATTGTGCTGCGCGGCGCGACGAGCCAGTGGAACCGCGCTCGTTGCGGTAAAGAGCCGATGGGCCCGGCCTGCTCCCCCCCGGCGCAGATTGCCGGGATACTCTCAAGATAGTGCTCGACCCTGTCAGCATCGGTTGTCGGGTCGAGAGACGCCAGCCTATCGCGATCCAACTCTACGAGCGCCTCTAGATACTGACGCTCCGGGCAGGAGACGATCACGCCTGCGTTGATGAATTCCTCACGTTCGACACGAGGCACGACGCGGATGATGGCGTAATCAAATGGAGAGCGATTGGGCATTTCGCGCCTCCTTCACGAAGTCACGGGGCGCTTCAAGCCGCCTGGTCAGGTACTCTATGTAGGCTGCACGATGCTCTCCCATATCTGCAAAGTGAGGCTCACTGTCTAACCAACTATCCGGCACGAGCCCGATGATGTCGTGAATAATCTCCTGTGTGAGCCGCGCGCCGAGTGATTCATCTATGTCAGCCAACCGAGCGGCGAACGGCAAGAGGACATGCTCCTTGATTTTGGGAAATGGACTGCGACTTCGCGCCACGTAATCTGTCCAGGCGTGGTGAAAGTAGAGCGATGCGTTGTGATCTATCAGGTAGAGGCGATCATGCCAGACGAGCATGTTCGTGTTACGCGGCGTGCGATCCACGTTCGTCGTGTAAGCGTCGAACCAGACGATGGATGAAGCCAACTCCGTCTCCACCTCTTTAATCAGAGGGTCGAAAGTAATAGAGCCGGGAAGGTAGTCTAGAGCGAGGTTGAGGCCCGCGCTCGCCTTGATCAAATCCTGAATCTCCGGGTCAGGCTCTGTGCGCGCCAGGACAGGATCAAGCTCGACGAAGACGATCTCAGGAACCGGCAGTCCGAGGGCGCGTCCGATCTCGCCCGAGACCAGTTCGGCGATTAAAGCTTTCGGCCCCTGCCCTGCGCCACGGAATTTCAAAACGTAAAGGCCGTCGTCATCGGCTTCAACGATTGCCGGGAGCGAGCCGCCCTCTCTGAGCGGCGTCACATATCTGGTTGCGGTAACGGTTCGAAGTTCCATCTCTTGAGGAGAACCGGAGCTACTCCAGCGCCTCCTGAATCATGCTATCACCTGCACGATGAAAGTGGACACCCTGGCGGCACAGGTTACTCAAGAAGCCGCACACGAATCCGCCCTGTTTTTTTTATCCCCGTGATAAGACTCAAACAGACTGTTGACTGGCCCAAGCCGCCAGTCAAAGCTCTGCACTTTCAGTAGAGAGTGATGTAGTTGCAAACGGGAGGGTGCAGGTTAAAAGCTCGCACAGGATAGGGAGGCCGACCCGAAAGACACCGGCAGTCATTTCTGTGACAGTTTTGTTTTTCGTTTACTCGTTCCGAAGATACTGCGCCGGCGCGGCCTCGGTGCGGTCATTCCGGGAATACGATCCTTTTGCCTTCCTTCGAGGATGTAGCGGAGCCCTTGATGCGTGATGCCAAGCAGGTGCGCCGTACGCGTCAGCTTGCCCCCGGATCGCTCCCAGGCTCGCTGGATCAGCTCACCCTCATAGCGATTCAGCTCATCGTAGAGCGTGCCGTCCAACAGAAACTCTGCGGGCGGGGTCTGTGTCCCAGGCTGCTCCAGCAACTTCGTGATCACTGGTCTTGCACAGGCTCGAAGGCGTGCGAGAGTCTTGTTGTTTTGAGAACTCTCCAGTAGACGGTCGGCGGTCTCATACAGGTCAACTAATTCATGTGCCTGCAACCTGGATTGCATCTCTTCGATGATGACGAGATGGGCTCGACCGGCGGCTTCGATATCGCCGATCTGTTGTGCCAGCTCAGCCGCGCGGTGAAGAACTGATCGCGCCTGCGCATCACGCCCGAGACGCGCAAGCGCCGTCCCATGCGTCAGAAGAGCTTCGGCGAGAAGCGCCTGCTGACCGCCATGCTCTAATGAGTGCACGGCTCCCAAGGAGACGGTTTCAGCTTCAGCATGACGCCCCTGCGCTAAAAAGACCTGCGCGCGGGACTCATTGACCTGCGCGACGCTCACGCTGTCCTTGAGGTCTATGAACATCCGGCAGGCGGACTCCAGATGCTGGTGTGCTTCGTTATAGCGACCGAGTGTGTAGAGCAGGTAGCCCAGATTATTCTCCACACGCGCAGCGTGGCGCGTATGTCCGGCCTCCTGAAAATAGAGACTGGCGCCGGCGTACTCGTCCAGAGCACGGTCTAGATAGTCCTCCCTCTTCTCACACTCCCCCAGATTTCTAAAGACCAGCGCGAGGTTATTGTGGAATCTGCCTTTGGCGGCGAGATTACTGCCTTCCTCATAAAAAGGAGCCGCCTGGGTGAGAGCCTGTTTAGCGTCATGTAAACGACCGGAGTTCATGTCGATCACTGCAACGTGAAGCCATGCTCTGCCCTCCTGCGGAATATCTTTACCGCCGATCTTATCCAGCAGATCATATAGCACGACGCGCCCTTCGTCGTACGAGCCGATGCGCCAGTAGCAGATGGCGAGATCAATACGCGCATCAGCCTCTTTCTCAATCGCCCCTTCAGCCTCAAAGATACGAGCAGCTTTGGTGATCAGATTTTGCGCATAGTCCTGCGCCCCGTCGATCCCACGGTCGCCGCCAATCCAGCCCGAAATCGCACCCACGCGCAGCAGAACCTCTGCCTGTGTCAGCGGGCTCAACTCATCAGCGGCAGGCGGCTCCCCGATGACGGGGAATAGTTCGCCGAGAGCCTGCCGCGCTTCCTCATAGTGACCCTTGTCCTCCAATTCCTGCGCGAGTCGGCAGCGTCTCAGAATCCGCTCCTCCAAATGATTTACTTTTGCGTCTTTCAGATGTATTTTGGAGCTAACTAAACTCATGTAAACACTACCTTTCTGTGGTTTCGTAAGAATCCCTGCTAATTTATCGGAAATGTCTCTGTCAGTGTTATGATCCCGGCGTTTTGCGACTCGGAATTCGTTGAACCACCCCCGGAATTATTCCACACAAGCTGCTCTTCAGGAGAGACCATGAAAAAGTTAAGGCTTTGCTTCGTTACATTACTTTTAACTCTAACTTTAACCTTTAGCGTTCTGGCAGGTGAGATGCCAACCGTCGGCATCGCCGCCCCCTCACCAACACTATGTGCTGATGGTGAGATGCCAACCGTCGGCATCACCGATCCGGCGACCGAGATGCTGCTGACGGTTATGGAGAGCATACTCTCGAGCCTCTAAAAAATCCGGTACAAAATATCTTTCAAGCTGCTGCGGATCATTCCCCGCGCAGCCAGGTCTAAATCTGCGCAGAGTATACCCTACTGCACTTTACCAGGGTAAATAAATCTTCAACCATTGCGGCAAAGACCTCTGTTCTTATATAAATCCTCAAACCTCAAAGATTATCAGAGAATTTAGTAAGGGGCTGATGAAGTATAGCACCCACGACAGGCGCTGAACTTCTGACGTGCACAGGCTACCCACCTTACATCGGGCAATACGCGCGCGCTCTTTCTCTCTCTGTGTGAAGGTGAGAGCTGTTGAGGCTCATTGTGAAAGGATAATGATGAATAAGAGATTGTTCGTCCCGTTACTCTTCGTTGTGCTCAGCCACGTTTGGATTGGTCAGGCTCAGGAGAGGGAGACATATATCAAGGCAGGCAAGCTGTTCGATGGCCGCTCGAACACGCTAAGAGAGAATGTCTCGATCCTGATTCGGGGTAAGAAGATTATGCAGGTAGGCCATGACCTGCGCATCCCTTCGGGAGCGAATGTCATTGATCTGAGCGACCGTGTGGTCATGCCCGGACTGATCGACGCCCACACACATATAGTGCTCCACGCAGGCGACTACGACGGCCAGATTCTTCGTGAGACGCCCGAATACCGTTCCATCTATGCCACCAACAATGCGCGTCTCACGCTCGAAGCCGGTGTCACTACGATTCGTGATCTGGGCAACGAGGGCTCAGGGTTCGCTGACATCGCGTTGCGGGATGCCATCGCCAGAGGGGTCGTCCCGGGGCCGCGTATCCTGGCGGCGATCCAGCCGGTCACGAGCACAGGCTCTTATCGTCTCGTAGGCTATTCGCCCTACCATAACCTCCCGCCAATCTCTTATCCGGCGGACGGGACTGCGGAGGTGCGTAAGCAGGTGCGCCGCCTCATCGAACAGGGAGCGGACGTGATTAAGATTTACATGGAGTCGTATGAGAAGCGGCAGCTCAGCGCAGATTTGTTGACCGGCGCGCTCAACTATTCTCAGGAAGAGCTCAACGTCTTGGTCGAAGAAGCACACAGGGGCGGCATACGCGTGGCCGCTCACACCTATTCAGACGAAGCCGCGCGGATGGCTATACAGGCCGGGGTCAACTCCATAGAGCATGGGCTCTATCTCAAAGAAGACACGTTCCGCCTGATGGCGCAGAAGGGCATCTACTATGTGCCCACGCTTCTGGTGTACGAACTCTGGCGCGACGCAAAGATTTTCGGTGCGATCTCACCGGAGAACAAGATAAAGCTGACCAACACTGTGAGAGAGCATACGGCAACCTTCCGGCGCGCACTTGCCACGCCTGTGCGAATTGCTTTCGGCACGGACACGTTTGAGCTGCCAGGAACCAACGCACAGGAGCTGGAGTTGATGGTTCGCTACGGGATGCGCACGGCGGATGCGCTTCTGTCCGCCACCTCCACGGCTGCCTCCCTGCTCGCCATAAATGATCTGACCGGCACGATTGAGGCGGGCAGGTTCGCTGACCTCATCGCCGTCGAAGGTAATCCGCTGGAGGATATACGTGCGGTTCAACATGTATCGTTTGTGATGAAGGAAGGGACAGTCTACCTGGATCGTCGCAACATCCAGAGACAACACAACTAATGCCAGATGGGAGAATAAAAGAAGGCGTGCGACAGTTCCACTAAGCAACACGAAATGGCACGAAAAGAGGGGATGTTTCGTGTTGCTTCGTCTTGCTTTGTGTCGATTAGTGGAGTATCCCTCGTCCTCTTTTGATTGCTACTTGGTATAAGCTTCTTGAGAGCGCCCTGCCTGACGCTCTGGCTTGTCGCCGTGACAGATGGCACGAAGCAGCAAGCCGGAACATCGACAGAGGGCGTTCATCAAGTCGCATTTAATCGTGACGAAGGGCGTTCAAGGGATCGACCTTCGTCGCCCGTCGCGCGGGGATGTAGCATGCAAACAGGGAAGTGAAAGCGAGCACCAAGATGACGATCGCAAACGTTAAAGGATCGGTCGGACTTACCCCGTAGAGCAAACTCTGCATGACAGGCGTTAAAGCCAGCGCTCCCGTAAGTCCAATTATTGTGCCTGCGAGTATCAGCAGCGCTCCCTGACCGACGACAAGCTTCAGCACATCAACTGCCTGCGCTCCGAGTGCCATGCGCACGCCTATCTCATGTGTGCGTAGACTGACCATGTATGACATCACGCCGTAGATTCCGATAGCGGCCAGAGTGAGCGCAAGCAGGGCAAAGCTGGCGAGCAGCAGCATGTTGAATCGACTCTGCGCGATTGAATCCGAAAGAAGCTGCTCCATGGTTTTGATGTTGAAGACTGGCTGCCCCTTATCTATGGCTTCGATCTCACGGCGCACAGCAGGCACAAAACCCCTGGGGTCGCTATCCGTCTGAACGACCAGGTTCATGACAGGCCAGACCGTATTCTGAAGGTAAGAGATGTACATCTCCGGCCTGGCGTCTTCTTCCAGTCCGCGATGCCTGACGTCGCCTGCGACTCCGACAATCTCCCCTTTGAACGAAGGGCTCGGTGGACCCAGTCCATTAATAGTCAGACGCCTCCCGACCGGATCAAGGCCGGGAAAGAAGATGCGCGCGAAGGATTCGTTGATGATGATGACATGCGGCGTCTTCTCTGTGTCCAGATCGGTGAACGGCCTGCCACTCGTCACGGGGATTCTCAGGGCAGAGAAGTAGTCTGAGCTGATGACGCGAAGATCGGCGCTCGCCTCTGCGTTGACGGAAATGTCGCCTTCGGTCGCAAACTTCATATTGACGCCGCGCCCGCCTAAAGGAAGATGAGAAATTGCCCCCACAGAAGTCACACCGTGAAGGGCTGCGATGCGTGCAATGGCCTCCTTGAAAAATATCGTTCGACGCGGATCAGCCTGTGGATAGTCAGCCCTGGTCAGCGAAATGCTGAGCGTTAAAATATTCTCCGGGGCGAACCCGAGGCTCACTTCACGCAGACGAATGAAACTCTTCATCAGCAGCCCCGCGCCGACCAGAAGCATGAGTGCCAGCGCCATCTGGGACACGATGAGCAGATTGCGCGCGCGCTTTCCTGCGGGCGACGTGGTGGCCGTTCTGCCGCCCTCCTTGAGCAGCTCGTTGAGATCAGCTTTCGAGACGTAAAGAGCCGGAGCGATGCCGAAGAGCACGCCGGTGGCGAGTGAGACGGCGGCGGTGAAAAGGAGCGAGCCTGTGTTAATGCCTATATCCGACAGGCGCGGGATGGACTGCGGGCCAAACGCATGTAAAAGCCGTATGCCCCAGAACGCTAAGAACAAACCGACCGCGCCGCCGCAGAGCGATAGAAGCAGGCTCTCCGTCAGTAATTGCCTGATGATGCGCGCCGGACTTGCGCCCACGGCTGTTCTGACGGCTATCTCCCTGCGTCTGTGTAGGGCGCGAACGAGTTGCAGATCGGCAATGTTCGTGCACGCGATGAGAAGCACAAATCCGACGGCTCCAAGCAGCACATAGAGGGCGACGCGTGTCTTCCCGAAGATGTAATCGGAAAGGGAGACAAGATTCATGTCCCACCCAGCATTCGACTCCGGGTATTCCTCAGCGAGCCTTCGCGCGTGTCCATCCATCTCGGCCTGCGCCTGTGCGAGAGTGACTCCGTGCTTCAACAGCCCGATGGCGCGGAAGATGTGTGTGTCAGCATGCGTCGGCGGGTCTGTAAATGAGGCATGAGTCCACAGCTCTGAGCGCTCGGGAAATTGAAAATCTCGCGGCATCACTCCGACCACCCTGAAGCTGTTTCCCCAGAACATATCCAGCTTGATCGTCTTACCTATGACGGAAGGATCGCCGCCAAACTTACGCTGCCATAGGCCGTAACTGAGGATGACTACGTCGCTGTCCTCCAGATCATCTTCGGCTGTAAACGTGCGCCCGAGAAGGGGACTCGCGCCGAGCGCGCGGAAGAAGTCAGTCGCCACGCTGAAACCCTCTATGCGCTCAGGCTCGCCAGCGCCCGTGAGATTCGTGACCACAGTCGTATACGCGGCGAGAGACTCGAAACTTTGTGCTCGCTCGCGATAATCGAATACATCCGAATAGGTGAGGTAGCCTTGATTAACGCTCTGGCGAGTATTTCTCGCCCAGATGTAGACCACTCGATCAGCATTCTGGTAGGGCAGGGGTTTGAGCAGCACCGCATAGGCAACAGTGAAGATGGTCGTCGTAGCCCCTATGCCGAGTGCCAGCGTGAGGACTGCGAGAACAGTAAAAGCCGGGCTCCTGACCAGCACTCGAAGACCATAGCGCAGGTCTTGCCAGAGGTCTTCGATGAGCTTCACCCCGCGCGCCTCGCGGCAAAGCTCTTTCGTTTGTTCGATGCCGCCGAAATCTCTGAGCGCCGCACGGCGCGCCTCCTCAGGGCTCATGCCCGCCTTGAGGTTCTGTTCAATCTGCCGCTCGACATGGTAACGCAGCTCCTCTTTGAGGTCTTGTTCCATCTCGCGCTTACGCAACAGTGTTTGAAGCCGTCTCTTCAGCCTGCTGACCATTTAGCTTAACCTCGACTCAAGCGTCCCTCAGGATCGCATCGACCGCACCTGAAAAAAGCTCCCACGTCGCGCGTTCCGCCTCAAGCTGTTTCCGCCCTGCGGCCGTCAGTTTGTATATCTTCGCGCGCCGGTTGTTCTCGGATGAACCCCACTCCGCCTCGATCAGTCCCCGCTCCTCCAGCCGGTGCAGCGATGGATAGAGCGCGCCCGGCGTGACGCTCAAGACCTCACCGGAGACGAGCTGAATGCGCTGCATGATGTCCCAGCCGTGTAACTGCCCGGAGCGGAGCAGGCGCAGGACGAGTAGCTCAAGCGTGCCTTGTAACAGATCAGCCTTCTTCGGTCTTTTCATACCCCTCCTATCGTCCAGCAATAGGTGACGAGTGTACAGCCCTTCCTATCGAGCGTCAACAGGAAGATGGCTGATGACGTTTGCGGGGAAGGGAAGCCTGCTCTCAGAGAGAGGGTGGGCGCAGAAGGGGAATCGTCATTTGAGGTCAAAATTTTTATCGGAAAGTAAAAGCCCGGCTGTAACCTGTGAGCGACCGGCGATCCGCAAAGGCCGATGCGCCGGTTCGCGAAACTGTTGCGGTTGATTGCGACGCCATTATTTTACCGGAGTCTCCATCATCGAGACCTGCCACGCGATGAAGGCGATAAAAGCCAGCGCCAGGCAGAGAATAACAAGAACTACGGGCTCAAGCCCGAGCCATTCTGAGGAGGTTTTGTCCTCTTCGACAAAGCCTGCCGGGAGCTTCAAGCTCACTGTATCAACGCTTATCACGCCGCCGTTATTGGCGCCCTGCCTGGCAACAGCCTGACCCGCCTTCTCTTCAGGTGGGGCCAGGTGATCCGAAAGTTTAGCCGTATCTTTTTTATCTGCGGCTCCCGTGTAATGCGAGTGTTGGCGGCGCCCGTTCTTCTTTAGAGCCATTTAGCTTTCCTCAAATAGAGATAGAGCCCAAAGCCGACTACGACCATCGAAAGAAGCGCAAAGACGTAGCCGTACTTCCAACCCAGCTCGGGCATGAAATTGAAGTTCATGCCGTAGATTCCGGCGATCAGCGTCACGCTCATGAGAATGGTCGCAATAGAGGTCAGGCGCTTCATGACCATGTTCATACGATTGCCTGAAACGGAAAGATACGCGTCCATCGTCGAGCCGAGCATATCGCGAAGCGTATCAATGGTATCCGCCACGCGAATGATGTGATCGAAGACATCTTGAAAGTAGACATGCGTCTCGCGGGCGAAGATCGGCTGCTCGCGCCTGAGCATCGTGTTGAAAACATCCCTCAGTGGAGTGACCGAGCGACGCAGGAAAAGCAGTTGTTTCTTGATGCGGAAGATGTCTTGAATCGCTTCGGGTTGGAATTCATTGAAGATCTGATCCTCAAGATCGTCCATCCGTTCGCTCAGGATATCGAGCAGCGGCATATAATCGTCAACAATCGCATCCATTAACAGGTAAGCGAGCAGTCCAGACCCGTGTTCAGCTCTATCCGTCCATTCTCTCCAGAGACGCCCGGCGGTCTTGATAGCGCGGATCGGGCGGCTGTGGACTGTGACAAGGTAATTGGCTCCGAGAAAGATGTTTAGCTCGCGAAGCTCCAGGTGATCCTCCGGGCCGATCAGCTCAGCTTCGTAGAGCACGATGAAGTAGTAGCCTGAAAATTCCTCAACCTTTGGGCGCTGATGTTCGTTTTGGCAATCTTCAATCGAGAGTGGATGAAAATTGAACTCTTCGGCCAGCTCGACGAAGTCCTGGCTGGTGGGGTCTGAGACATCTGCCCAGACGATGTTCTGCTTGCCCAGGCAAACTTCGCTGATGTCAGCCGCCGGAAAGTTCTCTGTAAACTTTTTCGAGACGCTGTCCAGGCAGATGGTAGTGATCACTGAAAAAACCCTCCCTTACAAGTCCCCGGTCATTGAGCATACAAAGCCTGAGCCTTACGGATGAGAAGGCGTCGCTCCAAAGTGGCGTCCGGCCTCCGGGACGTAGTGTACATCGGGCAGAAAATAGAAGAGGATGGCGAGAATCGCATAGAGCGAAAGCAACTGCACGCCCTCGATCCAGTTGCTCTCTCCATCGCTGCTGATCTGCTCGACGATGAAGATGGAGACTACCACGGCTACTATCTCCGGCACGGTAAACTCCAGGTCCATGGGATGTCCGAACAGGTAGGACGAGAAGACGAGCACGGGCGCGACAAACAGAGCTATCTGGAGGCTTGAGCCGAGCGCGATCCCCAGACTGAGATCCATCTTGTTGCGCATCGCCATCAACACCGCCGACGAATGTTCTGCGGCATTACCGATGATGGCAACGACGATGACACCGACGAACACCTCCGTGAGCCCCAGACTCTGGCGTGCGCCTTCGACCGCCCCCACTAAAAATTCCGAGATGAGGGCGACGAAAGCGGTGGCGATCAGCAGGACGCCTATTGATTTGCGTATCGACCATGGCTCTGCATGTCCTTCGCCGTGTTGCAACTCCTTGCCGACCTCTTCAGCCGCGCCCTGCATCTGTTCGCCGACGAACAGGGCCTTGTGAGTTTTAAGTGAAAAGACGAGCGTTAAGGCATAGGTCAGCAGAAGCACAATGGCGATGGCAAGCGACAATTGTTGCTCTTTGGCGAGTGTCCAGCCGCCAAACTCGACCGGAACATGTGCGGCTGCCTGATGGAAGATGGTCGGGATGATGAGTGCGATGGCGGCCAGGCTCAGGGCTGTGGCGGATGTGCTCGCAGCCGTGCGGCTGAACTTCTGCACGGGGAATTTCACGCCGCCGCACACAAAAGAGAGCCCCAGCACGAGCAAAACATTGCCGATGATAGAGCCCGTAATCGAAGCCTTGACGACTCCGGTCAGTCCCTTGTAGAGCGCAAAGAGGGCGATGATGAGTTCGGCAGCATTGCCGAAGGTGGCGTTGAGGAGGCCGCCGATACCCTGTCCCAAATGCTCTGCCAGGTGCTCTGTGGCGCGTCCCATCCATCCGGCGAGCGGAATAATGGCTAAACCTGAGACGATGAAAAGCGCCGTCGGGTTATGAAAAGCTGGCACGAAGCGCAAAAGAATCGCGATGGGAACGAAAATTAAGAGCCAGTCGATTGACGGCCTTAAGCTCCAGCCGGAAGAGGCCTTGGAAGGCGCAGATTCGGTGGAAGTAGTATGCGTCTGCTTGGTTGGGCTTGGCGGCATAAGATGTATTTACCACATCTCAGAAATCGTGTGAAAACATAAAATGAGCGACAGCGCAAGCGATTCCTCCGTAGGCAGAGTAGATTCGCTCTGATACGGTTCGCACATTTCGTCCACACTCTGTATGTTATCGCTCGCTGAAAGATGCGATGAACGGAACCGGCTGCCGCAATTTTCAACCGAGTGTATGGTAAGTAAAACCCACCGCAGAGGCACGAGTGAGCAGAGAGCAGGCGCAGAGGCTGGAATGGCTCATTCTCTGTGGGTGCTTCGTGTCCTGCTGTATCTTTGTGCGGTGAACGTCCTTCCCGCACATTCGTTTGCAATCCACTCTATAAGATGCTTTCAATCAACGTCCCCAGGTCAGAACCATGCCAATGGTGGCGGCGAACATCACGACGGCGGCGACCCATCCAATAACATTCGTGAACCTGCTATTGACACGCTTGCCCATCACACGCTTGTTGTTTGAGACGAGCATGATGACGACGAGCAGCGGCGGGGCGAGCACGCCGTTGATCACTGCCGTCCAGAAGAGCGCGCTGATCGGGTTGATGCCCATGAAGTTGATGAGCATCCCGAGCAGCGTCGAGATGGCGATGATCGCGTAGAACTGTTTGGCCTGTTTAGGCTTCTCGTCAAGACCGTATTTCCATCCGAAGGTCTCTGCGATGGCGTAAGCGGCGGAGCCCGTCAGCACCGGCACGGCCAGGAAGCCGGACCCGATCAAGCCGAGCGCAAAAAGAATGGTGGCCGCATTGCCCGCGAACGGGCGCAGAGCCTGCGCGGCATCTGTCGCAGACTGAACATCTGTTTTACCAGAAGCGTGCAGCGTCGCGGCTGCGGATAGAATGACGAAGTAAAAGACGACGTTGCTGAAGAGCATCCCTGTGATCGTGTCCAGCCGTTCGTATCTCAGTTCAGTGTTGGTCACGCCTTTGCGCTCTGCAAGGCGTGTTCGCCCCATGTTGACTTCTTCTTCAACCTCTTCACTGGCTTGCCAGAAGAAGAGATATGGGGAGATGGTCGTTCCCAGGATAGCCACCAGCGTGGTCAGATATTGATTGTCGAAACGCAGGGGCGGAATAAACGTTGCTCTCAAAACCTCGCCCCAGTGAGGTTTGGCCAGGAACGCAGCCGCAATGTAAGTGAACAAAGTCAGCGTCAGCCATTTGAAAATCGTCGTGATCAATCTGTATGAGCCTAAGACTTGGAGCGCCAGGATCATCAGGGCAATGGGGATGACCATGGCAAAGATCGGGACGGGCAGGAAAATATTGATGGCGGCGGCAATCGCGCCGATGTCCGTTCCGGCGTTGATGGTATTAGCGATGAAGAGGCAGAGGACTGCCGGGTAGAGCAGCTTGCGTGAGTAGTAATGCCGCAGCACTCCGGCCAACCCACGTCCACTGACCATGCCGATCTTCCCGCAGATGTATTGCACCACAGCCATCAAGGGCAGGGTGATAATCGCCGTCCAGAGCGTGGTGAAGCCAAGAGAAGCGCCTGCGGTCGAGTAAGTACCAATGCCTGAAGGATCGTCGTCGGCGGCTCCTGTGATGAGTCCAGGGCCGAGCATCTTGAAGAAGCGCTTGAGCATATTTGACTCATGCTTGATGTCTGTCTCCTGAGCAGCCGACCTGCCGGCTGTCCCGGCATGCCGATTCGTCGGAGCATCACTGTCCTCCTTGTCGTCAGCCTCTCTCACTCTCCGTTTATCCATTTCATTCTCCAATGGGTGGCAAGGTTCAGTCTGAAATTTCTGCGGCCTGATCTTCTGCAACTGTATGTTGCGCCTCGGAAAATTAAAGGGAGGCTGAAGAGGGACACATTTTAACATGCGGAGAAATTGGTTTGATGAGGCAGGTGATAGGCGTGCTCTATCTGCGGGTGGGCAAGTCGGACGAAGCCGAATATGAATTGCAGATGTTGGCGAGGGCTTGACCGCTATGTTGCCAGCCTCGACGGTGCTCAGCTCTAGAGTATTGTCCCTCAGCGTGTGCATGCGTTCGCTTACGTGCATCCGTGTTCACCGAGGCGCGCGTCCGATAATCTAAGCAGATTCAGGCTCTCCCAACTTCTGATGATACAAGATAAGCCCCTGTCAGGTTCACATGCATGCTCGACATTTTAATGTAAATCTTCAGATCGTTTACGGAAGTTTCTCACAGCTTTTACTGAAATCGGGAAGGGAATGGGTAAAATATAGGGGTTTTTACAAAAAATGGGTGGACCAACGGAAGGCTCACGCGCTCGGATGTTTATTTGATAATCCACCTTCATTCATGAAGGATGTGTTCACGGTTTGTCAAATAGGACACTCCAATTTTATGGAGTATCTTGTAGGCTATTGACGGGGTTTGATTTGGCGCTTGGATGGAATGAATATAGCTCATTATCGCCAAGTCCGATAACGGTTGTGTAATCAGGGTCTCCCGCACATTTGATGACGCTGAATTAGACCCCTCGGTTCGCCTACACCAACCAAAGATTTCCTGTCCAAGCTTTCCTCTTGTAATCCCATAGGAAACGCGATATGCTCCTATAGCTTTCCCATAGGAGGAGTATGAGCGACACGTCCGACGTCTGGCGGGGCACCCTCGCCATCATGGTGCTGAAGACCCTGGAGGTCATGGGCCCGCTGCACGGCTACGGGCTCGCCCGCCGCATTGAGCAGATCAGCGGCGATCTCCTCTCCATCAACTACGGCACACTCTATCCGGCCCTGCTCAAACTCGAGCAGGAGGGTTACGTTAATGCTGAGTGGGGGGCGTCGGAGAACAATCGCAGGGCCAAGTTCTACCGGCTCACGCGGGCCGGCAGGCGGAAGTTGGAGAAGGAGACGCGTGAGTGGGAGCAGACGACCGCTATACTTGGCCGCTTCCTCTCGCCAGTGGAGAGAAACACATGATTCTAAGACGGCTGCGCGCCTGGGTTGTGCGCCTGGGCGGCTTATTCGACAAGGAGAGGCGCGAGAGGGAACTGGCCGAGGAGTTGGAGTCTCACCGCCAGATGCAGGTGGAAGATAACCTGCGCTCGGGCATGACACCGGAGGAGGCTCGCAGGCAGGCGGCCATTAAGCTGGGCGGGGTTGAGGTGGCTAAAGAGGAGTACCGCGACCGGCGTGGTGTCCCGGCCATCGAGGATTTTATACGTGACCTCCGGTATGCACTGCGAATGCTTCGACGCAGCCCCGGCTTTACGGCGGTGGCTGTGCTGTCGCTGGCCTTAGGCATCGGCGCGAACACGGCGCTATTCAGCGTAGTGGACACGGTGTTATTAAAGAAGCTGCCGGTCAAAGAGCCTGACCGGCTGGTGCTCTTCATGTGGGCGACCGGCCCGAACTTCAGCCCCGGCGCTCACTACGGGAATATGACCCGCGACGAGTCGGGGCGGCTCGTCAGGTCCTCCTTCGCTTATCAAACTTACGCCCGCTTTCGCGAACAGCCGGGGCCGCTCTCCGACGTCTTCGCTTTCAGCAATATGCCGTTGAACGTGAACGCCGACGGGCGCGCCGATGTCGCCAATGGGCAAGTGGTCTCTGGCAACTACTATACGGCGCTGGGAGTACCGGCTCTCGTCGGTCGGACGATCACGGACGAGGATGACCACGCGGCGGCACCGCCAGTCGCCGTGCTCAGCTACCTGTACTGGCAGAGGCGATTCAGCGGTGACCCCCAGGTCGTAGGCCGACAGATCAATCTCAACAACGTCGCGTTTACGGTCGTCGGCATTACACCACGGGGCTTCGACGGGACTATGCAGGTTGGCAGCTCGCCGGACGTTTCCATTCCTATCGCGTGGGAGCCGCAAGTCCACGGCGAGCGCTCGCGGATGACGGGCGCGGGCATGTGGTGGCTGCGTTTGATGGGGAGGCTGAAACCGGGGGCGACGACGGAACAAGCGCACGCGAACCTCGAACTCATCTTTCAACAGTCCGCGCTCGATCAACGGGAGGCGCGTGTGGCCCAAGGGGAGAGTACGCTCCAGCCGCTCGGCCCCGAGGACTACCCGCACCTTATCGCTTACCCGGGAAGCCAGGGCGAGACGAGCAGGCGGCAGTACTATCAAAAGCCACTCTACATTTTGTTGGGTGTAGTCGGCCTCGTGCTCCTGATCGCGTGCGCCAACGTCGCCAACCTTTTGCTCGCGCGCTCCGCGGCACGCGAGAAAGAGATCGCCGTGCGGCTCGCGATCGGCGCTGGACGCCGGCGTTTGATCCGTCAACTGCTAACCGAGAGTTTACTCCTTGCCAGCTTGGGCGGTGCGCTCGGCGTGCTGCTCGCTTTCTGGATCAAGGACGGGTTGCTTGCGGTCAGCGAGTGGGGCGGCGCGCAAATGGCCGCGCTCGAGCCGCGGCTAGACCTGCGTGTGCTCTTATTCACGCTGGCGCTTTCGCTGCTGACTGGACTCCTCTTCGGTATGGTTCCGGCGTGGCGCACGACGCGGGTGGACCTCGCGCCATCACTCAAGGACGGCGCGAGGTCTTCGGGCACAGCCTCACGTTCGCTCTTCACGAAAGCGCTGGTCACGGCGCAGGTGGCGATCTCTTTGCTGCTCATGGTAGGCGCGGGGCTGTTCGTTCGCACACTCATCAACTTGCAAAGGGTCGAGCTTGGCTTTGACGAGCGTAACCTTCTGATCTTCACAATCGAGCCGGGCCTGATCGGTTACACGGGCGAGCGGCTCGTGAACCTTTACCAGCAGATGTCCGAGCGCGTCGAGGGCGTGGCCGGCGTGCGCTCGGTCACGTTCTCGGCTGAGCCGCTGCTCGCGCAGAGCGAGACCGACCGCGGCCTTTATTTGCCGGGCGCGCCCGTCTCGCCGGAGGGCAAGGCAAAATCGAGCGGCGACGTTTACATCCATCAAGTACGAGAGAACTTTCTCAAGACGATGGGCATCCCCCTTCTCGCCGGACGCGACCTTACACCTCAGGACGACTCCCACGCACCCAAGGTCGCCGTAGTCAATCAGACCTTCGCACGCCGCTATTTCAACGGGGAGAACCCCGTAGGCAAGCGGTTCAGTTTGGACGATAGCCCGACGAGCGCTGGCGACGTCGAGATCGTGGGCCTCGCGGGCGACGCGAAGTATACTAGCCAGCGCGACGAGTTTCCGCCGACGGCCTACCTACCGTGGTCGCAGGAGTCGAACTCACTCCGCACGGCAACCTTCGAGGTGCGCACCGAAGGCGACCCAGTTTCTTACGTCGCCGCCGTCCGACAGGCGGTGAGTGAGATTGATTCGGGCCTGCCGCTCAAAGATGTCAAGACGCAGGTCGAGCAGGCCGACGAGACGCTCTCATTGGAGCGTCTGTTCGCGAAGCTGCTGGGTCTCTTCGGGCTGCTGGCGCAGACGCTCGCCGCAGTCGGATTGTACAGCGTGCTGGCATGGTCGGTGGCGCAACGCACGCGCGAGATAGGCATCCGCGTGGCGCTCGGCGCTGGGCGTGGCGATGTGCTGATGATGGTGCTGAGGCAGGGGATGGCGCTGACGCTTCTCGGCATCGCCGCGGGGCTTGCTGGCGCTTACGCGCTAACGAAATATCTGGCGAGCCTGTCGGAAATGATGTACGGCGTTTCTGCGACCGATCCGCTGACGTTCGGCCTGACCGCGCTGTTACTGACGCTGGTCGCCCTCGTGGCCTGTTACATCCCTGCGCGCCGTGCGACGCGCGTAGACCCGTTAGTCGCCCTGAGGTACGAATAGAGAGGCTGCTCAATGGAGGGTCGCAAGTATGATTTTAGATTTGAAGTGGCGAATCTGCACATGACTGTATAGCCATTTGACGAGCGCGCCAAACCGCAATTTCAGAGACAAGGCGAATCTAAGATCTATTCATTCATACCGCAGGGCAACCAGTGGATCAACTTTCATCGCACGTCGCGCGGGAATGAAATTGGCAACGAAAGCAACGACGGCTAAGACGGCTGCCGTTGCCACGAAGGTCGCTGAATCGACCGGGCTGACCCCGTAAAGGAAACTGACGAGGAGGCGCGACATGACAACCGCACCTATCAGGCCGAGCACTGCGCCGATTGCGACGAGCGTCATGCCTTCACGCAGGACGAGCCTCAGCACATCCGATCTTTGCGCGCCGAGCGCCATCCGAATGCCTATCTCGCGCGTGCGCTGAGACACGGCGTAAGCCATGACGCCGTACAGCCCGACCGCCGCGAGCAACAACGCCAGCCCTCCGAAAACTCCGATCAATACAGCTCCCATGCGCGCCGCATAAAGTGAATTGCCTATGAGTTCGGTCATCGTCCTGACGTTTGTGACAGGAAGATTCCGTTCGAGCGATTGCACCGTCTGACGTACTTGCGCTGCGAGGTCAGCCGGTTCGCCGCGCGTGCGCACAAGCAAAGTCATTCCGGTCTCGTGATTCTGCGCAAGCGGCAGATACGCGAATGGCGTGGCCGCTTCGCCAAGCGTCATGTATTTGCTGTCACCCACAATGCCGACAATCTCACGCCAGGGCCCTTGCGCCCCGTCGACGCTCAAACGCTTACCTAAAGCCTCCTGCCCCCCAAAGTGATGCCTGACGAATGTCTCGTTGACGATGACTACACCCGGCCTGTTTTCCGTGTCGAGCTGGTTGAAATCGCGTCCCTTGAGCAGGCTGATACCTACGGTCTGAAAATACCTGGGGCCGACGACGCTCACACTGATCGCATCGTCGTTCGCAGCCCCGGCGCGTGTCCCTTCGCTGCGAAAGTCGTTGCCTGGCCCCGCTCTACCTTCAACCAGAAGGCTGCGGATCGAGCTGCCGCCGCTCAAAGGAATGATGCGCGCCAGACTCGCAGACTCGACGCCGGGCAAACCTTCAACGCGCTCAATCGCCTGACGATAAAACTCTCTGCCCTGCGTCTGTGTATAGCGCAACAGGTTGATGCTGAGCGGCGCGGTCAGAAGTCTCGATTCATCGAAGCCCGGCTCGATGGCTTGCGCACGCCAGAGGCTGCGCAGGAACAGCCCCGCGCCGATGAGCAACACGAACGAGAGCGCGACCTGTGCCATCACGAGTGCGTTTCTTAAATTGAGCCTCCTGAGGTTGTTACCGAGCGCAGGCGATTCGTTCTTCAGAGTCGCCACCAGATCAGGCCGCGAGGCTTGGAGCGCCGGCGCTATGCCGAAGAGTAGTCCGGTCATCGCCGACAGCGCGAGCGTAAAGATCAGCACGCGGCCATCGAGACTGAAATCCAGGTTTACAGGCAGTACCCCCGGGGGCGGCGGGGCAGCTTTTAATAGATCGGTCGCCCACACTGCAAGCAGCAAACCGGCAGCGCCTCCGAGCAATGACAACAACAGGCTTTCCGTCAACAACTGGCGGACGAGCCGTCGCCGACTCGCGCCGAGAGCCAGCCGCACAGCAATCTCTTTTCGCCGCGCAGCAGCCCTCGCCAGTAAGAGGTTTGCCACGTTCGCGCACGCGATCAGTAATACTATGCCGACCACGGACAATAGCAGGGCCGCCACCGAAAGCAGCGAAGACCGATTCTCAGGGTCGCCATCTATGACACGCGTGAGCGTGAGCAGCCGATTGCGATTGGTCTCTGGAAAGAGCTGTTCCTGCTGCTTGGTGATGGGAATCAGAGATGCCTGTGCCTGCTCGATGGTGATACCGGGTCTGAGTCTGCCGATCATCCACAGCCACCTGTTGCGACGTACCTTCAAGAGATCAGGGTTCATTTCGCCCGAATAGCCTGCGCGCGGAGGGCGCATCACAGCCTGCATCATCATCGGTACGTATAGATCGTCGACCCTGTCCTGTACCACGCTCTTGTATTCGGCGGGCAGCACGCCGATGATCGTGAACGCCTGGCCGTTGAGACTGATTTGCTGGCCGATCACGCCTGCGACTCCACCAAAACGGCTCTGCCACAATCCGTGGCTGATGACGGCGACAGCGTGTGCGCCCGGTGTTCGATCATCCTCGCTCGAAATGGCACGCCCCAGTGCCGCGCGCACCCCTATGACATCAAAGAAATTGCCAGAAACAATCGCGCCCGTGACCAGATCGGTCTGGTCATTGCTATTCAGACTCGCCATTATGCCGCCCCATGCTGCCAACCCGCTGAAGACCTGATTCTGATCGCGGAACTCTGCATAGTCCGGATAAGAAGCATTGCTGTAAGGGCTGCCTGGATTGCCGCTGAAGACGTATGCAAGACTTTCCGGCTCCGTCAGCGGCAACTGACGCAGGAGCGTGGCATTGACCAGGCTGAAGATCGTCGTGTTGGCACCGATACCTAACGCGAGGGTGACGACTGCGATCAAAGCGAAGCCAGGTTTTTTGACCAGCATACGCACGCCGTAGCGTAAGTCTTGCCACAAGTCTTCAATCAATCTGACACCCCTTGCATCCCTGCACTGCTCCTTCGCCTGCTCCACACCGCCGAAGCTACGCAGAGCCGCAAGCCTTGCCTCCTCTGGGGTCATGCCACCCGTCACGTTCTGCTCGATCTCACGCTCCAGGTGATAGCGCAGCTCATCATCCAACTCACGCTCCATCACGTTCCTGCGCACGAGCGCACGCCACTTCCGTCCCAGCTTGTTCAGCATCACGCCACTCCTTCACTCACGCGTCCCGCAGTAAGCGCAAAATCAACAGTTCGAGAGTGCCTTGTAATAAACGTCAACTTTTTCTTCTTCTTCATGCTCCTCCTATAGCCAGACGATAGGAAGAGAGTGTACAGACAGACCTATCGGATGTCAACAGGAGAGTCCGGATGGCCTGAGTAAGGGAAAGAAGGTGACTTTAATCAAGTCACACAGGGACAATCGCCGCTTATTCTCCTGACTCTTATCGCACAATATTCAGGAGGGGCAGCCATCACTTTTTATAGGCAAGTGGTATTTTATAGGCAAAGCCCCAAGTACATAAGGTATGTTATCGGACTCGCCGCCGGCATCGTGACTGTTCAGGTATATAGCTAACCCGCGACAATCAAAGTATAGAACCTCTATCTCCTCTCCACGTTTTCCCTCTACTATCCACCTCTGTTCTCCTATCATAGGCCGGAGACCTTACTTCAGAGCGATTCATGCTGGTTGACCGAGATCACATCTTTACCCTTTACTCGATGGGCGTGGGTGGAGTCTTCCGCTATCTTCAGCAGATCGAGCAAAGGATTGAAGATGCTGAGGCCAGAGTCGCGCACTCTCAGCAGGCGCAAGTTGGTCAACTGACCAAAGAACTGACCGGAACCCGAGCGACGCTCGCCAGAAAGACTCAAGCACTTGTCCACGAGCGCCAACTCAACTGCCAACTCCTGCGGCGCATCCGCGAACTTGATCATGAGATCGAGCGCGGTACTATGTTGGTCGAGCGCGATTCTCACAACTCATCGCTCCCGCCACTCGCCGACCCGCCATATTCGGCCACCAGTTGTCCAAAAATGTCATACACCAGATAGCACCACACAGTGGCTGTCGTCTCGTTCGAGTAAGAGATGGTATGCAGCCGATTCAACCCGTCATAACCGAACTGCGTGCGTACTTGTCGCGCATCGTAAATATCTGTCAGCAGGTTGTTATCATCGTAGAGGTACTTGATCGACCAGGTGCTTAGGACAGGCGAAGGTCGTCGAGAGCCTCTTCGAGCTAGCTGCATAGCCGAAGAGACGTTTGGCTATCAACTTGTCTCGACTCAATCTTCGCAACACAGCCAGAAAAGATACCAGAAACAAGATTATTGCCGACTCATAAATAACGTAATGCCGATTCTCAGATGCGTGATTTCCCTTCCTCATCGATACTCTCATGCGTGATCTGAAAGTTGAAGAAAGCAATCACTAACTATTGACATCTCTCTAGCATGAGAATAATGTTCGCCAAGCATCAAACCTTCTTCATAAGAGGAGCGGCTTATGAAAGTAGATGCGCAGAAGCAGAGCCAGACTAAAAAGGAGGCATCGCTTCACCTCAACCGACTCACGCAGCGCACCACTGAAAAACAAGCTGTACGGAGCGGGGTGCGGCATGCCAACATCGAAGTCCGCATTGGCGTGGAACGAGAGAAGCACCATAATCTCCGCCTCATTATGTAGGGGATCAATTCTTGATGGTCTATTGAGAAGAGATCCTATGGCTGCGCGGGGCATCCCCCAACCCGAAAACAGCAAAAAGGCAGATGGCATAGAGGGGCAATAACGCGCAAGATATTTGCGCAAGAGGAGACACTCACCATGTGCAAGAGATTCCTTTTGTCAGGATTAAGCCTATCCCTGATTCTGATTTCCAGCACGTTTCTCACATCGGCCCACCGACAAGTCAGACAAAGAGAGCGTGATCCAGACCACGGTAGCAACAGCATTGTCCGTCGCGAAGAGTCAAATGTTATCTCCGCATCTAGGCTCAAACCGGCATTGCTGGCAGACGAAAACTTAATCACGCCACCTGACCTGAGCGTTGCCAAGGCGAAGCCGCTCCCGACACCTCCACCTGTTAACATCCAAGTCAATCAGGCAGACCATAATTCGGGAACGCTTGGTGACTTCACCAGTGAAACCGAGACCAGTATTGCCGTCTCCGGCTCGACCGTCGTGGTCGGATACACTACTTCGAAATCAGCGGGCTTGACCGATGCCAGCAGTGCGGACAGTTTTACGGGCTTTGGCTTCTCCACCGATGGAGGCGCGTCTTTTACCGATGCGGGATTTCTTAATCCGCCTCTGGGGCTAAGGAACTTTGGAAGCCCATCGCTCGCTACTGATAGCGCCGGGAATATTTATTTTGCCAGCGAGGCAATGCATCGCACGACGGGAGCTGCGAGCCTTGTCGTGGCAAAGTCAACCTCCATCAGTCCTGTAACTTTTGGAACGCCCATCATCATCTCCGATCCTTTCCCGCCATCTGTTGGGGCACAGGATAGAGAGGTGATTGCGATTGATACCACTGGCGGAGCATTTAACGATAGGGTCTACGTCGCCTGGGCTGATCGGGATAATGGCTCCAGAGTCTTATTTAACCGTTCGACGTCCATTTCCCCTCTGGCTTTTGCGACTCCTGTTACTCTCTCAACGGCTGCCGATATGAGTTCCCCGGATGTTTTTCTCAGCGGCGCAATGCCCACAATTGGCATCAACGGCGAAGTCTACGTTATTTACGGGCGATTGCTTTTCTCTGCGACGAGCGGTAGCCTCACGGGCGAATCAATCCATCTTCTCAAATCTACGGACGGGGGCGTTAACTTCTTCAACCCGGACTCCGCCGACCCTGCGCCGAGCAAGGTTGTGGCCCAGCCCACACCCGGCCCGATTAATTTGGGTGACGGAAGCACCACCTCTGTCCCGACTTTCCACTACCCACACATCGTCGTGGATCGAACGCCTGCCGGTAGTCCGACGCGTGGCAATCTCTATATAGTTTTTCAAGCAGACCCGGACGGCACAGGCACGGATCGCTCGGACATCTTCTTCACCCGCTCCACCGATGGGGGAGTGAGTTGGAGTGTGCCGCGCAGCATCAACACGGGAACCGGCGTGCAGAGCGGCGCAGACCCTACGACCAACGACAATTGGCAACCGTCCATCTCTGTCTCTCCCGTTAACGGACAGATTACAGTCATCTTCTACGACCGCCGCAGTGACCCCGCCAATAACGACATCACGGTCTTCAGAGCTGTCTCGACCGATGCCGGGTATAATTGGTTCGACGAACCGATCTCAAGCGCGGCATTTGCTCCGAGCACCGCGTTCGACCCTTTTTTCGAAGATCTAATGGGACTCTACATCCATACCGTTGCGAGCGGGTCAAACGTCCATTACGCCTGGGGCGATCTGCGAAATACCTGCGCGCCACCGCTCGGCGCTGTTGATCCTTGTTCTCCCACGGGCAGACGCGATAAGGATGTCTTCTATGCGAGTTCGCCTCTCATCACCGGGCCCGATCTCGCCATAACCCCTTGGGGAGACGCAACGGGCGTCGGGCCACAGTGGAAATCTCCAGACATCTTTGTCGTTGATGCGGCAAACATTGAAGTCAACGCCGCCAAGGGTGTCGTTAATCAACTGCGTGCGCGCGTTCGCAATCTGGGCAACGCGACGGCCACTGGGGCCGTCATCCGTTTTAAGTATGCCCCGATATTTGCCGGGCTGACAGAGGGCGCGATGCGGACTATCGGAACCGTCACCCAAGATTTTGCGGCGGCGGGAGATAGCTCAGGCAACGATCTGCACGTCGTTCCGATCCCTTGGGACTTGACGAACCTGGGTGATACCAACGGCGGGCAATGGCCCATGCCCGTCAGCGCCTTCGATCATTTCTGCGTGAGGGTCTCAGTTGAATTTCCGTCAGACGTGAACCTCAGCAATAACAGTGCTCAGACCAACTTTTTTGATGTGCAAATCCCTCACGGTAGCGGCGGTAGTATGGCGGCCATTCACTTCATGATCGGCAACCCATCACCGGAGCATGCTGCCAATGCACAACTCCTCGTGGACTTGCCCGGAGGCTTCACTGCTACCTTTTGTGGCGATGATAGTCCACTCCAACCCGGAGTCACGTTCAACCTCAAGCCAAAAGAGGTTCGCGTGGCAACCGTCAACTTCATTTCACCTGCGGGTTTTGAGAGCAATCGTCATGATGACGATGTCATAGGCAATATCAGCCTCAAGATCAACGGACGTGTTGTCGGGGGATTATCAGCGCGTTTCGCCCTGGGTGCACACCCCACAAGGGTGCTGTCGGCTGCGGACGAGCAACGTCTGCAAGTAGCGCAGCGCATGCGCGGGGCACAACGTCTCGCCAATGAAAACCCGATGGATCGACAGGCGCAAGAAGGCGTTGACAACCAGAAGCCGGGAGGAGTTACACAGGTGTTTCCCGTCACGCCGGACATGGCCTATAAAGCTATCTTAAGTGTTCTTTCCGACAAGAAAGAGGCAGTGGGACTGACCGATGAGTCGCGTGGATTGATCAAGCTAAAGCCTATACGCATCAATGCCGATCAGTTAAGACAATATGCGACCGGAGAGCGCGCACGGTTGATTAGTGATCGGGGTGGCCGCTTAATCCTGGTATTTCGCATCGAGGGATTAGGTAATCAGACACGGGTCATAGTCAGCTCGCTCATAATCGTTGATCGGCCCAAAGGTACACTGCTGGGAGGTATGCCCGTGCCTTCCAACGAAACTCTGGAGAAATCTTACCTGGATTCCATTGCCGGAGCGTTGGCTAAACCCTGAATTAGGGCTTGCAGACACGTCAATCTTCGGTACGCGCACCACCGTCACGCGACCTGTCACAACTGCATCGGCTGTGGCGACACGTCGCTCAAGATCACGATTTGCCAAGTTGTCGTCAGGCATGGCGGTGGGGTCCGTAGTAGCTGGCTGGCTGAGCATGGCGCGCTCTGCCTTCGAGACGTCGTTGCGTCAAGAATCGTCGAGTATCTGATAGAAGAATGATAGTGATAAAAAAGCCTGACCGCAACTAAAAGGGTGAGCGGGCGCGACACTACCGCGCCCGCTCACCCTTTGCGAAAAAGAGTCTCGACTACGTTCCAAAGCGATCATATTCAAAGCCAGTAGATCAAGCGAGACGGCTCTTTCGTGCCGGAGGGCTGATGGCCGCCGCGACGGACAGAGCCCCGGGCTGCGCGCTCAGCGTCAAGTCTTTGCAGCCCGTCTGCGGGGCGACGGTGCTCTGACCGAAACGGCAGGCTAAACCGACGATCTTGATCGTGATGAAGTCCGCTATCTGCCCGCCGAAGTTGATGGGCACACCGTTAATGGTGATGTCTCCGACGACGAAGCCCTTACTTTTGGGAACCTCGTAAACTGCCCGCAAGGCTCTTTCTTTTGTCCCGCGAACAATTTTCCAGTAACTTTTGGGGTCCGAACCGTCGGGCGTGATAAAACCGGCAGGGACCAGATCGTTGATATGAAGCCCGACCGGGTTCGAGATCGTCACGTCCGCCTTCTGCCGCGTAATGCTATTGACCTGTCCGCCAATGTGAGGATCGCTATTGCGCGTCTCAACGCCGTATCTTCCGCACTGTATGAGCTTCTGTTCATCTGTGAGCATCTGACCGTTGATGACACGCACAATAGAGGAATCGGCGGCCAGCTCTATCTCTGCGCTGAGCGTGTTGGCCCCCTGTACCAGATGCATTGCTCCGTTGCTGGTCGAGTTATTGAATATGTTGCGTGAGATGTAGCGGCCCTGCGAGTCGAAGAGGTCGGACATCTGCACATTGGGGCTGACGAACTTCTGGTAGTTCTGGAGCACTCGTTTCGGATTGACGGAGGCGAGGAAGCGCCAGTATTCAGGCGCTTCGCTGGTGAACGTCACGCGTGTGATCTTGTTCGTCAGCGGGTCACGTGTGACGCTCCATTCACAGTATTCATCCTGCACGTCTCGCGTCGAGTCGGCGGTTTGAAAGCGTTGTTTGTCCGAAGCGCTGTTCAACTTGACGCGCTTCGGGAAAGCGGTCCAGGTGATGACCAGTTCAGCTTGATCGTTAGCCGTGTCGGTCTTCACGGGATTATAGAACTGTGCGCGCGGGCTGTCGTTGGGCACGCTGGGATCGCCAGCGATGGCCTCATCCTCCTGCTCGGAGATGAAATCACTCCAGGCAGTCCGCTGTTTGGCCGTCAGTTCTTTAAGGAATCCGGGTGGATCAAATTTCGACAATTTCATCTGAATTTCTCCTCCTGCGAGCGTGTTTGACGGGTTGTGATAGAAACGGAATTCGGTTTATCGCGTTCCGGGCGCTGCTCTCATTTGGGGCCCACGGTAGCGTCGGATTTCATCTCCAAAGTGGCAGCCAAAATAAGGTCTGTTTGCGGCAGCAGCAGCTCGAATTCACCGAGCGAGGAAGTGGCGTGCGTAGACATGAACTCGTTGCGCCGCGAGATAGCAAGCCGCGCATACTGGTCAAAGCCCTGCGCCGTCACGACCTGATTGTTGACGGCGTTCAGATAGGCAGCGATACGATCACTGAAAACTTTCTTCCATTGATCGTCTGGAAGATTCCAGTTAGCCAGGAACTGTTGTTCCGGGCTGTCGGGCGGCAGGTTCGTCGCGGCTGCTGCGATGGCCCCGGCAATACGGTCGGGCAGATCGCTCTGTCCATTGACGATCTTCCCGGTAGACGGGACATATTTGAAGAGGCTCGCGCGTGCTTCCGAGAAGACAGGATTCTGGAAGTCCACCATGAGCACACTGGCGACGAATTTCGGTGTCAGCAAGCTGGCTGAGGTCTTCGACGTGATCCTGACGGGGTTGAGCATACTCAGAATCGCGTCGATGTCTTCAAAAGCCGGTTCGGGAACAAGGAAGGCGAAGAAGGTGTCGCCCGGCTGGCGAAAACCGGCCTTCGTGTCAACCAGCGCGAACTGATAGTTGTTCAAAGAATCGAGATAGAATTGAGCGGGCACGCGGATGGGGAATTTCAAGTCTCCCGGATCAAGATCGATCTGGAAGCTCAACAGCACGTCCCTGTTGATGAAGAAGGTTAGCGGAAGGTCTACTGTTCCGCTGCTGAGCGCGGCGTTACTCTGAGTCGAACTAGATGTCAGGTTAGCGGTCGTCGTCTGGAAAAGCTGGCGTAGCAGGAAGGGCACGTCTTTAATCGCCCCTTTGGAAGAGACCATCTTGGCGCGTCGTGCAGTATCCCAACGTTGGATGCCGGGCTGGATCACGAATTGCTGTAGATCTTCGCCGCCCCTTCCGCCGTTCACCTGATTGAGGATGTTCAGGAACAAGGGGTCAACCCGTAAAGGATCATCAGGCGCAAGGATTGAAGGCGAAACCGTAGCATTCTGTGATTGCCAGTTATTCCAAGGCGCTTTCAGCTCTTTCATCACCAGGCTGCCATTCACATGGCACTCGAAACAGCCCTGCTTGCGTGTCTGATCCGGTAGCGCGTGTGTGGAGTTGCCGCGCCAGACCCAGGTATTTATCTCGGCTCGCTCGTAGTAGTTGAAGACCTTATTCTTGTCGTCCCAGGCGATCACCTGCACGAAACCTCTAGGGGCTCCTCCGGCCCCGGCGCTAATCAATATATCAACGTTATTGCTATTGAGTGCCGATCTGGTAATGACATATCGAAGTTGACGCTTGAGCTTGCTGGACGCGGGGCTGAACTGAATCTGACTGCCTTCTCCGACCAGGAAAATAGATTGCGTGGGGAGACCTCCCGGCGAATTATTCTGCGCCTCTAATGCTTGAAGCACGTCTTGCAGCGTTGACGGGAATACACCTTTCCTTAAAACCAGTAGAGCCAACGGGTCATTTAATTCTGCTGCGATCTCCGCATCCGTCATCGGGCGAGCCACGGCATCAATCCCGTTAATCTGCCGGTGAATCCTGTTCTCCTCCTCTTCAGCCATGGTGGATGCGGTTATTGGCAATTGAATGATTGATCGGCTGGCTGCTTGAGTGCTGTGATCGGTTGCCGCGCCGTTTTGCAAGTAGGCGTTTTTGATCGACTGCGCTAAGTTCAGTATTAAGGCAGCGCAACCGAGAAGAAGCATCACGGCCATGATCTTATGTTTGCCTGAGCGGAAGATAGGCTGCCGCTGGAGGCGTGGCGTGGGATTGATCCGTTGATAAGATTCTGCGCCTGAGAGCTCATCAGAATAAATATCCGGGAAACGGGCAATTGAGTTGTCCTCTTGCTCAGACGACATCCAACCATGCCAAATTCCATGAGCCCGGTCGAATTCCTTCTGCTTGTCCGGCTCGTCAAAATCTGTAGGCTTCATCTGCTGAATCCTTTCGCGCTCTCGGTTGAATGATCTTTGAAACGCCCGAATTCCAGTCCGTCATTACAGCGTCGCTCCTTAATAATTATGTAGAAAGTGCCTAATTCATTTCGCCGAATAGTTGAAAGAGCAGCGATTGAAGCAGAATGCGCTGTGACCGAAACATCATAAAGCTTGACGAACAGGAAATAAATGTATACTACTGCGCGACACCATAGTTCGTTTACCACGGAGTAATTAAAGATGCCTGACAATGACGCAATCACCAGATACCTCATCTACCCCGGCATCGGTATCGCCAGGGTCGGCAATTCGGAGACGGAATACTTCATCGGCCCTGAAGCGCCCGGCGATGTGCCGCAACCTGAAGGTGGATTTAAGGACGATGCCGGTTGCATTAAGCGCCAGGCGGCGCGTTTCCGTATCTACGGCTTGAATGAAGCGGGCGTTGCGGTCAAGGAGATCACGGCTGATGACGCCGAAATCACCTGGCGCGTTCATCTGGTCAATCGCAAGGCAGCCTGGTACGAGTTCAACAATGCGATGGACCTCGGCGCTAAATTCGCCCTGCCGACTAGCCCTCGT
Source organism: Pyrinomonadaceae bacterium (assembly GCA_036386415.1). GTDB lineage: Bacteria > Acidobacteriota > Blastocatellia > Pyrinomonadales > Pyrinomonadaceae > DASVVT01. Next base: position 28,538 of record DASVVT010000019.1, read on the forward strand.
AACAGAAAAATCGTCGGCGCGGATCGTAACAAGTTGATTATAGACCCCGGCCCGCGCTCTATCAGCGGGCGGAGCGTGGAAGGCCAGCCTTACAGGTTTGATGGCGGCATGTTCCTGAACATCGAGGTGCCTCTCGGCGAGTTGCGCACAGACCCGCTTGGGAGACTGCTGGTCCTGGGTGGTTACGGCAAATCGGCATCCTTCGATGGTAAGCAAGCCACTACCTTCGCAAACAATGATGGCTGGCACGACGACGTGTCGGACGGAACTGTCTATGCCTCGATCAAGATCGGAGAGCAGACGATTGAAGCAGAACCGGCGATGGTGGCCGTCACACCTCCCAACTACGGCCAGGGACTCTACGGTGTCGTGACCATGTACGATGTTGTGTATGACCTCTTCTGCCATGACCCGAAATCGCCAGCGCAAGCGCCTGAGCATCCGTCGTTCTGGCGAGACATTTATCCTATCTTTGAACGCCTGACAGGAAACCAGTGGGTCAACGGCGGCGTTAATTTCCTTTTCGGAGCGAATTCGCCGAGCGACCTGACCTCGCCGGAGCTACTTGCGCAGTTGTCCGATCCTGCCGAAGAGCACAAGCCGCTGAGAACCTCCTACTTTAACTGGTTCCGCGATCCGGCAAACGCCACTTTGCCGCAGGAGCAGGTCAAGATACCTCCGTTTTATGGCGACGCCTTCGGCGAATTTATGAACTTGGGGATGGATGACCTCGCAGTCACTCCGACACAATACGAATGGATCAGAGAGTGGGCGGAAGGAAATTTCGACCCTGACCCTAAGCTCCGCGACAAACCTTCAAAGCTGGAAGACTATCCAGTTGAACGTCAACCGCACGCGCTTGACGAGGCCAATCTGGAAAGCTGTCTCGGAGGGCCTTTCCATCCCGGCATAGAGCTCACATGGCCTCTGCGAGTCCAGACGATGTGGAAAGAACCTTTCAGGCTCAACATCCTGCCCGAAGGCACACCGCCAAGGATTGATTACGGGCCAAGTCTGACGCCGCAAGAGGCGATGGGGCCGGGTGGTGTTGTAGAGTCCAGCGGGCCGGGAACGCTGACACAGTGGTTAGGTGTGCCCTGGCAAACAGACGAAGCAAGTTGCCTGTCCGGTTACGAGATCGGCACTTACCTGTCGTTGCCCTCTTTCTGGGCTGCCAGAGTTCCGAATCAGGTGTTGAGCGAACGTTCCTACTCGCGCTTGATGAGCAAGAACCTGCCGCCCGGACAACGTATGAAGCACTTCAACTACAGGCTCGACTGGCTACGTTACTTTGGCCCTTCCTATCAGACACGCATCAACGATAACGTCGCGAAGTGGGATAAGCTCGGCATCATCACCAAACAGGATGGCCCCGACGACCACGAGGAACAGGGACTGCCTTCGAGCCTCTGGGTGGAAACGGGGCTCGCCAAGGAATTCACCAAGTCGGACCCGACCTGGGAGCAGGTTAAGATTGCCGAAAGAGTCCGTCGGGTTGATGAAAAGGAGAAAGTCGTGGCGCTGGCGGCCAGGAAACTGGAAGCCGAGATAGACGAAGTTCCGATTGTCTCGCGCCGTCGTATTCTCAGGCGCGACGAGCTGTAAATGGCGACCGGAGGGCGCAAGAAACGGGTGGCTATTGTCGGCGGTGGGCCAGCCGGAGCGACCGTCGCTCTGACACTGGCGCGTCGCGGCGTGAAAACGGTCGTCATCGAAACACAATCCGGGCCTGAACCTAAGATCGGAGAGTGCTTGCCGCCGAACGCCAATCCGTTGTTAGAACAGTTGGGACTCAAAAATCGGCTCGGCGGTGAAGATCACCTGACCTCGCATGGTAATCGCTCTCTGTGGGGTTCATCCAATCCGGTTGAACGAGATTTTCTGTTTGGGACGAAAGGCGCGGGGTGGCAGTTAGACCGGCTCAAATTTGAGCAGACTCTGGCTACTGCGGCGCGCGAGCAGGGCGCGCAATGGCATTATGGTTATCGCCTGAGCGAGTGTTTGTGGCAAGACGGAAAATGGGCACTGCGCGTCAAGACTCCAACGGGAGATAAACATCTTGAGGCCGACTTTGTGGTTGATGCGAGCGGGCGCGTGGCACGCCTGGCGCGTCAATTCGGAGCCCGTCACATCCGGTATGATCGTCTGATAGGAGTTGCGGCCTTAATGAAATCTGAGGGCGGGATGGGAATCAAGGATTCCTTGACTCTCGTCGAGGCGGTGGCTTCCGGTTGGTGGTACTCGGCGCGGCTGCCCCGCGATCAGTTGATAGTTATTTACATGACCGACAGCGATCTCGTAGACCACAACGCTGTGCGCCAGACACGGGACTGGTTTGCTCTTCTTGACGCAACCGAGCAGACCAAGCGACGCGCTCTCGCAGGCGACTATCGCCCCGTTAGCGAACCGCGAATACTACCGGCGAACAGCGCACGGCTCGACAAGATGACGGGTGAGCGCTGGCTAGCCGTCGGGGATGCCGCTGCCGCCTATGATCCTCTCGCCTCATACGGCATCTCTGCGGCCATGGGCGCTGGCTTCTATGCCGCCTCCGCCATCGCGGATTCCCTGGAGGGCGATCATCAATCGCTGCAATCTTACGAGAGGATTCTTGATCTGTCTTATGCGCGATATCTGCTTATGCATCAGGAATACTATGGCCTTGAGAGGCGCTGGCCTGACGAGACATTCTGGCGGCGGCGACACCATTATCATCAGCATTCTGCTAATTATCATGGCGAGAGCCTGATTTGACGAGAGACACGAGATTAAAAGTCGCCGCCAACCTCAAACGCATCGCAACCTGCCTGGCTCGAAACGCTGCCCGCCAGTGTTACTGTTCACATCTCAATGTTATGCTCCTCTACAGGCTCAGCATAAAGCGTAGGATAAGAGAGACAAAGGATCGTCAAATACCATTATGAGCGATCATTTCCCGCAGAGTTGGATTCACGGAGCGCCCGATTGTGAGACGTTCGACGGGCCGGCCTTTCAGGTTCACCCGTTTGATGATTCGACCTTCATTATCCGCCAGAGCAAGTGCGTCAATTTCGAGGGGCCGTTCCTTTATCTGCTCGTCGGTGAGCAGGCGGCATTCATGCTCGACTCGGGCGCAGCCCCGACCAACAGCACATCCTTTCCCATCCGAAGCATCGTGGATGGCATCCTCTCGGAGTTGGCGATGGCGCGCGGGCGAGGCCCGCTCAGGCTCGTCGTGGGCCACACTCATTCGCACGCAGACCACTTCGCGGGCGACCGTGCCCTGGAGAGTCGGCCTGATACTTTCATCATCGGCCCCGAGCTGGAGTCTATCAAGAGCGCTTATAACATCGCTGACTGGCCGGACGGCATGGGCACGCTCGACCTTGGGGGTCGATCTCTCACCATCATCCCGACGCCTGGACATGAGGAGCACCACATCTGCGTCTACGACTCGGCGACGGGAATTCTTCTCAGCGGGGACATCCTTTATCCGGGCAAGCTCGTCATCAACGACTGGGATGAGTACCGCAGCAGCGCCGCGAAGCTTGCTGCTTTCGAGCGCGAGCATCGAATATCGTTCATCCTCGGCGCTCACATCGAAATCAGGAAAACGCCGGGCGCGCTCTTCAGGATCGGTGAGACGCACCAGCCCGACGAGCATGTGCTGCAACTATTGCCGGAGCATTTGCGAGAGTGGGCGGAAGCCTGCGAGAGGATAGGACCAGTGCCGCGCAGGGAAGTCCATACTGACTTCGTCCTTTCACCGGCCTGAGACTTTGAAGGTGCGAGCTATAAACTGCGTCAGGCCGTTCCGAATCCCTCGAAGAACTTCAGGGAGGGCGAAAGAAGGAGTACCCCGCCGGTCTAGACTACCCGGCGCGACATGTTTCGTAAGCGTGGCCGCTCGTGACCCTCAGCAGTGAGCCCTAGTGAGCGGGATGAGTTTGCATAGGGCGCTATCTAACAACTCATTCAACCAGACCTCACGATAGCATGCCTCTCATGTTCGTCTCTGTAAATCAGGTTGGATACTGATCGCTCGCGGCGGGTTAAGCGGAGCGCTCGAGGGATTTCAAAAACTCAAGAAACCTACCTTCTCGTAACTTACCAATGCAAACGTGCCAGATGAGATTTGATTGCATACCATATAGCGTCGAGCCCGTTTTTCATACACGCGCGTTCACGGGCTCACCACCCGCTTACGCTAAATACAATATCTAAACACGTAAGGCTCTTATTCTTCGATATTACAGGCTGGCATGATGCTTGCGGGCATTGACATTGAATTCCGTCTGAATATGAGACAAATAGAGGGGATACAATATTATGAATAGGATAAAGTTTTGGCCGCATGTGATCGTGGCAATTGTATGTGCAGGGCTCAGCGGGATGGCCGCGATGCTCTGGGTCGAGCATCAACGAGCTACGGAGACACAGGTTCTGCCAAGCGCCGCACGCATACAGCGTGTGGACGGTGAGGTTGCCCTGAATCACAGTTTAGATAATAGCGGGTCGGAGGAACGTTGGATCGAAGCCACACAAAACACTCCTGTGTCCGTGGGGGATCGCATTTATGCCCACGGTAACTCGCGCGCAGCCATTGCCTTCACAGGGCGCAACTTCGCCAGGCTCGACGAGCACGCATCGCTTGATGTGTTATCGCTCTCAGACCAAAGAACTCAATTGGCGCTGCGCGAGGGCTCGGCTCTGTTTAATGTCGGCTCCCTCGCCCCCGGCGAGCTATTTGAAGTTGCCACGCCTTACGGCGCAGTCGATTTCAATCAGCCCGGACTCTATCAGATCGCTTATGACGATCAGGGCAGCGCCGTCGTCTCTGTCTTGAGCGGTCTTGCTCAGGTAGTAGGATTAGGCGGCACCGGGCAGATCGGTAGGGGTGAAATGCTCACCCTCCTCGGCCAGGCCGCCACGGAGGTTGTCCTGTCACGCCTGGACCCTGCCTATGCGGGCACGCTGGTCAACGATTACTACGGCTATCAATATCCCAGAATCTACGACGGGCGTTACCGCGACTATGACGCTTATCTGAATGACCCTTATTACTACGACCCTTATAGCCGTTATGTAAGCTACCAGTATGTGGCTGATGCCATACCGGGTGTGGACGATCTTGACTATTATGGCGACTGGCGTGAAGTGAGCAGTTACGGCTACGCCTGGCACCCACGCGTAGATGCCGATTGGGCTCCATACCAGCAAGGCTACTGGAGCACGGATGATCCATATGGCTTGACGTGGGTTTCAAACGAGCCTTGGGGTTATGCCCCATATCATTATGGCCGGTGGGTCTACGTCGATGACCAATGGTTCTGGATTCCTGAAAGAGTAAATACCCGACCTGCCTATTCACCCGCCCTCGTCGCCTTCGTTCCTCTTGTCGAGGAGAACGTGATTGGCTGGGTGCCGCTCGGGCCTGGCGACCCGTATGCCCCAAGGTACTATGACGCAAGCTGGCAGCCGCATTATCTCACTCAGACACAAACAGTGCAGGGTCAGATTGTAAACCTACAGGTTCCGGGGGCGTTGACCTTCGTGCCGGTGCGAGATTTCAGCCGCGTCATCAACCAGAGCATCATCACCAGAGTTGATCCGCAAAAGCTTGCTCAGTTGCGCCCGGTCGTCGATCCATTCGCGGTTGAGACGCTGCGACAGGCGGCGCTGCAAACCGCTCGGGCGCGGCGCAAAATAGATGTGCCGCAGGATGTAGCCCGTCGGATAGACAACACCAGGGTCATCGCGAGCACTACGCCCGTGGCGACGCCCTTTAGAAAAGAGCTGGCGCGGGCGTTGAAGGTCGAATCAGTCTCCGACAAGCAGCGTCAGGAGAAGCTGGAGTTTAAGGACAATCGCCAGCCAGTGGTCGCTGAGCAACAACCCGGCGCATCTCGCCAGCAAGAAGCAGACCGGGCGACAGCACCATCCGACAAGGATCAAGAGCGAGATCAGCGTAAGGCGGCGCTCGCAGACGAGGCAGCAAAAGGTAATAAAGAGGCTCGGCGTGAGATGAAGCAACTCGAACGGCAGCAGCAACGAGAGGAGCGTGCTCAACAAAGCGCTGCCCGTCAGCAAGAAGCAGTCACGCAGAAACAGGACGGCGCGGCAGCCCGCGCTGAGAATGAAAGAAGACCGGAGCGAGCACAGGGAGAACGTGTCGGCCAGCAGCTCAAGGCGCAAAGAGAAGAAGGTCGTCAACAAGCGATTGTTGAGCGTCGAGAGCAACGGGAGGCGAAACAACAAAGGGTTGAGGCTCGCAAGCAGTCAAATCAGGAAACGGCGATGCGGCGAGGCCAAAGAGCGGCTGCTCAAAGAGAGTCACAAGGCAAAGCTCGCGCACAACAATCTCAGGAGCCGCAGCGCGTCAAGCAGCAGCGTGCAATCGAACGCGGGCAGGCAAAACCGACGCCACAAGCTGCGAAATCAAAAGCTGAACGTCCTGCTGGCAAAGGGAAAGGCCGTCCATAACCTTTCGGCCTCACACCATACGCGAGTTTGACCGGCAAGCAAGGCGCGTTCGAGTTAGCAAATTTCAATCGGGTGTAGAACAGTAGGGGCAGGGCTTGTCCCTGCCCGTCTTCGCTGTAGGGGCAGGGACAAGTCCTCTGCCCGTCTTCGCTCTTGAGCGGGCAGAGGACAAGTCCTCTGCCCCTACAATCTTATCCTCGTCTGACATTCATTTGAAAACCGCTCTAAGCTGCCGCCTTCATGGCTCCCTTACGTCGGTTAAAGATGACGCCGGAATCCACGGTCTCTCCGGTGCGCGAAATGACCTGGAAGTGCATCTCGTCGTCGGCGATTTCGATGAGCATGAAGGACATGTCTTTATCAAAAGCCTTCTCAGTCAAGGGTGATCCCTCTCGGACATCGCCCTCCCTTAATTTGCCGCCCGCGCCTGAAATGAAGTAGTAGATCCCCTTCTGCGGCTTGATCCTTTCATAGAAGTGTTCGTGCCCGGCGAAGACCACACTCACCCCGTACTTCAGGAATATGGGTTCGACCACTTTCCGCAGCTCTTCTGCGGAGCCGTGCTTGCCGCCCGACGAATACGGCGGGTGGTGGAAGAAACAGATCTTCCACTCCGAGGTGTCTTTCGCAAACTGCTCCTCCATCCACTTAAGCTGTCGTTTATCCATATAATTGCTGTTGAGAGAGTAAAAGGAGACGTTCCCTTTTTTGAAGACGTAATACTCTTCGCCGTTCATGTTGAAGTACTCATAAAAGCGCTGGTTGGCGTCGTCGTGATTGCCGAGCGTGGCGTAGAATTTCACATTGTCGTCAAGGAGTACTTTGTAGACGTCCTCGAACTTCATCTTGAAATCCTGGGGGCTCTCTCCGCCGTACAAGTTATCGCCCATCATGAGGACGAACTCGAAGGGGTAGGCCTGTTTATATCTGATCATCCAGTCGGCCAACTGCTTTTGCTTATCCGTGCCCGTGCCCGTGTCGCCGATGACGGCAAAGCGAACCGAACCCTCTACCACAGGCAAACTTAATTTTAAGGGCGAGCTTGCCGATGAGCCGACTTTGGAGCCGGTGGCGGATGGAGTTTGGGCGTGATTAAGATCAACGAAGCCGCCGAAAAGAAGCGCGGCCATCATCAAAACCGAGGTCACAATCCGTTTCATACCTTTTCTTCGCCTCCGGCACGCCCGCCTTACGGGAGGGCATTAAGCATGTAGTCAACTATCAGACCATTCTCTCTGTCTACGAGCAGCATGTGGCTTCCGACGAAACGGTACTTCACCTGTTTGGGCAGTTGGGGAAGTTTCAAAAGCAGGGTCGGGGGAATCTGTGTCAACTCCTTGCTCTCCGGGTATGTGTAGTTCACTCTCAAGGTCACGCCCTCTGTCTCCGCCTCCATGATCTCTTCACGCAGCTCCTGCAACTTCCGACCCTTGAACGTATTTCTAATTGTCGCGCGTATGTATCCAGCGATGTCCGGCGTGAACAGATCGCCCTGTTGAGCAGTCGGTCGGGCCGAACGGACGAGCTCTTCAAAGGCCGTCTTGTGCGCCTTTATCTGCTCGGGCGTGCTCTCTTTAGGAAGCTTCGGGAGCTTATCCTCCAAGCGCTCTCTGAGAACTGCATATTCCTTCACGCGTCCCTCGAATCTGGCGATCATCTTGTCGGTTTCGACCGACTTGGATGTTTGAGGCTCCTCATGCGCCTGCCCTTTGACGGCGTCAGCAGAGAGGAGTGAAATGGCTGAAACCGCTAATAACAGGAGCACAGCCCCCCTCAGGATGGAAGCAATGCTGGTTGTTATCTTCCCGTTCATCGGCATATAAATTTGCAAAACCAATGCCATATATGACCTGGTTATCAAAAAGGCTCCTGGGCGTTCCAAAAGTTTGAAAGGATTGTGTTTAAACGGATAGTCTTTAATGATTGAAATGGTTGAGCGGGCGCGCCAGGCGTATGTTTACAAAACATCAAGGCAGTATGGTTTTGCAACTATCCGCAATGGATACAGCGCTGACATCTATGAGTTCTGATAACACCAGCGCCGTAAGCTGACAAAGTAATCTGTGCCGTCTGAGCATTCGGCCAGCCGCGCATCATCGGGATCACAACGGAGGCCACAATCCCGAGGAGTTTGCCAATAAGCCCCCTGTCAAACTAAGCACAATTGATTCGATCTGGGATTGCCTGCGCACGGCTGATGAGCGCGCCGATTGTCATGCGTATGCCGATCTCGCGCGTACGACCCTTCACGGACACTCAATTCTGAAACCGCTCTCGGAGGCTCAAGACAGACCTATTCATTCATGCCGCAGCGCGACCATAGGGTCTACCTTTGCCGCGCGGCGCGCAGGGATATAGCTGGCGACGAGGGCTATCGAGCCGAGCAACAGGGAGACCAGGACAAACGTCAGGCGATCAGTCGCGCTGATGCCGAAGAGCAGGCTGGACATGACGCGCGTCAAAGCAAATGCGCCCGCGAGACCTAAGACCAGACCCACCGAAACGAGGATCAGAGATTGTCGGATGACGAGTTGCAGAATGTTAAAGGGTTGCGCGCCGAGCGCCATGCGAATGCCTATCTCATGCGTCCGCTGGTTGACCCAGTAGGTCATCACACCATAGATGCCGATGGCGGCGAGCGTCATACTGAAAGCAGCGAACACCCCCAGCAGGAGCATAGAGAAGCGTTGACGTGCCAGTGAATCGTATAGACGCTGCTCCATCGTATGAACATCGAAGACGGGCAGCTCCGCGTCCAGAACTTGAATCTCTTTGGTGATGGCGGCGGTCATTGGCGACGGGTCGGAAGTCGTACGCACGAGCAGGTACATGTTCCTCGCGATGTATTGCTCGAAGGGGTAGTAGACGGTGATGGGCGGTTCCTTCTCGACGCTATATTGTTTGCTATCGGTGATTATTCCTACAACCGTGCGCCAGGAGTCCGGCTTCCCTTTTTGTTGCAGACGCTTTCCAATCGGGTCTTCATTCGGCCAGAAGCGCTCGGCCATCGCCTCGTTGACGATGACGGCTTCCGGCTCGCCCTTCCGATCATGCTCGTTGAAGTACCGCCCCTTCAAGAGCGGAATTTCCATCGTGCGGAAATAGTCAGGATTGACTATGCGCGTGTTAGAGATGATGAAATCCTGCGCCGTCTTTGAAACGTAACCTTCAACGATGATCGGCTCCCAGGCGAACGCCACCGTACTCATCGGCAGTGAATATGTTGTGCCGACAGATTCGACGCCCGGCAATGATCTTATTCTTTCGCTCGCCTGACGGTAAAAATCTGTGATCGACTCCGGCGTGCCATATTTGGAGGCGGGCAGCGACAGGCGCAGCGACAGCACATTGTGTGGATTGAAGCCGGGGCTGGCGCTGGCGATGCGTTGATAGCTGCGAACGAGCAGCCCCGCCCCAACCAGTAGAATGAGGGACAGAGCCACCTCCGTGATGATGAGCAGTCTACGAATCTGATGTTGGCCGAGACCGAGAGCGCCTGGAGCGCCTGAGCTGCGACCGCCCTCCTTGAGCACCTCATTCAAATCAACGCTTGAGGCACGCAGCGCTGGAACCAGTCCGAAGATGATGCCTGTCATGAGCGCAATGAAGAAGGTGAAGGCCAACACTCTTCCGTCCACGCCTATTTCATCGAGGCGGGGAATATTTTCCGGGCCAAAGACGCGCAATAGCTTGACGGACAGAAGCGCGATGCCGAGTCCGCAGAGACCGCCCATGAGCGCCAGCAGCACGCTTTCCGTCAGGAGTTGGCGCAGTATGCGCGGGCGGCTCGCGCCGACGGCGGTGCGAATGGCGATCTCCTTCTGCCGGACGGCGGCGCGTGAAAGGAGCAGATTAGCCACGTTCGCACAGGCCACTGCGAGGACGAAGCCGACCGCGCCAAAGAGCACGTAGAGGGCGAGGCGTATGTCGCCGACAACCTGTTCCAGGAGCGGCACGACGCTGATGGTGAGCCCGCCGCTTGGCGGGTAATTCTCCGGATACTGCTGCTTCATACGCTCGGCTATGACATCCATCTCCGCCTGCGCCTGCGCGCGAGTGACGCCCGCCTTCAGCCTCGCAAAAATGTTGTAGTCTTCGTGCCCGCGATCCGTGCGGTCGCTTTCACTCATCGGCAAAGGCAACAGCACGTCGGCCTTCTCAATGCCGTTGACGGCGGGCATGACCTCCTTATCCAAAGAGAAATCCTGTGTCATCACGCCGACGATGGTGAAGCTGTTACCATTGAGGGTCAGCGTTTTTCCGATGATTTCGGGGTCAGAGCCGAAGCGGCGCTGCCAGAACCCGTTGCTTAAAATCACGACAGTCGGCTTACCAGCCCCGTCCTCTTGCGTGTTGAAGACGCGTCCGAGTTTGGCCTGAGCGCCCAGGAGCGAGAAGAGCGAGGAGGAGACGCGCGCCCCATCGACACGCTCTGGTGTCCCCTGCCCCGTCAGGTTGAAGCTTCCGCCGATGGTCATCGCCACCTCATCGAAGACGTGGTTCTGAGTTTTAACGTCCAAGTATTGACCGGGCGAAAACCAGTCCTGCGCCACGTTTAAGCCGGGGGAGCGGTTCCAGAGTATGACCAGCCGCTCTGCATCCCTGTACGGCAAAGGGCGCAAGAGAAGCGCATTGGTGACGCTGAAGATAGCGCTGTTAGCGCCGATGCCAATCGCCAGTGATAAGACCGCCGTGATGGTAAAGCCTGGATTCTTCCACAGCATCCGAAAGCCATAAGACAGGTCGTGCCACAGAGTTTCCATCAGTCACCTCTTCAAAGGTTTTCCCCTTTCGTTCTGCTACGTTTCAAGCTGCGCGACTGTTTCATTAATACATTTTCATGGAAATCCTGACAGAGTGAGATGACCGCGACAGCAAGATGATCGAGCGCGCAAGCTTCTTTGAAGTGAGGATGGAGATGGCTGTCGATGCTAAGGCGTGCGACGATCCACGAAACAACACGAATTGACACGAACAGAAGGGGCTGTTTCGTGTTACTTCGTGTTGCTTAGTGGATCGTCCCCCGTCCTCTTTCGTTTGTATCTTGGTATCAGAATAATTTTCGTGAACCTCATTTCAACTTTTTGCGGCTTAGAGCAGCAACGTCTCCACTCTATGAGCGTGAACCTTCTCCTCGCAGGGCGACCAGGCGAAGACCGTGAAGCGTCCGTCCTGCGAGGCGACGAGGGCGACCGAATCGCGTTGATCCTGTACGAACTGGGCTGCGGAGAGGTGACGCGTCCCCCCGAATTGCACAGGGTGAACGACTGAGGCCGCGCTTCCGATGACCGGCTCCGTCAAAACCACCTGCTCGACCTGCACGCCGTTTTCGCGTCGCCCGATCTTTGCGCCGAAGGCTAGCAGCTCATATTGATCGCTGATAATGGTCGCGCCATCCACCGCCGTCATGCCCGCAATAGCATCGACCGCGTCAATGAAGGATTCCTGCCAGAGACGCATGTCTCTCATCTCCTCATCTTGACGCATGAGGTCAGCCAGCTCGGAGAAAGGAGGCGCGACGGAGTAAAGGACAGGCCAGACAATCGACTCTCGCCAGGACGCTGTGCCATGTGGGACGACCAGAAGCGAGCCCCCGCGCCCGTGCGCGCGCATGGAGGCGGCCAGTTGCACGAGCACGTTCAGAGAGTCTGTATGGGAGTCCGGCGAGCCGAAGCCAAGTAAGGACGTTAGCAGAGCCGGGCAGTCCGGGAGGCTCGTGCCCTGTTCATCCACGACCTTGATCTGGTCGCCCTTGAGCACCGCGACATTGACGAACTTTCCGGGGTCCTGGCCGCGCCGGTACTTGATCACCAGCAGCCCCGCTTCGATGACCTCCAGCACGAAGCAGAGGCGCGGGATCGTGCGCGTCGTTCCCCATACGCACAACTCATCGCGGTCGCGCCAGACTCCAAGATGTATGCCGGGGCGCTCGACTGCGGGTGCGAGCCGCGACAGGGCGGCGGGCGTCAGCGGTAGCCCTTGCTCGAAGAGAAGCGGCGGGGCAGCCTGCTCCGGCGGGAGAAAAGCGAGCGAAATCTTCGGGGAATAGCCTTCTTCCTTGCGCAGACTAGCCCAGAACGCTGTGTCGATCACCGCTTCAATCGCACGCGCGTCGGGTTCATGCGCTAACTCCTGCTGCCCCTGGCGGCGTGCTGCCGCGAGATGGCGTGCGAAGTGCGCCTGTGTGGTGGCGGCGACCGCTCTGGCCGCCGGGTAGGCCGGTTCTGTCATAGTTTGATGACCTTTATCATGTCCGTCTCTTTCGCGGCCAATCCCTTCAAAGCTCGAGGCCGATGCGCTGCATCCCCCCTGACGAATGGCGATACCGTCATCGTGTATGTGGCAGCAAGGATTCCCCCAGCGAAGTAAAGATAGCAAGAGGCTATGATCGCGGCCAGCAGTAGGGCGAGAAGAATGAGCAACGCTCGTTTGTGACGTTTGATACGGCTGACGATTAAATCGATCCCGGACAGACGGCCTTCCATGCCAATCTCAATGGTCGGTCTGGCCGACTGGGGCGCGGTTCTCGCTCCCGTGTGTCTGCCGCTTGCTGTCGCTGGTGTCACACTGGCACTGTCTTTCTCTCCCAGGATGCTCACTGTTTCCGGTTCAGCTTCAGCTTCACTTTTTAGCGCTTTGAGATCAGCGAGCAGTTCCACCACCCTCTGATACCGATTTTCGGGCTCTTTCATCAGGGCTTTCTGTATGATCTGCTGAAGCTGTGTGGGCGCTTCCGTTGAGTAGCGCAAGAGGGGTGGGGGCTCTGATTTCAGCACCGAGACGATCAGGTCGCCTATCGTCGGGCCATCGAAGGGAGGCTGCCCTGTGGTCATCTCGTAGAGTATTACCCCCAGGCTCCAGATGTCTGTGCGAGCGTCAACTTTGAGAGAGCGCACCTGCTCAGGCGACATATAACGGGGCGTTCCCACCACCATGTTCGGGTCCGTCGTGTGTATCGACTGGCCTAAGGCAGCGTCCGTCCGGTGCTCTGTCAGCTTTGCCACGCCGAAGTCCAGCACCTTGACGTAACCATCCGGGCGGACGATCACGTTCTCCGGCTTGATGTCGCGATGAATGATGCCTGCCCCGTGGGCTGCCGCCAGGGCCGCCGCGATTTGTGCGCCGATCTCAAGCACCTGACTGATTGCCATCGGAGCGTTGTTCATCATGTCGCGTAAGGTCACGCCCTCGACATACTCCATGGAGATGAAATGCAATCCTTCTGCGTTCTCTCCGACCTCGTAGAGGATGCAGATGTTCGGATGAGAAAGCGCAGAGGTGATCCGCGCCTCCTGCTTGAAGCGGCGCAGGCTGTCTCGATTGGTCATGAAGTCTGAGGTCAGAACCTTCAGAGCAACCTTGCGCCCCAGACGCTCGTCCAGCGCCAGGTAGACCTTACCCATTCCACCTTCGCCAAGCGTTTCCAGGATTTTGTAGTGCTCTATAATCTGTTTACAGTCCCCCGAAGAATCGCTGCACAGCGCGGCGCTTCGCTGCGATTCAATTTTTTGTCAACGGCATCTAGTTCCTGATCCTGCGCCGCCTGCTTCAACGCTGATCTTTGCCGTCATCTCCGATTCTGATAGAGCTAATAGTAAGCCCCTTCGTCTGACGTGACAATTTGTGCGTCGCAGGCTACTGTTCTGGCAGCGACCCGCAAATTATAATCTACATCTGCTTCTTATTTGGAGAAGCACCATACCTGTTTGTGACGGACAAGATCAGAGATCAAGGTTGACCTTGTTCTACGAGGGGGAGGAAACATGGCGATAACGACGATCAATCCGGCGACGGGCGAGACGATCCGATCTTTCGAGGCGCTTTCGGAAAGAGAGCTGGAAGAGAACCTCCAGCGCGCCGCCGATACCTTTCGCGTGTACCGTAGCACGTCTTTCGCCGAACGTTCTCGCATGATGATGCGCGCGGCAGAGATACTTGAGACGGAGAAAGAAGCCCTCGGTCGCATGATGACCATAGAGATGGGCAAGCCTCTGAAGGCCGCCATTCAAGAAGTAGAAAAGTGCGCCTGGGTCTGTCGCTACTATGCCGAATGGGGCGCAACGTTTCTCGCCGACGAAGAGATCAAAACGGATGCTACTCGCAGCTTCATTCGTTATCAGCCGATGGGCGCGGTGCTCGCCGTCATGCCCTGGAACTTCCCCTTCTGGCAGGTCTTTCGCTTCGCCGCACCGGCGCTGATGGCTGGCAACGTCGGCCTCCTTAAACACGCCTCGAACGTGCCGCAGTGCGCCCTCAGCATAGAGGAGATTTTCCGGCGTGCGGGCTTTCCAGAGGGCGCGTTCCAAACTCTGCTCGTCGGCTCTAACCTTGTCAAACAAGTGATCGAAGACCCGCGCGTCGCGGCTGTGACGCTGACGGGCAGCGAGCCCGCCGGAAGAAGTGTGGCGAGCGAGGCGGGGAAACAGATCAAGAAGACCGTCCTGGAACTGGGAGGCAGCGACCCCTTCATCGTCATGCCGAGCGCCGCGCTGGAAGAGGCCGTGCGCACAGCGGTCAAAGCTCGCACGATCAACACAGGCCAATCCTGTATCGCGGCCAAACGCTTCATCGTCGATGAGAAGATTTATGACGAATTCGAGCGCCGCTTTGTAGAAGGGATGGAAGCATTGCAGATCGGCGACCCGCTCGATGAGGCGACCGCCATAGGCCCGCTGGCGACCAGCCAGATCGTCGAAGACCTCTCCGAGCAGGTTCGTCAATCGGTTGACGCGGGAGCGCGAGTGCTCACGGGCGGGAATAAGCTGGATCGTCCAGGCTACTACTACGCGCCGACCGTGCTCGTTGATATAGCGAAAGATTCCCCCGCTTACCGTGAAGAATTTTTCGGCCCCGTCGCCCTGCTCTTTCGCGTGCGTGGATTGGACGAAGCGATTCGGCTCGCCAACGATACGACGTTCGGACTCGGCTCAAGCGCCTGGACGAATGTTGAGCGAGAGGTTGCGCGCCTGATTGATGAACTGGAAGCCGGATGCGTCTTCATCAATGGGATGGTGGCTTCAGACCCGCGACTGCCTTTCGGCGGCGTCAAGAACTCAGGCTACGGGCGCGAGTTGAGCGTCCAGGGCATACGCGAGTTCGTCAATATCAAGACGGTCTGGATCAAAGACGGGCAGGGTTCAAATCGAACGGAGAGCGAGTGATGTTCTGTTCACCTGTGCAGGGCTCATTAGAGTTGCGCACCGGGAAAGAGGAGAATTTAAACGCCAAGGACGCCAAGAAGAATAAGACGCAAAGGGCGCAAAGGTTCTTCTTCGCGTTCCCTGCGCCTCTTCCTTTGCGTCCTTGGCGTTTAAATCTTTTCTGCATGTGCAACGAAAAAGCTCCGTAATCTGTCGAAGGCCCCGCGCAGCATCTCGTCCTCGCGCGCGATGCACAGCCGCATATAGTTATCCCAAGCATCGCTGTCAGCGAAGGCGCTTCCGGGAACAGCGCCCACCCCTGCCTTTTTGATCAGCATATCGTTGAGCACAACGGCATCCTCAAACCTCTCAGGCAGCCTCGCCCAGACGTAGAACATAGAGCCTGAGTCATAGATACGAAATCCGGCCTCTTCAAGCGCGCGCGTCGCAAGGGCAAGTTTGGACTCAAACTTCTCTCGCAGTCGATCATAATAATCCACCTCGGAGACGAGCACTTCCGAGAGCGCACGCTGCAAAGGCGTGGGCGAGCAGACGTAGAAGACATTCAGCGTGTTCTTGAGCGGTGCGATCAGGCGCGAGTGGCCGTAGACGTAGCCGAGCCTCCAGCCGGAGATATTCCAGGACTTGGAGAAGGAGTTGACCGTGATCGTGCGCTCCCACATTCCGGGTAGCGTAGCCACGCAAGCTTGCACATGCTGCCTCTTCACGAAATGCTCATAGACTTCATCCGAGATACAGAGCAGGTCGAACTCCTGGCATACGTCCGCAATCAGCTTCAGCTCGCCTGCCGCAAAAACCTTCCCCGTAGGGTTCGCAGGCGTGCAGCAGATGATCGCACGCAAGGGATACGAGACGCTCTGCTTCAGCTCACGGCAGCGGGCGCGTAATTTTTCCGGATCGAGCGCAAGCTGCTCGCCACGCAAAGGCAGCACCTCTGTTCTGCCTCCGCACTCTTCCACGATGCGCCTGTGATAAGGGTAATAAGGCTCGAAGACAAGCGCACAGCCTCCCTTGAGATAAGCTTCCGCGATGGCGACGAGCGCGCCGGTCGCACCATGAGAAATGAGTAGCTGCGGCGAAGCGTCCGTGGTGTCAAGTTCCACCCCGTTCACGCGCCTGACGTTCTCCGTCACGGCGCGCAAAAGAGCCCCATCGCCTTCAGCCGGACTGTAGTGATTAGCATTCGCGGCAATATATTTGGAGGCGGCCTGCGCCAACACAGGGGAGATGGTCAGCTCCGACTGCCCCTGCACCAGATTCCCGCTCGGAGGCACGAGCCGTGTGATGATTCTAATATCGGGTCTGTTTTTTAGAGTCATGCGCACAACTTTAGGCGAGATTGAGATGATCCTCAAGCTGCCTGCGAATGGGCATGAGCCCACGATGCTTTGACAAGCTAGGCATCATCGGCTAGCATGCTTTGGCATTCTAGGCATTGTGGTTCAAATGAAAGGGCAACCAAGTGACACGACAGAAAGCCGACCTGCTGCAAGGCACACTCGACATGCTCATCCTGAAAGCCGTCTCGCTCGGCCCGCTGCACGGCTATGGCATCATCCAGCGCATACGCCAGATGTCGGACGAGATGCTCCAGGTCGAGCAGGGCTCGCTCTATCCGGCGCTCTACCGCAGCGAGCAGAAAGGCTGGGTGTCCTCTAAGTGGGAGGTGAACGAGACTGGCCGCAGCGCCAAGTTCTACACGCTCACGAGGGCGGGCCGGCGTCAACTGGAGGCGGAGGAGGCGAGTTGGGATCGTCTCGTGCTTGCTGTCACGAAGGTGAGGCAGGCCACATAAAGGACGGGTCGGGGATGAGGTGGTTCAATATCTTTTCGGCACGCCTGCGCGCCCTCCTGGGGCGCGAGGCAGTCCTGCACGATATAGACGAGGAGATGCGCCTGCACGTCGAGATGGAGACGGAGGCGAATATCGAGCGGGGGATGTCGCCGGAGGATGCGCAACTGGCGGCGCGCAGGAGCTTCGGCAATTTAGGCAGCATCAAGGACTCAGCCTACGAGGTACGTGGAGGCGGGATGATAGAGACTTTATTGCAGGATATTCGGTATGGCGCGCGCGTGCTCGCCAAACATAAGGGGTTCACGGCGGTCGCTGTACTCACCCTCGCCTTGGGGATTGGGGCGAACACGGCGATCTTCTCAGTGGTTAATGAGCTGCTTCTGCGCCCGCTGCCCTTCCCGGACGCGGAGCGGCTCGTCATGTTGTGGGAGGTGAGCCCGGGAGGCAGGCATCAGAACACGACTTCGCGCGCCAACTTCCTGGGCTGGCGCGAGCAGAGCACGGTCTTCGAGGGCATGGCGGCCTTCTCCGACCAGCGTCTCAATCTGACGGGCGTCGGCGAGCCGGAGGAGGTCTCGGTACAGATCGCCACGCCGGAACTGTTCCGGGTCCTCGGCGTTGAGCCGATCATCGGCAGGGTTATGACGGAAGAGGACGCGCGCCCCGGCGCGCCTGACGTGGCCGTCCTGAGCTACGGCCTATGGCAGAGGCGGTTCGGCGGCGACCCGCGAGTGATCGGCCAGCCCATCTCACTGAACGGCACGCCCTGCGTAGTGATCGGCATCCTCCCCGCGGGTTTCGAGTGGCACATCAGGAAGAGGTCGGGCACGGGCAGGCCCGCCGAAATCTGGTCTGTGCTCCCGATGCGCATGGAGGGGGAGGGGGCCAACCTGCGAGGTCGGTTCCTATCGGTGGTGGCGCGCCTGAAGCCCGGTGCTTCATTAGAGCAGGCGCAGGCCGAGATGAAGACCATCGCAGCCCGCCTTGAACAGGATGCGCCGCAGTACAACAAGGGGTACGGCACGGAGGTCATCCCACTGCGCGAGCAGTTCGTCGGCAACGTCCGGCCCGCGCTCCTGATCCTGCTCGGCGCGGTCGGCTTCGTGCTGCTGATCGCGTGCGCCAACGTCGCGAACCTTTTGCTCGTGCGCGCGTCGGCGCGGCAGCGCGAGCTGGCCGTGCGCGCCGCGCTCGGCGCGAGCCGCTGGCGGCTCATCCGACAGTTGTTGACGGAGAGCGTGCTGCTCGCGCTCCTCGGCGGCCTGGCCGGCCTCATCTTCTCCTTCTGGGCAATCGACCTGATGTCGAAGGGGATGCCCCCGACGTTTACGAAGTACATCCCGGGCTGGAAGAACATGGGGGTGGACTCGACCGTGCTGCTCTTCACGCTCGGCGCTTCGCTCCTGACGGGCGTCGTCTTCGGCATCGTGCCGGCGTTGCAGGCGACGCGCGTGAGCCTCAACGAGTCTCTGAAGGAGGGCGGGCAGAAGGGCGCTTCGGGCGGGCTGCGCCGCAACCGCGCGCGGAGCCTGCTCGTCGTCGCGGAGGTCGCGCTCTCGCTGGTGCTGCTCGCGGGCGCGGGCGTGATGGCGCACGGGTTCGTCAACATGATGAGGTCGGACATCGGCCTGCGGCCCGAGGGCGTGCTGACGATGCAGATGTCGCTGCCGCGCGAGGCGTACGACCAGCCGCAGAAGAGCGCCGACTTCTACGACCAGCTGGTCGCGCGCGCCTCCGCCCTGCCGGGCGTGCGCTCGGCCGCCGTCATCAACTACGTCCCGATGAACCGCGACGGCAACATGAGTTCCAGCGTCTACGTCGAGGGGCGGCCCGTGCCGCCGAAGGGCGAGCGCCCTTACGCCAACTTCCTCGTCGTCTCGCCCGGCTACTTCGAGACGGCGGGCGTCCGCTTGGTGAGCGGGCGCGGCTTCGCGGCGTCGGACGACGAGCGCGGCCGACCCGTCTGCGTCGTCAACGAGTCGCTCGCGCGCCACTACTTCCCCGCGGGCGACGCCGTCGGCCAGCGCCTCGTCGTGGACGAGAAGAACCCGTGGGAGATCGTCGGCGTGACGGCCGACGTGAAGAACGAAGACCTCGATGAGAAGGCGGAGTGGGAGTTCTACCGCCCGCTGCGGCAGGACGCGTGGCGGACGATGGCGCTCGTCGTGCGGGGCGACGGGGCGGACGCCGCCGCGCTCGCGCCCGCGCTGCGCGGCGCCGTGCGCTCGCTCGACGCGTCCCTGCCCGTCTACAACGTGCGCACGATGCCCGAGATCGTGGACGAGGCCGTCTCGCCGAAGCGCCTGGCGATGCTGATGATGGCCTTCTTCGCCCTGGGCGCGCTGGCGCTGGCGGCCGTCGGGCTCTACTCGGTGATGAGCTACGCCGTCGCGCAGCGCACGCACGAAATCGGCATCCGCA
>DASVVT010000020.1:0-4630 GCA_036386415.1 Pyrinomonadaceae bacterium
GGCGTCCAGAGTCGGGGAGACCAAAAGCGGGTCTTTGACCGGCGGTGGCGGCTTCGGATTCGGTGCGACAATCGGAGGAATATCCAGCCGACCTTCAGGGACTTTGCCGAAGGAAGCGGGCTTCGGGTCTTCACGGCCACCACCGCCGCCGCCGCCCGGTTTCTCCTGTTTGGGTTTGGAGCCGCCGCCCGTGCCTTTATTGAGACCGGCAGTGCCTTTCTCCGGCTCCGGCTGATCCGCAGGAATATCGCCCATCAGCCCAAGGTAATCCAGATCATCACGATTCTGAGCCATCTCCGACGCATGGCCTTCGCGATAACGGTCAAGGGCGACGAAGCCGATCACGGCTGAGAGCACCACAAGGAGCGATGTCATCGTCGCAATGGCAACGTTCGGACTGGAGAAGAAGCGCCAGAGCATCGCGCCGTAGGCGTATGCCGAACGCGTGGTGAAGCCCATCGGATCACGCTTGAATTCCGGCCAGGTCAACTGCGACTCGCGTGCGACTTCGCGTAGCTCCGTCTGTAGACGCCGCACCAGACTCGCGTCCTCTATGATCGTCAGGTGATACTCCGTGCCTCCGGCACGGAGCGCAGACACATGAGCGGTCTGCCTTTCGCCGAAGCGGTGTTGAGGCGTCGAATCGAATGCAGAAGTGATCTCAACTCCGTTGAGCGGCGTGCCGTCAACGGGGCAGAAGGTGAATCTATCTGTGAACTCTTCAAAGCAGGTAACACACTGTTTCATGTTGGCCTCCTCGTAGCCACGTTTGAAAGAAAGGATGGGGAGGTATGCTGACAATAGACGCCGCCAGAGCGGAGCGCGGCTCATCGCCTGGCGATAGGATGCGATCATGCGCAGGCTCAGGGATTCAGGTGCACGGGGCGCTCCCCAGTGGCGCAGGAGGAGCGCGTCAAGCTCCTGATCTTCCACCGAAGCAGCACCGCGAGGGTCGTCGCTGGCAAGTGGCAGAGTCTCTCGGCTATCCCTCATTTGAACACCTCCTCGACGGCGAACTCTTCACTGCTGCTTCTACTACTGCTACTGCTCAGATAAAGTGCGAGCGACCTTTTCAATCGCTGGCGCGCACGATGAAGCCGCGCTTTGACCGTGCCCGTGTCTGCTCCGACCACGCGCGCGACCTCAGCCAGCGTCAGCTCTTCATACTCGAAGAGGATCAGCGCTTCGCGTTGCAGCGGCGGCAGCTCATTGATCGCCCTGCGTACTTCGGTTGAGAGCTCTTCGTCGAGCAGCTTGCGCAAGGGCGCGTGCGCTTCCGGCACTCGCGGCTCTTCCCTGATCTCTTCGACCGCTGCCTCATGTCCCTGACGGCGAAAATGCTTCATAGCGAGATTTCTCGCCGCCGCATAGAGATATGTGCGTAGCTGTACGGCGCGCCCCGGATCAAAGCGCTCGGGCTGCTTGATCAGGCTCAGGAAGCAATCATGCGTGACATCTTCGGCCAGGGCGACAGACCCCAGCAGCCTGTAGGCAAAGCGATAGACTGCGTCGCGATGACGCTCGTACAGCAGGAGAAAAGCCGCCTCGTCTCCGCGACTCGCTCTTTTCAGCAGTCTTTCGTCTGTCATGCTTAGGGATCGCCTGACCCGCCCGGCCAGAAGCTCCTTCAGTGCCCGAAGGACTTTCGCTTCCTGACTGTTATTACCGGCAGGCTCTTTAAAGATACGGCTCGCTTCAAAAATATTTTGCGGTGGCTGATGCTTCGACCTGGCCGCGCGAATCTCTTTCGGCCTCACGCGGCCAGGCCCAAAGGGTGTGTACGCCCCTCTGATGTCGCTTCCATTCTTTTCGGTTGCTAAGAGCGGGCGGCAAATCTAACGACCAAGGTGAGAGACGCCCGGCGACTTTCGGAGCTTTGTGCCAGGACGCCAGCAAGCAAAGAAAGATATGAACCCACATCAATCTTTCCCTTTGTGTCTGTGTGCCTTTGTGGTAAGTCTTAGCGGTCGAGCAAGGGCGGTCACATGTCAGGAGTAAAATTTCTTCTATACTCTTACGGCTGAGGAAGAGAGGTAGTGTCTTATTGTCACAAGTCTCTGTGTATCCTCTGCGTCCTCTGTGTCTCTGTGGTGAGTTAACTTAAAAACCACTCACCACAGAGACGCAGAGAACACGGAGATTGCACAGAGAAGAGAGGAGTTGACATGGCTATTGAAGTAGCCCCGCCTTCAACAGAGACTGAGACTTTGCCCGTCGCTCAAGAGACACACGCCCCGCAGCGGACGACCTGTTGCATCGTCGGCGGGGGGCCGGGCGGCGCTGTGCTGGCGCTGCTCTTGGCGCGCAAGGGAGTCCCTGTGATGCTGCTCGAAGCGCACGAGGACTTCGACCGCGACTTTCGCGGCGACACGATTCACCCGTCCGTCCTTGAGATCATGGATCAACTGGGGCTGGCCGACAGCCTTCACCAGTTCCGCCACAGCAAGATACACACGGCCACCTTCATGACGCCAGGCGGCCCCATCATTGCCGCCGACTTCCGGCGTTTGAAGACTCGCTTCCCCTACATCATGATGCTGCCCCAGGTGCAGTTTCTTGAGTTCATCACGGATGAAGCGAAACGCTACGCGAACTTTCAACTGGTGATGGGAGCGAGCGCGCAGGAGCTGATCGAAGAGGAGGGAGAGGTGCGCGGCGTCTCTTATCGCGCCCATGACGGCTGGCATGAGGTGCGTGCGCTTCTCACAGTCGGCGCTGACGGGCGTTCGTCGCGCGTGCGCCGGATGGCCGGGTTCACTCCGATCAAGACTTCGCCGCCGATGGATGTGCTCTGGTTACGCTGGCCGCGCAGAGAGAGCGACGGCGAGGGCATCCTGGCGCGCTTCGGTCGGGGTCACGCTCTGGTTCTGCTGGATCGTCTGGATCAATGGCAGGTCGGCTACATCATCCTCAAGGGCAGTTACCAGCATATACGCGCCGAAGGACTCGAAGCCCTGCGCCGCTCGATTGTGGAGATGGCCCCGGAGTTCAAAGACCGCGCGGAGACCTTGCAGGACTGGGAACAGATCGCCGTGCTCTCGGTCGAATCGAGCCGCTGCCCGCGCTGGTATCGATCGGGCTTGCTCTTGATCGGCGATGCGGCGCACGTCATGTCACCCGTCGGCGGAGTCGGCATCAACTACGCGGTTCAGGATGCGGCGGTGGCGGCCAACGTCCTCACCGCTCCATTGCTGGCGGGACAGGTGCGGCTTGACCATCTACGTCAGGTTCAGCGCGAGCGCGAATGGCCGACGCGCGTCATTCAATGGATACAGAAACAGGTTCAGCAGCGCGTCATCGGTGCTGCCTTGAGGTCGAATTCGCTGCTCACCTTGCCGCCCGCGCTTCGTCTCCTGTTGCGCCTTCCCATCCTGCGCGACATTCCGGCACGCATCATAGCCTTCGGCGTGCGGCGCGTTCATGTGAAGCAGTAGGAACGGGGCTCGCCACCTCGCCCGATGTCGTTGCAGGACGCCTTCACGTCGTCTGTTGCTTGCTTCTATCGTAGAGCCCCAGACCGAGCCCGAACTTGGCGGCGGCGCGCCGCAGGCTCTTGCTCTCGGCGTTGCTCGAAGGGTCGCCGTAGCGATCCACGTCTTCGTCTTCCAGCCCTGTTGCCTCGCGGTAGACGACGCCCTCCAAACACGGGATCGAGATACGGGAGACGATGACGAGCTTCCCTCCAATGCCCGTCAGGTGACGAATCTCGTAAGACCAGCCCGGCGCATAGAGGTCCAGAAATTTGACGGCTGTGTGCCAGGCCAGAAATTTGATCTTCTGCCCGCCGACCGTTTTGGTGCGAAGCAGGCGCGCCGGAATCGGCTTTGAAAGGTCTTTGATAATCTCGTCAATGCTGCGCAAACTCATAGGCATCGCCCTCCAAATATCTTTTGGTGGACGGTACCAGGCCGCAAGCCTGACCGTGAGGTGAGGTCGCTGTATACGCTCCGAACGCCCTCCCCTCACGTCCGTGCTGGCGGCCTCTCTCTCTGCTGCCGTCCACTGAAACTGCTCTCAGTTGTGGAACCCTACTCTTCAAACACGCATCCGAGCACCGTACTGTGATGCTCAAAAGCCTGAACGGTTGACACGTAATAGGATGTACGGTAACGTAATTTACCGTTAATAAGCGAGTCTACGAAAGGCATTCGGTTAATAATTTTGATCGGTGGGGCGCAATTTTAATCTTCGGTCGACTCCACCACAATCGTTTCAATTTTAACCGAATGATGAGCTAAGAAAGAGTGCTTGCAAGTCTGCTCTCCTGTAACTCAAGTCTCGCTCCGGTAGAACTCTTCCTTCTACGTCCCGTTCGTCTAGTGGCCTAGGACACCGCCCTTTCACGGCGGCGACACGGGTTCGACTCCCGTACGGGACGCCATCCCTTTTCAATCAGTTACAAACATAGCGGTAGGCAGAGCTTTCGGCGTGGTGACGCTCCGGTGACTAAGATCGCCAAAAACAGCATCCAGTTTGCTTGCCGCACTAGCTAGAGCGGTTTTCGTATGAATTAACGATGTAAGAGATGAGAGTAGGGGCAGGGCTTGTCCCTGCCCGCCGGTCGAACAAAAGCGGGCAGGGACAAGCCCTGCCCCTACAATGTTGCTGATGCTGGTAAATTCATCTGCAA
>DASVVT010000021.1:0-16825 GCA_036386415.1 Pyrinomonadaceae bacterium
GATTGAGGGAATCTGTCCTTAGTACGAGAGGACCGGGATGGATCCACCTCTAGTGTACGAGTTATGGCGCCAGCCGTAGCGCTCGGTAGCTAAGTGGAGCATGGATAAACGCTGAATGCATCTAAGCGTGAAGCCAGACCCGAGATTAGTCCTGCCCGTGAGACTCCTGGTAGACCACCAGGTTGATAGGCTGGATATGCAAGCGTTGAAAGACGCTCAGTTAACCAGTACTAATCAGTCCCTTGGCTTGACCATAAAATTTACTGACGAAGCCAACAACGGGCTTCCGAAGGGTTTGCAGTGCAAGCATAAAAGACTTGCCCAAGCAGCAGCACTATTCGATTTTCAAAGCTCTCTTGCAGAGAGTTGACAAGTTTTCCGGTGGTTTTGTCGAGAGGGTCACACCCGTTCCCATCCCGAACACGGAAGTTAAGCCTCTTGGAGCCGATGGTACTGCACTCGTAGGGGTGTGGGAGAGTAGGAAGCCGCCGGGATTTTCTCAAAAGCCCGCGAGAGTGTTAAGCTCTCGCGGGCTTTCGTGTCTTAGCTGTGAGCCATCAGCGATCAGCTTCGCTGCATCTCAAATGATGCGGCCCGCGTTCAGAGACCGGATACTGAAAGCTGAAAGAACTGGCTGGCCGCTTCCTATGACCTTCGGCACTTACTTCAGAGTCTCTTCTTACGCGATGGTGGCGTGCGGCGCGCTCTGCTTGGCCGTGTCAGGCGGGATGGGTTTGGGGCTGACCGTGGCGTTCGCTGCCTTGACGGCTGCGGCCTGGGTTCTGGAGGATACGCGCTGGCAACTGTCGGAGCGCGTCGGCCTCTTCGTGGTTCTGCTCTCGCTCCCGCTCTTTTATCTGGACTGGCGTTTCCTATCCGGTGGCAGCGAGATCAAAGACAGAGTGGGCGTGAGCGCGCTCGTTCATTTGATTCTCTTCTTATCTGCCGTCAAACTGCTCCAGAGGAAAGCGGACAGGGACTGGGTCTTCCTCTACCTGATCTCTTTCTTTGAAGTCCTGCTCGCGGCGGGCTTGAGCTTGAGCCCGCTGTTTCTCGCCACGCTCGGCCTGTACATGCTCTTTGCGCTCTCGACCATCGTCTCTTTCGAGATCAAGAAGGCGCGGCGCGGCATGAAGATCAGCGAGACACGTTTGCTCGTCGCGCCTGATTCGACCCTCTTCCGGCGCTTGCGCCAGAAGGGACACGCTGCGGGAGGCTGGCATTCTGGAGAGGCGCGTCGCTTGCCGTTCGTGGCCTTCGTACTGTTAGTGCTGATCTTCACCCTGGCGATGCCGCTCTTTTTCATCGCGCCGCGTTTCGGATCAAGCGCGCTGGCGAGATCGGGCGAAGGTCTGGCGGGCGTGATCGGGTTCTCGGACAAGGTCAGTCTGGGTGAGATCGGACGGCTTCAGCGGAGCAACCAGACGGTCATGCGCGTGCGTGTGGAAGATACGCAACCGCGTCGGCAACGAAACCTGCGCTGGCGAGGCGTCGCGCTCGATATGTTCAACGGGCACGAGTGGCAAAAGTCTTCGCGAGAAAGCGCTTATGTTCCGGCCAACAACGAGCGCAACTTCTTTCAGCTTGGCACTACGGAGGGCTTGCATCGCCTGACGACGCAAACCTTCTTCGTCGAACCGATTGATACCCCTGTGCTGTTTGCCGCGCCTCGCGCCGTCGCCTTGCAGGGCGCACTCCCTTACGTGCGCCAGGACAAAGAGGGCGCACTGACGACTCGCCGTCATGATCTGGAGCGTATCTCATACGTCGCTCGCTCTGATACGGAGGAGCCGGACGTGGATGCTCTGCGCGCCGATTCGCAGCCCTATCCGAGAGCGTTTGCGCGCTATCTGCAACTTCCGGACACGCTCGATCCGCGCATTGCCAGTCTGGCGCGCGAGACCCTGTCGCGCGATGGCGCGCGCAATCGCTACGATGCAGCTCGCTCAATCGAAGCCCACCTGCAACGCGATTATGGCTACACACTTGATTTGAAAGCCGGGGGCGCAGACCCGCTCGCGGATTTCCTCTTTCGCGTGCGCGAGGGGCATTGCGAATATTTTTCCACCGCCATGACCGTAATGCTGCGCACACAGGGCATTGCTGCGCGCGTCGTCAACGGCTTTCAGATGGGAGAGTATAATGAGACGGCGGATGTTTACACCGTCACGCAGGCGGACGCTCACTCTTGGGTTGAGGTCTATTTCCCGGAGACGGGCGCGTGGGTGACTTTCGATCCGACGCCTGCCGCCGGTCGCCCCGTTCGCCAGAGCGCTGGCCTCGGCGCGCGGCTCAGCAAATATGCGGAGGCGCTGGAACTGCTCTGGATACAATACGTCGTCTCGTACGACAAACAGGAGCAGCGCTCGCTCGCCAACTCTTTACGCAACCGCCTGGGCGCATACCGGCGCGCTCTCGCTCAGACCTTCAACGACTTGAAAACGGCGACTACCGCGTGGTTAGACGGTGCTGAAAGTGGCTCCGGTGGCTCGCACCTTGCCAGCATGCGCGTGCTGCTGCCGTTGCTGTGGCTGATCCTCATCCTTCTGCCGCTGGCGCTGCTGGTGCGCCGGATTCGCCGCCTCGGATTCAGGCGCGGTCTCACTATCTGGCGCGCGGAGGAGGAGGGACGAGAGACGGCGATAGAGTTCTACGAGCGCATGATGACGATACTGGCGGCGCGCGGTGTGGAGCGCGAAGCGGACGAAACGCCTTTGGAGTTTGCCACGGCAGCCGGGATACCTGAAGTCTTAAAGATCACGGAAGCGTACAATCGCGTGCGCTACGGCGAGCAGCCGCTGACGAGCGATGAGGCCGCAGAGATTGATAGATGGCTGCGTGAGATGGAAGGGCGGAAGAGTTAAGCTCTTTAGACGAGCATTGTTATCTTTTACGCCAACGGTGATAGGGAGAGTGACAGCTTCAATATACAGAGAAGGAAAAGCATTGTCCGTTTGCTGATTCACAATATATGAAAAAAGTTGGATTCATTAGTTTAGGCTGTCCGAAGAACCTGGTTGACAGCGAAGTGATGATGGGACAGCTTCAGCAGTCCGGCTACGAGATCACGACGGATGCGAGCGAGGCCGACACGCTCGTGGTGAACACCTGCGGCTTCATTGATTCGGCAAAGCAGGAATCCATTGACGCGATCCTCAAAGCCGCGCGTTTGAAGACGGAAGGCAAAGCGCAGCGGCTTATCGTCGCCGGATGTCTCGTCGAGCGTTATCGTGACGAGCTGCGCGCGGAGATGCCGGAGGTCGATGCTTTCATCGGCACGAATCAGGTGGGCGAGATTACGAAAGTCTGTGACGAGCGGACGAACACGCGCACGCTTCCCGTTCTTCCCATCGGTCAGCAGAGCGCCACCTACCTGTACGATGAATCCACCCCGCGCGTGCTGGCGACGCCCGGCTACACCGCCTACATCAAGATCGCTGAAGGTTGTGATCGTCCCTGCGCCTTCTGTTTTATCCCGCAGATGCGCGGCCATTTTCGCAGTCGCCGCTTCGGGTCTGTGATGAATGAAGCGGAGCAGTTAGCCAGGAAGGGCGTCAAGGAGCTTGTGCTCGTCGCACAGGATTCCTCCAGGTACGGAGAGGATTTAGGAGAGCGGGATGCGCTGGCTCATCTGCTGCGCGAGCTGTCGCACCTGGACGGCATTGAGTGGGTGCGCGTCATGTACACCTACCCGACGCATATCTCGGATGCCTTTCTGGATGTGCTGGCGACTGAGCGGAAGGCCGTTAAGTATCTGGACATGCCTTTGCAGCATGCTTCGGCCAAGGTGCTGAAACTGATGCGGCGCGGCGGCACGCGCGCGAGCCTCGAACGCCTGATCAAGCGTATTCGCGAGCGCGTCCCCGGCATCGCCATCCGCACGACCTTCATCACGGGATTCCCAGGCGAGACCGATGAGGATTTCGAGGAGCTGCTCACCTTCATACGCAACGCGGAGTTTGATCGCGTCGGCGTCTTCACCTATTCGGATGAAGAAGGGACGCCCGCTTACGACCTGCCGGACAAAGTCGATGGGCGTACGGCCAGACGCCGACGCGCCCGCCTCATGAAAGAGCAGGCACGCATCTCACGCCGTCGCAACGAGGAGCGAGTCGGCAGCCTCGTGCGCGTGCTTTTTGAAGGAGCTTCCAAAGAGACAGACCTGCTCTGGCAGGGGCGCATCGAGACGCAGGCCGCAGACATAGACGGCGGCGTGCTCATTAACGACGCGCCTGAAGATTTCGAGCCCGTGCCCGGCAAGTTCGTCAACGTGCTCATCACAGAAGCGCACGAGTACGATCTGATCGGAAAAATAGTGAGCAGTAAGCAGTAAGCAGTGAGCAGTTTTTCTTGCTTTTATTGCTCACTGCTCACTGCTCACTGCTTACTATGCCTATTAAAGAATCGAGCGATGAGCTGAATCCGCCCGTGACGGTGACGAGCGGCTTTATCGCGCGCTCGCCGCAGAAGCGTACGCCGGGTGACGTTTTTGCGCTCGTTCTAGCGACGTGTGGTGTGGGTTATCTGCCGGTCGCTCCGGGCACCTGGGGGTCAATTGTCGGCGTCGGTCTTTACATGCTAGTGCGCCTGGCGAGCGCAGAAGTTTTCTCTTGGGGCGTAGCGCATGGCCGGAGTGTACCGCAACTTGAATCCCTGCGCATGACGTTGATGCTCATAATGGTGTTTGCGATCACCGTCGCGGGCATCTGGGCTGCGACGCGCGCCGAGCGTCTGATGGGACGCAAAGACCCGGGCGCGGTCGTCATAGACGAGGTTGCAGGGCAGTTGATGACGTTTCTCTTCGTGCCTTTGGACGCTGGCCTGTGGGCTATCTTGGCGGGCTTCGTGGCCTTTCGCGTCTTCGACATCTGGAAGCCCTACCCGATCCGCCGTCTCGAAGCGCTCGAATCTGGATTGGGCATTATGGCCGATGACGTGCTCGCGGGCGCATACGCGGCGATGCTCATGTCGCTGCTCATATCAATCCACCTCTTGCTCTAAAAGGAGAACTCCAGAATGCAGGAAGCTAAAGACCCTAAGTCTACGTCAAACGAAGCTGCCGAAGGCGACGCCGGAGACGCGCCGCAGAAGAGAGACCCTGAGGCGACGAGCAGCGAGACCTTAAGCGACATAGAAGAAAAGGAGAAGGTCGCAGACACAGGCGGTAACGACAGCCCTTCCGCCGCGCCCTCGCCCGACGGCGCATTTGACGAGCCGCGAGGCGGACGCAACGACGCCGGGCCAATGTAAGAAGGGATGAGGGATGAGGGATGAGGGATAAATGAAAAGAAAGCAGAGAGCAGTCAATGTCTAGCCTGCGTTGCTTTCTGCTCTTTGTCTTGATTCATCCCTCATCCCTCATCCCTCATCCCTCATCCCTCATCCCTCATCCTTTTTTTATTCCCGATCCACCCTTTTCGCCAAAAGAATCCCAGCATGCCGACCGCGACCAGGATCATGATTCCGAGCACGATGAAGTAGCTGTACTCATAGTGAAGCTCCGGCAGGTTATCGAAGTTCATGCCGTAGAGACCGGCGATGAAGGTCAGGGGCAGCATGACTGCGGAGAAGATGGTCAGCACCTTCATGATGTCGTTGGTGCGGTTGGAGACGACCGAGAGATAGGAATCGAGCGCGCCCCCGATCAGGTCGCGATAGTTCTCCGAGAGGTCTGTGATACGCACCAGGTGATCGTAGATGTCGCGGAAGAAGGGCATCATTTGCTCGTCAACCATCTTGAATTCGCCGTGACTGATGCGATAGAGGATGTTTAGTTGCTTCTGGGAAATCCGGCGCAGCCGCAAGACGCTGCGCTTGAGGTTCTGAATCTCTTCGAGGATCGAGTTGTCCGGGTTACTGAGTGTGAAGATGTCGTCTTCGAGCTTGTTGATCCGCTCGTCGAAATCGTCCAGCACCGGCGTGTAGTAATCAATGAGCTGATCTAAAATCTGGTAGAGCAGGTAGGCCGGGCCGCGCTGGCATGTGACGGGGCTCGAACGCACCTTCTGCTTGACGTTGTTGATGCTGCGGAAGAGCTCGTGGTGGTAGGTGAGGACGTAGTTGCGCCCCAGAAAGAAGTCCAGCTCGATGGTGTTGAACTGTTCCGAATCGGTTTCCGCCGTCACACCGTGCATGATGAAATAGACGTAGTCCGGGAACTCTTCCGCTTTTGGATGGTGACGCTCGGCGCGACAATCTTCGACCACGAGCGGGTGAAAGTTGAAGATCTCCAAAAGAATGCGGTCGTCCTCTTCGGACGGTCGCTCCATGTCAACCCAGATCACCAGTTTTTCGTCCTTGAGCAAGTCCGGCAACTGCTCGACTGTAAAGCCTTCTTCGACCCTTTCGGCTCCGGGGCGATATACGAAAATATCCATCCGTCTTCTCCTCGAACTGTACTCTCGAAAGCTTGCGCGCGGCGCGAAAGTTTACCATTACCTTGCGAGGCTCGCCATGTAAATTTAAAGAGGGATTTAAACGCGAAGGGCGCAAAGGTTTTTCGCAAAGGGCGCAAAGGGTTGAATCACTTTTGCGTCCTTTGCGTTTAATTCTCCCCTCGCCACACCGCTCAACCCCTATTTTTCAGACACGTCTTTACTCTGATTTCCCCGGCTCGACGCGCTCCCCACCGTCTGTTACCATGTGCGCTTCCTAATCCGATAAATGCTTCCGAATATGAGCGAAATCAAAATATTTGTTGCAGATGATGTGAAAGAGAGCGGGCTTGAGCCTTTGAGCGCGGCGGGGTTCGAGGTCACGAAGCGCACGGGCTTAAAAGGCGACGATCTCTTTGAAGCCGTGCGCGATTGCGACGGCCTGATCGTGCGTAGTGAGACGAAGGTGACTGCCGCGTTGATGGATGCGGCGGGACGCCTTCGTGCGGTGGGGCGCGCAGGGGTCGGCGTGGACAACATAGACATCGCGGCGGCGACCGTGCGCGGCGTCGTCGTAATGAACGCGCCGGACGGCAACACGATCACGACCGCAGAGCACACGATTGCGCTGCTGGTCGCGCTCGCGCGGCGCATTCCGCAGGCCAGCGCGAGCCTCAAGGCCGGGCGCTGGGAGCGCAAGCGCTTCATCGGAACAGAGCTTCAGGGCAAGACCTTGGGGATAGTCGGTCTGGGACGCATTGGCCGCGTGGTCGCCCAGCGTGCGCGCGGCTTCGGCATGCAGGTCGTCGCTTACGATCCCTTCGTCGCGCCGGAGCAGGCGCGCGACCTTGAGTTGGAGACAGCGTCGCTCGAAGAGGTCTTTACGCGCGCAGATTTTCTCACCGTGCACACGCCTCTGACGGCAGAGACGCGCGGGCTGATCGGCGCGCGCGCCTTTGCGAGCATGAAGCCGGGCGTGCGCATCATCAACTGCGCGCGTGGCGGTCTCGTGGATGAAAACGCTTTGCTCAAGGCCATCAGGGAGGGGAAGGTGGCGGGCGCTGCGCTTGACGTTTTTGAAGAGGAGCCGCCGCGCCCGGATCACCCGCTGCTCGCTCTGGACGAAGTGATCGTGACGCCTCATCTCGGCGCATCGACGACGGAAGCGCAGGAGGGCGTCGCCTTCACCGTGGCGGAGCAGATGCGCGACTATTTTCTGACGGGCGCGCTCAAAGGAGCTGTCAACGTGCCCGCGCTCGCCGCGCAGGAATTGAACGTGCTTCAGCCTTACATCAAGCTCGCCGGACGCCTCGGTAGATTTCAGGCGCAGTTCATAGACGAAGCGCCCGTGCGCGAAGTCTTACTGGAATACGCAGGCGAGGTGGCGGAAATGGACGCCGCGCCCGTGACGCGCGCTTTCCTCGCGGGCCTCCTGCGAGACATGAGCGCACGCGTCAACCTCGTCAACGCCTTTCTCATCGCGGAGGAACGCGGCATCAGTGTGACGGCCTCTTACAAGCGTGCGGGCAGCGCGCTTGCACCGGCCATCAGCACGCGCGTCTTGACGACCACAGGCGAGCAGGCTGTGGCGGGCACTCTCTTTGGCCCAGGCGGCGAAGGGCGCATCACCATGATTGACGGCTTTCGACTGGAAGCCATCCCGCGCGGCCACATGCTCGTCACACGCAACCGCGACGTGCCCGGCGTTATCGGCCACATCGGAACCGTGCTCGGCCAGCACAATGTCAACATCAGTCGCTTCCACTTAGGCCGACGCGAGCGCGGCGGCGAAGCGATGGCCGTCATCGAAACTGACGCTCCGCTCACCAAGGATGCGCTTGAGGAGTTGTGCTCCTTCGAGCCCATCATCTCGGCGCGGCAGATTGAACTCTAAATCAGCGCGTGCGACCACGCGCCGCCGTTCGCTTTAATCCAGTTTCCGCCCGCTCAAGCCCGGATTTCGGGAACTCCAACCCTGTCCGAAGTCGCTCGCATCGCGTTTAAGGTCGCTCGCATCAAGCCTTGAGTCGCTTGCTGCCCGTCCTGAGCGACTCGCGACGCGTCCCGACCGACTTCAGGCGCGATGCGAGCGACTTCGGGCGCGACTTGACCGGCTCAAGGCGCGACTTGAGCGACTTCAGGCGCGATTCAAGCGACTTCAGACGCGACTTGACCGACTTCGGACGCGACTTGAGCGACTTTGGACGCGACTTGAGCGACTCAGGCTCGACCGTTTCCCGCGCATAACACGTCATTTGGGTGCGCAATCGCCTGAAAAACGATTGATTTCCGCCGAAAAACGCATATACTGGACGCGCTTTGGCCTCGCGCACCAATCTACCTCGGTTCATCACTCACGGAGGTGTAAACAAAACTCATGGCACGACAAAAGAAAGGCTCGACGGTACTGGAAACCGCGCGGCGGCGGCTCTCCGGCCTCAAATCCATCACTCCTGCCCCGGACTTCGGCGCAAATCTGAAACTCACCGATTACGAGCAGGACATCGACGACTTCAGCGCCAGCTTGGACAACTACAACGAAAAGCTCGCCGCCCTCGACCAATTCCAAAACGAGTTAATCGAACAAGAGAAGCGGCTCAACGACAAGAACAAACGCATGCTCTCAGCCGCCGAGGCCCAATACGGCCCCGACAGCAGCGAGTACGAGCAAGCGGGCGGCACACGCCAGAGCGAGCGCAAGCGCCCAACGAAGAAAACACCAGGCACTGCTTGAGCCGCTCCGACAGGGCTTGACCTTTCCTGACTGACGGGATGGACGATAATAGGCCAGCGAGGAACCTCCTTCGTCCATCCTCTTTTCCATCTCCATGGCGGAGAACTACTGTCGCTCCAGGATTCAAATGATCGCTTAACCGGGGGAAGAAAATCCATGACCCAGCGATTCAACATTCCCGCGCTCTCATTCAAAACCCTCCGTCAGATCATTTCTCGCTGCCCCTGGCTGCTTTTGCTGGCAGTAGAAATAGTAGCGGCACAAGGGAATCAAAAAGTTGTCTCGCTGGAATCTGACAAGCCTATCGAACGCGTGCTTGCCGGAGGTCGCTCTTACTTAGGTCACCTCGCGCTCAGCCCCGCACACTATAAGGTCAAGGTGGTTGAGCTTCGCCCCGTCACGGCGCAGGACCTAATCCGCATGCAAGCCGAAGCTTTGCTCTCAGAAGCTGACCGTCTCAAACAACAGGGCGAAGCTGAAGCGCTGCGCAAAGCGGTTGAAAAGTATCGGGCCGCCATCTCCCTCTGGCAGACCCTCTCCGACCGGAAAAAAGAGGCGCGCACTCTCCTCCGTCTAGGCCAAGCGCAAAACGCATTGGGCGATTCGGCAGACGCCATTGAATCTTTTAATCGAGCTGTGCCGCTTTTTAGAGCGGAACATGACCTCGCGGGCGAAGCTGATACGTTGAATGATTCGGGGATAGCTTACGACCGGACGGGCGATAAGAAAAAAGCCGTCGAGCTTTTGAATCAAGCCTTGCCCTTGTTTCGACAGGTCGGCGATAAACGCGGCGAAGGAGCCGCCCTGAACAACCTGGGCGGGATTTACTGGGAGACGGGGGACTTAGACAAGGCGCTGGACTTTTATAATCAGGCTTTACCGCTGACGCGCTTAACTCGCTCCACCGAAGATTTGCAAGCCGAGGCGTCAGTGCTGGGTAACATCGGCGAAGCATATCGCTCGATGGGTGAGTACCAGCAGGCATTTGATTATTACCAACAATCGCTCGGGCCGACGCGCGCCGTCAAGGACTATGAGGGTGAAGCCTATATTATGGATAATATGGGCAGTTTATATAGCTCTCTCGGCGACTTTCAAAAAGCCCTTCCCTATCTCCTTCAGGGCCTGGAAATACGTAGAAGAATCGGCGACCAGGTCGGTGAGGAAATATCGCTCAATAATCTGGGTTCGCTCTATCGCCGCAAGCTCGATTTTGCGAAGGCGATTGAGTACTACGATCAGGGGCTCGCCCTGGCGCGCAAACTCCGCAGCCCTGACGGCGAAGTAGCCAAATTGGTAAATCTTGGCGCGATTTACGTTGAGCTGAATGAACCGCTCAAAGCAATTGACTACTTACAACCCGCTTTAGCCATAGCGAAGCATACCGAGAGCCGCCCGTTTGAGGCGAAAAGCTTGGACGGGCTCGGTCAGGCCTACGCCGCAGTTGGTGAAACTCAGAAAGCATTTGATTACTATAATCAAGCTTTACCTTTGAGCCGCGCTGTTAAAGACCGCAAGCTCGAAGCTTTAATCCAGTATCACCTGGCGCAGTCGTTAGGCTCGCGAGGTGACCTCACGGGAGCGCTCTCGCATGTTGAAGAGGCGCTCGCTCTTGTCGAATCTGTACGCATGAAGATTGGGAGCCAGGAACTGCGCTCCGCCTACTTTGCTACGGTTCAGGGCTACTATGAGTTTTACATAAACCTCCTGATGCGCCTGCACAAACAACATCCTTCGGCGGGCTATGATAGTAAGGCATTACAAGCAAGCGAGCGCCAGCGTGCTCGCTCGCTCCTCGAAACCCTTGCCGAAGCGAACGCGAACATTCGGCAAGGCGTAGACCCCAAGCTGGTCGAGCGCGAACGTTCCTTGCAGCAGCAGCTCAACACTACAGCCCAACGGCAAACAAGACTGCTCGGAGGCGCACATACAGAGGCGCAGGCGCAGGCCATATCGCAAGAGATCGAAGCGTTGACGACCGGGTTTCAACAGGTCGAGGCGGAGATCAGGCGAACCAGCCCGCGCTACGCAGCCTTGACGCAGCCGCAGCCGCTCATGCTAAAAGAGATTCAAACACAGGTACTTGATCAAGATACGTTGCTGCTGGAATACTCGCTCGGCACAGATCGTAGTTACCTGTGGGCGGTGACACCGACCTCAATCGCGAGCTATGAGTTACCCAAACGTGATCGGATCGAGACCGCCGCACGTCGTGTCTATGACATCTTGACTGCGCGTGGTCAACGGATCGAAGGCGAGAGACAAGCACAGCGGCGAGTGCGCATCGCCCAATCAACGGCGCAATATGCAGAGGCCGCCGCGCGCCTGAGCCGGATGGTGCTTGCTCCGGTAGCGATGCAGTTGGGGAATAAGCGCTTGCTGGTTGTTAGCGACGGCGCGCTGCAATACATTCCATTCGCCGCTTTGCCGGACCCGGCAAATACCATTAGTTTGACGCCGCTCGTCATTAAACACGAGATCATCAGCCTGCCGTCGGCCTCAACCATCAGCGTGCTCCGGCGCGAGATCAAAGACAGAAAGCCTGCGGCCAGGACGGTCGCGGTGTTGGCCGATCCGGTCTTTGAGGAGACGGACGAGCGTGTAAAGAGTATCGAGAGCGGGGCGGGGGCGAATCGCCAGAGACAGCGCACACGCCGTAGACGCGATCTGCCTTTGGGTATGGAGCGTTCGCTGGAAGAGTCAGGCTTGAGAAGCGCGGGGTTCGAGATTCCCAGATTACCCGGCACAAGACAGGAGGCCGGACAGATTCTCGCGCTCGTGCCACAGAGCGAAAGCAAACAGGCTTTCGACTTCGCAGCCAGCCGCGCCACCGCGACCGCGAGCGACCTCGCGCAGTACCGCTTCATACACTTCGCCACGCACGGCTTTCTCAACAGCCTTCACCCGGAACTGTCCGGCATCGTGCTTTCGATGGTAGATGAGAAGGGCACAGCGCAGGACGGCTTCCTGCGCGCCAACGACATCTTCAATCTCAAGCTTCCGGCTGAGCTGGTGGTCTTGAGCGCGTGCCAGACGGGTTTGGGTAAGGAGATTAAGGGCGAAGGACTGGTCGGACTCACGCGCGGGTTCATGTACGCGGGAGCGCCGCGCGTGGTCGTCAGCCTGTGGAGTGTGTCTGATGCGGCGACCGCAGAGTTGATGACACGCTTCTATCGCGGGATGCTGAAAGGCGGACTGAGACCGGCGGCGGCCTTGCGCGCCGCACAGGTTTCGTTGATAAATGAGAAGAGATGGGCACAGCCTTTCTACTGGGCGGCATTCACATTGCAGGGCGAGTGGAGATAAACTGCACGCGCAACATGGCCGGAGTGTTCTTGATGAGTTGCGCTCGAAGGAGAAGATCAAATGTTAGCTGACGATAATAAAGCTTTGATCCGACGCTGGTTTGAAGAGGTCTGGAACAAGGGGCGCGCGGAGGCCATTGATGAGATGTTCGCCGTTGACGGCATTGCCAATGGACTCTCTGACGAGCAGGGCGAGCCTTTGCGCGGGCCGGACAATTTCAAGCAGTTCTTTTACAAGTTTCGTGGCGCTTTCCCGGATATAGAGGTGATCGTCGAGGATACTGTGGCGGAGGGCGACAAGGTCGCGGCGCGTTGCCGCGTGCGCGCCACGCATCAGGGAGACAGCCTCGGGTTTGCTGCCACGCAGAAGCCCATGGAGATCACGGGCATCACCATCGGGAGGATTGAGGACGGCAAGATCGTAGAAGCCTGGAACAACTTCGATTTTATGAGCATGTTCCAGCAACTCGGCGCGATCTGAATCGAAAGAGACAAGCCTCACGCCAAGACGCTGGAGGCGCAAAGAGAGACGCGCAACTTTTCTTTGCGCCTCCAGCGTCTTGGCGTGAGACATTTGTTGCGTTGCGAGGGTTCTCATTTAGTTGATCGAGTAAGGAAGGCTGCATGCCGGATCATCTATCGAGCGACATAGTGTCCCACTACGGGAGCGGGTACGAGGCTGAGCGCCTATCTAGAGGCGCGGGTCAGCTTGAGCGAGCGCGCACGGAGGAGCTCGCCAAACGCCATCTGCCTGCCCCGCCCGCTGTGATCTTCGATGTCGGAGGCGGCGCGGGAGTCTATTCCTGCTGGCTGGCTAGAGAGGGGTACGAGGTTCACCTGGTGGATGCCATGCCGCTGCATGTGGAACAGGCGCGACAGGCTTCGCTTGAGCAGCCAGGACACCAGCTTGCCAGTATCAGTGTGGGCGACGCGCGCCGGTTGAACCGTGCGGAATCGAGTGTGGACGCAGTGCTCCTGTTCGGCCCGCTCTACCACCTGACAGAGCGCGAGGATCGCATCAGTGCTCTGCGCGAGGCTCGCCGTATCCTCAAAGCGGGAGGTCTCTTGCTGGCCGTGGGTATCACGCGGTTCGCGTCCGTGCTCGACGGCCTGTTTCGTAGGCTGATGGACGACCCGCAATTTGTGCGCATCGTCAGGCGCGATCTGGCCGAAGGGCAGCACCGCAACCCGACCAATCATCCGGATTATTTCACGACCGCCTTCTTTCATCATCCAGACGAGCTGAAGCGGGAGGTTGAAGAAGCCGGGCTGCGCCATCAAAGCACGCTGGCGATTGATGGGCCGGGCTGGCTCTTACAGGATTTCGATGAGCACTGGCGCGATGATGGGCGACGGATGCGCCTCCTCGACGCCATACGCTCGATTGAAGCAGAACCGTCTCTGCTCGGCGCGAGCGCTCACATCATGGTCGTCGCGCGAAAAGATTCGTGAGGACGACGGTGAGTTTCGACTCCGGCGACTGCTTAGAAGCTGTTTGACAAGTCCCGTAGGGACGATTGACAGTAGCCCAGTGCTTCAGCACTGGGAACAAGCGGAACATCATAATGAGTCCCGTAGGGACGGCTGAATAACAGTTTCAGCCGTCCCTACGGGACTCCATCTGTTGGTCACGACCTTTCCCAGCCATAAATGGCTGGGCTATTATCGCTCAGTCCCTACGGGACTTTCAAACTGGCTCTGAAAACCTTTCTATGATTTTGGACAAGCTCTCTTACAGGTCTTTGCAATGGCTGGTCTTACTCTTCCTGGCGCTGCATAACCTGGAAGAAGCGCTCACGGCGGGAGCCTACTTCCCGAAGATTGACGCTCTGCTCAAAAGGGCGGGCATGCCTGACAGCCTGCTCGCTTCAAGGCCAACGCTCGCGCAGTTCTACCTGGCTTTAGCCGGAGCAACAATCTTCCCGCTCGTGATCGTTGCCATTGCTACGACGGGGCGTTCCACACGCGTCAAGGCTTACCTGGTCGCAGTCTTGCAGGCGATGGTGCTGGTGAACGTGTTCGTGCCGCATGTGCCTGCTGCCGTTGCGCTCGGCGGCTACGCGCCGGGGGTGTTGACTGCCGTTTTCGTCAACCTGCCCTTTTCGATCTACTTCTTCAGACGCTCACAACGCGAATCGCAAATAACATGGAAGGGGCTCGTCGTGGCAATGCTGATTGCGCTGCCTCTGCTTATACTATCCGTACGACTGCTCTACGCCCTCGGTGGACTTCTCGGAGGCTCGCCGTAAGAAGAGTTGGTTTCATATCTCTTGTCATCACGGGCTCTGTCTTGAGCGTCGCCGCGATCATCCGGCTTAAAGCCCTGTCAGGTGAACATGGAATATAGACCCATTGGCCGCGAAGATTACGAGGCCGTCCGCCAGTTCCTCTCTGAAATGGGCTGGCAGGAGCGAGTCGCAGACCCCGCGCGCTTCCAGATGATGATGGAGAAGGCGGATCGCACGGTCGTGGCTTTCGATGATCATCGCGTCGTGGGCTTCGCGAGAGCTTTATGTGACGGGGTCTCAAACGGATACATCTCAATGGTCGCCGTCGCGCCTGATCGACGCGGGCGAGGCATCGGGCGCGAGTTAGTCCGCCGCCTCACAGGCGAGGACAGCACGATTACGTGGGTGCTTCGCGCCGGTCGCGGCAGCACGGGCTTCTGGGAGAAGCTGGGCTTCAAGCCGTCCGAGGTCGCCATGGAAAAGATTAGAAGCTCAACGCAGAGAGATAAAGAACGTGAATCGTAAAGAAGGGTGTCCTGTATAGGTAAAAGAACATCAGCTCATAGCTTGTTACCCACGACTGCCGTCATGGGCTCTGGTACGGTCGCCCCTGCCGGGGCTCAGAGCGTGACGTCCTCTTATGTCGAACTGACGTTAAAAGACAACCCGACATCGGTCGCCCGACTGTTTACGACTCACGTCCTCCCCTCAGTCACAAATTCCTGCCACAAAAATCGTGTGGACGGTGTTTATATATTTGAGCAATCAAAGTAGGGGGTGAGCGCTTGTCATGATGCCTGGGCGGTCGGTCTTCATTCGCAGCATGGTTTGTGTGGTCATTGCCTGGTGCGCGCTTTTTTGTGTGCCCGTAGCTGACGCTCAATCGAGCGTCACGCCAAGGGTGGAAGTGCGTGAGGTGACGGACGAGGCGGACGCTGTGCTCGCTATTCTGGCAAAGAAGAGGGCGAAGCAGGAGGTCTTAGAGAGCGACTGGCAGCGGCTCTTCTCAAGCGAGGGCTACGTCCGGCTCAAGAAGCGTGAGGCCGAGATGAAACGAGCCTTCACGGAGGCGGACTTCAAAGCCTTTGTGCTTTCCGATAATCTTTTGAAGCGTGCGCCGCTCCTGAGCGCGACACTTGACGAATGGAAGCGTGCGGAGGTTGAAAGAACAGCCCGGCGCGCGCTCCTCTACCTGCCGGAAGACGCACGCATCCGCGCGAAAATCTACCCGGTCATCAAGCCCAGAGAGAACAGCTTCGTCTTTGAGGTGAGCACCGACCCCGCAATCTTTCTCTACCTGGACCCGGCGATCAGCAAGGAGCAGTTTGAGAACACCCTCACGCATGAGCTGCACCACATCGGCTACGGGAGCGGCTGCCCTGCCAGGCGAACGACTGAAGAGATCAACAAGCTGCCGCCAAATGTCCGCACGGCCATCGACTGGCTCGGAGCTTTCGGCGAAGGCTTTGCGATGCTGGCGGCGGCGGGCAGCCCCGACGCTCACCCGCACGCCGCGAGCAAACAGGAAGATCGTGCGCGCTGGGATCGTGACGTGGCGAATTTCAACGGCGACCTCAGGCGGTTGGAGAAGTTCTTTCAGGACGTTCTGGCACAGAGGCTCAAAGAGGAAGAGATTAGTCAAACGGCTTTCTCGTTCTTCGGAGTGCAGGGGCCATGGTATACGGTTGGCTGGAAAATGGCGGTCATCATCGAGAAGAGTTATGGCCGCGCCAGGCTGATCGAGGTCATGTGCGACCAGAGAAAGCTGCTCTCCACTTATAACGACGCGGCGGCCCTTCATAATCGCTCGCACCGCGATTCGCTCGCCCTCTGGTCATCCCAGCTCATCGAGAGCATCAATCGAAAGGGCTAGCTGATCTGCGGGGCCGGAAATTTTTTTATACGCTCGGGAGTCTTTGTGGTTAAACCTCGCTGTCGGTCTACACACACAGAGACTTCCGTAATCTTAGGTTAAAACCATCAAGCCTGCCGGGGAAAATCTCATAAGCATTCGAATCATACTCTTCTCACACGGTCTGTCCTCTAGAGCGGTTTTCGTATGAATTAACGATGTAAGAGATGAGAGTAGGGGCAGGGCTTGTCCCTGCCCGCCGGTCGAACAAAAGCGGGCAGGGACAAGCCCTGCCCCTACAATGTTGCTGATGCTGGTAAATTCATCTGCAA
>DASVVT010000022.1:0-126074 GCA_036386415.1 Pyrinomonadaceae bacterium
AATCAAGAGGCGCTCGGCGCGGCGCAATGATGCGCTCCGCCATAACAACTCATTCGACCGAAGCGCGAGTCAGCATGTCTTTCATGCGCAAGACTCGGATGCTTGTTTCATTGTGCGCGCGCTCGGTCAATTCGAGCGTTAGGCGCTGACTTAATCTTTAACTGTAAACTAATATGTGAGACACTTTGTATATGACAGACATAGACCTCATCATCAAGCTTGCCCAAATATTTGTTGTTCCTTTCACTATCACAGTTATTTTTGTTCTATTACGCCCCTATGTAAAACAAATGTTTGAAAGGACAGCGAAATCAGATGCTGAACCTCTGTCTCTTGAACAGATCGAAGAAGATGAGAAGATTGAAATCTCACCAAAAGAGTTTATCAAGCGCGAGATATTAGAGACGCCCTCTAATTTGAGTGAAACCACCAAAGAAAAGCTAGAAAGGCTGAGGTTGATATTAGAAGCTCAACAAATATATCAACTTATCAAGTATCACAAGAATAGTTTGGGACAGTCACATATAAGTTTTTGGTTTAGTATTGGTGCAGCAACATTTGGCTTTATTGTAATCCTTATTGGTATTGTATCCGTCATATTTGGCTCCTCCTTATCATCTGCATTGATAAACATTCTTTCCGGGGCGATCATTGATGCTGTTGCCGCACTTTTCTTTGCTCAGTCAAATCAGGCTAGGCGTTTGATGACAGACTTCTTTGATAAGTTAAGGTCTGATCGTCAGTTTAATGAATCCTTACGCCTCTGCGAAGCTATTCCTGACCCTCAAGTTAAAAGTATGCTTATGGCTCAACTTTCGCTTTTCTTTGCGGGTATGCCATCCGATTCTGAGTTTTATAAAACTATCCAGACAATTAAGAGCCCGTCCTCGACAACAGTGGAAGTTGAAGAAACGGCTCTAAAGAAACCAGAAAACGCAACGTCGATTAGCAAATAATATTTGATTATGCCAACACCGCGCCTAACAACTCATTCAACCGGAGCGGAATGAGCTTGCCTCTTATCGACAACTTGGATGCTGCTCGTAGATGCTTCCCGCCCGGTTAATTCTGTCGTTAGGCGCTTGCAGTTTTTTGCTTCTCTTGAATATATAATTAGCGGTGTCGTGAGACTAGCCTTCTATGTTTAATTAAGGAGGTTTATGGCAAATCCTTCTGATTTAATTTCGCATTACTCATCCCACGCGTTTTTTACCAGAATAGCTGCGCTAACTTCTGTTGGCGCTGTTTTAGGTGCAGCCATTAACCGTCTCGACGATCCGATTTTTTCATTGCTAGTTGGTTACGCCCTCATCATGGTAGTCATTTCTTTAGCTGAACTTAACCGCCGATATACACACTCGTATATTAGTGCTTGTCGTGCCGCAGGAATGTACTTGGATTCAGATACCGAAGAAGGTAGGTCTGTAGCAAAGCGTTGGCGGTATTTTATAGAATTAAATGAAAAACCGTATGAATCCGCCCCTATGCGCTTTTTACTTAGTTGGCTAACTTATCTTCCAGGGCTGATTCTCGGAGAGGTATTAATTCTAAAGAGCTGTGGTTGGAGATGCTGGATGTGGATAGGTTTCAGAGGAGTCTTCGCTATATTATTAGGAGTAGCAGTGCTTATGTGGTGGGCATACGTTTCCATAGAGATTCAAGCCAGAATACCGAGAGTGGGGAATCCTAAAGATAAAGCCGCGCCTAACAACTCATTCAACCGGAGCGCGAGTTAGCTTGTCTTTCATCGAGAACCTGGATAGTTTCGGGGTTGTGTCCGCGCCCGGTTAATTCGGGCGTTAGGCGTCTAACGTAATGAATCCTATGGGAAGAATGATAAAGGTCATCTTAGTTCTAATCTTCTCTGCAAGCGGACTCTTAGCTCAGCAGAAATCTTTGCCGAGCTTTGAAGATTATCCTGTCAAAGAGAATTTCAGAGGCAAATCTGCTCCTGTTAAATTAACCAGTCGGCGCGCTCGCACTTTTCGCACCATGTTGAGAGAAAATGCCGGAAAGGAAGTAAATTTCGCCGGGCACTATATTGCTGCTACATGGGGCTGCGGGTCGTCCTGTTGGTCTTTCGCTATCATTGACGCTCGCACCGGTCAGGTATATTTCATCCCTTCACTCTTGAATGTTGGGGGATTCGGATATTCTGAGGAAGACCTCATCCAGTTTCATAAAGATAGTCGGT
Source organism: Pyrinomonadaceae bacterium (assembly GCA_036386415.1). Taxonomy (GTDB): domain Bacteria; phylum Acidobacteriota; class Blastocatellia; order Pyrinomonadales; family Pyrinomonadaceae; genus DASVVT01. Next base: position 2,195 of record DASVVT010000022.1, read on the forward strand.
TATTGATTGTCGTTGGCGTACCGAACGATGAAGGCTATGTTGGCAGATATTATTACGTCTGGAAGAACAATCGGCTAAAATTGATTCGTGCGTTAGAAGATCGAGAATGGAGGCCGCCGGGGAACTAAACCCGCCGCCTAACAACTCATTCAACCGGAGCGGAATGAGCTTGCATGTCATCGAGAAGTTGTCGCACGATGTAGTTGTTTCCCGGCGGGTGAATCGCGGCGTTAGACGGCCTGTATCTTGAGCAAAATGAAATCAAATCTTGATAGATAACCTATCTGGTATTATCTTCTCATAAGGAGATGATCTTATGAGAAAACATATAATTCGTTTCGTTGCTGCGATCCTTACTTTTGCTATCGGTATAGTTGTCGGCTCTTTTGGCGAGAATCTTGTCATGAACACTCATAACTTGAAAGAAATCTCCGAGCCTTTACCGTTAGCGCCAATTGAGGCAAAGAAAGTTTGTGAGTTACATGGTTCGGTAATGAATAAAGAAGTGGTTCACGTGGATACAGGTTACGCTTCACCGGAAGCGGCTCTGTTCGAGTCTCATTTAGTAGGCGGCTCAAACACGTGGGCATTTTGGGGAGAGCATGATAAGGCCGTGAGGAAACTCTTTCCTCACGGTTATAAATATTCATATAGAAAATGCGAATTAAGTGAAGATGGTTGTAAAGAAATCGAGGTCTGTCCAACGTGCCGCTCAGCAGAAATCAGATGGGTGAATAAGGCCATCCGAGAAAAGCTTTAGGGATAATCAAAACTCTTTAATTGAGTAGTAATCTTTAGCGCCGTCTAACAACTCCTTCAACCCGACGCCTCGGAAGCATTCTTTTCATGATGCTTCCTCTGATGTAAATTGAAGGCTGCTCGCTCGGCGCGGGTTAATTCGGGCGTTAGACACGCTTCGCGAGACAAGAGAATCAAGTCTTATGTGATGAAGCTCAGGAAATCAAATGCGGAGTTGAATGGTAGAGTCAATGGGCGGTCTAACAACTCATTCAACCGGAGCGGAATAAGCCTGGATGTCATCGCCAACTCGGATGCTTCTCTCAATATTTCCCGCCCGGTTAATTCGGGCGTTGGACCGCTTCGCATCAAAACGGAGGCTGAGTTGAATGGTTTGGAGCGGGAAGCCTACGGCGAGCATTGAATGGTTAAATCAACGGTGCGGCCCAACAATTCATTCAACGCGAGCGCGAATAAAGTTGCTTTCATGCGCGAGACTCGCTTTATTCTGGCGGTTCGTCGCGCCGCGTTAATTCGAGCGTTAGACACGCTACGCAAAACCAAAACAGCAAAGGCTCGTGTGGCGAAGCTTTGAAAACGGATACCAAGCTTGAATGATATACTTGAGGGGTGGTCTAACAACTCATTCAACCCGAGCCGATGGAGCTTGCTTTTCATTCGCAAGACTTGAAGGCTTGATAGAATATTTCCGGCCGGGTTAATTCGGGCGTTAGACACGCTTCGCGAAACAAGAGAGTTGCGCATTGTGTGGTGTAGATCGGAAAAACACATGCAGCGTTGAATGCTAGAATCAATGGGCGGTCTAACAACTCATTCAACCGGACTCGCAATTAACCTGTCTTTTATCATCAAAGTTGATTGCTCGCCGGTTAATTCGGGCGTTATGCCGCTATCTTATCTTTAACATTTTGGAGGACACTTATGAAAATCGTCAGCGCAACATTGTTCTTAATCTTGATTGCTGCTTCGCCTGCATTCTCCCAATGGAAGCAGAATGATAAGCCCGCAGGTGATGCCCTTGATCGCAAAGAAGTGGATGGCTTCGGTGGTCATCTCATCGTGGTCGAAAATCCCCGTGAGTTCATACAGGAGTGGCTCAAGCCAGAAACTCCGAAAATCAAATCTGCTACCGTTGTGAAGCGCGGCGATTCTATCGGGGCTTTTGTTCTTTTTGCGGGTTGCAAGACCGATGCTCAGGGAATGTGTAACTTAGAGGTTGATTATACGATCTATAAGCCAGATGGCAGTATATTTGCCGAGCGGAAAGAGCAGCCTTTGTGGAAGGAGCAAGCTCCGCCCGCGCCGAATATTCAATTGGGTAGGGCGATTCTTGCCTTCCGGCTGGGGAAAGATGATCCTGCTGGCAAGTACAAAGTGAAAGCGAAGGTTTCTGATCTCAATGCGAATATCTTGTTTGAGCTTGAGACGAAATTCCGTTTGAAGTGAAATGAATTTCATCGGACGGCGCGGCATAACAACTCATTCGAGATGACGACCGAATCTGAATACTGTTATCAATTTGTGTGCTACGTCGATCTTACTTTGAAGTTGGCACACTATAGGCACACAAAACGACTTAGGGCATCCATCACGGATGCCCTAAATTATTGATTCATAATGGGCGGCTAGTGGGGCTCGAACCCACGACCTCTAGATCCACAATCTAGCGTTCTAACCGACTGAACTATAGCCGCCACATTGTCGAAAAGAAGATTAGCAAAAACGGAAACGATACGCAAAGGCATGCCTGTTAGAGTAGTGTCCTACTTTGATCTATGCTCTGTGCGACCTCTCTCGTCCTGCGGTGTCTGCGGTGCTGAATCAACTTCAAGTAAGACTCACCACCGCAGACCCGGGAGAACACGGAGCGGTCACAGAGAAGAGACGAAACTCGGGAGACTACCCCTGTTAGCGTGCCGTTGAGCCACATAGATGCGCAGCCAACGGCTCTCGGCTTAAGGCTCAGCCAGCGCCGGAAGCGTCGCGCGCCTCGCGCGGGTTAAGCTGCGCGGCGAGGTCTACCGCTGAGGTGACAGGCTGTTGACACGTGTAGTTCTCACAGACGTAGGCGGTCGCGTGTCCATCAATCATCGTACGCTCACGCAGGAGCGGAATGATTTCAGCGGCGCGCGCGTCGCCTTCCGCAGACTGTACGACGACTTTGTTCGGCAGGTAGGGCTTCCAGACTTCTCCGAGAAGTGTGTGCGTGTCCGTCGCTCCGCTCTCGCCGATGATGGCGATCTCTTTGGGGTTAGAAAGATAGAAATCTAGTGCGCCGAGCGCGCGGCCAAAGGCCGAAGGGTAGCGGCGGATCATGTCACTGATGAGGCGCAGGATCGTCACAGCTTTTCGACTGTAATCCTCGCGGCCTGTGAGAACCGCCAGGCGCAGGAGCACTTCTGCGGCGACGGAATTGCCGGATGGGGTCGCGTTGTCCATGTAATCCTTCGAGCGCACGATTAACTCTTCGTGGCTCTTGCCCGTGTAGAAGAATCCGCCCTCCCGTTCATCCCAGAACTCTTCCACCATTCGCTCTGTGATAGCGATGGCCTCCTCCAGCCAGCGCAACTCACCTGTAGCTTCATAGAGCGCAAGCAGCCCGTCTGCGAAGAATGCATAATCTTCAAGGTAGCCGTTGAGTCTGGCCTGCCCGTCCTTGTAGGTGCGAAGGAGAAGACGGTCACGTCGCAGATTGTCGAGCACGAACTGCGCGTTTCGCTCGGCCACATCGCGGTAGTCTCCTCGCTCCAGGATGGCTGACGCCTCTGCGAAGCTCGCGAGCATGAGACCGTTCCAGGCCGTCAACACCTTCTCGTCCCGTCCGGGCTTGACGCGTCGCTCGCGCACATCAAAAAGCTCACGCCGCCCGCGCTCTAAGACTTCAGTCAGACGCTCGACTGAAACCTCTGCTTCCTTCGCTACCTCCTCCACCGTGCGGCTCACGTGCAGTATGTTCTGGCCTTCAAAATTGCCGCTCTCCGTGACATCGTAATAAGCGCAGAAGAGCGCGCCGTCATCTTCACCCAGAGCTTCTTTGATCTCGGCGGGCGTCCATACGAAAAACTTTCCTTCGTGGCCTTCCGAGTCCGCGTCCTGCGTGGAGTAGAAGCCGCCGCGCTCGTCCGTCATCTCGCGCACGACGTAATCCAGAGTCTCTTCACTGATGCGACGATAGAACGCGTCGCCTGTCTGCTGGTAGACGTGCAGGTAGTGGTGCGAGAGCAAGGCATTGTCATAAAGCATCTTCTCGAAATGTGGGACGAGCCAGCGGGCGTCCGTCGAGTAGCGATGAAACCCGCCGCCGAGCTGATCGTACATGCCGCCTTCAGCCATCTTGCGGCAGGTGTGCAAGACCATCTTCAAAGCTTCCGGCTGCGCCGTGCGCGCGTGTGTGCGCAAGAGAAATTCCAGCCCCATCGGAGCGGGGAACTTCGGAGCGCTGCCAAAGCCTCCGTGCTCCGGGTCGTAGTTGCGCGCCGTTCCGCGATACGCCGCGTCAAGCATGCCGGACGAGAGCGCCTCGTTCGATTCGCGCGCCTGTCCCATGCGACGTAGTTCCGTGAGCATCGTCACAGCAGTCTGCGTCACATCGTCCGGTTTCGCGCGGTAGGCTTCCGCCACGCCTTCGAGCACGCGCGGGAAACCCGGCATGTTGTAGCGATCTTCCGACGGAAAGTACGTGCCGCCGTAGAAGGGCACGCCTTCGGGCGTGAGGAAGACTGTCATCGGCCAGCCGCCGTGACCCGTCATCATCTGCACAGCGTTCATGTAGATTTGATCCAGGTCGGGACGCTCTTCTCGATCCACCTTGATGTTGATGAAATTCTCGTTCATCAACTTTGCGATCTCTTCATTCTCGAATGATTCATGGGCCATGACGTGACACCAGTGGCAGGCCGAGTAGCCTATGCTCAACAGGATAGGCTTGTTCTCGTCGCGTGCGCGCTCCAAAGCCTCTTCGCCCCAGGGAAACCAGTCCACAGGATTATCCGCGTGCTGTAGGAGATAAGGGCTGGTTTCTTTGGCGAGACGGTTCGTGTGCTTGTGCTCTGTCATGTTTCCCCCGATGATCTTGTGATTGATTCTGAACAATTCTACAGTCTCCGACTAAGACTCACCTAATCGACCTGAGGCTTGCTCGACCGGGAGTCTGAAGCGCAGCCGGTAGTGCCCTGATTGGATTAGCGCTCTGTGCCCCCTCTGCGTCCTCTGTGTCTCTGTGGTGAATCAAATCCTACAGACACTCACCACAGAGGCGCAGAGAACACGGAGGATGCACAGAGAGTTGAGAGGAAACCAGGTCACTAATGGGCAGTCCGAGGCTTCGACTTAGCGGCGCGCTCTTGCTATACTCATTCACTGAATGGTGATTCATTTTTGTGTGACTTTACCCTCCCTTCGGTTCTAGCCGGGGAGTCGGAATTCATCTCTCACGGGAGTTAATGAAGGCGTGGAACGAGAAACTCTTGACATGGATGTGCTCTTTGTCGGCGCGGGGCCGGGGAATCTGAGCGGCGCGCTGCACCTGGCGCGGCTCATCAAGGAGCATAACGAGCTGGTTGCCGGGGGCAAGCGCGAGGGCAAATCGCTCGGCGAGATTGAGATTGCGGTGATCGAGAAGGGCGCTTATGTCGGCGCGCACATTCTTTCGGGGGCTGTGATGGATCCGCGCGCTTTGCGCGAGCTGATGCCGGATTTCGAGCAGCAGGGCGCGCCGCTCGAATCTCCAGTCAAGGAAGACTACTTCCTCTACCTGACGGAGAAGCGCGCGATACGCTCGCCTATCACGCCGCCCCCCTTGAAGAATCACGGCTACTACATCGTCTCGCTCAATCGACTGACGGCATGGCTCGGCGAGAAGTGCGAGGAGGCTGGCGTCAACATCTTCCCCGAATTTCCAGGGGCGGAGATGCTGTACGACGAGGGGGATCGCGTCGTCGGCGTGCGCACGGGTGATAAGGGGATCGACAAGGAAGGGAAGCCGAAAGGGAATTTCGAGCCGGGCGTGGACATACACGCGAAGGTGACAGTGCTCGGCGAAGGGCCTCGCGGGTCTCTGACGAAGAAGCTTTCAGAGCGCCTGAATCTGAACGAGGGGCGCGAGCCGCAGGTCTACAGCATTGGGATCAAGGAGTTGTGGGAGCTGCCCGATGACCGTTACCCTGCGGGGCGCGTGACGCACACGCTCGGCTATCCTTCGGATACGAAGACATATGGCGGCGGCTGGATTTACGGAATGCAGAATCGCATTCTCAACATCGGATACGTCACGGGTCTTGATTATAGCGACCCTTTGCTAGACCCGCATGCTGAGTTCCAGCGCTACAAGCAGCACCCGTTCATCGCGCGTCTTCTTGAGGGCGCGAAGATGATTCGCTATGGAGCTAAGACCATCGCCGCCGGAGGCTTCTATGCGATGCCGCAAATTTACGCGGACGGCGTGCTGCTGGTCGGCGACTGCGCGGGCTTCCTCAACTCGCAGCGATTAAAAGGCATCCACACGGCGATCAAGAGCGGGATGCTCGCCGCCGAGACGATCTTCGAGGCGCTCCTGGCGGAAGATTATTCGGCGCAACAGCTTCGAAGATACGAACAGCTCGTCAATGAGAGCTGGATCATTAAGGAGCTGCGCAAGGTCAGAAATTTCCACGCGGGCTTTCGCCACGGGCGCTGGCTCGGACTCGCCAACACAGCGTTGCAGTTCGTCACGGGTGGACGCTCTTGGGGTCTCTTTGATCGCACGAGCACAGAGCCCGGACATGAGGCGATGAAGAAGCTCGCTGACTACGGCTATCAAGGAGATAAGATCGAGCAACGCTACGACGGGTTAAAGTTCGACGGCAAGCTCACCTTCAACAAGGTGACGGATGTTTACCACGCGGCTGTCGGCCACGACGAAGATCAGCCCGTACACCTGCACGTGCTCGATACCAACATCTGCTCGACGCGCTGCGCAGAAGAGTACGGCAACCCCTGCCAGCGTTTCTGCCCGGCTGCCGTCTACGAGATGGTCGAAGACGGCGCAAACGGCAAGCGCCGCTTGCAGATCAACTTCTCCAACTGTGTCCACTGCAAGACGTGCGACATCATGGACCCTTACCAGATCATCAACTGGGTGACGCCCGAAGGCGGAGGCGGGCCAGACTATAAGGGAATGTGAAAAGGAGTAGCCAGTAGACAGTAGACAGTAGCCAGTAGAAATAAAGTCAACTGCTTTTCTTTTCTACTGACTACTGACTACTGACTACTGTCTACTGTTCTTATGCTTCTCGCTGCTGAATCTCACGAGCGTCTTGAGCGTTTCTTCCGCGAACACCTCCGCGATCCGGGGTTGCGGCTGCCGCCGCTCTACTTTTACAGGAGTCGCATCTTGCTCTGGCTGGGACGCCCGTTTCACCTCGGGGCGATTACGTTCGGTCGCCGCATCTTCGTTCTACCAGAATATATAGGGCGCGATATGGAAGGACGGCTGACCATAAAGGGCTCGATTGCCGCGCACGAAGCGACACACGTCTTGCAGTATGAACGCGCCGGATGGGCGGGCTTTTTAATTCTCTATCTGCGTGGCTACTGGCGTGCGCTCAGAGCGCAGGGAAGGATAAGCGGCGCAGCGCATACGACTGCGTACCTGGCGATCCGAGAGGAAACGGAGGCGCGCGAAGCGGAGGAGGCTTACGCGTTGCGTTACGAGTGATGGAAAAGAGAAACAGAATGTTTCAGTAAATAGAGATTTAAACGCAAAGGAGTAGATTCTCTGCGCACCTTTGCGTCTTCACCTTTGCGTCCTTTGCGTTTAAAAGCTCCTCAGCTCTTCTTGCGCTCGCCATCGACAATCGAATAATCGACCTTCCCGTGTAAGACCTCTTCAAGCGCGATGCGCGTCGGTTTATGTTTCTGCGGGTCGATGTCTATGCGCGGGCGCGCGCCGCGCTGAAGCTGCTTGCTTCTTTTCGCGGCCACGATGATGAGACGATATTTCGAGTCCACGTCCGTCAGCTTGTCCTGCACAACCACATCAGTATCCGCTTCATTTACGTTAGCCATATTTGCTTCCGTCCTCCATGCCGGTTCTATGTATGAAGATGAAAATTGTTTGATGCCGTCATCGCCTGGCATCTCTTCGAACAGCATCAAAAGTATCTATTCCAGAGGGAAACTCGCCAGCACCGAAGCGGCGACCTGCTCCTGACGCTCGCGTCGCGCTCTCTCGGCATGGATGACAGAGGCCAACTGCGCGGCGGCTCGATCAGCGTCGTCGTTGATGATGACGTAATCAAATTCGTTATATTGCTCCACTTCGCCGCGAGCGTTGCGCAATCTGAGCGCCAGGTCTTCAGGGGCTTCAGACCCTCTACTCGTCAGGCGCATTCGTAAGATTTCGTATGACGGCGGCAGGATAAAGACGCTCACCGCATCATTAATCAGGTCGCGCACGCTCTTTGCGCCCTGCACGTCGATCTCTAAGATAATGTCGCGCCCTTCCGCTATCTCGCGCGCCACCTGAGAGCGCCCTGTGCCGTAGAGATGTGCGTGTACGTGCGCCCATTCCAGAAATTCGCCCGCCCCGATCATGGCCTGAAATTCATCGACCGAAATGAAATGGTAATCGCGGCCATTTATTTCACCTGCGCGCGCGGGGCGCGTTGTAAACGAAACAGAATAACCAAGATTCGGTACGGTTTCCAACACGCGACGAATGAGCGTGCCCTTACCGCCGCCCGAAGGCGAGCTGACGACGACGAGCATCCCGCGCGCCTGTGTCGCGGCCGCGCACGGTTGGCCTTCGCCGCTCTCTTTCATCTCACTCAACATTCTGCACTTGCTCGCGTAGCTTTTCGATTTCACCCTTGATGGCAAGCGCCGCCTCTTTGATCGGCAGGTCTGTCGATTTGGAGAGCACCGTGTTGGCCTCGCGATTCAGCTCCTGCAAGAGAAAATCGAGCCGCTTGCCAGCCTCGCCGCTGCTCTCCAGGACTTCACGAAACTGCGTCAAATGGCTCTTCAAGCGCGCGAGCTCTTCGCTGATGTCGCTGCGGTCGGCGAGATAGGCCACCTCCTGCGCGAGCCTGCCCTGATCCATCTCAACGCTCTGGGCGTCGCGCGCCAGCAGTTCTGCGATCCTCTTTTGCAGGCGCGCGCGATAGGCTTCAACCAGGCCGCTCGCAGCCGCTTCGATGACGGGGACGTGACGCGCGATCTCGTTCAAGCGGTCGCGCATCTCTACGATCAACGCTTCCCCTTCGCGCTCGCGCATCTGTTCAAGCTCGTCCAAAGCCTCGTCGATGGCTAACTCTATGCCTGCGACCATCTCTTCGTTGAGCCCGTCGCGCACAGGCTGCATCGCGCCCGGCAGACGCGCCAGCACGTTAATGTCAGGCTCGCCCGTGAGCGCAAACTCCTGTTTCATCGAGCGCAGAGCGCTGATGTAGCCGCTAATCAACGGACGATTCAATTCGTAGGCGACTTCTCCAGTACGCTCGAAAGTGATGCTGGCATCAACGCGCCCTCGCGAAAGGCGCGTCGCGATCCGTCGTTTCACCAGGGCTTCGAGCGAGGATAGTTCTGCCCCCGTCCGCAAATGAATATCCAGAAACCTGTTGTTGACGGTCTTGAGATCGACGGCGACAGAGAAGTTCTCGCCCGTGGACGACCCGCGTCCGAATCCGGTCATTGATTTCATAAAGCGGTAGTCAGTAGTCAGTAGTCAGTAGTCAGTAGAAAAGCATTCGCTAACGAATCATCAGAGTTTCAGCGACAGCGCCCACAAGCGCGAAGCGCCTACTGGCTACTGACTACTGACTACTGTCTACTGTTTTACTAATTCCTCCTCCTCTTCATCTGCAAACTGAAGCTCGTATAAACGCCTGTACTTTCCATCCTGCGCGAGCAGCTCCGTGTGCGTGCCCATCTCGACGACGCGACCTTTCTCCATGACGACGATCCGGTCTGCGCGGCGCACAGTCGAGAGACGATGCGCGATGACGATGGTCGTGCGATTTGTGATCAGATTGGCGAGCGCGCGCTGGACGAGTCGTTCCGATTCGGCGTCGAGCGCAGAGGTCGCCTCATCAAGGATGAGCACGGGCGCGTCTATGAGCACGGCGCGGGCAATCGCCAGACGCTGGCGCTGGCCGCCCGAAAGAAAGATGCCGCGCTCGCCGACGATTGTTTCGTAACCGGCGGGCAACTCCATGATGAAATCATGCGCGAAGGCGATACGCGCCGCCTCTTCTATCTCATCATCTGTCGCGTCTGGGCGGCCATAAGAGATGTTGTGGCGCACTGTGTCGTTAAAGAGCACGGTCTCCTGCGTAACGAGCGCGATGTGGCGACGCAGGCTGCTGATGCGTGCGTCGCGCAGGTCTGTCCCGTCCCAGAGTACTGTCCCTTCAACCGGGTCATGAAAGCGCGGGAGCAGCTTGGTGAGAGTCGATTTCCCGCCGCCGGATTCTCCGACGAGTGCGATCATAGAGCCCGCAGGGATACGTAAGTTCACGTCGCGCAGGACGGCGCGGGATTCGTTGGCATAGCCGAAAGAAATCCCTCTCAACTCTATCTCACGGCTCAAAGGCGGCAATTCGACGGCCTCCGGTTTCTCTCGAATCTCCGCATGCTCGTCCATCACTTCCCAGACGTGGTGCGCGGCTGCCAGCGCCTGCTCCATGCTGTTTGAGAGGCGCGAGAGTTTGCGCATCGGATCGTAGCTGCGAAAGAGGAAGAAGAGGAAGGTGAGAAACTGAGCCGCATTCATGCGCCCCATCATAATCTCGCGCTGGCCGAAGAAGAGGAGCAGGACGACGGCCAGAACGCCTATCATCTCGATAGTCGGTGGCGAGATAGCGGCGATCTTCGCAGAGCGCAGGTTGGCGCGGACGATTGTTTGCGCCACTTGTGTGAAGCGCCTTCGCTCGCTCGCTTCGGCGCGATACGCCTTGACTATGCTCTGGTTCGAGAGCGCCTCCTGCGCCGTGTCCGTCAGGAGCTTGTTGCCCTCGAAAGATTCGCGCGCCAGATTTCGCAGGGCGCGTCCGAAGCGCGCCGTGAGCACAGCGATGATGGGCGCGATGATGAGCGAGCCGAGCGTGAGCCGCCAGTTGTAATAGAAGGATGCGGCGAGAAACGCGATGAGCGTGAAGCTCTCGCGCAGCATGTCGCGCAGAGTTGCGGTGACGGCCATTTCAATCGCCGCCGCGCTTGAGACCAGCCGCGAGACAAGGTAGTTCGTGCGGTGTCGCTCGAAGAAGCTGGCCGATTGCGCGAGCACGTGGCTGTAGAGGTCTTGCCTCAGCCGCAGCACGCTGGCCTGACCGACGCGCGCCATCAGGTAGCTCGAAAAATATTCACAGACGCCCTTGACGGCGGTAAAGATGATGAGCAGGAGCGCGATGTTGCGCCAGGCCGCGAGACCCGACTCGGGAATGAGATGCTGTAAACCGAAGAGCGTCGGCGTACGCGTGCCGGAGCCTTCGGCGAAAGCCTGGTCGAAGATGGGAACGATCAGCGCGCCGGTAGCACTCTCCAGCAGACCGACCACGATCATCGCGATGGTCGCCAGCATGAACGTTACCCAATGAGGTTTGAGATACCTTAATAGTCGCCGCAGATCGTGCATCGTCACTCGCGCGCGTTAATGACTCGTCGTTTAAAGGAGGGAAGCTGACGCCCGTCACCGGTAAATCAAAAATATACTTACCCTTACGACGTGGCGTCAAGGCGCAGTATAGACCTAGGCCAATTCTCTATCAGCTTTTACCGCGCACCAGAAGGAGTGATCCCGTGAGGCTGGCTCGTTCTTGTTCATGCTATTGGTGTGAAGATCATGCGAAGTCCACCTTCCCGCTTCACTGTCGCACCTTGCGCCACCAGGCGTGATCCAGTCCTGTGCCCTGACCGCTCGCCTCGTCATAGTCCTGCTCCAGCATGGCGTAGCGTTGCTGGTTGGAGTCCACCGCCCCGTAGCCTTGTGTGCTGGTTCGCATTCCAGTCCCGACCTGAATCTCGTCGCCGAAGGCCAAGTAGTCATGACGGGTCAGCACAGCGCCGGTTCATGTGAGTTATATCGTACCTTGCGCCGTCTGCTGTTGGCGCTGCACCCTGCACATTAAATCGTAATTAGAACTCTACATGGTCTCCGGCGTCGTTGTGGCCTGGTGCAGGGTCTCTACTTCCGTCAGCCACCCATTGTTGAAATAGTTCGCGTGCGCCTTGTCATCGGTGTGGGTTACGATCTGGGTTCTAATTACTATGCCGCTCACCATCTTCTCGTTCGAGTAGGGGTGGCTCCATGTGTCATCGCCGTAGCGGGCATGAAGTTGGCGAGTCTGCAAGCTAATTTAATCAATCTCTCCCTTTGGTATCAGGACGCGCGCTGCTTCTTCAAGGGCAAATTGATTAGTAAGAACATCATAAATGGCATCCATTATCTGGTCATTTGAGAAGTTTTCGACGTTTTCTAAGATGCTTATTAATCGGGGTACATCTCGCACCCCTTGAGCAATTTGAAAGCCAAGCTCCTCAGATTCCTGTGAGTTATATCCTTCTTTTAAGAATACTTCTTTGAGCTTGTTCTTTGATGTCTCAAACCATTTCAACTCTGCTAATTCGTCATTCATACTGCTACACCAGTTCACTTTGTCTTCATACAAACAATTCTTTAAGTATGCTCTTCGCCCTGAGCACGAGGTCGCTAAACGCACTAATGGCAGGAGTTCTATAAAGCATTAGGCGATGGCATTATTTGATATTACCAAAACTATTACACGATCATGACTCCTCCTTTCATCTTACGATGAGTGAGAAAGAGTTTATGGCTTCTTCAGAATTGTTAAAGCTCAAGCGAACGGCACGCGCTAACTAATAAATACAGGTACTTTCCACCACGGCTCGCGAGGGCGTGCCGGAACTGCTGGCGTAGCGGGTGGAAAATTAAAAATATCCCGGAAATTTCTTAGTCGATGTCTATCCCTGCCCCTGTATGGAATATGATTAGGTACGTCAGCAAATTCAGGAAGTGTTGGGGGCGGCCCCATGTCACTACACTCCTTTTTATACTGCTCAGTTAAATCCTTAGCTTCATCAACGTGCCGTTGATAATCACCCAACTGCCCTGTCAGGTAATTATTTGGTGGACCTGGCGCAACCCAGTCTTCGAAATTACTACCATAAAGGTCAAGGTGTCTTTGAGCTTGCTTAACATGACTCCTGATAGCTCTTTCTAAGGACTTACATTTCTTTTTATGCTCATCCTCGCTTTCGCCATTATTCTTCTTCTTCCGTCCTTGCCGCGGCCCTTTAGGCTCACTATCCTGAGGAAATGGGAAGACGAAAGTATCTCCATTAACATAGTTTAAGAAGTCATAGAAGGCCTGCGAGGGCGCACACCCCGGCTCGCTGATAGGACACGGTATGTTCTCCTTCAAGCCTGTCGGATCGACTTTGTTGATGGGATCATTTCTGACATACGCATAACGGTTAAACGTCTGTGGGTCATCTATGCTTATGCTGCCGGTGTCAGGGTCAGGGCTTGTCCACCTTCCCGCTTCACTGTCGTACTTGCGTCACCAGGCGTGATCTAATCCTGTGCCCTGACCGCTCGCCTCGTCATAGTCCTGCTCAAGCATGGCGTAGCGTTGCTGGTTAGAATCTACTGCCCCGTAGCCCTGCGCGCTCGTACGCAGGCCGCTGGGGCCTACCGATGCTCCCCGAATGGCTGGCAGTCATGCTCTAGGCGGCATCTTCGAATGCCGCCTCGTCGAGGCTATGGAGGGTCTAAATCAGGTTGTGTCCTTCTTCTCATCTCGGCTCATAAGAAACCAGCAGCAGACGCTGTAAAGTGAGATACATAGTACCTGCGCTAATCTATAGCCGAGGTAGCCTGAGAAAAGCGCAGGTATCTTGAACAGGAAGAGGTAAGCGCCAAAGAGGATCACCAAATGAGTAACTGTCCAGTGGACGTAAGTCTCTTTAGGAAGCGGTGGAACCCAATAGATCACTAGAATCGCCACAAAAGCTGACAGCAGAAAAGCCTTACCTTTGCCCAGCGCATAAGCGCTTTCCACGGCAAAAGAGACTGCCAATATAATCAGAGTAAAGAAAAATCCTCTGATCCACGCACTTTCGGCCTCCCACCGCTTGGGAAGAATTGATGCGATTCTCAACTTCATCTTGACCCCCACATGCGGTTGCAATTGTCAACGAGCATCCGATAGCCTTGGGCGGCACCGATCTGTCTGCCGATTCCTATAGAACTGCCCACCAAAGCTCTTCCCCCAAGCTGTCCCAATAGGCCCCAGGGGCCGCCGAGCACAAAAGTTATCGCAGATGTGGCGAGTGCTTCACGACTGGTAAACAACGCGTTGAAACCGCGCTTCTCTGACTCTTGCTCTCGTGAATACCAAGTCTTTGCCGCATTTAAGCAATCGAGCAGCCTCCCCAATCTAATCCCCCCACGGGTCGGCATAGGTTTCCGTTGCTGTCTAGTCTGCTGCGGGACGCTGCCTCCTCTTTCTCTGGATTGGGTAAAGACCATATCCCAAAACGTCAATTGCCCATTGCTCCCTATGATCGGTCTGTCAGCCGGGGCATAGGTATAACTGGGAGGGTCACCATCTTCATTGGGGTGCGCCCAATCAGTCCAAGACCAGTAGCCGTTACCGAGGCTGTTAGCACCCAGAGGAACGTATCCTGCGCCAAAGCTATTAAATTGATACCGTTCCCATGTGTGCCTCTCATTATTATAGCGATCCGTTTGGAGCGGCCCAACTACTCCTACGCCTGTATTGAGGAAACTAAAGGCCAAAGCGCAGTTCGGCTGCGGGATGCCGTCAACATAGCAGACCAGTGGCTCTTCCAGCCCGCTCGGATCAATAGAGTTGACCGGATCATTCTGCGTGTAAGAGTAACGGTTGAAGGTTTGCGGATCACCTATGCTCATGCTCCCGGTGTAGGGATCAGGGCTTGTCCACCTTCCCGCTTCACTGTCGTACTTGCGCCACCAGGCGTGATCCAGTCCTGTGCCCTGACCGCTCGCCTCGTCATAGTCCTGCTCCAGCATGGCGTAGCGTTGCTGGTTGGAGTCCACCGCTCCGTAGCCTTGTGTGCTGGTTCGCATTCCAGTCCCGACCTGAATCTCGTCGCCGAAGGCCAAGTAGTCATGGCGGGTTAGCACAGCGCCGGTCTCGTCCATCACAACCCGCGTTGAGCCTTGATGATCCTGCATGACGTAGCGCACCGGCCCGGTCGCTTTGATGCGCGCCACGATCTGGCCGCCGCGATAGATGTACTCCCGATCCAGTGTCCCGTTCGGGTACTCGGCTACTAACTGCCCGTTGATGTCATAGATCATGTAGAGCCACGGATTCGCGTTCAGCTTTGTCGCCACACGTTGCCCCAATCCGTCGTAGATGGCTGAGACTTCTGGCGTCGCACTCTGCGTGCTCTGCGCCCAACGCTGCCTGCCGTTGGCGTCGTAGCGATACTGCATCGCGCGGAACTTGTCATCCGTGATGATCTGACCCGCCGCATCGTAGGTGACTAAGGCGGTCGTCCCCGTCGGCGGCTTGTAGCGGTTGGTGGCCTGGTCTATCTCCGTCGCTTCGACGCGCGTGTAGGGCTGCGGGTTCTCCTGCGCGCCGACGCCGTTCTGCGCCGCGTACTGGTAGCGATTGCCGTAGCGGTCGTAGGTGTAGGTCTGTGTATAGCTCTGGCGCGTCAGATCGTCGCCGCGATATTCGGCCCCGGTGGTGAGCCGACTGGAATAGTCATAAGCGAAGCGCTGCTGCCACTGCTTGACGGGCGCGCTCGGAGCGCCGCCGATGAAGCCTTCGATGGTTGCGATCTGGCCTGTGTTCTTCGTCTCGTCAACCGCCCCGGTCGCCATGTCCGCCACGCCGTACTTGTAGTCGTAGCGTTGGATGACGGCATTGTTTTTCGTCAGGCTGGCGCTGCTCAACTGCAATAGCGCGTTGTAGCTGAAGGTGTGCGCCGCGCCGTTGCCGTAGGTCTCGCTCATCAGGCCGCCATGCGCGCCGTAGGTGAGAGCGGAGACGTAGGTGGTTGCGTTGTCGTGTATGCCGCTCAGGTGTGACCCGTTGTTATAGTCGAAAGTGACCACACGGCCCGAAGGGTAGGTTTCGGTGAGCAGTTGTCCGAGCGCGTTGTAGCTGTAGGCGAGCGTGTAGGTGACGCCCCCGACCGTCTGTTGCTGGCGCTGGACTCTGCCCATCAGGTCGTAGTCGTAGGTTTGCACCGTCTCCGGCGTGCTTGCCCCCTGCTGCCGGGTCTCCACCTTCGTCAGCCGAGCGTAGTTGTAATAATCGCTGTTAAACTCGTCGTAAGTGAGAGTGACGTTCGGCGTTCTGATGGGCGTCCCGCTCGCGGTCGTTGTCGTCTCGCCGGAGTAGGTGATGGTTCTCATCCGGTTCAGGCTATCGTAGGTGTAATGCGCGTGAATCTGCCGCGCGTCATACACATCCTCCAGCAGCCCGTCATCCGTGTAGGAGAATTTGTTCGACCAGGCGTTGTTGCCGGTCGCCGCGTCGGTCGCCGTGTAGGGTGCGCCCTTCTCAGGTTGACGGTCGTAAATGAGACGCGAGAGAGAATCGTATTTGAAGTAGCGGCGCTGCGTTCCTTGCGTGATCTTCAAGAGGTTGCCCAAAGCATCGTACTGGTAGTTGGTGGGCTGTGTCGCCGCGCCTATCGCGCCGAGACTGCCTGAGACGTTCGGCTCGTCAAGCTGCACGATTCTGCCAAGCCCGTCAACGGTCTGCCGTCGCTGGCGACCCGCCTGATCCGTCACGGTCGAGGTCTTCCCGTTGTAAAGGTTCGTCGCGACGCCCGCATTGCCGGGCAGTGTGATGGAAGTGACTCGACCCAGGCGGTCATAGGCGCGCACCGTCCACAGCCCGTCGGCGGGAGTGACCGCTTGCGTTGATCTGGCGGTATAAGCCGTCTGGTATGGATTACTGGCCTTGAGGATACGCCCCATGTTGTCGTACGCGAGGTCGGTCGTCGAGTACCCTTGGGCAGTGTTGTCAACGAGGGTGCGCGTCACCGCGCCGCGCCCGTCTAAGTACTGGTAGCTTGTGACATCGCCGCCGTCGCTATTGGCCGGGCCCGTGTGTGTAACGATGACGCTATGCGAATAGGTCGCCGACGGAGTCGCATACAGGCGGTCATCATAAACCGTCTTAGTCCAGCTCCCGTCGGGACTGGTCGTCTGCGAGGGGCGCAACGACTGCGGCCAATAGTCTATGGTCGTCACCTGAGCGTTCTCGTCCACGGTGCTGCGGATAAGCCCCGTGTTGCGGTCGTAGACGGCGCTGGTCGAGACCTGCCCGGAGCTGCCGCGCGTCTCTCTCTCCACATACGCATACTGGTAAGCGACCGTATATGAGAAAGCCTTCTTCTGACAGCAGGAGGCCGTCGCGGTGCGGACATTGCCCGCGCAGTCGTAGGTCGCCGTGTCAATGATCGTGTTGGTCGTATCCGTGACATCAGGATACGAGGTCGTCCGCGTCAGGTTGCCGCGATAAATGGTCGTCGACTGGTAACCGTTCGAGGACGGATTGTAGGTCACGTTGTGCATCTTGATGTCGCTGTATCCGGTGGGCGTGGACGTATCGTAAGCATAGTTCACCATTGAGAGCAGCGTACTGGTTCCGCCCTGATAGACTTCGACGCGCGTCGGTAGGTGAACGAGCCGTTTATTCCAGTAGCTGGCGCGTCTCTCGTAGGTCGTCTTGGTGCGGCGCAGCTCCGCGCCTGCGCTCCCGCCCGCCGCGCCGAAGTCGTGTTCGTTCATGTCCAGGATGTTGTTGAATTCGTCATAGAGATGATAGACGGTGGCCCGCGTCTGCCCGGCATCGTTCGTTTCATCAACCCGGAGGAGACGCTGGTTGCTGCTCACGCTCGTATCCCACGTGTAAGCGACCTTCGCCAGTACCGCCCCGTTCGCCCCGTCTTTGACCACAGTATCTTTAATCAATCCGTGAGTGAACTGCCCGGAGGCGACGATGGTGCTCGTCTGCGTCATGCTCCCGTCGGGCGCTGTGATCTGCGAGAGACCCTGCGCTTCATCCACCGCGAAGGTGTAGAAGGGGGGCGCTCCGCTCGTGGTGCGCCCCGCCCACTCGTCTGTGCGCTTCGTGTAGAAGGGAGCGTCAGTCAATCCGCCTGCGGGCTCTGGCGTGAGCGGCGTGCCCTGGTAGTTGTACTCCGTCCACGCCGCTACCTTCTGACTACTTACGGTCGTGCCGTCGGAGCTGAGCACCATACGCCGCGACTGCGTGATCCTGTAGATCATGCCATAAGTGGAATAGCTGAAAGAGTAGCCCGATCCCTCATTAGGAAAAGCCCCTGTCTCAGGGAAGTAGATGTATTGGAGGACGCGGCGCGTTACTGGTGAAGGATAGCGGGCAACTATGTCGGCGCTGAAGTGCCCGTTGACGGCTCTGTTGGTGTAGAAGAAGCGAACGACCGTCCGCTCTCGGCACCCGCTGCGCGCCGGAACACACCCGCTGCCGAGTTGGTTGCTGTAAGTCGGCGCGGTAATGCTTGAGAGGTCGCCATTACTGTCATAGTAAAAGCGTACGACGCGCGCCAGCGTGTCCTGCACCGTATCTATCTTCGGCCCGACTCCGTCAACGTAGCTGATGAGGATGAAGTTGCCGTTGCGATCCGTGATCTTCGTCGGATAGCTGCGCTTGCCGCCGCCCGCCGCGCTGTACCTGACCTGCGTGCCGTCCGTATAAGTAATGATGTGAGTCGCGGCGCTGTACTGAATAAAAGTGCCATCCTTAGACTCATAGGTGTAAGTGTTGGGTGAGGGTTCGGTCAACTGGTGACGCGTCCCATCCGGGTCTGTGAGCGTGAAGCCGGCAGAGCCTTGCGATTCCAGATGTCCGTAGCCCAGCCGGAAGCCGGGCGCGGGCCACCCCGAATCCACGTCGTAGGTCATATAGGTCGTATCACCGTCCACGGTGGTCTTGCTCGATTTGTTCCAGAGGCGACTGTTGTAAGCGAGTCCGAGCGAGAGATCAATGCCACGCCCCGGCAGGTCGAGCAACGGGACGCCAAAAGTGAAGTTGGCGCTACCGGGCCTTTCCGTTGCGTTGGCGGCGACGGCGGGCGTGGCCGCCCCCGGTGTGGCGCGTCCCGGCGGCGTGCCCACGCTGTTGGCGGGCGTATACATCGAGTTGGTTTCATCATCTGGCAACGTGTCTCCGGGAGGCGGCGCGGTGCTAGGCGAGGATGGCTGAGAGTCCTGCACCGTCGCCTGCATGACGGAGGTGTGCGAACCGGCTGTGGCCGTCAGCAGGGCTGTGCCTAATTGGTTCGCCGTCGCCTCGCCGTCACTGGTGATTGAGACGATCAGCGGATTGCTTGAAGACCACTGCGGCGCAACCCCGTTGACGGCATTGCCTTCACTATCAATCGGGATCGCCATCATGTTGACAGTCTGATTTAGTTGGAGCGCCACAATGCCGATGACCCCCAACTGATTAGGCGGCACTATTATCGCGCCATCAGGTTTGATCTCCACACGCTCGACACTGCTTTCCAGTTGAGCAGGCGTTGGCGGATCGACTGGCGGATTTGACGATGGCATCTCGTAGGAATCCGGCATCGCGTCTTCATCACCCTCCGACATGCTGCTCAAGATCATGCCAAGTGCAGATCCCAATGAATCGGTGAACGAGAACGGCCCACCCGCTTTGTTCCTACTGGTTATCCCGTGACTGTCCGCCTGTGAACTGATCGGCACAGCTATCTGCGCGAGAAGCGAAGCAATGATCACCAGCGCTAAGAGCCTGTGACGGGCGAAGAAGAGGATCAAAAGGCGGGGACATGCCAAATGATTGCACAAGCGGCGGCGGCGACGTGTAAGTTGCACCATGACGAAGGTCCTTCATCTCAGGAAGTTGTTGTCTGAGGTTGGCCGCAGTAGTACCTGGCTTGTGCACACTCTGGCTCGATACCTGGCAGGTGTGAACCGGAAGAGAGTGCAACTCATGGCACTGCCTCCTGACACATAAGGGTTAAGCCATTACCGCAAGGTGCGCTGAGATACGTGTCCTACGGGCAATGCATCTTAACGCTGCGTGCGACAGAGGTTGTATGGTTATGAAAGCCCTGCGGTCACTTGCAAGTGACCGCAGGGCTTCTGTATTTCAACGGACGCGATAAAGACTGATAGACGCTTCGGCTCTGGCAGACACACTACACGCCGGAAAACCCGCCAACTTTTAGGCTTCAGATGGTCTACAGCGTAGAACTGCTGCAAGAGCGTAATCCTTGGGCGTTTGATTCAAATTGGGGGCTGATGGGGGCCGAACCCGCTTGGAGATTTTGGGATGTCGCGCAATTTAACCCTTGGCAAAATTGCTGTCAAGGGGTAATTCAAAAATTCTTTGAGCCCGCTCTGGAACTGCTCCTGCCGCCCACTTTACGTGATCCCGGGACGCCACAGGGGCGTCGGGTCTGGGCGCAAATTTTAGGCGCGACTTTACGGCCAAGTGCGCTATAATCCGCGCGGTCTAATCATTTCGAACCTTTACGTGGAAAGCTTTTGGAACAACAAACACAGGTTAAGAACACTGGGCGACGCCTGCTGATCGTCGATGATGATTCCAGTATGCGTCTGCTGCTGGCAGAATATTTCCGCCGTCTCGGCTTTGAAGTCACCGAGCGAGAGAGCGCTGCGGAAGCGCTTGAGCCTGCCACGTCCGGCCATTTCGATTGCTTTATCTTCGATGTCGCGATGCCCGGAATGACGGGGCTCGATCTGTTGCGCCGCGTGCGTGAGCGCGGGGTGCGAACGCCCGCCATGTTTCTCACGGCGCATGATGATATTGACGACAAGGTGCGAGGGTTCGAAGCGGGCGCAGACGATTACCTGGCGAAGCCCTTCAGCCCGCGCGAGCTGGAAGTCCGCATTGAGGCGCTGCTCAGACGCTCAACCGACGCGCCCGCTCCAGAGCAGGGCGAACGCATAGAGGTGGGCGACCTCGTCATAGACAAGCGCCGTCACGAGGTCTCGCGCGGTGGTGAGCGTGTGGAGTTGACCCCGCTTGAGTTTCAGATTCTTGAGCTGCTGGCCTCCGAGCCGGGTCGCGCCTGGTCACGCAATGCACTCCTGGATCAGGTCTGGAGCACCGAATACGAGGGCTACCAGCGCAACATCGACCCGCACATCAATCGCCTGCGTAAGAAGCTCGAAATAGACCCGAAGAACCCGCATTACGTGCTGACGGTGCGCGGGGTCGGTTATAAGCTGAACGAAGCCCTTTAAAGAAAGGATGAATGATGAATGCCGCAATGATGAATTAAAGACAGAAGCGGTCTTCTCTTAATTCCGCATTCCGCATTCCGCATTCCGCATTAACCATGATGTCCTACTTACGTTGTGCTTCTCTTCGCGCGAGTTTGCTACCGGCGCTTCTACTCGTCATCTGTCTCGCGCCGCAAGCCCTCGCGCAAGGCGGCGGCCAGGCGAGGCAGGTCACACAGTCAACCGTCATCCGCTGGAACGCACAGCCGGGGATCAATCGTTACAGGCTGCAACTGGCGCGCGACGAGCGTTTCACGGACATCGTGTTCGACCGTGCGGTGACGGGGCACGAGTACACTGTGACGGAGCTGCCGTCTGGGAGCTACTACTGGCGCGTCGCTCCGGCTGCGGGAGAAACGGGAGCGTATTCCAGCGCGGTGCCGGTGCTCATCGGCGGCGCGGCGAATGACACGGCTAACAACACGACGCCGAGAACGGTCAGACCGGCTGATAACACTGGATGGCGCACGGCGACAGGCAACGTCGCACAGCCGCTGGCAGTGCACCTGCGCGACGCCTCCAGCTTCGATCTGGTCGGCGTCAATTCCGATGGTATGGTTTACGCTCTGGATGGCGCAAACGGTGTCGCCTTATGGACGGCGCGCTTCAGGCCGAAGGCGAAGCGCGGCGAGCCGACGGGCTCAGGCGGCGGCGCGGCGGCGTTTACTCCGGTCATCGTCAGCGCTGGCCGTGGGCTGGCGAATGTCGTCGTGGCATTTGAAGGCGGCGTGCGCGCGCTGGAAGGCGCGACGGGACGCGAGTTGTGGCGCGCCACACTGACCGGGAAACCCACGAGCGGCATCAGTGCGGATTTCGGAGGCGAAGACGGGGCGACAATCTTCATAGCTGATAATTCGCCATCGCTTTCGGTACTGAGTGGTAACACGGGCAAGGTGCTGACGCAGACAAAACTGGATGCGGCGGCGCTCGGCTCTCCAGCCGCTTACGCAGTCAAGAGTGAGCGCGGCGTGGTGCTCGCCCTTGAAGGCGGCATTCTCGAAATGCGTAAGGTCAATGGCGAGCGCGCAAACTCGATCAAGCTTGACACGAAGATTACGACGCCTCCTTTTGTCGTCACGGGTTCGCATGGGACGATGGTACTGGTCGGCTCCGAAAGCGGCTTGATCTCGCTGGACGCCACAGACCTGCGCCCGCTCGGGCGCATTGCTACCGAAGATGACGCGCCGCGCGGGACACTGACGGCGGCAGACCTAGATGCGGACGGCTCGCCCGAAGTGGTCATGATTACACGGCGTGGTCGGACGGTCGTCATCAGCACCATCAATGGAAAGATCAAGTGGTACGCCAATGGCGCGACCGATGCGGACGCGGCGGCATTCGCCGATCTGGACGGTGATAACACGCTCGATGTGCTCGTCGCCGCCGGGCCGGCCTTCGCCCTCGGGCTCTCAGGACGTGATGGCTCTGTAATCTGGAAAGCTGAAGATGACAGCAGGCAGGCCGCCGGGGGCGCGACGCAAGCAACCGGGCGCTCACTGGTGGCCGCGACGGTAGGCAGCGGCCACGACATGTTTGTCGTCGGCAGCGATCCGTCCAGGATCGGACTGCGTGCCGTCGGGTTGCCGAAAGGCGCGGTCAAGACTGCGAATAAGTAGATAGTAGACAGTAGTCAGTAGCCAGTAGAAAAAAGCAGCGTCACGCTTTGCTGTCTAAGACGATTAAGAGGCTCAGTACGAAAGCGCATCAACCGATCTTCTGTCCTACTGGCTACTGACTACTGGCTACTGTCTACTGTTTTAGGAGGCTTTAGATGCTCTGGATTATTGCGGTGGCGCTCGTCGTCGCGTGGGCGGCGGGAATGTTATTTCATGTGAAGCCCTTCATACACCTTCTATTGCTCATCGCTATCACCCTCATTATTGTTCAACTGGTAGCCGGGCGGCGCGCGGTGTAAGCAAGAAGGATGGCTGCCAGGTAATAGTGGATTATGGGCAAGGCCACGGCGGCGGGGGCTTGCCCCCCGCCATGCTTTATCTCTTCCTGACTTTGATCTGCAATCTGCTCTGACTGCTGAAAGATCAAATACTCAGTTTACGAAGGCTCACAACTGACCACTGACCACTGTCTTCGCCTCAGGGGCGTCTTCCGCCTAGTATGTCGCGGATGCGCTTTGCGCCTTCATTGACGGTGCGTTCGATGTCGCGAGTCGTCTTGTTCTGGTTCTTATTAGTGCCCTTGTTGCTGGTTTTGCTGGTTTGATTGCTGTTCTTGTCTTTACTACTGCTTGAGCTCTTCGCCGTCCGATCATTGGAAGTTGAACTCTGATCGCTGCCCGTAGATGACTTGCCCTTGCTCTTGGACTTACTCGTAGTGGTGCTCCCGTCGGTCGTCTCCTCTGTCGATTCGGTGGTGGTCTCCGTCGCGGTCGACTCCGTGTTGCTATTGCCTTCAGCAGCAGCATTGTCGTTACCGTTGCTATTCTTCTTCGAGCAGCCGACAGCGGCGGCCAAGGCTATCATAATTGTGATAGCGATGATTAGCTTGAGCTTGCGTTTCATGTTAGCCCACTCTCCTTCTATGGGGGTTCTCTCCAATTAAGACTGATATTCGATAGTTCCGAAAGCGACATCGCTTCGGAGCCGAAGCCTCTTCGTCCGGCCACAGATGCGGATGCTCACCAGGAATCTGCGCGTCCTTTATCTGCCGCGCGTGTGGGCGACATAGTAACATTTATGGCGCATCTGCCAACAGCAAAAGTGTGCGGTATGGATTGTGGAAAGCGGATTTCGGATTGCGGATTGAAAAACGACCTGTCTTTATGCCGCAATCCGAAATCCGCTTTCCGCAATCTCTCTTGACCCCCCTCAACTCTTCGGCAACAATGCGCGAAGCTGGCGCATCAATGCAAGAGGACGAGAAGTCTTCCGGCGCGGTCAAGGGGTACGCTTCTTACAAGCGCGCGCCCAGTTTCGATTCAAAAGGAGTGAAAAAAAATATGTACGATCTGCGCTCTCCTTTAGGTCTTTTACTAATCTTCAGCACTCTTCTCATCGTCGCCATAGCGCCGACGGCCTTTGCGCAGAGCGACGTGCCCAGGCAGACTGTGGCGGTCACGTACCCTCTGGATCAAACGGTCAACGTCAAATTTCGCGGCACGACGCGCTTCCCGCGCCTGAAGGGCGAAGCCAAAGTGAGGCGCGCAGGGCGTCGCGGCACGCGCGTTGAGCTGAGCGTGGAAAACCTGCCCCGTGCCCTTGAGCTTGGCGGCGTGTATACGACCTACGTGCTGTGGGCTGTGACGCCCGAAGGCCGCGTCGATAACTTGGGCGAGATCAAGCGCAGCGGCAGCATCATCGTCAATTCCAAGCTCGACGTGACGACCCCGCTTCAGACCTTCGCCCTGATGGTCACAGCAGAGCCGCACTTTCTGATGCGCTGGCCGAGCCGCATGGTCGTGCTTGAAAACCTGCCGCCGCAGAATCCCAACGGCGCGCAGGTCGCCACGGTCAACGTCCAGTATCTAGGCAACTCCAGCGACTACTTCAACGATCCGCACACGCCGGAAGTGGCTGACCGCGACTATATCAAGACGCCGACTTCGCTCCTGGGCGCGCGGCAGGCGATCAACCTCGCGCGTTATGCCGGAGCCGAGCGCGACGCGCCAAATGATTTGAGAGACGCGCAGGCACAGCTTGAACAGGCCGAGCAGGCCTGGCGTCTGCGCCAGCCCGAAGCGGAGGTAGATGTCCTCGCCCGGCAAGCCATCAGCACCGGAGCGCGCGCCGAAGAGGTTGCGGAAGCACATCGCGCGGCGCGCGAGCGGCGCGAAGAGATCAAGAAGCGCGACGAGGCCGTGCGCACAGCCGAAGAGAACGCCGCTACGGCCACAGAGCAGATCGCCAACCTGCGTGCCGAACTGGACAAAGAGCAGCGCGCGCGCGAATTGGCCGAGCGCGATGCCTCCAATACTGAGCAGCAGCTACGCGACCTGCGTTCTGAGAACGAGCGACTGCGTGACGAGTTGCAGCGAGTTCGCGCCGAAGGTGAAGATGCCAAGCTGAAACTGGCGCGCATCGAAGGCGAGCGTAGCGCGGAGGAAGCGCGGCGCACGAGTGAGCAACGCGCACAGCAGCAGCAGGCCGCAGCCGTCTCGCTCAAGCAGACGCTCGCACGCTACGGCACTGTGCGCGCAACGTCGCGCGGCCTCGTCCTGGTGCTGCCCGAATCCCTGTGGGCTTCTACACGCGTAAGCCAACTCTCTCCGTCGGCGTCGGCCAAACTCGAACCGCTCGCGGCTCTGCTCGCCAACAATCCAGATTACCGGATCGTCATCGAAGCCTACACGGACAATCGGGGTGATGAAGCGAGCCTACAGCAACTGACGCAGGAACGTGCCCGCATTCTCTCCGAGCAGTTCGTCTCGGCGGGCATCGAGAGCTCCCGCATAGAGGCGAGCGGGATGGGCGCAGCCAACCCTGTCGCCCCCAACACCAAGGCTGGACGCGCACGCAACCGACGCACGGAGATCATACTCGTCCCCGCGGGCGCCGCCGATACGGCCAGCACGAGCGCCAACTAAGGCAGGCGAGGTCAGGGGCGAGAGACGTTTGATTGATAACCGCGCTCTCGCCCCTGACCATGGAGGCTAAACAATTACAGCAGGCCGTACACTTGCCATTCACGAGTGACACTATTCGACGGCTCAGGAAGATAAGAGGCTGTGGCGATGATTAGTCGTATCTGGCACGGGTGGACTACGCCGGAGAATGCGGCGGCGTATCAAGCGCTGCTGGAAACGGAAATCCTGCCGGGCATTGCGGGTCGGAACATTAAGGGATACGCGGGGGCTCACCTGCTCAGGCGCGACCTTGAGAGCGAAGTCGAGTTCGTCACTATCCTGTGGTTCGATTCCGTTGAGGCCGTGCGCGAGTTCGCAGGCCCTGAACATGACGTGGCCGTCGTCCCGCCCAAAGCGCGAGCGCTTCTTTCCCGCTTCGATGACCGTTCGGCTCACTACCAAACCTTACTTGAGCCCCAGTCCAGCTTTGCATAAGAGAGCAGCGCGATAGACAATACGATGAGCCTGAGCCGTCCGGCAAAGAGCCTTACACAGCGCGCTCGACGAGCGAGATTATCAGGCTCCTAGAGCGGTTTTCAAATGAATGTCAGACAAGGATAAAATTGTAGGGGCAGGGACAAGTCCTCTGCCCGTCTCTGCTGTCAATTGAGCGGGCAGAGGACTTGTCCCTGCCCTACAGCTCAAGCGAAGACGGGCAGGGACAAGCCCTGCCCCTACTGTTCGACACCCGATTGAAATTTGCGCTAGAGATGCAATGGCTTTGAGATAGCTTCAGCCTTCGTGTGCGGTTGGTTCCAGCATCATGTCGCTGCTAGAGGTTTTACAACTCGTCGGGTACAGCATGGGTGCGGCGCTGCACGTGTGGATGGCGGCGCTCTTGTTGAAGAGGCGGCGCGTTCTGGGCGGGACGGAGCGTGTGCTGCTGGCGCTGGCTATCGGCATGGGGGCCTGGCACGCGAGCAATCTGGTCATCTCCCTGCACGGTATGCTTGGCCTTGAGCGCGAGCGCTGGGCGACAGTGCTCCGTTTGGCGGACACGGTTGCCGTCGTCACCATCACGCTCTCCTACTCTTTCATCCTGCACGTCCACCTGCACCTGTGGGCCAGAGCGCGCGCGCGTCCTCTGACGCTGATGGAGCGTGCGCGCGTCTACCTCTCTTACATCCCGGCGCTCTTTCTCTTCATCGCTGTGCCCCCTTTGTGGAGAGGGGAGTATGCGCCGATGCTTGATAAGCTCGCGCATCTGGTGCTGCCTTTCGCGCTCTGGGCGGCCTACGTGCTCGCCTTTGTGGCGGTGACAGACCTGCTCATCGCGCGTCAAACCTCTTCGCAGAGTGAGCGCAGATTCATGCGCACGTTGGCCGCCTCGTTCGTGGGCATCGGCCTCCTGATTCTCGCCGCGCTTGCCTTCGGCGTGGGCGAGGGCACGCTGCTCGGTCTCTACCTCAAGACGCTCGCCAACTTGGGGTCGCTGCTGCCGTCGGCGTTGATCGCATATTACATCTATCGCTACCGCTATCTTGAGCTGATCATCAAGGAGAGCCTCATCGTCGCGTCGTTTGCAGGTGTCGTGCTGGTCGTATACCTGTACGGCATACGCACCATCGGAGCCTGGCTGACGGCGCGTTACGGGCTGCGCGCGGGCGCGGTCGAGGCGCTCCTGATCCTGGCGCTGGCGCTTGTGGCAGCGCCTTTGCGCGGCTGGCTCGAAAGACGTTTCCATAAACTCTTTGAGCGCGAGGCGGCGCTCTACCGCGATGTCGTGGCGCGGATCGGAGCGCACGCAGGGCAGTACAAACAACTGCCGGAACTGCTGCGCTTCGTCGAAGAGCGAACCGAGCAGGCGCTCGGATTGCGTCGCGTGCGGCTCATCACGAGCCGACAAAGCGTTGACGAGTCCGATAACGCCCATGATGGAAATGGAACTGCCGATGCGAGCGTGGAGGAGGATAGAGAGCTATCAGACTGGGCGGATGAGGTGTTGTCGCTTGCGCGTGCGCGGGGCTGGGCGGCTGTGGAAGGTGAGCGACTGTTGCGCGAGCGTGGCTACAGAATCGCTTACCCGCTCAGGCGCGAGGATAAGCTGGTGGGACTGATGGCTGTTGATACTGCGACGGATGCGCTGACGCCTGATGCGCGTTCGGTGCTCGAAGTGCTCGCCGGTCAGGTCGCCATCGCCATAGAGGATTGCAGGCTGGTGGAGGAGAACGTGCGCCTTGAGCGTAGGCTGGCGCACGGAGAGCGTCTCGCTGCCCTGGGACAGATGGCCGCCACGGTCGCGCACGAAGTCAAAAACCCTCTCTCGGCGATCAAGTCCATCGCGCAGGTGATGCGCGAAGACGAGAGTCTGAAGGGCGAGTATGCGCGCGATCTCAACCTCATCGTCGGCGAGACGGATCGCCTGAGCCGCAGCGTCACGCAGCTTCTAAGCTTTGCGCGCAACACGCAACCGGCCACCGCTGCCTCCGGCGCGGATGAGCTGGTGCAGTCGGTCGTAGAGCTTTTCCGCGCAGAAGCGAGCGCGCGCCAGATCAGCCTGGAAGCAAATCTGGACGCGCACAGAGAGCTTGACGGGATGTGCGCCTCTGCCCTGCGCGACGCGCTCTCGAACCTTTTAATCAACGCGCTACAGGCGACACCTGCCGGAGGGCGCGTCACGGTTGAAGCCAGCGTCATTGATCATCACCTGCTCGTCGCCGTCACGGATAACGGTGTCGGAGTGCCTGCGGAATTACGAGAGCGCATCTGGGAGCCCTTCTTCACGACCCGTCAACGCGGCACGGGGCTCGGTCTCGCCATCGTGCGCAAGCGTGTCGAGGAGGTGGGCGGCTCAACCCGGCTCGCGCCCGCGCTGGCTGGTGAAGGGGCGCGCTTTGAGATCAATCTTCCACTCGCGGACGTTCGATAGCTATCTGGCATGCGAGATGCTGGTCAGGTCTGACCGGAGCGAATTATGGTCAAACAGAAGAGCGAAAATGATGTAGCCCTGCGGCTGCTCATCGTCGATGATGAGGAGGCTTCGCGTTACGGGATGCGGCGCGCGCTCGGCGGCTTCGGTTACGACATAGATGAGGCCGGGAGCGTAGATGCCGCACGCCGCTTGATGACGGACGAGCGCCCGGACCTGCTGCTGCTCGATGTGAACCTGCCGGGGATGAGCGGCCTCGAATTCCTGCGCGAGCTACAGGAGAAGCCTGAAGATGCGCCGCTCACCGTCATCATCACCGCGCACGGGTCTGAGCGCATGGCCGTGGAAGCGGTTAAGTCTGGCGCGCACGACTATCTCTCA
The DNA here is from genome assembly GCA_036386415.1 of Pyrinomonadaceae bacterium. GTDB lineage: Bacteria > Acidobacteriota > Blastocatellia > Pyrinomonadales > Pyrinomonadaceae > DASVVT01. The sequence goes on from DASVVT010000022.1 coordinate 31,112, forward strand.
AAACCTTTCGATGTGGACGAGCTGCGCCTGGTCGTCAAAAATGCGCTTGAGACAGTCCGGCTGCGGCGCGAGAACGAGCGGCTGCGCCAACGCATAGAGATCGAGGGTGCTGCGCGCGGGTCGCTGATCGGGGCTTCATCTGCGATGCAGCGCGTTCGCTCGCTGATCGAAAAGGTCGCCGACACGGATGCGACCATCTTGGTGCGCGGCGAATCAGGCACGGGCAAAGAACTGGTCGCGCGCGAGATTCACGAACGGAGCGCTTCGCGCAGAGGCGGCGCGTTTGTCGCTGTCAACTGCGCGGCGCTGCCTTCGGAGCTGATTGAATCGGAGCTTTTCGGCCACGAAAAAGGGGCTTTTACGGGGGCGGCAGCGCGGCGACGCGGAAAGTTTGAGCAGGCCGACGGCGGCACGCTGTTCCTAGACGAGATCGGCGACATGAGCGCCAACGTACAGGCCAAACTACTGCGCGCCCTTGAAGAGCGACGCATCGAAAGGCTCGGCGGCATGGATTCAATACCCGTCGATGTGCGCATCGTGAGCGCGACGCATCGCCCGCTCGAACAGGAGATCACAGCCGGAAACTTCAGGGCAGACCTCTTCTACCGCCTGCGCGTCGTCGAGATCGAAATCGCGCCGCTGCGCGAACGACGCGAGGACATCCCGCTCCTCGCAGAATCCTTCGTGCGCCGCGCCGCAGAACGCTACAACCTGCCCGCGCGCTCAATCGCCAACAGCGCCCTGCGCCTGCTCGTAGAGTATGACTGGCCGGGAAATGTACGCGAGCTGCGCAACACCATCGAACGCGCTGTGATACTGGCAGAGTGCGACGAGCTGGCAGCGCGCGACCTGCCGGAAGAGTTCAGGGCGGGCGTCGCTAGGAGCAACATGAGCACGGTTGAAGAATTGGACGGGCTCGCAGTGCCCTTCACATCAGACTTTCGCGCCGACCGCAAGGAGTTCGAGCGTCGCTACATCGCGCGCTGCCTCGAAGAGTCTGGCGGCAACGTGACGCGCGCCGCCGCGATCCTTGGCATGCACAGGCAATCGCTACAGCACAAGCTGCGCGAGCTAGGGCTCGCCCGCCGTTATGTCTCCGTCGAACAGGAGGCGCAGGATTAATCCGACAACCGTAAGATAAAGATGGCGGAAAGAGATGATTCACCACAGAAACACAGAGAAGAAGTAGAAAAAGATCAGAGCCGCGTTAATCTAACGTCAGTTCGACATAAGAGGATGTCACGCTCTGAGCCCCGGCAGGGGCGATATACCAGTAGCCCATGACGTGAGTCATGGGTAACAAGCGAAATTTGAAATTCGAGCCCCGGTAGGGGCGACATATTGGGCCTGACGGATGACCACTGACATTAACATTATGCCGCCCTCTTTGAGGGCTCTCTCTGCTTGACTGGCTACTTTCCCACGGCTTGCGCCGTGGGCTACTGGTATGCCGCCCCTGCCGGGGCTCAGAGCATCACGGCTTCTTATATCGAACTGACGTTAATCTGACAAAGTTTTCTCTGTGTCTCCGTGGTGAATCATCTCGTTCCTCTCCCTCAGATTCTTTCTGATTCGCTTCTCGCTCGCCGCCTTATTGCGCCCTCTGAAGAGTTGCGGTTACACTGGCAACCGTTCTCCATCAAAATCAAACAACCTGGAAGAGGATTATGAAAGCACGTCCTGATGCCATCATTCATAGTGAACAGGCTGAGTATCTGGAACGCCTTCTGCCGCCAAGTACGGGTGTGCTGGCGGAGATGGAAGAGCATGCGGCAAGCCATAACGTGCCGATTGCCGACCGCGAGGTCGCGCTGTTTCTGGAGATCACAGCGCGCGCCATGAACGCGCGGCGCGTGTTGGAGATCGGGATGGCGATTGGCTATTCGGTCATACACCTGGCGCGCGCCATGTCTGAAGATGGTCTCGTCGTCACCATCGAGCCGAACGAGGAGATGATACGCCTCTCGGAAGGCTACCTCACGCGAGCCGGACTGATTGATCGCGTGAGGGTCGAGCGCGGGCTGGCGCTCGAAGTCATGCCGCGACTGACAGAGACTTTTGATCTGGTCTACATCGACGCCGTGAAGGAAGAGTATTCCGAGTATCTAGATCAGGCTCTGCGGCTTCTGCGCGTGGGCGGCGTCATCATCGCCGATAACGTTTTGTGGGGCGGGCAGGTGGCAGGCGAGATTCGCAACGCCTCCCAGACCGCCTCGACGCAGGCCCTGCGCCAGTTCAACCAGCACCTCGTGCACCACCCCCAACTGCGCGCCGAAGTCTTATCATTCGGCGACGGTATCGGCTACGGCGTCAAGATCGAGTAGCTCATCCTCTTTGCGTTCTTTGCGGCTTTGCGTGAAATAATCTCACGCAAAGCCGCAAAGAACGCAAAGGTAAAAACATTATCCGAGCAAGCATGATGATCGTGTTGGATAGTGGAGAGGCACGAGAGCGTGCCGGGAGCGTGGTCGCTGCCGGTGGAGTCGTGGCCTTTCGCACGGATACGTTCTACGGTCTTGGCGCAGACCCCTTCAACGCGGACGCGCTGCGTGCCATCAAGTCTTTGAAGGGCAGGGAAGATGGTAAGCCCATCCTCGTCGTCATCAGTGACGCGGCGGAAGCGGAGCGCTTCATCGCAGGCAGGACAGGATTGTTCGAGCACGTGAGCGGGCGACACTGGCCGGGACCACTGACGCTCGTTGTGAAGGCGCGCGAGCGCGTGCCGGAAGAGTTGACGGCTGGGAGCGGTACGGTCGGCGTGCGTTTGCCGGATGATGAAGAGGTGCGCGAGCTTGTGCGTGCGTGCGGGGGGGCGCTAACGGCGACGAGCGCGAACCTTGCAGGCGAGCCGCCCGCGCGCAATGTCACAATGGTCGCGCGCTCTTTCCCGTCAGGCTTAGGATTGATTATTGATGGGGGCGAAGCGCGCGTCGATAGGGCATCGACCGTGTTGGATGTAAGTGGGGATACCCCACGGCTGATACGCGAAGGCGTTGTCTCGCGACGCGAGTTGCAGGAGACTCTTCAGTCCCTCGGAGTAAATTTTAGAGAATGATGATTGAGAGGACTCTAGAAAGATTAGCTTGACTGTTCAGTAAGAGGAGATTTAAACGCAGAGGGCGCAAAGTGCATCGCAAAGGCGCGCAAAGAAGCTGCGTCCTTTGCGAGTTCCCTTTGCGTTTAAGTCTTTACTCTATTTATTTTCAATTGTCAGGTTGCGTATAAAGCCCCAGTCGCCGCTTCCGTCCACCTTGATGTTGCCTACGCTGTCGCGCGCGACGACCATGTTGGCCGGATACCAGAGCGGCATCATCGGCAGGTCGCGGCTGATGATCTCCTGAGCCTGCACGTAGAGGGTGCGCGCACGGTCGCGGTCAACCGTGTTGCTGGCCTCCTCAATGATGCGGTCGAACTCCGGGTTGCTGTAGCGGCTGCGATTGCGACCACCACGATCCTGCGTGGGAATCTCGGAGGTGGCGAAGAGGTCACGTAAGAAGACGGGGTCTTGATTTCCCCCGACCCAGCGCGAGGTCGTCATCTGGTATTGACCTTTTCGCAGTTGGTCGAGCAGCGAATTGAATTCGAGCGTCTCGATCTCGACGGGGATGCCGACTACTTTGAGATTGTTCTGAATGACCTGCGCAAACTGGCGCGTCGCGGCGCTGCCTGAAGAGATTTGAAACTTGATCGGGCTACTAAAACGCATCTGCGGCCCCTCGCCGTCCGGGTCGCGAAAGCCCGCTTCATCCAGAAGCGCTTTCGATTTTTCGGGATCATAGGAGTAGGTCTGGCCGGGCGTATATGCCCAGGACTCTTCGGGCAAGATAGAGTGCGCCAGTTTACCCTGTCCGAGCAGCAGGTCGCGTATGATGCTCTCGCGGTCAATCGCAGAAGCGATAGCCTGACGAACGCGCGCGTTATCGAGCGGCGCGCTCTGCGTATTGAATCCCAGGTAGACGATGTTTGCGCCGGGGAACTGTTCGACCTTCAGCCCCGGCGCCTGATCGAGCGCCTTCAAAGCATCCGAAGTGAGGTTCGTCGGCAGCGGCACGAGATCAATGCGCCCGCTTCTTAACTCCGCCTGGAGCGCGTTGGCGTCGAGGATGACGCGCACACGCAGATTGGAAAGCTGCGGCGCGCCCTGCCAGTAATTCGGAAACGCCTCCACGTCTATGACCTGCTGATTCGAATCAAATCCCACAAACTTGAAGGGGCCCGTGCCGACCGGGTGATCTTTCTGCGTGGCGGCGCTGTCTTTCGGAATGATCGAGATGGTGACGAGGTTGGTCATCAAAGAGAGCCAGGGCTTACGCAGGCGCATGACGACCGTGCGCGGGTCAGGCGCTTCGACGTTCGTGATGAAGGGCTGCTTTTTCTCCCCCGAGCCTTCGAAGAAACTGGCTGCTTTACCGGAGTTGGAAGCGAACATCGTGTCGAATGTGTATTTAACATCCCCTGACGTGAGCGGGCGGCCATCGTGGAACTGGACGCCGTCGTGCAAAGTGAATGTGACGGAGAGGCCGTCGTCGGCAGTCTGTATCTGGTCTGCAAGCTCTGGAACGTATTCGAACTTTTCGTTCTTGCGCACGAGCGAGTTGAACATCAGCACGCGCACACGCTCTGACGCGGCATCTATGGTCGGTGAGCCGACGGGGTCGAGCGTCGAGATCGGATCGGAGAGCGCGACCACAAACGTGTCCCTCTTGGTTCGACAGCCCGGCTGTAGGAGCGCGCCCGTCGCGAGCAGCATAACGAGAAAGACGGAAATGATTTTAGAGCCGGGCATCAGATGGCGCCTCCGTAAGTATAGTTGAGCTTGCGATTCAGCTCGGCCACCTCGTCCGAAAGCTGGCGAAAACGCTTGAGGTCAAAGGGCAAAGGGGGTTGCACGAGCGACTTGAAGTCAGCGATATGGCGTAGCGATACGTGCAGGCGCTCCCTGGAAATCTCCCCTTCGCGCGCGGCGCGCAGCAAACGGTCATAGCCGAGCCGGATCATGTCTGGCCGCGAACAGATCAAGAGCATATCCTGTCCGGCCTGAAAGGCGCGCAGGGCAGCCCGTTCGATGTCGCTATGCCTGGCAATCGCGCCCATCTCAAGATCGTCCGTCACGACCAGGTGCTGGTAGCTAAGCTCTTCGCGCAGCAGCTTCGTCACGATACTGTGGTTGAGCGAGGCGGGCTCGACCCGTCCGCCCGCCACGCCCTGCCGTATGTCTATCTTGGGAAAGCCGCCGTGGCTGACCATGACGGCGCGCACGCGGTCGTCTTCGCGCTGAAACAGCTCTATGTAAGGCGCAAGGTCCTGCGCGATCAGGTCGTCGTGCGAGAGATGGACGAGCGGCATCTCCTCATGCGAATCCACTTCGCCCGCGCCGATGCCCGGAAAATGCTTGAGGCAGCCGAGCAGTCCAGTCCCTTGCAGCCCGCGCAGGTAGACCATCGTGTAGCCCAGCACTTCGCCGGGCGAGCGACCGAACGAGCGCGAGTAGAGTCCATTTGAAAGCAGGTCGCGCTCGTCCGTCATGATCGACATGACGGGCGCGAAGTTCATGTTGAAGCCAAGTATGCGCAGGACTTCGCCCGTGATGCGCCCAAGGGAGCGCGCCGCCGCCAGATCGCCGTGTTGACGAATCGTGCGCGCCGAAGGCATCGGCGTGCAGATGCGACGCAGACGGTCTACAAGGCCACCTTCCTGATCGACGCCGCAAAGCGGTTCGACGGGGACGAGCGCGCGCACACCGTCGAGCAACGAGCGCAGTTGTTGCGGCTCGGCGACGTTGCGCCCGAAGATGATCACACCGCCCGGCTGTATATACTCGATGAGCGAGCGCGTCTCTTCGTCAAGCTCCGTGCCCGGCAGCCCGATATAGAAGATTTGTCCGATCTGTTGTTCGAGCGGGAGAGAAGTTAAAAGGTCAAACATTGAATAGATGGTCGTAGTCTTGCTCTAGCGTCTCTAAAAAGGGGCGATTTAAACGCCGCAGGACGCAAAGGGAACTCGCAAAGGAGTTGATTCTTTGCGCCCTCCAGCGTCTTCATACTTTGCGCCCTTTGCGTTTAAATCTCAACTCACCGCGCGCCCCACTCCCTTTCGAGACACGCCCTGAGTAAACCAATAGAACCGACTTACACTCTCGCCTAGACGATTCGTTTCTGAATGTTCAGTAGAATTTCTCGCGCCTCTTCAGGTGTAAGGGTTTCTACATCAATGTTGCGTAGCTCGTCAAGCAGCGTGAAATTGACGGCCTCAAAAAGGGTCGATTGGGCTGCCGCGCGGCGACGGCGAGCGCCACGTGCGGCGCTCCCCAGCGCCTGATCTTCTCCTGCCCAGTCGCTCCAATCATCCTTCGGCTTCTGCGCTGGCGCGCTCTGCTTCTCATCCTCTTCGGCGAAGACATCCAGCTCGTAATGCTCCAGACGTGCCAGCACGTCGCGCGCTCTCTCGATCACAGAGGGCGGCAGCCCTGCGAGGCGTGCCACCTCTATGCCGTAAGACTTCGAGGCGCGACCCTTCTCCAATTTGTGCAGGAAGACCACTTCGCCTTCGCGCTCCGTCGCCGTGATCTGGTAGTTCTGAGCGCCCGGCAGACGTTCAGCCAGTTCCGTCAGCTCGTGATAGTGTGTCGCAAAGAGCGTCTTGGCGGCGTGCTGTGCAGAGTCGTGGAGGTGCTCTGCGACCGCCCACGCGATGGAAAGACCGTCGAAAGTAGATGTCCCGCGCCCTATCTCGTCTAAGAGAACCAGCGAGCGTGGGGTGGCGTTATGCAGGATCGCAGCCGTCTCCGTCATCTCGACCATGAAGGTTGAGCGCCCGCGCGTCAGATCGTCAGAAGCCCCGACCCTCGTCCAGATGCGGTCGAGCAGGGGCAGCCGTGCGCTACTGGCAGGAACGTATGAGCCCATCTGCGCGAGGATCGCGATGATCGCCGCCTGGCGTAAGACGGTCGATTTGCCGCCCATGTTCGGGCCGGTGATGATGAGCAGGCGGGCGGTCGAGTTGTTCATCTGAAGGTCATTGGGGATGAACGGCTCATCGCTGAAAGATTCGATGAGCGGGTGGCGTCCCCCTGTGATCTCCATCTCGTCGCCATCATGCAGAGTGGGGCGCACGTAGCTGTGGCGCACAGCCGTCTCTGCGAGCGCGCAGAGAGCATCGAGGGTGGCGAGCGAGCGCGCCGTCGCTTGCAGCCCAAGGGTCTCGCCAGCCACGCGTGCGCGCACCTCCTCGAAGATGCTCAGCTCCATCTCCGCGATCATCTGCTCCGCACCGCGCACGCGCTGCTCCCACTCTTTCAATTCGGGTGTGGTAAAGCGCTCGGCGTTGCTGAGCGTTTGCCGCCGCTCGTAGTGAGCGGGGACGCGCGTGGCGTTCGCCTTCGAGACTTCTATGAAGTAGCCGAAGACATTATTGAAGCGGATGCGTAAGGAACTGATGCCGGAGCGCGTGCGCTCGCGTGCTTCGAGCGTGGCGATGGTCTGTTTGGCGTTGCGGCTGATGCCGCGCAACTCGTCCAGCTCCGGCGCATAGCCTTCGCGTATCACGTCGCCGTCGGCAAGATTGACGGGCGGATCATCTGCAATCGCCTGCGCGATAATCTCGCGCACGTGGGGCAGTTCATCCGCGCTCTCGCGTAAGATTTGGAGCAGGGAAGGGGAGGCGTCCGATAACTCCTGACGAATGGCGGGCACTTGATCGAGCGAGCGCCGTAGCGCCACCAGGTCGCGTGGTGTGGCCGAGCCCATGTGTATCCGACCGATCAAGCGGTCAAGATCGCAGACCTCTTTGAGCAGCGCTCGCAAACGGTCTCTCTTGATCTGCGCACACAGGTCTTCGACCGCCTGAAGACGCGCTTCGATCTCACCGAGGCGAATCGACGGACGCAGCAGCCACGAGCGCAAAGCACGCGAGCCCATGCCCGTCACGCTTGAGTCGATCACGGAGAGCAGCGAGCGTGTGCGGTTAGCGCCGCCCTGCGATTCCGTCAGCTCAAGGTTGCGAATTGTGACGGCGTCGAGCACCAGGTGATCCTGTGTCTCGAAATAAGTGATGTCGGAGATGTGTGCGGCCTGTGCGCGCTGCGTTTCCCGCGCGTAATGCAGACATGCCCCGGCGGCGCGGACGGCCTCCGTCCGACCGTCGAGCCCGTAGCCGGATAGCTCTCGCACGTTGAACTGTTCGCGAAGCATTGATGAGCATGATTCCGCCTGCCACAACCAGTCGTCGAGCGAAGTCAGCGTTAGTGAGACGTTGGCGTGCATCGCAGGGGGTGAAGTGCGCGCCGCCGTTGAATTGTGAGCCCCTTCCCGAGCACCCGTGAGTGGAAGCGGCACTGTATGCGCTTGGCCTTTGAAGGTCTCATGGACGAGCAGCGTCAAAGATGCAGGGAAGAGAAGCTCACGCGGAGCATAGGATTCGATGTCGGCGCATATGCGCTCCCAGGCGTCTGCACCGCTCGCTTCGGTCGCGCGAAATTCTCCGGTCGAGAGCTCGAGAAAGGCCGCGCCGTAGTTTGCGCCCGTCCCGCATACGGCTGCCAGGTAGACGGATTCGCCCGCCTCCATCAATTGCGGGTCGATAGCCGTGCCCGGAGTGATGACGCGAACCACCTCACGCCGCACCAGTTTCTTCGTTTTCGCAGGGTCTTCCGTCTGCTCGCAGATGGCAACGCGATAGCCTTTGCGCACGAGGCGCGCGATGTAACCCGCCACAGCGTGGTGCGGCACGCCGCACATCGGGATCGCGTCGCCCCGCTCTTTGTGTCTGGCCGTCAGCGTAATCTCCAGCTCGCGCGCGCCCGTGACTGCATCGTCATAGAAAAGCTCGTAGAAGTCGCCCAGACGAAAAAAAAGGAGCGTGCCCGGATACTGCCGCTTCAGTTCATGATACTGACGCAGCATCGGCGTGGAACTGATCGTGGTCATAAATTCATCTTAAACGAGAGGCGCCGCGATGCATGGAAAATTGCGAGCGACATGTCAGGAAAGCCTACACTTGAGCAGGCATCAAGCGCAAGCTTGGGGGCAGGCGAGTAGAGTCCCACGTATCAGTTCTGCTCTGTGCCATCTCCGTGTTCTCTAGGGTCTGCGGTGGTGAATCCATTTTAAGCTACACTCACCACCGCAGACACCGCAGGACGAGAGAGGGCGGCACAGAGCACTAATCATTTGAGGACTCTACCGACAGGCGAAGGCTTGAGTGTGGGCGCGTCCCAGGGCATGATTTACGGGTTAATTTCAGGGTAACAGATTTGTCCTGACTTTCGGTATGCGCCTTTCTCCTGACACCCTTTACCCATCGGATTTCGTTGACAATATTACTGATACCGTGATATTACGACGGTCAGTTCGGTGAAACGGATGGAGTTTTTCTGCATTAGAAGACATCTACCTTCAGATACGGACATCCCGGCTTTAAGTCTCGCCCGCGAATGCGGTTCATTTAATAGCCACCAAGTTGCAGCGAGGAATTTTAACGCTCGATCTTGTGGAGCGCGAAGTTTTATACATTTCATGGGGTCAGCCTAACCGCACGGGTGCATGCCATCTGGCGGAGGGTTGAACGGTAGGCAAAGGGGCTGGATGCGCGTTTGTCGATCAGGGGCATGGTCGTTCGGGTTTGACAACTTTGCTGCCTCGCAACAGAGGTTTCCTCGAAAGGGGTTTCGGCGTGAGTTCTTCCAAAGCGGCTACGGTCGCGGAAATGGCGCATGCGAGTGCCGCAGTGTGCGTATGATCAGCAGTGTGTGAGGAGCGAGACAGCTTAAATGGCGAAAAAAGGTAAAAAGAAGAAGACGGCCCTCGTCATATGTCGTAACGGCAAGTCGTACTGGACGACGCAGAAGCAGTTCTGGCAGTGGGTCAGAGAAGGGGCTGTCGTTAAAAGAGAGGATCATCCCCTGTGCGGAGAGTTTGTGCGCGAGCATGAGGAGCTGATGGTCGTGATGAGCAATACGGTGCTCAATCTGGCGCATCCCAATCATCTCGGAGAAGCGTTATCTTCCCGCCGCATGGGCATGTCGAAAACTTGAGTAGAGAGTCTCGCCGCCCTGCAATTTTTGACCCTCCTCTTTCAAGTTCAGGAATTCGAACGCAAGTGTGTTAGACTTACACGCCGCCCGACCGAACAAGGGACTAATCAACAGACCGACCTGACCTCGACAATAGAAATTGATCCTTTTGAAAGATTTGAAGTCATGCAAGCCATATCGAACCCTTCCTCTTTAAGATGTCGGAGAATAATGAGCGCAGTCTCGGCCTACGTGTCGGCCATGCTGCTCCTGATGTTGCTGGGAGCTTCGAACGGGGTTGCGATGGCGCAAACTGAGAGCCCGGCAGCAGATGCGCAAAGACAGCCTCCCGCTTCGACTCCCGCATCTTCGGCGCAGGCAGTTTCGAGCGCGCCAGCTTCCCAGCCTCTGGTTGATGAGCGCTATCGCATCGGCCCCGGCGACGTGCTCGATATACGCGTCTTCAACCGCCCGCAACTGTCGCGCGAATCTGTGCGCGTAGATCAGAGCGGCCTCATCCAGATGCCGCTCATCGAAAGCGACATCCAGGCGGCGTGCCGTACCGAAGCCGAGCTTGCCAAAGATATTGCCACGCTTTACCTGAAATACCAGCGACACCCATACGTCAACGTTTTCGTCAAAGAGTATAGCTCGACTCCTGTGGCTGTGATCGGTGCGGTTGAGAAGCCTGGCCGCTTTCAACTGCAAAGGCGCGTGCGCCTGCTTGAGCTTCTGGCGTTTGCTGGCGGCCAGACGGAAAAAGCAGGTGGCCGCATACAGCTCGCCCGCACGGGCGGCATCAACACCTGCGATCCTTCCTCTGAGGATACTTCCGACCTGGCTGCTGCGGAGAGCTTTATCTATTTCAACCTGAAAGACACATTGCGTGGCGATGAGAAATCGAACCCCTGGGTGCGTCCCGGCGACGTGATCACGCTGCCGGAGGCCGATCAGGCTTATGTGGTCGGCAATGTATTTAAACCCCAGGCCGTGACGCTCAAAGACCCTGTCACCGTTTCACAGGCCATCGCGATGGCCGGCGGGACGCTGCCCGCCACCAAGAGCACGGCGATCCGTATCATCAGGCAATCACCGGGAAGCATGGAGAAGAAGGTTATCACCGTTGACCTCGGGGCGATCAATAAGCAGCGTGCCGAAGACGTGGCGCTTCAGGCAAACGATATTGTAGATGTCCCGACCTCCGGCACTAAAAAGATCTTCAATAGCCTTTTAAATGCCATCTCTCCGGCTGCCTCAAATCTTCCGGTCTATGTTCTCCGGTGACAATCGCGTGCGCTGCGCGTCTGAGAGGCTCAATCATTAACCGCCCGGCCATAACGCTTGCCTCCTCGCTGACGGGACGCAACCGAAATCTTTGTAGGTGATCTTATGAAAAAAGATCGTGAATTGGTGCCAGCCACCCTGGAGGCTCGCGAGCTTGAAAGAGCCCTGGAGACGAAGAGTGCGCCCTATAGCGGGAGCTATAATCTATACGATAATTTAGGCGACAAGACGCACCTGCGCGATTACTGGCGCTCTGTGCGCAAGCGTCTCTGGCTGGTCATAGGGATCAGCGTGCTCATCACCAGCCTGGCGACGATCTATCTGGCGCGTAAGCCGGACATCTTCGAGGCGCAGGCGCGCGTGCAGGTCGATCTGGAGAGAACCAACCCCGCGCTCGGCGCGAAAGATAACTCGATCATCGTCAACAACCCCGTCAACGATCCCGCCTACTTCAACACGCAGCTACAGATTCTGACCGGCCCCGGCCTTCTTCGTCGCGTCGCCAAGACGCTCGACCTTGAGCACAACTCCTCTTTCCTTCGTCCAGTCTCGAAGCAGAAGGGTTCGGTGTGGCAGAGTCTGTGGCGGATGGTCGGTCTCGGCTCAAAGGAGACCGCGAGCAGCCAGCAGGCGCAGCCACAGGAAGTGCCGCTCGCAAACTCCGCTCAGCCATTGACCGCTCGTGAGGATATGGCAGAGGCCAAGCGTCTCGCGCCTTACGTCGAAGCGCTTCAGAAAAACCTCAAGATCGAGCCGGTGCGCGAGAGCCGCCTGAGCGTCAAGGAAACGCGCCTCATCGACATCACCTTCAAGCATTCCGATCCTGAGATCGCCGCCAAGATCGTCAACACCATCGCGGACACTTTCGTCGCATCAAACTTCGAGCGGAAGAGCGAGTCGAATACATCGACGGCAGATTTTCTACAAAAGCGCATCGCGGATTTACAGAGCGACATCCGCCAGCGCGAAGAAGAGCTCGTCAACTACGCCAAGAACCACGAGATTCTCTCTCTCGATCAGAGCCAGAACACGGTGGTGGAACGCCTTGCGGGACTCAACCGCCAGTTGCTCGAAGCCGAGAATGATCGGAAGCTGGCCGAAGCGGCCTATCGCGCCGCTCTCGCGCCCGGCGCTGCCGAGGCCATCTCCGAGGAGAGCAATGCCAAGAAGTTCATAGATGATGCGAAGATCAAGCTCGCCGAGCTGCAACAGAAGCGCGCGGAGCTGCTGGTCGAAAACACAGAGGAATGGCCGGAAGTTAAAGAGGTCGAAAAGCAGATCGCCTCCATCGAACAGCAGCTCAAGGATGCCGTTGCGCGCTCGACCACCGTCGTGGTCAAGAATCTTGAGACCAAGTTCAACCAGGCCAAGGCGCGCGAGGACGCCCTGCGTGATGCTTTCAACAAGCAGCGCGGCGAAACCCTGACGCAGAACGAAGCGGCCATCACCTACCGCATCATCCAGCAGGAGATCGAGACCAATAAAGGGCTGCTCGAAAGCCTGCTCCAGCGCTCAAAGGAGAACGACGTGGCCGGGGCTGGCACCCCCAACAACATACACGTCGTCGATTACTCGATTGCGCCCGAAGAGCCCGTCAGCCCGCGCCGCCTGCTCGGCGTGATCGCGGCCTTCATTCTCTCTCTTTCGTTCGGCGTCGGCCTCGCGCTCTTTCTAGAGTACCTGGACGATACTGTGCGCTCGACCGACGATGTTGAAAATCTCTTGCGCCTTCCGGCGCTGGCCGTCATCCCTTCGGTCGAATCCGGCGTGCGCCGTCGGCGGCTGCTCCCGGCTGTCACTGCTTCGCAGGGGCGCAATGGCGGTGAGAGCGGCACACACCCGGAGCTGTTGGTCAATACGGATGCCCGTTCGTCTCTGGCTGAAGCCTACAGGCAGTTGCGCACCTCCGTCCTGCTCTCGACCGCTGGAGGCGCGCCGAAAACGCTTCTCATCACGTCGAGCGTGCCGTCCGAAGGTAAGACCACGACCGCCGTCAATACGGCGATCAGTCTGGCGCAAACCGGAGCCAACGTGCTGGTTCTGGACGCAGACATGCGGCGTCCACGCCTGCACGGAATCTTCGAGACGGAGAATCGTCACGGCCTGAGCACCATCCTGTCGAGCGAGATCAAGGATCAGGAAGTCTTCAACATGATCCAGCAGCACGAGGCGAGCGGCCTCTATGTGCTGACCTCAGGCCCGATTCCGCCCAACCCTGCGGAACTGATCGGCTCAGAGCAGATGCGCCGCCTCCTGACTCTACTGGAAACGAATTTCACGCACATCGTTGTGGACTCGCCGCCCATCGCTTCGTTTACAGACGGCGTGCTGATCGCCTCGATGGTCGATGGCGTCTTGCTGGTCGTCCATTCCGGAAAGAGCTCGCGCGGAATCGTCAGGCGCTCGCGCCAGTTGTTGCAGGATGTCGGGGCGAAAATCTTCGGCGTCGTTTTGAACAACGTCAACCTGCGCTCGCAGGACAGTTACTACTATTACAACAGCTACTACCACAAGTCCTATTACACGGCCGACGCAGATTCGGGAAACCATTCGGCCACAGGCACATAGGATTGCGGAATGCGGATTTCGGATTGCGGATTGAAGAGCAAGAGCAACTGCTTTCAATCCGCAATCTACAATCCGCATTCCGCAATAGAAGAGGGGCATTGATGGCGAAACAGACGAAAGTTCTTGTCACAGGAGCCGGTGGATTCATCGGACATCACCTCGTCACCTATCTGAAAGAGCATGACTACTGGGTGCGCGGCGTGGACATCAAGTATCCGGAATACTCTTGCACGGACGCAGACGAGTTTGAGCTTCTCGATCTGAGGCGCTGGGACAACTGTCTACAGGCCACGCGCGACGTGGAAGAGGTTTATGCCCTGGCCGCAGACATGGGCGGCATGGGATTCATCTCGACCAATCACTACCAGATTCTGCACAACAATTCGCTCATCAACCTGCACACGCTGGATGCAGCGAAAGTGAACAATGTGAAGCGCTATCTGTACACATCCTCGGCCTGCATCTACCCCGAATACCTACAGGAGGACGCGCAGGTGACGCCTCTCAAAGAAGAGGATGCCTATCCGGCTCAGCCGCAGGATGCCTATGGCTGGGAGAAACTGATCGCCGAGCGCCTGTGTCTGCACGCCCGCGAGGAGTTTGCCATTGAAACACGCATCGTCCGTTTCCATAATATCTTCGGCGAGCTGGGGAGCTGGGATGGGGGACGTGAGAAAGCGCCCGCCGCGCTGTGCCGCAAAATAGCCATTGCTAAATTGACAGGCCAGTCCGAGATCGAAATCTGGGGCGATGGCCTCCAGACGCGTTCCTTCTGCTACATCAGCGACTGCATCAGGGGCATCTTCAAGCTGATGCGCTCCTCTCATCACGAGCCGCTCAATCTGGGACAGGATCGGATGGTGACGATCAACGAGTTGGCCGACATCATCTGCGGCGTCGCCGGGATACACCCGGTCAAAAGACATGTGCCGGGGCCGCAAGGCGTGCGCGGACGCAACTCCGACAATAACCGCCTGCGCCAGGTGCTCGGCTGGGAACCGGAAATCTCACTGGAAGAAGGGCTCGCCTACACCTACTCATGGATAGAAGAACAGGTGAAGGCGAAACTTGAGACGGAAGCGATGCAGGAATCGATTGTCATCAGTGGTCAATAGTCAGGAGCCAGTTAGAAAGAAGGACGGTCGCACCTTTTCTACCGGCTACTTTTTGAGAGAAAAACCGAGTGATGATTTCGAACTATTCAATCGTCGGGCTGGGCAAACTGGGCGCGAGCATGGCAGCCGTTATCAGTAGCCGTGGTTTCAATGTCATTGGCGTTGATATTAATCATCGCGCCGTAGAGTTGCTGAATGCCGGTCGTGCACCGGTGCAGGAGACTGGCCTCGAAGAGTTGATCAAGTCAAACCGGGCGCGGCTGCGAGCGACGACCAATCACGAAGAGGCCATCTTAAACTCTGACCTCACGTTCGTCATCGTGCCGACTCCGAGTGATGAGCGAGGAGCTTTCTCGCTTCAGTATGCCGCCTGGGCTTTTCGTGAGATCGGACGCGCTCTCGCCCGCAAGAAGGGTTATCACAATGTCGTTCTGACGAGCACAGTGCTGCCGGGTTCGACGCGCCACGGTCTGTTACCCATACTTGAGCGCGAGTCTGGAAAAAAGTATGGTCGCGATTTTGGACTCTGCTACAGCCCGGAGTTCATCGCGCTCGGCAGCGTGATCCGCGACTTTCTCAATCCTGATTTTACGCTCGTCGGAGAAATTGATGAGCGCGCGGGCAGTCAGCTCGAAGCCTGCTACGCCGGGATCATGCCGAACCAGCCGCCCTGCCAGCGCATGAGCCTGGAGAATGCAGAGCTGGCGAAGATCGCCATCAACAGTTACATCACCACGAAGATCACCTTCGCCAACATGCTGGCAGACATTTGCGAACGCATCCCCGGCGGCGATGTAGATGTCGTCAGCGATACGCTCGGGCTCGACAAGCGCATCGGACGCAAGTACCTGACGGGCGCTCTCGGCTACGGCGGCCCCTGCTTCCCGCGCGACAACGTGGCGCTCGGCTACCTGGCGCGCGTGCTCGGCACACAGGCCGAGCTGGCAGAGACGACGGATCGCGTGAACCGCTCGCTGGCTGAGAAAGTGGCCGAGCGGCTCAGGCCGATGGTCGAAGGCGGGACGACCGTGGCCGTGCTCGGACTGGCCTACAAGCCCTTTTCCCATATCGTGGAAGAGTCTCAGGGTATCTATCTGGCTAAAGCATTATCGAAGGCCGGGGCGCGTGTCGTGGCCTTTGATCCGCTGGCCGCAGAGACCGCCAATATGGAGTTGCGCGGGCAGGTGGTCATCCTGGATTCGATCAAAGACTGTCTGGCGCAGGCCGAAGTCGTGCTCATCACCACGCCTGACCCGGCGTTTGAAGCATTGACGCACGCCGATTTTGATCGAGAGAAACCGCAGGTGACGGTCTTCGACTTCTGGCGCATTCTGGATCGGAAGCAGATCGAGAAGGGCAACATACTGTATGTTCCTATCGGCCATAGCGTCGATGACGAAGCGAACACCGCGCGCCTCGCAAGCCTTTGGAGCAGCACGGCGCATGCGCCGGAATAAGAGGGAATCACCACAGAGACACAGAGAAAACATTAAGAGATAAGCAAGGGCAATCATTTATTTTGATCCTGTCTTCTCTGTGTCTCTGCGTCTCTGTGATTTAATTTTCTGATGAGCGGAAACGAGCGAAGGGAACTGTACTACGTCTGGCCGTACCTGGAATGGGGCGGCGCGCAAATCTACTTCGCAGGGATTATGAAACTCGCCCGCCACCGATACTCTGTGCGGGCCATCATGCCTACAGGCTCTGCCGACAAGCTGCTGGGCTACATGCGGCAACTGGAGGTCCCCTGTGAGTTCTTCGATGCTCATGTGGATGCCGTGCCATCTTCTTCCCTCTGGGTCAAGATTCGGCGGCGCTGGCGAAAGGCGTGCTGCGAATTCGTCATCGCTCGCCACCTCTCGCGCCATCCATTGAAGCGCTCGATCCTGCACATGGATTTCGGCCCCTGGTCATCCTTCTGGCTGCTGTTCTACCTTAGTCTGCGTAGCAACGTGTTCGTCACTCTGCACATCGCCCTGCCGGAGATCACAGGGCTTCGCGGCTTAGAGTGGCGGCTGAAATTCTGGATGCTCTGCTCAGTGCCGGGATTCCACCTGTTGACCTCGAACCGCGACATGCTGGAAAGCCTGAGACCTTATGTGCCGCGCTGGTTCATGCGAAGCGTGCGGGTGGCCTATTCGGGCATCGATCAGGATGAGATCAGGCGGGCGCTTGCTGCCGACTTTGATCGCGCTCGCTTATGCGAGAAGTACGGATTACCTTCGCATCGCTTCCTGGTTTTCAGCCTCGGTCAGATGGTCGAGCGCAAAGGTTACAAAGTGCTTTTAGAAGCGGCGCGAAACCTACAGCGCCGCGCGCACGAGTCTCTCTACTTCGTGTGGATTGGAACGGCCACGCGAAACCCTGAGATCGAAGCCCGTATCGACGAGTACGGGTTGCGCGATTCATTCCGCGCCATCACCTCCGGCGAGATCGGCGAGAGCCGTCAAGACCTGCTCCTGCTCCTTCGTTTAGCCGATCTTTTTGTGCTCCCCAGCCTCAGCGAAGGTCTGCCCGTTTCGCTCGTCGAGGCGATGGCTCTGGGCAAAGCCTGCATCGCTTCCAACGTCAATGCGATCCCGGAGGCAATCATAGACCATGAAACCGGAGTGCTCGTCGCGCCCGGCGACCCAGGGGAGTTAGCCGGGGCAATCGCGGAGTTAGAACGGGACGCGCAGCTCAGGGAGCGTCTTGGGGTGGCCGGGCAAGCCTATGCGCTCAAGAATTTTGACGAGCGTGAGGCGGCGCGCGCCACCGTGGACTATTACGACGCCTGCCAACAGGCCGTTTGAAGAGACGATGAAGAGCATCAGCGTTTCTCGCAACGTTCTGTTCGGCTTCCTCTCGTGGTTTCTGCCGCTCGGATTCACCTTCGCGTTCACTCCCTTGATCGTGCGCGGCCTTGGCGCCGAAGGCTACGGCCTCTATGCGCTGGTGATGGGATTCATCAGCTATTCGTTCAGCTTCAGCATCGGTCGCGCCATCACAAGGTACGTCTCCGCCTATCACGCAAGCCGCCAGACGGAGCGGATTGGCGAGGTTCTTTCATCCACCTTGATCCTCAACCTGTGCGTGAGCTTTCTGAGCGCTGGCGCGCTTGCCCTGCTCACGGGCTGGCTCGTCACTCGCGTGTTGAATATCCCTTTGGGGCTGCAACCCCAGGCGCGGCTGGCATTTTACCTGGCTTCGGTCGGCCTGATCTTCACGATGCTCAGCCAGGTCTTGAACGCCGTGCCGCAGGCGGTTCAGCGTTTCGACGTGTATTCGTTGATCGCGACCAGCGCAGGAATCACCACCATCGCGGGCAACGCTCTCCTGGTGTGGATGGACTTCGGGGCGACTGCTTTGATCGCCTGGAATGTCGCGGCGACGGCGCTCTCGTGCGTCGCTTACCTGGTCGCCTCGCGTCGCCTGTTGCCGGAAGCCCGTCTCACTCTACAGATCAAGAGAGACGTGCTCGTGGGGATCATCAAATTCAGCAGCGCCGTCACGGCCTATCAAGTCATGGCGAACCTCCTGCTGCTCTTCGAGCGAAGCTGGTTGACGCGCTCGCTCGGGACGGCCTCCGTCACATACTATGTCGTCCCCATCACCATCGCCGTTTATATACATGCTTTTATTTCCAGCCTGACGCTGATGATCTTCCCGATGGTGAGCGAGGCCGGAGCGAGGCAGGATAGCGCTCGATTGCAAGCGATCTACACACGCGCCTTCAAATACATCAGCATGATGGTCGTGTTTCTCAGCCTGACGCTCGCCGTCGGGAGTCGTCAGATATTATCTAACTGGTTAGGCGCGGATTTCGCGCAGAACTCTTCAGGAGTCCTCGCCATCCAGGCTGCGGTTTTCGGGCTCATGGCAATGCTGATCGTGCCCTGGCAGATCGCTGACGGTCTAGGTTTCCCCGGAAGCAATGCGCTCTTGGGTTTGTGGTGGCTGGTCGCAACCGTTTTGCTGGCGCTCTTTTTTACCCCGCGCCTGGGGCTCATGGGAATGGCATATAGCCGTTTGATACCCATGCTCATTACCCCCGTGTATATTCTCTACGTCGAGCGCCGCGTGTTCGGGCGGAATCTATGGCAGTTTTGGCGAAGAGTCTGCTTGTCTCTGTTCGTATCAGGGGGCTTAACAGCCGTCATAGAAGTCCTCTTATTCAGGCATCTGCCGGAGGGCTGGTTGTGGCTGGTGATCAATACGGGAGTGGGCGCGCTTCTCTTCTGGAGCTTGCTGCTCATCACTCGCTTCATGGATACGGATGAACAGCAATGGCTGCGCCGGTTCTTTAGCCGCGCGGTCGCGATTACGCACGGATGATCCGTGGATAAATAATCGGTCGCGCTTTAAAATTATGTTAGTGGTCAAAAGGTCTTGCTGCTGTCTACGCTTGGCCGCGTAGCGGCCCTTGATTTTAGCCGTGCGTTTCAACGCACGGCAGGAGTCGCAAGCATCTCTCGCGTCGCGTCAGCGACGCCTGAATTCAAGGGTCGCTGACGCGACGCGAAGGCAATCACATGATCCGCACCCGGCGTTGAAACGCGGGCTAAAGTCGATAGGCCGCTACGCGGCAGGCTGGAACAGCATTACTTTTTTATCACTACCAAAATTGGATTGTCATGTCGTCATCGAACCATGTGGGCTTGCGTGATAGCATCGGACTCGGTTTAGTCAAGCTGATCCGGTTTTACACCTTCAATTCCCCGATACGTAAAGGCAAGTACAGGCTCTCGGACCTGGCTTTACGGCTCTCCCGGAGGAGACTGCCTGGCGAGACCATCGTCTCGACGACGGACGGGCGACGCCTTTATGCCGACCTTTCTTCATGGGGGATGTACGAGACGCTTTACTTCATCGGAGAATATGAGTGGGCTGTCACGCACTTTATCACCACGGTTGTCAGGAGCAATGATGTATGTCTCGACATCGGAGCTAATTTCGGTTGGTACACGACGCTGCTGCATCGTTTATGCGCGCCCGGCGGCTCCGTTCACGCGTTCGAGCCGGTGCCGAATATCTTTGCCCGGCTTGAAAGGAACGTCGCGCTGGCCGGAAATCCGCCCAACATGCGCATCAACAACGTCGCGCTTGGTGACGCGCCCGGCGTTGTCACGATGCACCAGTTCGCGGGATTGGCGATTGGGCATTCGTCGCTCTCGACGATGGGACGCTCCGATTACACGGCCCTGGAAGTCCCGATGATGACGCTCGACTCGTATCTCGAAGAACATCACCTGGATCAGGTGAATTTCGTGAAGATGGATATTGAAGGGGCGGAGTTGATGATGTTCAAAGGGGCAGGGAAGTTGTTCCGACAGGCTGTTCCGCCCATCTGGATGATCGAAATGGCATTGGGAACCACCAGAGGCTTCAATTATCTGCCCAATGATCTGATCCTGTATATGAAAGAACAGGCCGATTACGAGTTCTACGCTGTTGACGAAGTGGCGCTCTCCTTAATACCTATCAATGGCTTTGCTCCCGACGACATCGGGGCCAACGTGTTATGTATGCCTGCGGGGCATTATCGCGACCGGCTGCCGCGCGCCTGGGTTCGCGCTTCAGGTGTCAAGGGAAGATAAGAAAAGTTCGATGAAAGTTGTTATCCTATGCGGCGGACAGGGCACGCGGCTTCGCGAGGAGACGGAGGTGCGCCCCAAACCGATGGTCGAGATCGGAGGCCGCCCGATCCTGTGGCATATCATGAAGCTCTATGCCCATTACGGGCTGACGGAGTTCGTGCTCTGTCTCGGCTATAAAGGCCACATCATCAAGGACTTCTTCATCAACTACGAGGCGCGTATGAACGATTGCACTGTCAGGTTGGGGAAAAGTCCGTCGGTCGAGTTTCATAATGGGCATGCGGAAGAGGGTTGGACGATCACGCTCTCGGAGACGGGCGAGAAAGCGCAAACCGGCGCGAGGCTGAGTCGCGTGCGCCGCTACCTGAATCATGAGACGTTCTGCCTGACCTACGGCGACGGGTTAGGGAATATTCCGATCACGGATTTGATCCGTTTTCATCGCTCGCACGGGAAGCTCGGCACGGTCACGGGCGTGCGCCCGCCGGGTCGTTTCGGCGAGCTGGAGCTGGCGGGGCAAAGGGTTGAAGCGTTCGCCGAGAAGCCGCAAGTCACCGAAGGGTTTATCAACGGCGGCTTCTTCGTCTTCGAGCCTGAATTCATTGATCGCTACCTCGAAGATCGTGATGAGCTCATCCTCGAAGGCGAGCCGCTGCGTCGTCTGGCAGCCGCAGGCGAGTTGATGGTCTGGCCGCACGAAGAGTTCTGGCAGCCGATGGACACGTACAGGGAGTGGAAGCTGTTGGATGACCTCTGGAACGCGGGGCAAGCGCCGTGGAAGGTCTGGGAATGAATAACGAGGAGTCCAGATTCTGGCAGGATCGCCCGGTGTTCGTGACGGGCTGCACGGGGCTGCTCGGCAGTTGGCTGACGCGCGCGCTCCTTGACCGAGGCGCGTTCGTCGTCGGTCTGATACGCGATTGGACTCCTGAAAGCGAGCTTTTCCGCAACGGCGCGCTTCCCGCTCGCCTCAACATCGTGCGCGGCGACCTTTGCGACCAGAAGACGCTCGAACGCGCGCTCGGCGAATACGAAATCAACACCGTCTTCCACCTGGCGGCGCAAACCATCGTCGGGATCGCCAGCCGAAATCCTGTCAGCACATTCGAGTCGAACATACGAGGCACATGGTCGCTCCTGGAAGCCGCCCGACGTTCGCCGCTCGTCAGGCAAATCGTCGTTGCCTCTTCGGATAAAGCCTATGGCACGCACGAGCGGCTTCCGTATTCCGAAGACGCGCCGCTCCAGGGGCGTCATCCTTACGATGTCAGCAAGAGTTGCGCAGACTTGATCGCGCAGAGCTACGCCTTGACCTTCGGCCTGCCGGTCTGCGTCACGCGGTGCGGCAATCTCTATGGCGGCGGAGACTTGAACTGGAACCGTTTAGTGCCGGGGACAATCCGCTCGGCACTGCGCGGCGAGCGACCCCTGATCCGCAGCGACGGAAGTTACATACGCGACTATTTCTACGTCGAGGATGGAGCGCTCTGTTACCTGCGGCTGGCCGAGCAGATGGCCGCTCGCCCGGAGCTTCACGGCGAAGCGTTCAACTTCAGCAACGAGATTCAGGTCACAGTGCTCGAGCTGGCGCTTCAAATCCTGCGACTCGCGGGGGCTGATGATCTTGAGCCGGACGTGCGCGCCGAAGTACTGCACGAGATTCCGCACCAGTATCTCGATGCGACTAAAGCGCGCGAGGTGCTGGGCTGGCGTCCACGCTTCAGCTTGGAAGAAGGATTGACGCGGACGATCCGTTGGTATCGGGATTTTCTGGACGAGAAGGATGGGATGGATGCCGGACGCGCCCTCGTTTGACAAAGTGCTGGTGACGGGAGCGGGCGGCTTTCTCGGCCAGCGCCTCGTTCGCGCTCTGGTCGAGATGGGGTGTCGCCCGTTAGCTCTCACACGCTCATCCGAGCCGTGTGATGCTCTTGAGAGCTTGAGAGAGCGGGTCAGATATGTTCGATTGAATCTTCTGGAAGGTGAAGCTGTCCGCGATCTCCTGCGTGCCGAGAGGCCGACCCTGATCTTCCATTTAGCGGGGACGAGGGGGCGCGAGGATGGGAAAAGCGCGGCGGTCGCGTGCGCCGAGACGAACGTCCATGCCACCGTGCGACTGCTCGACGAGGCCAGGCGCGCTCGTGCAGAGCGCATCATCATCATGGGCTCCGCAGACGAGTACGGTAATCAACCGGGGCCGCTCAATGAAAGTCTGCCGCTCAGACCCGTCTCCGCTTATGCTATCTCCAAGGCCGCCGCGACAAATTTCGCGCAGGCCATGAGCGCGGCGGATGATTGTCCGGTGGTCGTCATGCGCCCCTTCAGCGTTTACGGCCCACGCCAGCCCGCCCGCATGTTCGTCGCCGAGGCTGTCAAATGTGCCGTCAATGGCTTACCATTTCTGATGACGCACGGCAGGCAGCGGCGTGATCTCGTCTACGTGGACGATGTTGTTCGTGCGATCATGGCTGCGGCGATTGCGCCGGACATCAACGGAGAGGTCATTAACATCGGAAGCGGGCGACCTCTGCCCTTGCGAGACGTGGCGAACTTGATCTGGCGCTTGAGCAAAAGTGGTGCGCCGCTCCTGTTGGGCGCGCGTCCCGCCCCCGCAGAAGAGACGCACGACACCTGGGCGGATATTTCGCGCGCTCGCCGCTTGCTCGGTTGGGAGCCGCAGATGGAGCTTGAAGATGGCCTGCGCGCGACGATTCAATGGGCGCGCGAGAAAGCTTCTAAGGCAGTAGGCAGTAGGCAGTAGCCAGTAGTCAGTAGAAAAGAAAATCCATTGAGGCGGTTGATACCGAGCATTTCTCAATGATAAGACAACAAGACAAGAGATTGCGGGTTTTATCTACTGGCTACTGTCTACTGCCTACTGGCTACTGAGATTTTATGTCTGATAATGATCACATTCCTCTGGTGCAGCGCCTCGATTACCTGAAGGACATCTGTCGTGACAAGACGGTTCTGCACCTCGGCTGCACGAACTGGCCTTATACGAAAGATGTGTTGGCCGTGGGGACACTGCTTCACATGGAGCTACGACAAATCGCGCGCGAGTTGACGGGCTTTGACGCGGATCAAGAGGGACTTGATCTGCTCGCCGGTCTTGGTATCGAGAATCTTTATCGCGCCAATCTTGAGCATCTGGAGGAAGTCGAGCTGGATCGGAAGTTTGATGTTATCGTGGCCGGTGAGATGATCGAGCATCTCTCTAATCCGGGGCTATTCCTGCGCGGCATCAAGCGCTTCATGCGGGCGGACAGCACGCTGGTGATTACTACCATTAACGCTTACTGTGGCTTTCGCCTCTTCATCTACGGGCTGCGAGGCAAGGGCGGTCGAGCCGAGCCCGTACATCCTGACCACGTCGCTTACTATTCTTATGCGACGATTCATCACATGCTCAGTCGGGAAAATCTGGTCGCCCGGCGGTTCCTCTTCTACGACATAGGAAATGAGCATCGCCCGCACAATCGCTTCTGGATTAATTTCATCAACGACCTGTGTGTGCGCTTTGCGCCGCAACTGGCGGATGGCATCATCATCGAGACCTCGCTGGCATGAATAGAGGAACTGCTTTATGACAGAGAAGCGGCTGCATGTTGAGATCGTCACGCCTGTGCATAATCGTCGAGAGACGACGCTTCAGTGTCTGCGCAGCCTCTCCCGCATTGATCGAACGGGCTTGAAGGTGCACATCATCGTGGTGGACGACGGCTCAACAGACGGGACGAGCGAAGCCATACGTGAGCGGTTTCCAGATGTTGAGATCATTCCGGGCGATGGAAACCTGTTCTACACAGCCGGGACAAACCGTGGGATTCAGGCGGCGCTCTTAAAGAATCCCGACTACGTTCTGGGGATCAACGACGATTCCATCTTCGATGAACAGTTCCTGCGTCGCATGGTCGCCTGCGCGCAGGAGCATCCTCAGTCAATCGTCGGCGCGCTTCTGCTGTTATGGGACAAACCGCATCAAGTCTTTCAAGTGGGGAGCAGGTGGCACACATGGTACGGAGGCTGGCGTTTGCCCAAGAAGCTCACTGCCTGGACTGTACCCCAGAGACCCTGGGAAGTGGAAGCCATCGTCGGCAACTGTGTGCTGTATCCGGTGGAGGCCATCAAGCAGGTCGGTCTGATGAATGCGAAAGCCTTTCCCTACGGATTCGGTGACACAGAATATACGCCGCGCATGCGACGCGCCGGTTGGAGATTACTGATCGAGCCGCACGCGCGCGTCTGGTGTGAGCCCAACACGAATCCTCAACCGCTGAAAACACTGTCGAAGCGTGAATTGCTCAGGGTGCTGCTCGTTGATGAGCGTCACCAGTTGAACCTGAAGCGGCAGTTCCTTTCTCGCTGGGTATCGGCCCCAACGCGTTTTCATGCCTTGATCGCTTTCGGCGTCAACCTCTTCAGGTTAGGATTGAAGGCATTTGGGCGGGGCGGCAGTTGGCCTGACTGGCCGGACGAACAACCGAAAGAAAGAGTTGATCAGGAAGCGTCGCCATACCAGGCTTTGGAAACGCAAAGCCGCTAAGGCGGTCCGAGCATCAATGATCGGATTGCCAACCGCATTATGAGAGAGTTCACCTCCAACTATCATCAGCCGAAGGCTCTGGCCTTAGAAGAGCCGCCAATGCGCGATGGTCGCTACGGGCTATTTATATTCGCGCTGCTCTTTTTTGGTCTGGCGTGCGCGTCCGCTCTTTTGTTCGCGTTGCTTGATGGTGACGTTGATTTTTCCATCGGCAACCTCTATCTCTGGCCCTGGATTTTGCTGGTTCTGATAGTTATCTCGATTCCTCCCGTGTACTTCATCCTGCGTCGGCGCTTTGACCTGTTTCACCCGCTCGTCTTCGCCTCCTGGTCATACTTTTTCCCGGCCTTCGTTCTCGGTTCTATTTTTCTGGCGACCGGTATCTCTGAACCCTCATTTTTACATTTTATCTCAGACCAGCGGTACTACCTCCCCTTAACCCTGGAATATATTGCCCTTGGATATGTCGGATTGACGGTGGGCTTTGCTATACCCTGGGGGAAACAATCAGGCACGTATCTGTCTCGGCATATACCGAGTTGGAAATGGCAGTCATCTGATCTGCTGTTCCCATGCATGCTCCTGCTTATTGTCGGACAACTCTTCAGCCTGGGTGCTCTCTCCGCTGGTGCGCTGGGCTACCAGCGCGTGGAGGCCGTGGAATCCTTTAACGCTGTGCTTATTGCGATGGCTTCATTTGTGTCCATCGCCAGCTTCCTGCTGTGGTTTGCCATCTTCCGTGCCGAGCGACTGACTCTGCATTATAAGATCATCATCGGTGTGCTCATCATCTCGATCCCATCTTCCACCATTATCGCTGGCAATCGCGGCGGATTGCTGCGCAGTTTGATTCCTATCGCGATGGCTTACTGGCTATCGGGACGGCGCATCAAGCTGCGTCACGGCATGATCTTTGGCGTGCTTCTGACCCTCGCGATTATGGTGGGCATGATTTACGGGTCAACCTTCCGATTTGTGAAAGGAACTGAAGACCGGATGGATGTGAACACCTATCTGAACACATCAGCCGAAGCGCTCAGTGTCATCGGCGACCGGAGCCTGGTGGATAATATAAGCTTTGCCTTTGCACAGATTTCCGAGCGATTCGAGACCACCAGCTCCTTAGCGGTCGTAGTAGCAAATTACGAAAAGCTCAACCAGTTTGAGGCCGACTACGGTATTGCCAATAACATCTGGAGCTACACCTGGACGGCTTTCATTCCGCGAATAGTGTGGCCGGATAAGCCTATCATCTCGGACGCGCGCTCTTACAGCGCGCTCTATTTTGACTTCGGTGCAAACTCCTTCGCGATGACGCCGATTGGAGACCTGCTGCGGAATTTCGGCCCTCTCGGCATTCCTCTCGGAATGGCGCTCTTAGGTTTTGTGCTGCGCATACTGTATACGGCGCTGGTCGATGGGCAGACGGTCTCGCCCTGGCGCGCCGTCGCCTATTACATGATGCTGACGAGTGTGTCCTATGAATCTTTCTACGGTACTATCCTCCCCGAATTAATAAGAACCTGCGTCATCCTCATGCTGGGCTGTCTTCTGATTAATGTAATGGTGCGCAGAAGAATCGCTTGACGCGCGCTCTCTCAAAAGATGTCTCCGGTCAAAGGCGCGCGCTCGAAGTGAGCTGTCTGACGCGTATCATATAATTCCCGGCGGAAGCTACGCTCCTTCCATCTCTGCTCTCTTAGAGATGCGGCTTCATTGGCATAGGCAGCGCAACCGGCTATGAGCATTAAAAGCAAGGTCGAAGGCATGAAGGCCATCTGGCGCTTTGATAACAGGTGGGAGCTTCTGCTGTCGCGCACCCTGTTCAGAAATGATAATCTCAATATTTACCGCATCAAGGGGATGGAGATACTCGTCGATCATGGAGCAGGAGACCCGAATGGCGCAAGACATGTGCTGGTTTCCTCTATGTACCAGAGGTTTTTGAGCCGCATGGAGTTGAACGGATCGCTCAATGTGCTCGATCTAGGCGCAAATGGCGGCGGCTTCCCGCTCATGCTTCATGTCAATAAATTGCGATTGGGCAAGCTCGCCTGCGTCGAGTTTAATCCGAACACCTTTTCGCGTTTGAGATTCAACATCGAGAGAAACTTGAAATGTGAGTTTACGGGTATCAATGCGGCCATCTGCGGCGAGAGGCGTGAGCTTCAAGTGCAATTGGGCAGCGGCAGCACGGGAGACAGCATTTATCAGCCGTCGCCGGAGCAGAGCGCCGCCGGGAGCGTATACCGCATAGACGGCCTGACCTTTGACGACATCTACAACTCAACGTTTCAGGATGAGGTGGTTGACATCTGTAAGATGGATGTCGAAGGGGCCGAGTATGAGGTCTTTGCCTCCGCGCATCATGAATGCATCAAGCGTTGCAGGTATTTGATCGTAGAGATTCACAACGTCGAGGACAGACGACCGGAAGAAGTTGTCAGCGAGTTGAAGCGGCAGGGCTTCGAAGAGATTGCGGTGGATTCTAAGACCGACCCGGACGTGCATTTATTCGGCAACACGCGATTCAACCATCAAACTTTGTAAACCGCCGCGCGAATAAGAGATACGTACACACAGACATGGGCATTCTCGTTTTCACAAATGGCTGCTTCGACGTACTTCATCCCGGCCACATAGATTTACTGGAGCGCGCCAGGGCGCTCGGAGACCGTCTCGTCGTCGGTCTTAACAGCGATGCTTCCGTGCGCGCCATCAGGGGGGCGGGCAGGCCGCTCGTATCCGAGAAAGATCGCGCGACGGTGCTGCGGGGCTTGCGCGCGGTCGATGAGGTCATCATCTTTGATGAGCCTACACCGGCTCGCCTGATCGAAGAGCTACAGCCCGATGTTCTGGTCAAGGGCGGAGACTGGACGCCGGATCGCATCATCGGCGCTGACACTGTGCTGCGCAAAGGGGGGCGCGTCCTCTCGCTGCCATTAAAACCGGGCTACTCCACGACATCACTGGTAGAAAAGATTCAAGGGTTAATGCCGCAGGCCGCAGCTAGAACAGAAGCGCTTGAAAGGGAAGTGTCGCCGTCGGACGTGGCTGTCAATTCGTTGCTGGAACATCAAGCGGTCATAGACGCATTGCTGGCCGACGGTCTGCAAACCGTGAGGCGCGCGGGGCTCGAAATCTTCGAGGCTCTCGCGCGCGGCAATAAGCTCTTACTGTGCGGCAACGGAGGCAGCGCCGCCGATGCGCAGCACATTGCGGCAGAGTTCGTCGGAAGATTCGAGGCCGAGCGGCGAGCCTGGCCTGCGATTGCGTTGACTACAGACACCTCTGCCCTTACCGCGCTGGCGAACGATTATGGATACGAGCGTATCTTTGCGCGGCAGGTAGAGGCGCTGGCTGTGCCCGGCGACGTACTGGTCTCGATCAGCACCAGCGGCAACTCCGAGAGCGTGCTGGCGGCGGCCATGATCGCGCGGCAGAGTAATTGTCGAACCATAGGGCTTACCGGAGCGAATGGTAAGCGGCTCGCCTCACTCTGCGATGTCACAGTGCTCGTCCCGTCCGCGCACACATGTCGCATTCAAGAAGCACACATTGCCGTCGGCCACATCTGGTGCGAGATGGCGGATGAACTGCTTAAAGAGAAGATGGCGGATGAGCTTCACAATTCATAACGGGATGATTAAACGCAAAGGACGCAAAGGTAATCGCAAAGGGGTAGATTCTTTGCGACCTCCAGCGTCTTCCTCCTTGGCGTCCTTTGCTTTTAAATCTCCCGTCGATGGTGCAGAACGGCGCATACTGGTGTATCGCATAGGCCAGCTCGGCGACACGATCATCGCGCTTCCAGCCATGTGGGCTGTCCGCGAACACTTTCCACAGGCACATTTGGCGCTGCTCAGCAATGCGTACAAAGGTGTCCCTGTAGTGGCGGCCAGGAGCGTGCTGCCTGCGACGGGTCTCTTCGATCAATGGTTGACATACCCGACGGGTGAGGGACGGACATCGGCGCGCGCTTTTCCCCGGCTATTGCTCGACTTGCGACGCGAGAGGTTCGATACTCTCGTGTACCTTGCGCCGCGCCAGCGCACCACGCGCCAGGTGCGACGCGATCTATTATTCTTCCGCGCCGCAGGGATTCGCACCTTCATCGGGCATGAGGGCTTCGTGCCCATCCCGCCCAGAGTTGAAGGCCACCCTTTGCCGACGGTGGAGCATGAAGCGGATCACCTGCTCAATCGTTTGGAGCAGAGCGGGATTCCTGTACCTCCCCCCGGACAGAGGATGATGGATTTAAAACTGACGCCGGACGAGGACGAAGAGGCTCGCTGCTGGTTAGCGGCAAGGTGTGGCGAGGCTTTTCAGAGCCGGCGTCTCGTCGGCTTATGTCCGGGTAGCAAATGGCTCTCGAAGGTCTGGCCTGAAGAACGCTTTGCGCAGCTTGGGGTACAGTTGCTGAAAGAGTTCGGGCTGTTTCCGGTGATCTTCGGCGGGGCGTTGGATCGTGAGCGAGGCGAGCGCTTGATCGCGCACTGGGGCAGCGGAGCGAACGCGGCAGGCTCTCTGGACGTGCGACCGGCGGCGGCTGCCCTGAGCTACTGCCAGCTCTATGTTGGCAATGATACCGGAACCATGCACATGGCGGCGGCAGTCGGGACGCCCTGCGTGGCGACCTTTTCTGCGCAGGACTGGCCGGGTCGCTGGTATCCGTACGGGTCGGGTCACATCGTCCTGCGTCAAGCAGTTCCTTCCGAAGGCTGCCTGCTCAGTGTCTGCGACAGGGACTTGCAATGCCTGAAGCTGATCGAGGTCGAAGATGTGTTAAATGCTTGTAGGGCTGTGCTGGAGCGTCGGAAAGATGGGAGGCAGGGAGAAGAGTTAGCAGCCGAGCGTATCTAAGACGAGATGATTAAACGCAAAGGACGCAAAGGAGGAAGACGCTGGAGGGCGCAAAGATATTCAACTCTCTGCGACCTTTGCGAAAAACCTTTGCGTCCTTTGCGTTTAAATCTTTTCTCATCAAACACTCAGTTTGCAGTTGAGGTTGATCCATGTGTGGCATCGCCGGGCTAATCGTCTCAAGCGGGAGCAAGGATGAGCACCTGCCCCGTCTGCGTGCGATGACCGAGACTGTACGGCATCGCGGGCCGGACGATTCGGGTGTGGAGGTCGTCCACGAGGGAGACGCGCTGGTCGCCTTCGGTCATCGTCGGCTGGCGATCATAGACCTCTCTTCCGCCGGTCATCAGCCGATGCTCGATGCGGAGACAGGCAACTGGATCACCTTCAACGGGGAGATCTACAATTACCTGGAGCTTCGTCACGAATTAGAGCAACAGGGACAAATCTTTCGCACAGAGACCGACACCGAAGTCATCCTCAAGGCATACGCACGCTGGGGAACGGACTGCGTGCGACGCTTACGCGGCATCTTCGGCTTCGGAATCTGGGATGAACATGCGCGCTCGCTGCTGCTGGCGCGCGACCAGCTTGGCGTCAAGCCTCTCTATTACTGGCAGGACGACCGGACATTGATCTTCGGCTCGGAAGTGCGAGCGCTGCTGGCTTCCAGTATTGTGCCGCGCCGGTTGGACTTCAAAGGTCTGCGCTCTTACCTCGCGTACGGGTCTGTGCAGGAGCCGTATACCTTAGCGCAGGGTGTGCAATCCCTTCTGCCGGGACAAGTGCTGCTGTGGCAGGAGGGAAAGACGAAGATCGAGCGCTACTGGCGTTTACCTTTGCCGGAAGAGACGCGAGCTGAGCCGCCTCCTGATTATCTGGACGAGGTCAAGTCTCTCTTAAGCGAGGCTGTGCGGCTGCAACTGGTGGCCGACGTGCCTCTGGGCGCTTTCCTCAGTGGCGGCATCGACAGCACTGCGATCACAGCCTTGATGCGCGCTGCGGCGAGCGTGCCGGTCAAAACTTTCAGCGTCGTCTTTGATGAAGCAAGCTACGACGAGCGTGTCTACTCGCAACTGGCAGCGCGTCACATCGGCACACAGCACACGGAGCTTCTGTTGCGCGAAGAGGATGCGTTGCGCGACCTGCCGAAAGCGTTGTCGGCGTTCGATCAGCCGAGCATGGATGGACTCAATACCTACTTTGTTTCAAAGGTGACGCGCGAAGCCGGGTTGACCGTCGCGCTTTCGGGGCTCGGGGGTGATGAGTTGTTCGGCGGCTATGGTGGATACTACAAGGCTCTGTTTGCCGAACGCTGGGGCGGGCGATTTCAAAGGTCGCCCGGCCTGCTTCGCGCGGTCGGAGCAGGAATTCTTTATCGCTCGCCGTGGGCGAAGATGGGCATGGTCGCCGATCTCATGCAAACGGAGGAGCATCCTTACTTCTGGTCTCGAAGGGTTTTCAATGCGCGGCAGGTGGCCGACATGCTTGAGCCGGAGACTTTGGCCGAGTCCGAAGGGTGGGAGTCTTCAAGCCTTGGACGATTCGAAGCCGAAACAAAAGGGTATGATTCGATCAACCGTGCCTCTGCGCTCGAGCTGCAAACGTTCATGCTCAGCACCTTGTTGCGTGATACTGACCAGATGAGTATGGCGCATGCTCTGGAGGTCAGGGTTCCTTTGCTGGATCACAAGCTGGTGGAATATTTGTTCAGGCTTCCCGGCGCTTGCAAGCTTGATCCAAAACATCCCAAGCCGCTGCTGACGCTCTCGCTCGACGGCGCGCTTCCTCCCGAATGTGTCTATCGCCCCAAGCGCGGCTTTGAGCTGCCCTTTGCAGTCTGGCTGCGTAAAGGACTACAAGAGAGAATTCGATCCAGCTTCATCGACCAGTCTTCAAATCACGTTGGCCTCTTTGATGCGAAAGGGCTGGCGCGTGTCTGGCAGAGGTTCGATCAAGGGCGTATCGGGTGGAGCCGCATCTGGGGGCTCTTTGTGCTACGCGATTGGATCGCTCGACACCAAATGGCCGCGTGAGCTTCTTTGCGCCCTCCAGCGAAATCCTTCGCGTCCTTTGCGTTTAAAGTTCTTCCCTAAACGCAAAGGACGCAAAGTGCATCGCAAAGGGCGCAGAGAGAGAAAATGGGCATCACACAGAACCGAGTCTTGATCTTGTGCGACTATTATCTACCGGGCTACAAAGCCGGTGGGCCGATACGCACTCTCGCCAATATAGTTGAACATCTCGGCGACGAGTTCGAATTCAAGCTGCTGACACGAAACAATGACCTGGGCGAGCGGGAAGCTTATACGGGTGTCACACCGGATTCGTGGAGCCGTATCGGCAAGGCTGAGGTCTGCCACCTTGCTCAGGGAAGCCTGAGGCTTCCCGCGCTCAGGCGACGGATCAATGCAGCGAAGCCCGATCTTCTTTACATCAACAGCCTCTTCTCCTATACCTTTAGCATCAAGCCCCTGTTGATGCGTCGGATGGGATTGATTCCTCGCTGGCCTGTGGTCCTGGCTCCCAGGGGTGAGCTGTCTACAGGAGCCCTCGCGCTCAAGAGGGTGAAGAAGCGGCTCTATTTAATGGTCGCCAAAGCGATGGGACTTCACCGCGACATCACCTGGCACGCGTCGAGCGAGTATGAGGCCGCGAACATACGCCGGTGGTTCGGAGAGCACGTCTCAATCAAGGTCGCCCCGAACCTTCCGGCACGCACGATCAATGTCAACGGGCACTGGGAGAGACGTGAAAAAACTCCAGGCCAGTTGAAGATTATCTTCATCTCTCGTGTGGATCGGATGAAGAACCTGCGCGGCGCGTTGAAGATTCTCAAGGAAGCCAGCGGCGAAATCCAGTTCAACATCTACGGCCCCCTGGAAGATCAGGGCTACTGGGCAGAGTGCCGGAAGATCATCGAACAGCTTCCAAAGAATATCAGTGTGCGCT
This sequence comes from Pyrinomonadaceae bacterium, assembly GCA_036386415.1. Lineage (GTDB taxonomy): Bacteria > Acidobacteriota > Blastocatellia > Pyrinomonadales > Pyrinomonadaceae > DASVVT01. Next base: position 64,025 of record DASVVT010000022.1, read on the forward strand.
ACCAGGGGAGCGTGGAGCACGAGCAATCGCTGGCCGTCATGCGCGAGCACGAACTCTTCTTCATGCCCACGCTCGGCGAGAATTTCGGCCACGTCATCATGGAGGCGCTTTTGGCCGGATGCCCTGTGCTCATTAGCGACCAGACGCCCTGGCGCGGCCTCGAAGAAAAGGGCGTCGGCTGGGACTTGCCCTTGTCTGAAACGAGCCGCTTTCGCGATGTCATAGAAAAATGTGTGGCGATGGGAGCGGAAGAGTTTGCGCGCCGCTCCGCCGCCGCACATAGTTTTGCGCTCGACATCGTAAGGGATGAAAATCTGAGAGAGCAGAGCCGGAGACTATTTGAAGAAGTAGACAGTAGACAGTAGTCAGTAGCCAGTAGGCGCTCCGCGTAGTTTGCACTGTCGCTGACATCCTAAGGATTCGATGGCGAAAGTTTTTCTACTGACTACTGACTACTGTCTACTGTCTACTCCCTTTGTGTTAATTTATCCCCATAGTGGACTATACGACGCAACCGATCACGTTCAGGCTCAAGAAGGCGCTGCGCTACGTCAGGCTTTATGGTCTCGGTCGCACCCTGATTAAAACTCAGGGACAGTATCACATGAAGAAAAGGTACGAGCGGCTGCCGGAGATCAAAGCGGAGGGGCGAGGCGGGCGTCGGCATGTGGGGATCATCGGCTGCGGCAACTTTGCCTTCAGCAACATAGCCTATTATCTCAAGAAGAATTACGGCCAGGTGATTCGCGGGGTGATGGACGTGAACATACACCGCGCTGCCTCTCTCTACGAGAAGTACGGGGCGTCTTATTACACGGACGATGCGGAAAAAGTGCTCTCCGATCCGGGGGTGGATATTATCTTCATCGCCTCGAATCATGCATCGCACGCGGAGTATGCCATCAAGGCGCTGGAACGGGGAAAGAGCGTTCACATTGAAAAGCCGCACGTCGTCAGCTCAGACCAGTTGATACGCTTGTGCTCTACGATGCTGGAATCGAAGGGCAAGGTGGCGCTCGGCTTTAACCGTCCGAACAGCTCCATTGGACGCGAGATCAAGCGACAACTGGATACGCAAACGGGCGCTGCCGTTTTCAACTGGTTCATCGCCGGACACGCGATGCCGCCCGACCACTGGTATTTCAGGGCAGAGGAGGGCGGGCGCGTCCTCGGCAACCTGTGCCACTGGACGGACTTTGTTTTCCAGATGATGACGCCCGAGAGACGTTACCCCATCGTCATCAGGCCGACCAGAGCGCAGCAGTCGGACTGCGATATCGCAGTCACCTACACCTTCGGCGACGGCTCGATTGCCGCGATCACCTTTTCCGCCAAGGGGCACACGTTCGAGGGCGTCAGGGAACGCTTCGCCGCGCATCGCGGCAACGTCCTCATCTCGATGGACGATTTCAAAGACCTGTTGGTCGAAGTGGTCGATAAGAAGTACATGACTTCTCCTCTGTTTCGTGACCACGGCCATGAAAGGAATATACGCAACAGCTACGAGATGGTGCGCGCCCGTGGAGAGCTTCGGCAGGGATGCGCTGTCAGCTACGTCTGGGAGACGGCGCAACTGTTCTTAAAGACCAGGGAGGCGCTGGAGGAGAACAGAGTCATCACGCTCGAGCCATTCGAGCAGTCGTTCCCGCGACAAAGGGAAGCTGAAAGCTCCGAGGCGGGAGAGCAAGAAGCGCGCTCAATCCAGTTTCGGTAGAGATGGCGCTCTCCGTCCGATAACGAAAAAGAGTAAGAGCCTGCTCTTTCAGTCGCAGTATCTAAAGCGAAACATGAGAGATTGGCGCAGGAGTAATGAACGATCCACGAACACACACGAAGCGACACGAAGAAAACTCAAGCGGTTTCGTGTCATTTCGTGTCGATTCGTGGATCGTCTCTTTTCATCTGTCCCAAGGTGGCAAGTTTTGATGTAGAACTTTTTCATCAATGAGCTACTTCAAAAAATTACGCCTGTTATTCTGGACGATGCGCTATCTGACGCTGGAGCAAATAGTCTCCAGGGGCAAGCGCGTTGTGCGGCGACGCATCTGGAAGCTGAGGGGCAAGAGTGCTCCGCATCCGACCGGCTGGCAGCTTGCTCCTCACCACCCGCTCTATGCGGGGCTGCCGGAGATAGCACAGCTTGGCACGGATAACGTCATGGCAGCGGTCGAGCGCGGGCGCAGCGTCGCGCGGCGGGAGTTCTCTTTTCTCAATCAGCCTGTTGACCTGAGCCGCAGAGAAGGCTGGCACGATCCAGACCTGAGCCAACTGTGGCGTTATCACCTGCATTACTTTGACTACGTGCAGGATTTACTGGTCTGGTCTGCCGCCTGGGAGGGAACGGCTGCTTATGACTCATTTTTAGACCTCGCCAACTCCTGGATGATCCACAACGAGAAGCTCGCGGGCGACGGCTGGCATCCCTTTACGATCTCTGTGCGCCTCGTCAACTGGTTGCACGCTCTCAGCGGCTTCGACGCCCAGCTCCGAGCGAACGAGCCAGTCCGTATGCGCTTGCTGGAGAGCATCTATGCGCAGGCGCAGGTGTTGGCTGCCGACCCGGAGTTGGATGTGCGCGGCAATCACCTGTTGAAGAACCTGCGCGCGATGTTGTGGGCGGGCGTTGCTTTCGAAGGGGCTGAGCCGAAGGGCTGGTTTCAGAGAGCGATGGAGACGCTGAAGCAGGAGATTGACGAGCAGATACTACCAGACGGCGGCCACTTCGAGCGCAGTCCCGCTTACCACCTCGTCGTGCTCAAAGATTGTCTGGAGATAGGCGTCTGGCTCAGGCGAAATAGAGAGGGCTCGCCGCCCTGGCTCGACGACGCGCTGCGGCGTATGCTCGGTTATCTGGTCGCGATCCTGCCAATGGACGGGCAAGTGCCGCTGCTGAAAGATACTGCCTGGGACGCCGCTCCCGCGCCGCATGATCTGCTGGCCGCAGGCGCTCTCTATTTCGATAATCCATTTTATAAACTCAGCGACGTGTCCGGGCTCTACCCGTTTCTACTCTTTGGCGCATCCGGTCAGGCAAGGTTTGATTCCTGGCCTGTCAATCAAGAGCCACGCAGGTCTAAGGTTTTAGCCGACAGCGGCCACTACGTGATGCGCAGTGACAGGGCTCGCGAATACCTGATTCTGGATGCCGGAAAGCCATGCCCCGATTATCTGCCCGCGCACGCTCACGCAGACCTGCTCACCTTTGAGCTGGTGATTGACGGCCAGCGGGTCGTGGTCGATTCAGGTGTTTATGAGTACGCTGCCGGGGCGTGGCGTGATTACTTTCGTTCGACGCGCGCTCATAACACGGTCGAAGTGGCGGGTGAAAATCAGTCGGAGGTCTGGGACAGCTTTCGTGTGGCGCGGCGCGCGAAGCCGGGACGCGCCTTCATGCAGGAAGAGGGTGATTGCGTCATGGTGCAGGGCGAGCACGACGGCTATCTGCGGCTGAGCGTGCCCGTCACTCATCGTCGCACAGTGGTGTGGCGCAAGAACCGTTTCTGGCTCATCGCCGACGAGCTATGGGGCAATGGGACGACGACCTCAGCCAGCTACCTCCATTTTCACCCGAACCTTCTGTTGGAGAGCGTGGAGGAGTCTATGTGGCGTGTGCAGGGCAGCCATACTCCGCTGTGGGTGACAGCCTTCGGCCAGCAGGGGCACGCGGTCTTGATGGGACAGACGGAGCCACAGCGACAGGGGTGGTATTCCGAGCGGTTCGGCCAGTTGCAACGCAACACCGTCCTAACTTTGCAAAGGCAGGGAGCGTTGCCCATCTGCTATGGCTACGTCATCTCCAGATATGAGCCTGCGCGTGTGAAGGTCTCAGGCGGAGGCGGCGGACAGCAGATCAGCATCGAGCGTGGCGGGCAGCGGCACGCCTTCGGACTATCGAGAGATGCAATCATTCGTTTTCAATGAACATTGCATACTACTCTCACTACTTCGCGCCGGAGATCGGCGCTCCCTCGGCGCGCATCTACGATCTTGCCAGGCAATGGCTGGCGCTGGGACATCAGGTGGAAGTGGTGACCTGTTTCCCCAATCACCCAAAGGGGAAAATCTATCCGGGTTATCGCGCGCGCTCGTACATGCGCGAGAGTCTGGACGGCATCGAAGTGCATCGCCACTGGACGTATGTGACGCCCAACCAGGGGACCATAAAGAAGACGCTGGGGCATCTCTCTTATCTTCCGTCCGCCTTTCTTTTGAGCACACCTCATCTGAAACAGCCGGACGTGGTGATCGGAACCTCGCCGACCTTTTTTGCGGCGATGACAGCGGCGGCGGCTGCCGTGCGGCGTCGCATCCCCTTCATCATGGAGGTGCGTGATCTCTGGCCTGCCGTCATCGTCGAGTTGGGAGTCCTGCGTAATCCCTACATCATCAGCGCGCTGGAACGCCTTGAGCTATCACTCTACACGAGGGCGACGCGAATCGTGACCGTCACAGAGTCCTTCCGCGCCAACCTCATAGAGCGCGGAGTGCCATCGGAAAAAGTGTTCACAATCCCGAATGGCGCTGACCCGGAGTTCTGGCAGCCCACGGAGGCGGCTTCCGGGTTGCGGCAAAGCTTAGGGCTGGAAGGTCGCTTCGTCGTGCTCTATATCGGCGCACACGGCATCTCGCACGCTTTGAGCCGTTTGCTTGAGAGCGCCGCGCTCTTGCGAGAGCATCCTGAAATCCATCTCCTGTTCGTGGGTGAAGGCGCGGAGAAAGAGCGGCTCCTCAGAGAGGCGCAAAGCAGGGAGTTGAAGAATGTGCAGTTTCTGGACTCCGTCCCCAAAGAGAGGGTCAGAGAGTTTTACGCTCTGGCCGACGTGTGTCTGGTTCCCTTGCGCGACATAAAGCTCTTCGATACCTTCATCCCGTCCAAGATGTTTGAGATCATGGCGATGTCGAAACCCATCGTCGCGAGCCTCAGAGGCGAAGCCGCAGATATCCTTCGACGCTCGGGCGCAAGCCTCTTGGTCACGCCAGAAGATAGCAGCGCAGTTGCTCAAGCCATCCTGCACCTCTATCATCACAGGGACGAGGCGAAGGCGATGGGGCAGGCCGGGCGGAGGTTCGTCGTTGAGAATTATTCACGCCAATCGCTCGCCGCCCGTTACTTGAATGTTTTGGAGGAAGCCGTTCATGTGTATCGCGGCGGACGCCGATGAGGGTACTGGTTACCGGCGCGACCGGCTTCACAGGCTCTTACGTAGTGCCCCTGCTCTTGCAACAGGGCGCGCACGTTCGCTGCCTCGTGCGGGCGACGAGCGATACGAGCCGTCTGCCGGTCGATCAGGTTGAGCTGGCCGTTGGCGATTTAAGCGATCAAAGCTCACTTCGGCGCGCCCTGCGGGGCACGGATGCGCTGGTCAATATAGCCTCGCTCGGTTTCGGCCACGCTCCGAACATTGTCAATGCGACTGTCGCAGCAGGTGTGCAGCGCGCGATCTTTATCAGCACCACGGCGATCTTTACGACGCTCGACGCGTCCAGCAAGTCTGTCCGTCTGGCCGCTGAACAGAGCATCGCGGCGAGCGGTCTGCGCTACACGATTCTTCGACCGACCATGATCTACGGCAGCTCGCGTGATCGTAATGTGTGTCGCCTGATTCGCCACCTGCAAAGATGGCCTGTCATCCCGGTCTTCGGGCGCGGCGAGCATCTACAGCAGCCCGTCTACGTTGAGGATTTAGCGGCGGCGGTCGTGCAATCGCTTCAGACGGAAAAGGCTATAGGGCGCTCCTATAATGTGGCGGGCGCTGAGCCGCTCACCTACAACCGGATCATTGATACCATCTGCGAGGCGCTGGGGCGCAGGGTGCGCAAAGTCCACCTGCCCGTCGCGCCGCTTGTCACGGCGCTCGGTGCGCTGGAGCGTTTCCCCGTGCGTCTGCCGATCAAGGCCGAGCAGATTCTGAGGCTCAACGAGGACAAGGCTTTCGACTCCCATGAGGCGATAGAAGATTTCGGTTATCGACCTCGCCCCTTCGCTGAAGGCATCAGTTTGGAATTACGGGAGATGGGAATTACGAAACATACCTGATGGCTGAACGCTTTTTCGTCCCTGCGGGATAAAGCAAAAAGGATTGAGGAAATTGAAATGAGCAAGAAGGCTCTGATCACAGGTATCACGGGGCAGGATGGCAGCTACTTGGCGGAGCACCTGCTCGAGTTGGGCTATGAAGTGCATGGCCTGGTGCGTCGTGTTGCGCTCGAAGACCCTGAGCGCAGGTTCGGGCGCATCGCACACCTGCTCGACCGCGTTCATCTTCATGCGGCGAGCCTGGAAAGCTACCCGAGCATCTTCCACGTCATCAGCCAGCACCACTTCGACGAATGTTATCACCTGGCGGCACAGAGCTTCGTCAACGAAAGCTTCGCGGACGGCTTTTCGACGATGAATACGAACATCAACGGCACGCATTACGTGCTCGCGGCGCTTCGTGAGCTGCGACCGCAGTGCCGTTTCTATTTCGCCGGATCGAGCGAGATGTTCGGCAACGCTCGTGAAGTTCCGCAGCGGGAAAGCACCCCCTTTCACCCGCGCAGCCCCTACGGCATCAGCAAAGTGGCGGGCTTTCAACTGACGACGAATTACCGCGAGGCTTACGGGATGTTCTGTGCGGGCGGCATTCTCTTCAACCACGAGAGCCCGCGTCGCGGCTTTGAGTTTGTGACGCGCAAGATCAGCAGCACGGTGGCGAGAATCAAGCTGGGGCTGGCTGCCGAGCTACGCATAGGCAACCTGGAAGCCCGCCGCGATTGGGGACATGCCGCCGACTATATCCCCATCATGCACACGATGCTGCAACAGCCCGTCCCGGATGATTACGTCGTCGCGACCGGAGAAGCGCATAGCGTGCGCGAGTTCTGCGAGCTGGCCTTCGCCGAAGTGGAACTTGACTATCGTGATTACGTCAAAGTGGACGAAAGATATTATCGTCCTGCCGAAGTCGATCTCTTGATCGGCGATCCTACAAAAGCGCAGCGCGTCCTGGGCTGGAAGCCGACATATACTTTTAGCGATCTGGTCGCTGAGATGGTTCGGTCAGACCTTGTGCAGGCGGAACGAGATTGCCGGAAATAGACGATTGCGGAATGCGGATTGCGGATTAATGAACGGGTTGAATATATACCGCACCCTTTCATTCAATCCGCAATCCGCAATGTATTAAAAGATGTGCGGAGGGATGGGATGAGCGTTGATTTGAAGCGAGCGTTGGTGGGAATGGGATTCCTGTTATGTTTGACTTCCGCAGTTGAAGCGCGGCAAAAGCTACAGGGTGTCGCCGGAATAGACGGACGCACAATCGCATTGGCTGATTCGTCTCGCGCACCGCTCGCTCTCAAAACTTTTCCCCGCTGCACCGTCTCCGTTTTCATCGCGGGCACGGACATGCTCGCCCGTATTTATACGGATGAAGCGGGAGCGCCGAAGGCCAATCCTTTCAACGCCGATTCGGTGACCGCTGCGTGGTCGTTCTACGCCGATAACGGAATTTATGAGGCTCGCTTTTCCGGCACGGGTGTGACATCGCCATTCACGCAAGGCCCCTTCACTGTTTCAGACCCGCGCGAAGTTTATAACATCAGGAACTTCGGTGGACTCTGCAATGAGACATCAAACGACGAGACGGCGGTTCACGCTGCCTTCAGCGCTGCACAGAAGGGCGGGACTGTTTACGTTCCGGGAATCTGCACCATCGCTACGACCATAACCCCGGCGGCCGGAACCATTATCGAGGGAGGCGGCGCATCGACGAACGGACTGGGAGGCGCGGAGAGTTATCAACTCAGAACCGCAACCCCGAACATGGCGATCATCACGATTGCAGGCCGTCGTAATGGAATCATCATTCGCAATTTGACCTTCAGGTCGTCAACTCAAACGGGTACGACGGCCATCAAGTTTTTTGGCCGTTATGGTCAATCTTCAAATCAATTCCTGATTGAGAACTCGTTTATCAAGGGGTTTGATAAAGCGATTTCAGCCGCGACGGATACTTCCGGCGGTGCTGGTGAATGGCAGTGTGATAACGTGACGATACGCAATTCCGGCATTGCGGAAGTTAACTATGGTATCTGGATCGACACACAAAACGCCGACTACTGGAAGATCGAGAACGTCTCCATCGCCGCCCACTACGGCATCTACATGAACAAGGTCGGGTTTATCACGCTCGATCAGGTGGTCGGCACGAACACTTTCGATCCGGGTGGGCTGCCCGCCGAATTGGCAGAATACGGCCCCGGCTCTACATTCATTACCTACACAGCAGCCAATGACGGAATCACTTGCGAAGACTGCCAGGACGAACGCTACACCAATACTATCAATACCAAGTCGAGCGTCGGGGCGGCTGTCGGCAATCGAATCACTCTCAACCACTCTTATCCGGGCGCGCCTATCAAGCTTCGTTTCCAACAGGAGTTACACTCCCACGGCTCTTTCTATGTTCAAAACTCCGTCAAAGCTTTAGGCGCGGCGGCGGGTGCTTTGGGAAATGACATCAGAATCTACTCATCCGGAGACCAGGTGTTGGATTGCAGCAAGGGAGCATGTAGACAGGCCGCACCCGGCTCAACCGCCTTCGATCTCTCACAATCAACCAATAGTTTCGTCATCTCTGAGTTCGGGCGAGCGCGGACGCGTATCGACGCCAGCAGCACGGGCGGCCTGACGGTCAAGAATCACCTCGGCGTGGGCAATCAGGACTCTTCTGTCAACGCGATTCTCACCATCAGCCCGACCGGCGCAGAGCATGGCAGCAACACTTCATTGATCCGGCTCGCAACGCCCAACGCCGCCATCTTGTATGACCTTTTCCGCGATAACCTGACGGGTTATCTGAACTACACAGCGACGCAAGCGGCGGCGCGTGGCTTCTGGTTCAACTCTCCCACCTACACCCCAACGCACTATTTTCTCACGAACAGAAGCATCACGGATGGGGTGACAAACTCCACTACCAAGCTCAAATCTGCGACGGCCAACTTCGTCGCCGGAGACGCTGGCGCACAGGCTGTGATTGCCAGCACGAGTGGGGTTCTTGTGACCAGCATCGCATCGGTGACGGACTCTACGACCGTAGTGCTGGCGAGCGCACCCGCGTGGTCTGCGAGTGACAACAACGTCATCATCACGAAGTCGAGCGGTGTCTCGGACACGGTCGGCACTGGAGCGCCGTCAGGAGCGTGTGCGACGGGTTCGACATATAGAAACATGACGGGAGGCGCGGGGTCGAGCTTTTATGTGTGCGAAGGGGGGAGTTGGGCAGCAAAATGACCAATAGGAAATTCCATTTAGCACGTCTCGTGAGCACAGATAACATTTCCATCTATTTTTTGTGAGGGCTCCATGTGGGTGTGGAAGTAAAGAAATCAAGTGTGGCATCAACGCGCGATGCCGCAAACTTTGCGATCCATCTGCGGTTCGGGGAGGGGCAGGTAAGTACCCGACATACGGGGAAAGCTTGTCGAAAGTTGCCCTTCGTGCTATTACAACATCCGAAGAGAGACAACCCCTGAAGCGATAGCCGATGGCACGCGCCCGGCTATCTGAGCTTAAAGGGAACCAGTCGAAACTATACCGGCTACGTCTTTAATGCCCAATTGTTACCTCGGGCGATCTTCTTTCCCGACCACGGATGACGCTCTAAAAGATGATGCTCCAACTGGCAATCTTGAGCCTGATCTCGCTGGGACTCTCCTATCTCGGCGTGGCTTTCTTGCGCCACTGGGCTAAAGAACGACGACAGTTCCTGGATATGCCCAACGAGCGTAGCTCGCATAGTCGTCCAACGCCACGCGGCGGAGGGCTCGCCATCGTCACCGTAGTCCTCGCTGGAATCTGGCTCGCCGTCCTCCTCTGGCGTCCGATAACGTCTGAACCGGCGCTGCTCGCCTACACACTGGGCGCAATCATCGTGGCTGTCGCCGGGTGGCTTGATGATCTGCGCTCGCTGCCGGTTCGTGTGCGCTTCTTGGCGCACGGCCTGGGGGCGCTTTTGGTCATAGGCGGAATAGGCTACTGGCGCACTGCGGAGCTACCGCTGGTGGGTCAATTGTCATTGAGCTGGCTGGGTCTGCCGCTGGTCTTCTTCTGGATTGTGGGGCTGACGAATGCCTACAACTTCATGGATGGAATTGATGGCATCGCGGGCGGCCAGGCCGTCATCGCCGGACTCGGATGGGCTCTCTTCGGGTGGCTCGGAAATGATCCGTTAGTGTGCGCGCTGGGGATGTTGCTGGCCGCGAGCAGTCTGGGTTTTCTGGGTCATAACTGGCCTCCGGCGCGCATCTTCATGGGCGACGTGGCGAGCGGCTTTCTAGGTTTTTCCTTCGCCGTCCTGCCGGTCATAGCGGCGCTCAGGGATGCGCGCCTGATACTGGTGGGTGCGCTTCTCGTCTGGCCTTTTCTCTTCGATACGATATTCACTTTCCTGCGCCGCCTGAGCCGTGGCGAGAACGTTTTCGCCGCTCATCGTTCGCACCTCTACCAGCGACTGGTGATCTGTGAACGCTCCCACCTGTTTGTGACTTCTCTCTACACGGCGCTCGCTCTGGTCGGCCTTCTTCTATCCTATATGTGGCTGACGGGCGGCGCGGGTAGCTATGCGCTTATCGTTCTGATCTTCCCCCTGCTCTGCCTGGCGCTCTGGTTTTATGTCATCCGGCAGGAGCGCCGTAAATGTCATGACGGTGTAACTACGGATGCGATGATGCTCGGCGAGCGATTGTAAAGGATGTGTCCGATGATGTTTGAGCCCCCCCGACCAAATGACAGATTTTATCAGTGGCAGTCGCGGCTGCCGAACAAGCAGTTGCAGTTTGCGATGGACCTGATCGTCCTGGTGGCTGCCTTTGCGTTCTCCTATCTACTGCGCTTTGATTTCGACATCCCGGAAGGGTGGCTCCTGAACGGTCTGACGCAGCTTCCTTATGTCGTGCTGATTCAGTTCACCGTGCTGATTCTGACCGGCATCTATAGCTTCATCTGGCGCTACATCGGGATGGCCGAGGTCAAGGCGTTCATCCTCGCGGCGTTGATGTCAGCCCTCCCTGTACTGATCCTGCGCATGTCTTTACCCGACAGATTTCAAGGTTGGATGGTGCCGCGCTCCGTGATCGTGATCGATACGATCCTGGGGTTCGGGGGAGTGCTGGGTCTGCGCGTGCTCCGACGCGCGCTCTACGAGCATTTTGAGAAGCGACATAAGCGGACGCGCACGCGCGACAAGCTGAAGCGCCCCGTGCTGCTCATCGGCGCAGGCCGCGCAGGGGTGTTGGCGGCGAGAGAGATTCAGGGGCGAGGGGATATAGACCTGTTGATCAAAGGCTTCGTCGATGACGATCAGCGCAAGCAGGGGTCTGTGATTCACAGAGTCAAGGTGCTCGGCACCACGGAAGACCTCCCGCGCCTGGTTGATGAGCTGGAGATAGATCACGTCGTCATCACCATCGCACAGGCTTCGCGCCAGGACCTACGCCGGATCGTCGAGACCTGCGAAAAAATTCCTGTGAGAGTGCGTATCATCCCCGGCCTTTATGAAATTTTGCAGGGTCGTGTGGAGGTCACGCGCATACGCGACGTGCAGATCGAAGACCTCCTGGGGCGCGAGCCAGTCCGCCTGGATGAAGAGGGGATGAGAGATTTTCTGGCCGGGAAAACCGTCATGGTGACTGGCGCTGGCGGCTCCATCGGGTCGGAGCTGGCGCGTCAGGCCGCCCTGTTCGCGCCTTCTAACCTGCTCCTTGTTGAGCGCGCGGAATTTGCGCTCTTTAACATCGACCGCGAGCTTCGTGAAACTCTGCCCGACCTGTCAATCGTGCCGCTGACGGCGGATGTCGGCGACGAGGCGAGGATGCGCTACATCTTCAACACCTATCGCCCGCAAGTGGTGCTGCACGCGGCGGCGCACAAACACGTCCCGATGATGGAGCACAATCCGACGGAAGCGATTAAGAACAATGTCCTGGCGACGCACCTGTTGGGAGGGCTGGCAGGAAAGTTCGACGCAGAGGCTTTCGTCCTGATCTCCACGGACAAAGCCGTGCGACCATCATCCGTCATGGGAGCCTCCAAGCGTGTCGCCGAGCTGGTCGTACAGGATTTGGACAGACGCTACGCGACGCGCTACGTGGCTGTGCGCTTCGGCAACGTGATCGGCTCCGCCGGTTCTGTCATCCCCATCTTCCGCGAACAGATTCGACGGGGCGGGCCTGTGACGGTGACGCACCCCGACATGGTGCGTTATTTCATGACCATCCCTGAGGCGTCGCAGCTCGTCTTGCAGGCCGGTGCGATGGGTGAAGGCGGCGAGATATTCATCCTCGACATGGGCGAGCCCGTGCGCATCCTGGACCTCGCGAAAGACACCATCACGCTCTCCGGCTTCAAGCCCTATGAGGATATAGATATCGTCTTTACAGGCATACGACCGGGTGAGAAACTGTTCGAAGAGCTTGATACGGCGAGCGAGCAAGTCTCAAGAACCAGGCACCCGAAGATTTTTATCGGCAAGATCGCTGCTTACACGGAGAAGCAGGTGCGGCAGGCGCTTGAGCGGCTGACCCTGTACGCTCAAGCCGAGCATGAATCGAAGCTGCGCGAATACCTGAACGAACTGCTCCCCGAAGCTGCGATCAGTAGTGGACAAGAGGTTGGGATAAAGCCTCTTAGCTCTGAGGATAAGTCGCAGCAGGAAGAGGCGGCGGTCGGCGCTTAATCATATAAGAAAAGGGACGGCAAGAGAGATTCCAGGCTCTTCGGTTCTGAGAGCCTGTTTTAAAAATAGCATCGTCGCTGGAAGCGACCCATTCAATAGGTGTGTGCAGAGCGCCCCCGTCAGCAGCGACCCGGCGCGCTCGACCCTGAAGGGGTCGGACACCAAAGCATGCGACCCCGTCAGGGTCGGAAGCCTCGGGGGCTCAAAGAAAGTCGGGTTCGACCCGAGGCTATTGACTTGCTCCCCTGCGGGGAGATGGTTGAGGTTTCAAACAGGCTCTGATCCCGCACGAGCGGCTGCACGATTTTAATCGCGCCTTCAAATGCACGGAAACCAACCCCGCTCAGGCGGCTCTCGTGCGCGCGAGCGACGATTGAGCCTTGCGGCGTTTATCTTCACTCGCCGCCCGCGCGGCTGATGTGTGCGCATCCTTCATAAAATAGACAGCCCATAAATTTTAGATGAAGTTCGAGATGGTTCAAGCTGAAAAGGATAGCCTGTTGGAGCGCACAGACCAGACGGAACTGGCGCGCGACGAAAAGCGAGAGCCTGCGCGGCAGCGCCTGGCACGCCTTCTCGACCGCGTGATCTTCTATTCTTTGCTCGTGATCATCGCTTTGACCGCGATACCGTACGGCACGGTTGAGCCCTGGTGGGAATCTTTCTTCGAATGTCTGATCCTGTTGCTCTCTGCGCTGTGGATCATCGAAGGGATGCTCAGCGGGTCTTGGCGTGTAGATGGCCTGGGGATGCTCGCGCCTCTCACGGCGCTTATCATCTACGCATTCATACAGACCCTGGCGTACCTGGGGCCTGTGAGCGTCAGTGCTTACGATACACGTCTTTTTGCGTTCAAGCTGCTCGGTATCACACTCGCTGGCGCGCTTCTCCTGCGTTACACGTCGAGCCGTTATCGCCTGCGCGTACTCATCTATCTTGTCATTGGAGTGGGCGTGGCGAGCGCCCTCTTTGGCATCTTGCGGCAGACGACACAGCGCGACTCGCCCGGTTTCTTCCTGCCTTTCCTGATGCCTAATTCTGGTTACGGGCAGTTCATCAATCGCAACCACTTCGCCTTTCTCATGGAGATGGCGCTCGGTCTGGCATTGGGGATGGTCGTGGGCGGAGGCGAGCGGCGAGACCGGCTGCTCATCTACCTGGCGGCGGCGCTGCCCGTTTGGACGGCGCTCGTCCTCTCAAACTCGCGCGGCGGCATCTTCAGCATGCTCAGCCAGTTGCTTTTCCTCGCTCTGATGTTCAGCATCATGCGACCCGCGCGCGATCTGCCGGAGGAAGACACGGGTGCGTTCGTGCGTTTAAAGCGTTGGGCTAACTCGGCGGTGGTGCGCGTCGTGCTGATGGTCTGCCTCGTACTGGCGATGATCGTCGGCGTGCTGTGGATGGGGGGCGATCCGCTGGCGCAACGCCTGGAGTCGATGCAAGGCGAGGTCGGACAGGATAGCCGTGAGAGCGCATATCGCATGAAAATCTGGGAGGCGACGTTGCGCTTGACCAGGGATCACTGGGTCGCCGGAGTCGGCTTTGGAGCCTACTGGGTGGCGATCTCAGAGTATTACGATGCTTCCGGCCGGTCGAAACCTTATGAGGCGCATAACGACTACCTTGAGGTGCTCGCCAGTGGGGGCGTGATCGGAGCCGCGCTCGTCGCGTGGTTCATCGTGGCGCTCGTCCTGCGCGCACTCCGAATCTTCCGTTCAAGCGACTCTTTCCGACGCACCGCAGCCTTAGGCGCGCTCGCCGGACTCTTCGGCGTCGCCGTTCACAGCCTCATGGATTTCGGACTTCAAATCACCGTCAATGCCAACATCTGCGCGGTTCTGATTGTGATCGCCACCACCGATGGGCGCGTCGAAGAAAAGAGGTCACCGAGCATCAGTGTTCTCAAGCGGCGGCACTGAATTTGATTTGTACTCTGTGTATCCTCTGTGTCTCTGTGGTGAGTATTGTTTAAAGCCATTCACCACAGAGACACAGAGGACACAGAGGATACACAGAGAAAAGCTGAAACTAGGTCGCTACTAAGGAGCGGCAAACTCTTGACCTTCGTATAGCGTGAAAGTAGACTGGCGTCCATTGAACAAGGTTCCAACAATCGGGTCATCATGTGAGACGTTTGTAGCTCTTCGATTCGAAATTTTAAACCAATACTCTCTCCGGCCATTTCTCGCCTGATCGTGTATCCGCGTCTTCTACAATACGTCCTCGCCAGCCTAGCTTTGGTCGCCTGTCTGCTGGGGGTCCGGGTGATCGGTCAAGCGGGTCTTTCGCGCTTGCTGTCAGAGTATGTCGTGAGGAGCAGCCTGCTTTCTTCCGAGAAACAGACCAACACGCTCTTGATCGCAGAGCGGGCCACGCGTCTCGCGCCTTCCGATCCTGTGGCGCATCGCGCTCGCGCCATCGCGCTCACGGACGCCGGGCAGCTTGACGAAGCGATACGCGAGTATGAGCGAGCCATCGCTTTAAGACCGGGACATTATAGTTTGTGGGTCGAGCTTGGGCGCGCACGCGACCAGGTAGATGATCAGCAGGGCGCGCTCGAAGCGTTCACAGAAGCGGCACGCCATGCGCCCTACTATGCGCAACCGCACTGGCAGCTCGGCAACGTGCTGTTCAGGATGGGACGACGAGAAGAGGCTTTCGCTGAGCTGCGACGCGCGGCTCTGAGCGATATGACGCTGCTGCCAGCGGCGATTGACCTGGCGTGGGCGGCTTATGACGGCGACGCTCGCGCCATAGACCGCGCCTTCCAACCGCAGAACGCGCCGTGGCATCTGGCGCTGGCGCGCTTCTTCGCCAGGCACGGAAGACCCCTCGAAGCGCTTGAGCAATTCCGCGCTGCCGATAAGATACCGGACACGGAGAGGCGCGCGTTTCTTCAGGACTTACTCGCGGCCAAACATTTCGAAGAAAGCTACGAGGTGTGGTCGGGCGGACTTGAGACGAAAAACACAACGCGCGCAGGCGGCATCGCTTCCATCACAGACGGAAGCTTTGAGAGCGGAATCAAGTTTGATGATCCGGGTTTCGGCTGGCAGTTGACGACCGCCGCGTCTGCTTTCCGCTACTCGCTCGATACGGTCGAACCGAAGGAAGGCGCACACAGCCTGCGCATAGATTTCAACGGCGATTATAACCCTGCTTCCCCTGTCGTCTCGCAGCTCGTGCTGGTTGAGCGAGGGGCACGCTATCGTCTACATTTTGCGGCGCGCACGGAGGAGTTGGTCACAGGAGGGCTGCCGGTCGTGGTCGTCAGCGATGCGAGCAGCAGTAACGGGCGCTCGCTGGCTGAGTCAAGCCCGCTGCCGCAGGGAACGAGCGGCTGGCAGGATCAGACAATGGAGTTCGCTGCCGGGGATGGAACGAACGCCGTCCTGATTAGTTTCGTAAGACGGAGTTGCGGCAGCGGGCCATGCCCCATCTTCGGACGAATCTGGCTCGATCAGTTTTCGATAGATAAGCTATAGGTGATGACTCAATCAGGAGAGTTGAGTTCCTTTGCGCCCTTTGCGAATATACTTTGCGTGCTCTGCGGTTCAGCTCCTCTTTAAACGCAAAGGGGACGCGCAAAGGGCGCAAGGGAGATGATGCCTGCGGCCATTGCACTGATTTATGCAATAGTTCGAGGCTTTAAGTTTTTCAGGAGTAATTTATGAGCAGTTATGTTTGGCGTTCGCGCTTGATCGTCTTGACGCTGGTTCTCGCCCCGCTCTGTTTGAGCGCGGGCATCGCCGCACTGGCGCAGGATATTTCGGGCGGCGCAACCATGGACCTTGTGGGCGGCGCGGGCGCATCGCTGGACATCAGGGGCGGCGCGATGATCGCTTTTAGAAGGGTCGTCCGATCCCGTGGCAACGCGTCGATGATTACCAAACGCCGTTCGCCCGGACGCCGTCAGACTTCGCCATCACAGGAGCAGTCAGCGGGAAACAGGGTCGAGAATCGCCCGCCTGCGTCTGCGGCTGATCGAGCGGAGGCTCTTATAGATGAGGGTAATGCGAGTTACGACAAGGGGCAATATGCGCAGGCTGTCGAAGCCTACAAGCATTCGCTCAGCCTCAAGAGGGATGACGCCGTAACCTACAACAACCTCGGCGCGGCCTACTTCAGCTCCGGCAAATACACGGAAGCCGCAGAAGCTTTCAAACAGGCAGCGCAGATAAAGGCCGACGATGCCGACACCTTTTATAACCTCGGCAACTCCTACGACCAGTTGGAACGCTACGAGGAGGCCGCGAAAGCGTTCAAGCAGGCGAGCAGCTTGAAGAAGGACTGGGCCGAAGCCTACCACAGCTTAGGCAACGCGTATCTCAGCTTGAATCGGTACACTGAAGCCGTTGAAGCCTACAAGGAGGCCGTCCGCCTCAAGCCAGATTACATCAGCGCGTACAACGACCTCGCTTACGCTTATGATGAGCTGGGCCGCTACGCCGAGGCTATCGAAGCCCTCAAAGGGTCGCTCCGCCTCAAGGCGGACGATGCGACCGCCTACAACAACATGGGTGCTGCGTATTTCAGGGCAGGGCAGTACAAGGAGGCAGCGGAAGCCTTTCAGCAGGTGATACGCCTCAAGCCGGATGACGCCGAAGCGCATAATAATCTCGGCACGGTCTATACAAGCCTCGGCCAGTACGAGGACGCGACCGCATCTCTCAAGCGCGCGATCCAGCTCGAAGCAGAGATGGCCGAGGCGCACTATAATCTGGGCAATGCATTTTACAAGCAGGGGCATTACACAGAAGCCATAGAGGCTTATCGACAGGCGCTCCGGCTCAAAGCAGACTACGCAGATGCCTATAATAATCTGGGCGCGACCTACAGCAACACCGGGCAGTACGTGGAAGCAGTGGAGGCTTTCAAGAAGTCTATCAGTCTGAAGAAAGAGAGCGCCACGGTCTACAACAATCTGGGCTACGCTTACGATAAGACGGACAGGCTGGCGGAAGCCGTCGAAGCCTACAAAGAGGCGCTGCGCCTCAAGCCAGACTACGTCAATGCCTACAACAATCTGGGCTACGTCTATGAAAAACTCTCACGCACAGCCGAGGCCATAGAAGCTCTACAGCAGGCGCTGCGCCTCAAGCCAGACTACGTCAACGCCCACTATAATCTGGGCAACGTCTACTATAAAGCGGGTCGCTACGCAGAAGCGATAGAAGCTTATAGGCAGGCGACCCGATTCAAACCGGAGCTTGTTCAGGCATACAACAACCTGGGGGCGGCAGAGTACAGGGCCGGACGTTTCGCGGAAGCTGTGGAATCATTCAAGAAGGTGGTGAGCCTCAAACCAGATGCCGCAGACGCCTATAATAATCTTGGCAACGCCTACTATAAGATAAAGCAGTTCGCGGACGCGGCAGAGGCTTATAAGCGCGCCATCAGCCTCAAACCCGGCTATGCTGAAGCGCATGTCAGCTTGGGGGTGGTCTATCTGACCCTCGGAAACCAGGATGGAGCGCTCGAGCAATATAACGTGCTCAAGACGCTCAACCCGGAGCTAGCCAACAAGCTCTATAGCCTGATCGACCAGGCGCGCCATAAAAGGTCATAAGATTCGGGGTCGCAACGACATTGACACAAATGGCAAGGGGAAGTACACTTGCCCCCTATCCTGGGGTCAGCACTAAAACCGTAACAACTTCAGCGTTTTAATAACGCCAGAAGGAGAGAGCTTCGCTATGAAGGCAATCCGCAAGATGCTGAACCAATCAGTTGCGCTCCTGATCGTCATAGCCCTTCTAAGTCTTTCAATGGAGAGCAGCTTTGCTGCCCCCTTCTCGACCTCTGCTTCCGCTCCGCAAACCATCGGCAAGCTCTCCACGCGCGGCAATCGCTCAATCGTCGTCAACGGCAACACTACCGAACCCGGCGCGAGCATCCTGGACGGGGCGACCATTGAGACGCCCGACGGGACGGGAGCGACCATCTCGCTGGGGGCTTTGGGAGAGATCGACCTGGCTCCGAACACTGTGGCCGTGATCAACTACAGCAACGGGCAGTTGAAGGTGACCTTAAAGCGCGGGTGTGCGATTGTGCGGAGCCGTCAGGGGGTAGCCGGATCAATCGAGACTCCGGATGGGACAAACGTACCGGCGGATCAAGAGGATAGTAATCAAGGCAAGCGAGCGGATGTCTGTTTCCCTTTGGGAGCGACGACGCCTGTGGTTAATGTGGGGGCTGCGGCTAATGCCGGAGCAGGTGCAGGTGGCGCAGGAGCGGCGGGTGGCGCTGCGGCAACTACCGGCACGTCCATCACCGGTACGACTGTGGCCGTCATCGCCGGGATCAGCGCTGTCATCACAGGTTTGGTAATCGGCTTCACCACCACCAGTGATAATGATAGCCAGAGCTCGCCGGTCTCCGCCCTGTAATAAAATCGCCTCTTCTTCAATTATGTCATGTGCCCTTCGATCTAAATCGGAGGGCACATGCTTTTTATAACGACAGATAGTTTCAAACTACACATCGGCGCTGGTCAGCGCTGATTTATGACTCACAAGTTTCGTCCAAAAGGATTGTAATAAATCGCGCTCTCGTGTATGTTACGCCCAGCAATTTGCACCACCGCGACCTTCTTGGCAGATTTTTGGCTAGCCTCTCAACGCTTCGCTGTTGACTTCAAGGAGTGAGTCTCATGAACAGAACCTTACTCAAGTCCGTCGTTTTAATCATCTTCGTCACCATGTTCATAGGCCTGATTCTGGCATCCGGTTGTCGGCGCAAAGGCCCTGACCCCGGCACTGTGCTGGATGAGGCGAGACAGGTGAACCGTGCCCCGAACTCTTTCCCCGCCGCCGATGAGGACTACTTTCACGACATGGATGGTGGCGTCGCACTGACGCCCAATGAAGTCAAGGGGCGCAACACCTGGAACGTCTGGACCGGCGGCAATGACCGTTTCTGGGATAAGATCACCATCTCCAGCTTCGGCGCGCTCGACTTTCTCAAGACGCTCTCGTCCCATCCGAGCTTGAAGTTCAGCCGCGATAACCGCTGGAACTATCTAGGACTGGTCAACGAGCCGTGCTTTGAAAAGGCGACCGGGCCAGACCCTGATCGCTACGGGCTGTGGCTCGACAAACGCTCTCCGAACTGCCCCCCGGACCCTTTTGAAAATGAGGCGAAATATCCCGGCGTCAAAATCGGCGCGCGCGGCAAGAATCTGCCCGTCGGCTCCTTCTACGGATGGGCGACGGGTATCGTTGGCCTGCGTCTCTTTCCGAATCCAGACTTTGATGAAGAGGCGGCCAGAAAGTGGGACGCCAAACGTTTTTACGAAGACCCCGGCTACTACAACTCCAAAGACCTGATTCGACCTTACAGAGTCGGCATGTCGTGCGGTTTCTGCCACGTCGGGCCGAGTCCCATCAAGCCGCCCGCCGATCCCGAACATCCGAAATGGGAAGAGCTCACGTCCAACGTCGGCGCGCAGTATTTCTGGATCGACCGCATCTTCGACTGGCGCGCCGACCCGTCGAGCTACGTCTTTCAGATGTTCCACACATCGCGCCCCGGCGCTCTGGATACGTCGCTGGTCTCGACAGACAACATCAACAACCCGCGAACGATGAACGCGCTCTACAGCCTTGGGCCGCGACTTGAGCAGGCCAAGCGCTTCGGTAAAGAGACGCTTGGAGGCGGGAGTCTTAACAACAGGCAACTGAATGATTTCGTCCCGCCCGACTCTCCGCTGGCACAGTTCTATGTTCCTCCGGCAACCGTCTACACGCCTCGCGTGCTCAAAGATGGCGCTGATTCCGTAGGGGCTTTAGGGGCACTCAACCGCGTCTATCTCAACATCGGCCTCTTTAGCGAGGAGTGGCTCTTGCACTTTAACCCGCTCGTCGGTGGAAAAAAGACGACACCGATTGAAATCAGTGTCGCTCGCAAGAACTCGAGCTACTGGGAGGCGACCGAAGCGCAGACGCCGGACATGGCGCTCTTCTTCCTGAAGAGCACAGCGCCGCACAAATTGAAGGATGCGCCCGGCGGCGAAGCTCATCTGACGAAAGATAACGCGCAGCTTGAGCGCGGCAAGATCGTCTTTGCGGAGAATTGCGCCCGCTGCCACTCGAGCAAGCTGCCGGAGAACGCAGAGGGGCTCGACCCGGGCGGCTGTGCAGGCAAGGATTACCTGAACTGCTGGAACAAGTACTGGGCCTGGACTAAGACTGAAGACTTCAAGTCGAAGATGCGCGCAATTGTGACCGCGCCGGATTTCCTGGAGGGTAATTATCTCTCGGCTGAGCACCGCGTCCCGGTCACGCTGCTTGACACCAATGCGTGCAGTCCGCTTGCGACCAACGGGATCAGGGATAACATCTGGGACAACTTCACTTCCGAAACCTACAAGGATTTGCCTCCGGTCGGAACCATCACTGTCTACCAGCCCGTCACAGGCGAGCAGAAGCAGTTCACGCTGCCTGGCGGCGGACGCGGGTACACGCGCCCTGCATCGCTCATCAGTCTCTGGTCAACTGCTCCGTTTCTCTTGAATAACAGCGTCGGCAAGTTTAACGCCAGCCCGTCGGTTGAGGCGCGCCTTGACTCGTTCCAGGATTCAATCGAACAGATGCTCTGGCCGGAAAAGCGTGACAAGGACTCTGTGCTTGGCGACAAGATTCCAGGCTTAATTGACCGGACCACGACGCGTTGTTACCTGCGCGTCTCGTCCGGCTATGTGCCGGAAAACCTACAGGGGCTGCTCGGCTGGGGAGAGCGCTGGTTCCCATATCTGTTCAATGAGAGCGGGATAGAGATCGGGCCAATTCCACCCGGAACCCCGATCAACCTGCTGGCGAACCTCAACGTTCGACCGGAAGATCAAGACCTGCTGGATCGCATTCAACATGACCGCAAGCTTTTGGAGCTTGCGATCAAGATCAAGCGTGATCTCAAGGCGCTCGGAGATAATCCGAGCGACGATGATGCGCGCAGAGTGTTCGCGAATCTGGTCGAGCCGCTGATGAATCTCAGCAAGTGCCCGGATTACATAGTCAATCGCGGCCACTACTTCGGCACCAGTTACTTCAAAGAGGAGCCTGAACTGAGCGACGAAGACAAGCGCGCTCTCATAGAGTTTCTCAAAACTTTCTGATTGAACTGATTAAAGAGCAACCAACACTAATCAGATAGAAGGAAGATTGGCTTTACGTCCGATAACGTCTGAGGGAAAAGATTTTGGTCTTTCCCTCAGACGGTTGGGATAAGAATGAGGGAGGTGGTGTGTTGCGATGTGCGATTACACTATCGCATGATCCATCCATGCTTAGCGTACGACCTGGACATCGCGCTCGCTCTTGATCTTCCAACCGGCGCTGGTCTTCACCCATTTCAGCTCCTGTACGACCTCTCCGCCAGTGGATTGAGCGCCTCTAAATTCCCAGCTTTTATTGAATCGCATGGTGGCTGTGCGGCCATCGCTGCCGATGGCAATGTCCGGCTCACCGACGCGCACATCGATGGAAGTCAACTGCGACATAAGCCGAGCCTTTTCGGCGCGCACGTCTGAGCGCTGCACGTTGCGTTTCAAATAAAAGGCTTCGATCACGGGCGCATAAAAGTCCATCTGCTTATTCACATCGCGCGCATTAGTCGCTGCCACCCATTCGCCGAGCAGAGAGCGCAACTCGGCGCGAGCATCAACGGAATCGCCCATTGGACTGGTAGAAACACTGCTCGTCGGCACGCTCATATTCGAAGGTTGCGCCGTCTGATCGCTCGCGGGCTGTGTCGTACTGCCCGCCACGTTCGACTGAGCGGTGGAGGACGATGACGGCGATGATGTCGCGTTAATGTTAGCCATTCGACTGGGAGACGTGCGGCGTATGACAAACAATAGAGCCCCGATGCTGAAAGCAATGGCAGCGATGGCTGCGATCAGGCCAGCGTAAGGAAGAAGGGAAGAGCGACGACGCTTACGCCTGCGCTTCGAGCCGTCAACGGCCTGCGGTGGAGTGGAACCGCTTGAGACTTCCTTCATCTCTGCCGTCTCTCTAGGCGTCGTTTGATCCGCCTTCTTCGTGTCCGCTACCTTTCCTCCCGTTGCTGCGATTGTCTCCGGCAAAACTTCATAGGCTTGAACGGAAGGATCAGATCGGTCTTCGGTTGGTGGAAGGGAGACTTCACCGGTCGGCTCGCCTGTGCGGCTGGTTTCGGGCAAGCTCTCTGCCGGGTGCGGGTTGGTGTCTAGATTCGATGCCCGACCCGTCTGTGGGTCTCTGGCTAAGCTCGCTCTCAAAGCTTCTGCAAGGGCGGCCTCGGATACCGGCAGCGTGCTCGCCACCTCGCCCAGTTGATACGAGAACTCTGCTGCCGACTGTTGACGCGCAGAGGGCTTTTTATCGAGCGCACGCAGCACTAACAGTTCGAGAGCATCAGGGATTTCGGGACGAAATTTCTTAAGAGCTGGCGGCTGCTCCTGTATGTGCTTGATGGCGATGGCCGTCGCGGACGACGCTTCAAAGGGCGTGTGACCCGTGAGCATCTCGTAGAGGATGACGCCGAGGCTGTAAATATCCGAGCGGGCGTCCGTCACATGCCCCGAACATTGCTCCGGCGACATGTAGCGCGGCGTGCCTATGAGCGAGCCGGAAGCGGTGAGCGCATTGCCGCTCGTCGTCGAATACTCCTTCAGCTTCGCCACACCGAAGTCTGCCACTTTGGCCTGCATGCGACCGTGATGATCTTTAGTGAGGATGATGTTCGAGGGCTTCAGATCACGATGCACGATGCCGCGCGCGTGCGCCGCCTCGATCCCATCCGATACCTGGCGCGCGATGATAATGGCTTCAGCAATGGGGAGCGCGCCAGAGGCGTTCAAGAGATCGCGCAAGGTCTGCCCGTCAACCAGTTCCATGACGATGTAAGCTCCGCCTTCCGGCAGAGTGCCATAGTCGTAAGTATCGGCGACGTTCTGATGATTGAGGCGTGCCGCCGCGCGAGCTTCACGACGAAAACGCTCCAGGGCGTCCGCGTCGGCAGTGAAATCCGAGAGGAGCAGCTTGATCGCAACGGGGCGATCAAGCTCGACATGTGTGCCCGCGTAGACAGTGCCCATCCCGCCACGGCCAAGCAGCCGTTCGAGGCGATACTTGTCCGTGATCATGCGCGAGCCTGGACGCGACGGCACGAGCGCCGTACGATCCTGCTGACACACGGCGTCCGCATCATCGTAGCAGCGCTGGCAGATGGGGCAGAGTTTCATATCAAAATTGAGCCCGAATGGGATTGCCTCACGCCAGGACTAGAAAGGCGCAAAGAAGAGGAGTCCCGCCTTATCTCCAGCGCCTTTCTTGTCGCCATCCTGAAATTGTTTCCCATGATGATGAAACCTTGAATTAAAGCCGCGACTTCAAGATCGTCTTGAAGCTCAACCGAAAAAGACTTCAGCAGCACGGTATATCTCTTCGTCGAGTCGCTTGATCTGGCTGACCGCCTCTTCAAGCGGAATGCTGATGACGCGGTTGGCCTGAATCGCAGCCATGCGCCCCCACTCTCGCGCCTCGACCATCTCGTAAGCCTTGATGCCGAAGCGCGTGGCGAGCACACGGTCGAAAGGCGTCGGGCTGCCGCCGCGCTGCATGTAGCCGAGCTTGGTGACGCGCGTCTCAATCCCTGTGGCTCGCTCGATCTCAAGCGCGAGCACCGTGCCGATGCCGCCGAGCCGTTCATGACGATAAATATCTTCGCTCGCCTCCGTGTCCAGAAAATCCTCTTCCGGGTGCGGATGCGCATCTTCTGCGACGACGATGATGGAAAAAGAGCGACCCTGATCTTGCCTGTGCTTGAGCAACTCGCAGACGCGCGAGAGTCTGAACGGATGCTCAGGCACAAGCACTGCATCAGCGCCACCGGCGATGCCGCCGTAGGCCGCGATCCAGCCTGTATGACGCCCCATCACTTCGATGACCATCACGCGGTGATGCGATTCGGCGGTCGAGTGCAGGCGGTCAACGGCATCCGTGACGATGCCAATGGCTGTGTCGAAGCCGAACGTGAAGTCCGTCCCGCAAATGTCGTTATCGATGGTTTTGGGGATGCCGACGACCGGATACTGATGCTCGCGCCAGACGTCCAGAGCGGCTGAGAGCGTGCCCTCGCCGCCGACCACGATCAACGCGCTCAGAGAGAACTTCTGCCAGTTCTCCTCAAACAGCGCGAAGGTCTGCCGGTCTCGCAGGGGATTGAAGCGAGAGGTGCCGAGGATGGTGCCGCCGCGTGGCAGGATGCCCGTCACGGAATAGCGCGTGAGAGGTTCTATATCGGCTTCGATCAGCCCACGCCAACCGTTCTTGATGCCGAGAACTTCCTGCCCGGCGGCGTTGGCGCGGCGCACCACCGCGCGAATCGCCGCGTTGAGACCGGGGCAATCACCGCCCCCTGTCAGTATCCCTATGCGCCCGTTCATGTTCCCTGAAGGTGTCCAGCTTTCCTGATCTGTGGGAGAGAGAGAAAACATCTGTCTCGGATTATCACTTGCGCGCTCGCGCTCCGCGTCGCCGCGTGGGTTATGCCGGCGACGGTCGGAAATTTGCGTTTACTTGAAAACAGGTCATATAATCGCGCGGCCAGCCGTAGCATGTCAATTAACGAGCGCGAACGAACGAAGGGGCGCGAGGCCAGGTCTGAACCGGCTCGACTGAAATTTTTGTGTCAATAAACGAAAGACCTCTGATCCTGACGATTGAAACGGCGACGCGCGCGGGCAGCGTTGCCCTCAACGCTGGCGCACAACTCGTAGCGTCGCGCGTCGGCTCAGATCAGACATCCCACTCGACAAACCTTCTGCAAGACATCGGGTCGCTCTTAAAAGAGGCAGGCATAGGGTTGCACCGCGTAGACCTGTTTGCAGCCGCATCAGGGCCCGGGAGCTTCACAGGGCTGCGCATAGGGCTGGCGACCGTCAAGTCCTTCGCGGCCACACTGGAGCGCCCCTGCCTCGGTGTGCCGACGCTCACAGCTATAGCGCACGGGGCGGGCATCTCGCGTCAAACGATGGCGCTGCTGCCAGCAGGACGGGGCGAGCTGTTTGCGCAACTGCTCCGAGTGGATGAAAATGATGAGGTCACGCCGCTGACAGAGGCCGCGCATCTAGCTCCCCGGAGGGTGCTGGACATGGCTAAAAAGATCAGGCCGCTCAAGTGGGCAGGCGAGGGGGCGCATCTACAGCGGGAGGCGATACGGGATTTTGCAGAGCGCCACGAGATCGCTTTTCTGGATGAAGCCTGTGAAGGGATGGCGACGCTGCGTGAGGGCGAGGAGGCTTGGACGCTCGCGCCGCCAACGCAAATCTTAGCGGCAAGCGTGGCGCAGCTTGCTTTGCGCCGTTTTAATAGCGGGGAGACGGAACGTGCGCAAGACCTGCGAGCCATCTATGTGCGAGCGTCTGATGCGGAATTAAAGGAAAGATGTCAAGAACAGAGACTTCCATCCTGATTGAGACAGAAGAGTTTTGCATCTCTTCTATGAGCGAACACGACCTGCTCGAAGTCGTGGAGATAGAGGAGGCTTCCGGTCTGAGCCGCTGGGGATGGGAAGCTTATCATGCGGAACTGTCAGAGGGGCGCGGCGCACTCATGCTGGTCGCGCGCGGCGGCTCCTTGAGAGTTGATGCGACGGGCACGGAGATGATCGTCGTAGGCTTTATCGCGGCTCGTCTCGTGGGAGACGCGATACACATCAACAACGTGGCGGTGCGGGAGGTGTATCGTCGCAGAGGGATAGGCGGGGCACTCTTGAGCGCCATCCTCAGGGAGGGAGCGCGAAGGGGAGCGCGCATGGCTCTGCTTGAAGTGCGCGCGACCAATCTGCCCGCGCAGGCGCTTTACGCTCGACATGGATTTCGTGCGGCGGGGCGGCGTCGCAACTACTACACAGACCCGACGGAAGATGCGCTGGTGATGAGCGCCGCGCTTCTCGAAACAGGCTTGATCTGACCTTCAGTTTGAGCTAACATTTTCCACATCCAGAGAGATTATAGTGGTCTAGCGACCCCCTTTTGATCTCTATTACAAACACTGTTACGGCATCTGAAAGGAGGCTTCCCGGAAATGGAAATGACAACGACGGACAGCTTAAAGGAGCAACTGATGACGACCGACCCCGAGTTTCGCGAACTGGCGCGCGAGCACGGTCGTTATGAAGCACGCTTGAGCGAGTTGTCCGCATTGACGTACCCGAGCGAGGAAGAGCAGTTGGAGGAGGTTACTTTAAAGAAGAAGAAGCTAGCCATTAAAGATCAGATGCATTCGATTATGCTGCAACACCAGAAGAGCCAGGACTCTGCGCACTGACTTATGGTTTCGGTGTTGCGGAGACAGAAAAAAGTTCGTAATCCGTCCAGTTGACCCGGATGCGGGGGCGCGAGATCAATCGAGGCTGCGCCCCCGTTTTCATCGACACAGCCTGTGACCAGGAGCCAGAGGCCCGTACGCGAGGCGGTCTACGTTTTCAGAGCAAATTTTGCGGGTATCGTAGGAAAGTTATCATTTCGGTGCGACGCGAAGGCTTGCCATACATCTTGATCCCCATCTTGCTGGCGATGATTCCGCTCGCCTTGGGGTACTGGCTTGCCGCCCTCCCGCTTCTCTGCCTGGCTGCTTTCATGGCCTACTTCTTTCGCGACCCGGAGCGCGCCGCGCCGACTGAAGACGGCGTCATCGTATCGCCCGCCGATGGTCGCGTCACTCGCGTCCAACTCCTGGCGCCGGATGATCCGCGCTCGCCGAAGATCGTCAGCATCTTTCTCTCGCCCCTGGATGTACATGTCAATCGCGCACCCATCGCGGGTCGAATCACGAACGTGACTTATACGAAGGGGAAGTTCCTGATGGCGACGCGCGAGCACTCGAGTCTGGTGAACGAGCAGAATACTTTGACGATTGAAGGAAGGCAGCTCACCATCGTGTGTAAGCAGATCGCGGGAGTGCTGGCGCGACGTATCATCTGCTGGAAGCAGGCGGGCGACGAAGTGGCGCTTGGCGAGCGTTTCGGCCTGATCAAGTTTAGCTCGCGGACAGACCTGGTGCTGCCGCCGGAGGTCGAAGTGGTCGTCCGAGAAGGAATGCGTGTGCGCGGCGGAACGACCATCATCGGGAAGGTGCTGAGATGACCAGCGTGCCACACCCGAATACGGAAACGGAGGTCGCTGGAGACGTGCCGGTTGTGGAGCGGCGCGGCCTGAAGAAAGGTCTGTACCTGATCCCTTCGGCCTTCACTGCGGCCAACATAGGGATGGGCTTCTTCGCCGTGATGGCTGCCTTACGCGGCTTTCAGTTGGTCGGCCACGGCGGGGAAGAGGAATTAGCGCGCGCGGCAGCGCATTTCGATAACGGAGCCAAAGCCATCGGCTGGGCAGTGCTTTTCGACATGCTGGACGGGCGCATCGCGCGCATGACTAAAACGACGACTGAAATCGGCGTCCAGTTGGATTCACTGGCAGACGTGCTGACCTTCGGCATCGCCCCTGCGGTTCTAGCTTACGCCTGGGGCTACGGCTCTGCGCTGAGGGACGGCTCCGACCTGCACAAGCTGGGTTGGTTTCTCTCCTTCATGTACTTGATGTGCGGGGTGTTTCGACTCGCGCGCTTTAACGTGCAGGCGGCGCGGCCACGCATCCTGGCCGAAGGGACGCCCAAGCTGGATAAGAAAAATTTTATAGGTCTGCCGATCCCTGCGGCTGCCGCTCTGATCGTCGCCATAATTCACTACGCACCGAAACCCCTGATTGAGTACGAGCCGCGCCTGGCTATTCTCTATAGCTGTCTGCTGATGGCGCTGGTCGGATGTCTGAGCGCGATGATGGTCAGCACGCTCCGCTATTCAAGCTTCAAGTCGGTGGGCACTAGACGGCGCAGCACACGCATGGTGATTCTGATGGTTGCCTCCATAGGCATGCTCGTCTGGCTCTACTCACGTTACGTTCTACTGATTCTCATCGTGACATACTTCCTGCACGGTCTGCTGGCACGCCTCGGGGCGGTCTTTCGCAAGCGCCCGGACAGAGAGAAAAGATAATCATCGAAAGCCACAGGTGACGAGCAGGGGTCTCGTTCGGGCACCTGTCTCCACGCGATCAAATTAGAGGGGCGCGAACGCGCAGCAGAGCATCGGGCGCGCCCCTTTAAATCCAACGCCCATACAGACTCACTCACGCTGCGCCTTAGAATTCGTCGCCTCAACTGGCCGGGAAAACGCAAGCAGCCCGTGCCGCGTGGTGACAAAGAGCATGTTGCCTGCAACGATAGGTGAAGCGGTCGTACTATTATCCTCGCCGATGGGAAGGCTGTTGAGCTGCTTGCCATCGCGTAAATCGAGAACCACGCCAGTATCGCCCGAAAGCGGCGTGAAGAGTGCGCCGTCAGGGGCCGTCAGCGGCTCTGCCGCAAGGCGTCCGGCAAGCTGGCGTTTCCAGAGACGGTCGCCACGGTTAAGCGATAGGAGATAGACAAAATTATCCAGGGAGGCGACTAGGAGGCCGCCGGGCACGCCAGCCACTGCCTGCACTCCGGCCCCTGTCCTGGCGCGCCAGCGCAGCCGACCAGACATCTCATCTAAGGCATAAACGTAGCCATCAGCAGAACCGAAATAGACCACTCCATCGACGACTGCGACCCGCCCGCGCACCGCCCCTTGCGTCCGATAACGCCAGGTCTGTTTGCCCGTTGCCTGATCCAGTGAAAAAAGGGTTCCATCATCATTTCCAATGTAGAGGCGTGAGCCGCTGATGACCAGACGCGATGCGAAGGGCGACCAGTGCTGCATGACCCAGACGAACTTTCCTGACCTCTTGTCTAGGGCATAGACGCGTCCGTCGCTGCCGCCGCCAAAAAGAGTCGTCTGATTGACGGCGAGCGTGCCTTGCAGAGGGAAGCGAAACGTCCTCATCCACAATGTGACGCCCGCCTCACGACCCAAGGCGCGTAGAGCGCCCATCGCGCTTGGCCTGTTATCTGGGACGCCAACAGTCTTGGAAGCTATATAGACGGCACCATCATCTGCAACCGGAGAGGCTGAGAGCTCTCCGCCAATCTCCGTTCTCCAGAATAACTGCCCGTCGATAGCGCGAAGCGAGACCAGGGAGCCTTCTGCCAGTGGCAGATAAATGCGCTCTCCATCTGTCGCAGGTGTCAGATTGACTGTATGTTCTGACTCATACTGCCAACGCACTGTGAGAGGCTGAGAAAGGGAGAGTTGTCCGTCTACGCCCGGAGCAGCCTTCGCGAGCCCCTCCGGCATCCGGATGAAAGCCACGAGTAAGAAAATGAATATACTTAATGTGCCGTACCACATCTTAACGTGCATCTTTGTCTTCGATTCCCCTTGTCCGCTAATTCGCTCTTAATCAAAGCAGGTGATCCCAGTTCCATAGAGCAGGGAACCGGCCTGTGTCGGGTCAGTTTGGGTTTTACCAGCTACGGAAACCACATCACGTTGTTACTTGATACATAACCACGTATAATTACCGGTTTTTCCAGGGAGAGCAATTCAATCAGACGCCCGTCACCTCTGGGAGGTTTACTATTTTGAGCGAACAACATGTCCATGAAACTATCATCATACTAGACTTCGGCTCGCAGTACACACAGCTGATCGCTCGTCGTGTGCGTGAGGCGGGCGTCTACTGTGAAATACTGCCATTTAATACCCCTATGGAGCAGATACGCGCCAGGAAGCCGCGTGGTTTGATCCTTTCAGGCAGCCCTTCTTCTGTAAACGACCCAAGCGCTCCGAGGCCGGATCAAAGATTGCTTGAGGGTGTGGATTGTCCCGTTCTGGGTATCTGCTATGGCCTACAGGTACTGGCGGCGGATCTGGGGGGTGAAGTGTTACCTTCACAGAGTCGGGAATATGGGTACGCGAGACTGATTGTCCTGGATGGATCAAGCCCTCTCTTCGAAGGTCTGCCATCGGAAATGGACGTCTGGATGAGCCATGGCGATCATGTGACGACGCCCCCGCCAGGTTTTCGCATAACGGCTCGAACCAACGATGCGCTTAATGCATTTGAGAGCTTAAGCAAGCGAATATACGGTCTACAGTTCCATCCTGAAGTTGCGCACACGCCGCTCGGCGCGCGTATCCTGCGCAACTTTTTGACACGCGTCTGCGGGTGCGCGTCGGATTGGTCTCCGCATGCTGTCATTAGCGAGCAGATTGAAAAGATAAGGGAGCGGATGGGTAGAAGCGGGCGGGCCGTCTGCGGGCTCTCAGGCGGCGTGGATTCGAGCGTGGCGGCTGCTCTGGTACATCAGGCGATAGGTGAGCGCCAGACATGTATCTTCGTCAATACAGGGTTGTTAAGGGAAGGAGAATTCGAATCCACGCTCGCTCTCTTCAAGCAAAGCATGAGCTTAAATGTGCACGGCGTACGGGCTGAGAAAAGATTCCTGGAGGCTCTGCGAGGGGTCACGGACCCAGAGACAAAGCGCAAAAATATCGGGCGTGTGTTCATTGAAGTATTTGAAGAGGAGGCGCGCAGGCTTGGTGATGTCGACTATCTAGTGCAGGGGACGCTCTATCCTGACGTCATTGAATCCGTCTCAGTGCGGGGCCCTTCATCCGTCATCAAGAGCCATCACAACGTGGGCGGCTTGCCGGAGAAGATGAATCTACATCTGATAGAGCCTTTAAGAGAGCTCTTCAAAGATGAAGTGCGTGTGATGGGGCGAGAACTGTGTGTGCCGGAAGAGATTCTCAAGCGACATCCCTTCCCGGGGCCTGGTCTGGCCGTACGTCTCTTGGGCGAAGTGACAGAGGATCGTGTGCATCTCTTGCAGGCGGCGGATCGTATTCTAGATGAAGAACTGCGCCTGGCCGATTTATACGACGCCGTCTGGCAGGCATTTCCCGTGTTGTTGCCGATTTCGACCGTCGGTGTGATGGGCGATGAGCGCACCTATGAGCGTGTCATCGCGATCAGGGCCGTCACCAGTATAGACGGGATGACGGCGGATTGGGCTCGGCTGCCGCATGATATGCTGGCGCGCGTCTCCACGCGTCTGGTTTCCGAAGTGCGAGGCATTAATCGCGTCGTCTACGATATCAGTTCTAAACCGCCGAGCACTATCGAATGGGAATAGGTTTTCGACCTCTCTTCACCTACAGTTTCACATGAAAGCTTTGAAGCATTTTATGACCCTTCTTTGATGAAGCCTTTATGACGAGCGCTCTTAGAAGCTGAATCGACCCTCCGCAGACGATATATTGGCCCTTCCCATCTGAGACATACGTGATATAGTGTGCGCCGCACCGCGAGCGCGCACTCTTCGATGAGAGGCATATGCCTGAGAATGCTGCGCTCAAGAACTCCTTAATCAGAGGAATACATGCGCGAAAAGAGCTTTGCTCACCTGCATCTGCATACGGATTACAGTCTGCTGGACGGCGCCATACAGATCAAACCGCTCGCACGGCGTGCGGCGGAGTTGGGTATGGAAGCCTGCGCCATGACGGATCATGGCAATATGTTTGGCGCGATCTCTTTTTATAATGCTATGAAAGCGCAAGGCGTGAAGCCCATCATCGGCTGCGAAGTCTACATCACGCGCGGGAGCCGTAAAGAGCGTGGCGGGGCCGCCGCTCCGGGAGAAAAAGCGAACTTCCATTTGATCCTGCTGGCGAAAGATTTGGAGGGCTACCACAATCTCGCGCGTCTGACCTCGAAGGCTTACACGGAGGGCTTCTATTACAAGCCGCGCATCGACAAGGAAATTCTCGCAGAGCATAGCAAAGGTCTGATAGGGCTTTCCGCATGCATGTCCGGCGTGCCTTCGGCCATGCTGGCGCGTGAGCGTTGCGACGAGGCGGCTCAAGCGGCCATTGAATTTGAAGAGATACTTGGCAAGGGGAACTACTATCTGGAGATTCAAGAGCACGGATTGGACGCTCAAAAGCGCATACGCAAACCGCTCGTAGAGCTGGCCAAACGCACGGGTGTGCCCCTGGTTGCGACCAACGACGCGCATTATCTGACACCTGAGGATGCGCGAGCACATGACGTGCTGCTGTGCATAGGCTCCGGCAAAACCATTAATGATCCAAACCGCTTAAGGTACGGCTCGCCAAACTTTTACGTCCGCTCGGCGGAGGAGATGTGGTCGATTTTCGGTCAGGAGATGCCGGAAGTCCTGACCCGTACGGTCGAGATAGCGGAGATGTGCGATCTGGTTTTGCCAGCCAGCGTCAATTATCTACCCAACTACCCCATTCCGGCCTCTGACGCGGGATTATCTGTGGACGAATACTTTGAAAAGGTCGTCAGGGAAGGGTATGAGCAGCGCCGCCGGCAGGTTTGGGAGCGACAATCCAACAGGGGCGAGTTGCGCCATTCCATGTCGGAGTATCAGGAGCGCATCTCCCGCGAGATAGCCATGATCAAGCAGATGGGGTTCGCGGGCTATTTCCTGATCGTCTGGGATTTTATACGCTATGCGGGGGAGCATTCCATTCCGGTCGGGCCCGGACGCGGCTCTGCTGCCGGATCGCTAGTCGCTTACTGCTTGCATATCACGGATATAGACCCGCTTCAGTACAATCTGCTGTTTGAAAGATTCCTCAATCCTGAACGCGTTTCGATGCCCGACATAGACATAGATTTCTGCGTGCGCGGACGCGGCGAGGTCATTAACCACGTCGCAGATCTTTACGGGCGGGATTCTGTCTGTCAGATCATCACCTTCGGCACAATGGCCTCGAAAGCGGCGATCAAAGACGTCGGCAGAGCCCTGGACATGCCATATGCAGAGGTAGATAGGATCGCCAAAATGATTCCCCCTCCAGTGCGCGGGCGAAACGTTAGCATTGCGCAGGCTCTCGAACAGGTGCCGGAACTGCACAGGGCTGTTGAGGAGAATCCGCAGGTGAGGGAGTTGATAGATTTAGCCAAGCGGCTGGAAGGCTGTGCGCGCCACGCCTCCGTACATGCCGCTGGGGTGGTCATCTCGCCGGCTCCGCTACAAGACTTAATTCCTATCGCAGTCTCCTCAAAGGACGAGTTGACGACGCAGTATGCCATGTCGGACCTGGAAAAGACTGGCATGTTGAAGATGGATTTCCTTGCCTTAACAGCCTTAACGGTGATAAGCGATTGCTTAAAAAGCATTAAGCAATCGCTTGGCGTCGAGATCAACTGGTCGGACCTGCCTCTGGATGATGCCAAGACCATGCGGCTTTTTGCAGAGGGGCGCACAGAGGCTATCTTTCAGTTTGAATCCTCCGGTATGCAGGAGATTTGCCGCAAGCTACAACCGAAGGGATTAGAAGACCTCGCCGCGCTGAACGCGCTTTACAGGCCGGGGCCGCTTGATGGTGGAATGGTGGATGATTTTATCGAAAGACATCATGGCAAGAAGAGCGTTCGCTACATCGTCCCGGAGATGAAGGAGATCCTGAATAACACATACGGGATACTCGTTTATCAAGAGCAGATCATGCAGTTGGCGCAAAAACTGGGTGGTTACAGCCTCGGAGAGGCAGACCTGATGCGCCGTGCGATGGGTAAGAAGAAGCGTGAAGAGATGGCGCGCCATGAAGAGAAATTTATCGACGGGGCGGTTGAGAGGGGCATCAAGAGAGAGAAGGCGCAACAGATATTCTCTTTAATGGCGCAGTTTGCCGACTATGGCTTCAACCGGAGTCATAGTGTAGCTTATGCATACCTAGCATTTCAAACGGCTTATCTGAAAGCACATTTCCCCGAACACTTTTACGCAGCCGTTCTCTCAAATGAGTTACAGGACACCGCCAAGGTTTTTAAGTACTCGACAGAGTTGCGTGGTCAGGGCATACGTCTTTTGCCGCCGGATGTTAATGAGAGTGGCGCTGGCTTTACGCCGCTTGAGGGGAGTATCAGGTTTGGCTTAGCGGCCATCAAGGGCTTAGGCCAGTCGAGCGTCAGCTCTATTGTGGAGGCACGCGCAGAGAGTCCATTCACCTCTTTCTTCGATTTTGCGGAACGTGTCGGCCAAGGGGCCATTAACAAAAGAGTATTGGAGAGTCTGGTCTGCGCAGGTGCCTTTGACGGGTTGAATAAGGCTCATCAGCCGATACATAAATGGCGCGCCTGTCTGCACCATGCCATCGACGTCGCCCTGTCATGCAGCAACCGCGCGCAACGCAACAGGTCGCAAGGGCAGAATGACCTTTTCGGAGGAACAACTCCTGACTCGCAGCTTCTGCCGGAGCGGCTGCCGGACGCCCCTGCATGGTCGCACGCAGAACTGCTGGCCGCTGAGAAGAATGCCGTCGGCTTCTATATCACCGGACATCCACTGGAGAATTATACAGGGGTGCTGACGGAGCTGTGCGCGGCAAAGACTGTGGACTTGGGCGGAATCGAAAGCGGCACAAGGATAAATATAGGGGGAACCGTCACCTCTCTGCAGGTGCGCACGACGAAAAAGGGAAGCCGTTTTGGGCTCATGCGCCTGGAGGATCAGGCCGGCAGCGTAAAGTGCGTTTTGTGGCCTGAAATCTACAGTAAATATGAGTCTCTGCTGCAAACAGACCTGGCTGTGCTCGTCTGCGGCAGGTTAGAGATGTCGGATGAGGCAGCTGGCGCGACCATCATCGCTGAAGAGGTCTCACGCCTGGATGATATACTGCAGCGAAAGGCGCGTGCGCTCATGGTCAGGCTGCCCCCAGGCAGTGAGTCAAAGCCGCTTTTAGACGATCTCTTCAGCCTGTTGGATAAGCACAGGGGAGATTGTGAAGTATTGATAGAGATGTATCTGGAGGGCAATGTGATCGTCCGCGCGCGGCCTCACAATGCCTTACGCGTGCAGGGAAGCCTTGATCTGGAGGGGGCTTTGCGTCAACGCGGTTGTCAGGTGGAGTGGTTGAATGTTACGTTAGGCCATTCATGAGAGGTGAGCTATTGGTTCAACCCAGGACTTGTAAGTAGAGTGTAGGCATATGCCGGAAGCGCCAGAACCTGTTCGATCAGATACAGTCAAAGTGGAGCACAGCGCAGCGTCGCACGCTGACACGCGTTCGGCATTTGAGCGTGTGCAACTGGCCAGACACAGTGAACGCCCTTATACGCTCGATTTCGTTGAGAGAATATTTGAGGATTTTGAAGAATTGCACGGAGATCGCAGGTTCGCAGATGATCCGGCGATTGTTTGCGGTGCGGCGCGTTTTCACAGTCTGCCCGTGGTCGTCCTGGGACATCAAAAAGGGCGTGACACAAAGCAGCGCCAGCTCAGAAACTTCGGCATGCCGAAACCCGAAGGTTACCGCAAAGCTCTGCGCGCGATGAAATTTGCAGATAAGTTCGGGCGTCCCGTCATCTCCTTCATAGATACTCCGGGCGCGTATCCGGGGATAGATGCGGAGGAGCGCGGGCAGGCTGAGGCCATCGCCTTTAATTTACGCGAGATGGCCAAGCTAAGAGTCCCCGTCATAGTGGCTGTGATAGGTGAAGGCGGCTCTGGCGGAGCCCTCGCCATAGGTGTCGGCGATCAGGTGTTAATGCTTGAGAACGCCATCTATTCTGTCATCTCGCCTGAAGGCTGCGCCGCCATCTTATGGAAAGATGCCGGGCAGGCAGCGCGCGCGGCTACTGGCCTGCGCTTGACGGCAGAGGACCTCTACGGGCAGGGAATTGCAGACCGTGTGGTGAGAGAGCCGAACGGGGGTGCGCATACGGATTACGACGAGGCTGCGCGCCTGCTGGACGCGGCTCTCAGTGAGGGGCTGGCGGAGTCCTTGAGTTATTCTTTGGAACAGAGATTAAATAGACGCTACGGCAAATTGCGTGGATTCGGGGAGTGGGGAAGTCGTGTGTAGTAGAAGTGCCGGACTCACTCTCTCTTTGCTGAGAATTGACGGGAGCGGCCTGCGATCACGAGCAAAGCTTCATGTCGGCACGCCGACATGAAGCATAAATGGTTAAACTAAAAGGGGATATCGTCATCAGAGAGGTCCGGCTCGGGTTGTGTCCGCTCGTTTGATGAAGCCCTGTTGACCGCTCCGCCAACGGCTCCTCCGGCTGCCGCAGCGGTCTCATCCGCGCGACCGCCGCCGATAAATTGCATGTCCGTGGCGTGGACTTCGAGCGTGTAGCGCTGTTTGCCATCGCGATCCGTCCATTCTTCGAGTCTTAATCTCCCTTCAACATAGATTGGACGGCCTTTTGCCAGGTATTGCGAGGCGGTCTCAGCCTGTCTTCCCCAGAGGGTGACGCGAAACCAGGTGGTAACGTCCTGTGTCTCGCCCGCACGATCTTTGCGCTTCTCATTAGTGGCTACAGTGAAGCTGCACACGGGCGTCCCTTGCGGCGTATATCGCAGTTCGGGGTCGCGCCCAAGGTTGCCGACAACGATGATTTTATTAAAAGACACGGCTTGTGACCTCGCTCTCAGGTGGCGTATGTGAAACCTTCAGGCCGGCATACTACTCGTCCGCGCCCGTGGTGGTCAAGAGATAAATTGCCGTCTCGGGCGCGCTTTTACTTAAACTGATACTTTAAATCTAATTTCTCGCATGTGAAACCGCTTTATGTTGAAGTCCATTAACATATCCAATTTCGCTGTCATAGACCGCCTGCAGGTAGATTTTCAAGAGGGTCTAAATCTTTTGACGGGAGAGACGGGCTCTGGCAAGAGCATTATAGTAGATGCGCTGGGGCTGGTTTTGGGCGGGCGCAGCTCTGCTGCGCAGATTCGCACGGGCGAGCGTTTAGCTGTCATAGAGGGCGCATTCGAAGTGGCTCCGGAGATAGAAGGCTTCGTCCTGGAGGTTTTAGCCACGGCTGCTATAGAGAGAGAGAGAGGGGAGGAGTTAAATATACGCCGTGAGATCAGTGCGAGCGGCAAAAGCCGCATCTTCATTAATGATCAGATGGCCACGGCGGCAGCGCTCAGGGCCTTGCAGCCATATCTGGTGGAGATTCATGGGCAGGGAGAGCAGCGCTCTCTGCTCTCCGCGCAATCTCACCTGAGGCTTTTGGACTCTTACAGTGGATGCGCTTCATTAAGAGGCGAAGTGGGAGAGGCCTTCGTTAGATGGAAGAACGCGAGCAGGGCTCTGGAGATGGTTGAGCGGGAACTGGCAGACCGCGAGCGCGCAGAAGACCTGCTCCGCTATCAACTGGCGGAGATTAAGGGAGTCGCGCCCGTTATGGGGGAGGATGAGGCTTTAGCTGCGGAAAAAATAGTGCTCACACATGCTGAAAAGATTATGCAGCTAGGCACGAGCGCATATGCTGAATTGTATGAGAGCGATGAGAGCGTGCTTTCGCGTCTGGCCGGCATACGTCGTCGCCTGGAGGAACTGTCCGAGATAGACGCGCGAATACTGCCCCTCAAGGGGACGCTGGAGGCTGGCATAGTGTCGCTCATGGATGTGGCTGAAGAGCTTAGGGGCTATGGCGAGGGGATTGAGTTCTCACCCGCGCGGCTGGCTCAAATAGAGAACCGGCTGGCCGATCTGGAAAGACTCAAGCGCAAATATAATGCCAGTTTGCAGGGAATACTTGATATACAGCTTGAACTGATGGGGAAGCTCAACCGGTTGGGTGATCTGTCCGAGCGAGAGGTTACGCAGAGAGAGGCTTTGGCCTCTGCGCGCTCTGACTATATTGAACTGGCAGAGCGTTTGACGGCCTGCCGGAAAAAGGGTGCGCCAGAGTTGGCCGAGCGTGTGATGGCTGATCTGCGCCACGTCGCCATGGAACAGGCTCGCTTCATCGTTCGCGTTGAGACATCTGCCGCGCCTACTTTCCAGACAGCGACTGCCCGGCAGGAGGGTTATGAGGAGGCTTCAGCGGATCCAGATGACCAATCTGTGCGAGCTTTCTTCTCGCCACATGGCGCGGATCGTGTGGAGTTCCTATTATCGGCCAATCCGGGCGAGAGTCCGCGCCCTCTGGGGCGTGTCGCCTCCGGCGGAGAGCTTTCCAGGTTGATGTTGACGCTCCGCACGATCAGCATGAGCGGGGAGGAGGAGCGCGCGCAAGGGGCTACGACAGTGGTCTTCGACGAGATAGACGTGGGCATCGGCGGGCGTGTGGCTGAGGCTGTGGGGAGGCGTTTAAAGGCGCTCTCGGCCAAGCGACAGGTGTTGTGTGTGACGCACCAGCCGCAGATCGCGCGCTTTGCGCGTCAACACTACGTCGTAGATAAGTCCATAGAGAATGGTCGAACCGTAACCTCCGTCAAAAGCCTTGATAGAGAGGAGCGCGTGATTGAACTGGCGCGCATGATCGGAGGCGCTGTGGACGCAGAATCGACGCGCGAAGCTGCGCGCTGGCTGCTGGAAAAAGCCTCTCAGGGGGAGGGGGAGGGGCGTGAGCGGCGCGCCAAAAAATCGCAGAGAGCACAGGCGGTCAAGATACACGCCAAGAAGTAGTGGGTCGGCTTGAAAATCAAGGCCAGTATTTTCCTGCTCTTTAATCTCAAGTCGAACCACTAACCGCCAAGAAGTGATCTCGCTTTGCGCGGCCAATTTCTGCTACACTCCGTGCCCTGTTTAAAGAGAAGGGTTTTGGGGAATGAAGACGAGCGTTTACATAGAGACGATGGGCTGCCAGATGAATGTGGCAGACACTGAGCGAGCGGCCACACGCCTGCGCGAGGCTGGATATCAACTGGCGGATTCTACAGAGGGTGCCGATGTGATCCTCTTTAATACCTGTTCCGTACGCGAGCGTGCTGCGCAGAAGGTTTATACGCGGATCGGCGAGGTGCGCCAGGAGCTGCGCGGGCGTGAGCCTCTGATAGGGGTCATGGGATGCGTGGCTCAACTGGAGGGTGAAGCCATCTTCGACCACGCCGCGCGCGTCAATCTGATCGTCGGCACGCGCGCCACAGACCGTCTTCCTTCTTTAATCGAGCGTGTGCGAGGGGGCGAGGCAAGGGCCATAGACCTGGGCGAGCGTGTAGAGGGAGAGTCTTGGGATGTTTCGCTGGTCGAGCGTCATTCGCCCTACGTCGCCTTTGTCCCCATCATAGAAGGCTGTAATAAGTTCTGCTCCTACTGTATCGTGCCGT
The DNA here is from genome assembly GCA_036386415.1 of Pyrinomonadaceae bacterium. GTDB lineage: Bacteria > Acidobacteriota > Blastocatellia > Pyrinomonadales > Pyrinomonadaceae > DASVVT01. The sequence continues at coordinate 103,758 of DASVVT010000022.1, forward strand.
ACTCACGCGGGCGCGAGCGTAGCCGTCCGGCCAGCGACATCATAGGGGAGATCTGGCGGCTCTTCGAGGCAGGTTTTCGTGAGGTGCATCTGATCGGCCAGAATGTGAACAGCTACAGGCCTCGGACGGATGAGGGGTTGGAAGGTTTCAAGGGCGCGACGCAGTTCTCACGCCTGTTGCGTGCTGTGGCGGCGACAGGGATGCAGAGGATCAAATTTACGACCTCTTTCCCGCGCGACTTTCATGCGGACATCGTCGCAGCCATGGATGAGCACGAAAATCTTTGCGACTGGGTGCACCTGCCTGTGCAATCCGGCAGCGACCGCGTCTTGCGCGCGATGCGCAGAGGCTACACTGCCGCCTCTTATATGAGTCGCGTAGAGGCCATCAAGAAGGCCCGGCGCAGATTGTCTCTGACGAGCGACATCATCGTGGGGTTTCCCGGAGAAACTGCGGCTGAGTTTGAGGAGACCATGCGCTTAGTTGAGCAGTGTCAGTACGATGGCCTGTACATCTTCAAGTATTCTGAGAGGAAAGGGACACCTGCCGCTGCCTCCACAGACGATATCTCTCAAGAGGAGAAGACGGCGCGCTTTCTGGCGCTGGAGCGGCTTCAGCGGGAGATACAGAATAAACTCTATGCGGGGTATGTTGGACGGGAGGTGAGCGTCCTTGTGGAGGGCGAGAGCGCCAGGTCTGCTGAAGATTTGACGGGTCACTCGACCTGCCACAAGGTGGTCAATTTCCCCGGGGCGGCCACGTTGAAGGGGCAGGTAGTCAGGGTTCGCATCCGTGCGGCGAAAGCGAACAGTTTATATGGGCAAGTGGCATAAGCTTTTGAGCGAGGGTGTCGCACACTCCTTCAAGTAATAGCTGAGGTATGAGTATGGAAATAGAGGTGAAAATTAGGGCATTGATGATGGACCCGAATAGCGGCACACCCATCATTATTCTGAAGGATGTGAATAGCGAGACCATGCTGCCGATCTGGGTGGGAGCTTACGAAGCGAACGCCATCGCCCTGGAGATAGAGAAGATCGCGCCGCAAAGACCCATGACTCACGATCTTTTGCGCAACCTGATCGTAGAGATGGGGGCGCGCGTGGAGCGCGTCGTGGTGACGGAACTGCGCGATAACACTTTCTTTGCAGTCATAGAGATGCGCACTGTAGACGGGGCGGCGCTGATGCTCGACTCCAGGCCCTCTGATGCGATTGCGCTCGCCTTGCGTGCGGATTGTCCGATCTTCGTCGATATGGAGGTCATACGCGCGTCTCGCAATACAGTGGCCAGCGGCGAGGAGGGGGCAGAGGAGACTGGCGCAGATGAGGATGAGGAGTGGCCGGATGTGATCGGTGAAGCAGGCGACCTGCCTATGTAGAAAAAGGCTTTTGGTATACAGACAGGGCAGCAGCAGCCCCTGGCCGTTGTGTGCAGCTTTCAGCCTCATGGTGCGGGGCGCGCGAGCGTCATGATAATTGCGATTGCAAATCAGAAAGGCGGGGTTGGAAAGACCACCACGGCGATCAACCTGGCGGCTGCTTTCGCGCGTCGCGATCAGCGTGTCCTGCTGCTGGACCTTGATCCGCAGGGCAACAGTTCCATCTCCTTCTTAGACCCTTTGACGGTAGACTATTCAGCGTATGAGCTCATGATGGACGGGATGGAGGCCGTAGATCGTTTCGCTTACCCCACGCCTGTCAAGGGTTTAGATATGATTCCGGCGCGCATCAATCTGGCCAAGCTGGAGTCTAAGCTGGTCGGGGATTTCGACGCTCCGTTTCGGCTCAAGGATCGCTTGGAGGCGATACGTAAAGACTACGATGTGATCGTCATAGACACGCCGCCCACCCTCGGTCTGATCACTGTCAACGCGCTTGTGGCTGCGACACATGTATTAATTCCCATACAGTCATCCTATTTTGCACTGGAAGGGACGGACGACCTTTTGGAGACCATAGAGAAGGTGAAGGCGCGCCCGAATCCGAACCTGCAGGTGCTGGGTGTGGTCGTGACGCTGCATGACAAGAGGACGACGCTGGCGCGCGAGGTCTACGAGCAGATTCGCAAGGTGTTCGGAAGTAAGCTGTTCGAGACGGTCATCACCAAAAGCGTGAGACTGGAGGAATCGCCAGCCTATAAGGAGTCCATCTTCACCTTTGCGCCACACTCTTCTGGCGCACACGAATACGCGAAACTTTGCGAAGAGGTGATCAGCCGTGTCTAAGAGAGGATTGCCGCAGGGGCTACAGATGCGCCACGACGCGCATTACGTGGAGGAGTTGGCGCAGCACCGTCCGACGCCCGTCGGACGTATGATTGCGACGGACAAATTGGACCCGAATCCCGAGCAGCCTCGCGTGGAGATAGGGGACTTGGCGGAGTTGACGGCTTCGATCAAGGAGAAAGGGGTTTTGGAGCCTCTGCTGGTCAAGCCGTCTCAACTCGGCGGGCGCTGGATGATCATTGCGGGGGAGCGACGCTGGCGTGCTGCGCGCGAGGCGCAATTGCGCGAAGTGCCCTGTATAGAGATGGATGTGGATGATCGCGCCGTGGCCGAAATTGCTCTGATAGAGAATATGCAGCGCAAAGACCTGACGCCTTGGGAGGAGGCAGACGGGTTGGCAGCCCTTTGCGACCGCTTCGGCTACACGCACGAGGAGGTAGCGCGTAAAGTAGGGAAGAGCCGCTCGACCGTGACGGAGGCGATGTCTCTGGCGACGATCCCGGAGGCCATCAGAGAGCAGTGTCGGCGCGCCGACATACATTCCAAATCGCTTCTCCTGCAGATCGTGCGCCAGCCGGACGAGGAGTCCATGAGAAGTATGGCGGAGGAGATATTGGCCCGCGGCATGACGCGCGACGAAGCGCGCGCGGTGCGGCGCAAGAAGACAGGGGCAGCAGGAGGAGGAGTGAGAACGGTGGCGACAGTCAGTGCTGCCAGGCAAGGTCAGCTTGGAAAGTCTTATACCTTTCGCTACAGGGCTCCCGGTAAAGAGTTTACGGTCGAATTGCGTTTCCGGCGGGCGCAGGTTGAGCGTGCGGAAGTGGCAGCGGCGCTCAGGAGTGCTGCTGATAGCCTGTCTGTTGAAGAAGACTTGGAGGGGCACAAGCTGTCTGCGTCCGATAACGAAAACGATTGAGCTGCCTCTCACCAACCTACTTAGATCAAACAGGGAATCAGGAGTGAAGCGACTGCTTTCTCTTCTTCTCGGCGGACGCGCGTTTTTGCAGGGCGCGACCCCATCGTTCCAGCGTCGGCTGAATCGGTTTAAAGAGTCGCGCGCGGCGGCTGTGCGTCTGCTCATGCCAGGCGCGCAAATGTTTCTCCGTATAATTGCGCACAGCCGTTTCGAGCTGGCCTTTTCTGATTGAATGACGCAGCGTCAGGTAATAGTGCTGACCGACCAGAGAGAAGATCACAGCCGCCAGATTACCTTTGAAGGAGAGGCGCGGAATGAGCCGTTTGAGGAGCGGTTTTGACCTTGGAAGGAGCACGTCTACGGCGACTTCGAGCCAGGCTGGCTGCGCTCCCTGGCGCGGGTGGTAGAGACCCGGCAGGTCTGTGCGCTGCTGCTGAGTCTTGAGTCTGGGGTCGTTGATAGTGTCGACGAGGCGCAGCCGCTCGACCCCGCGTAGATGCTCGCGCGGGAGGCTGTCCAACATCCTTTCAATCTCCGCAAAGATGCCTTTGGGTAGCTTGCCACCGGCTTGGTTCTCTATCCTGATGCCCATTTTGAGACCTGTATTCTGCTATTCTGCAAAAGAGGGCACTGTAGGTGAAACCTGGCACAGCCGTCAAGCGGGCACAGGGGCGAGACACGGTCTGCGTCCGATAATATATATTATGTACGAGATGGCCCGAGCTTCAACCCAATAAAACCCCACCTCTTTTACCTCTTCGACCTGTGCGGGAGGATCTCCCATCTGAAATGACCAAATGATCGTTCGGCGCTTCATCCGCACGCTTCACCAAGTCTATGCGAGGGGTTCACTGCCCAACACCTTGACACGGAAAAGAGCGACTGTTACAGTACGCGGTCTTTTGTGTAAAGCTTGCCGAAATATAATATCGACAAAGGAGTGCGCGATTGAGCACAGAAGGAAGTTACCTGTTCACCTCTGAATCTGTCACGGAGGGACATCCGGATAAGATTGCGGACCAGATCTCGGACGCAGTGCTTGACACCGTTCTGAGCGTGGATGAGATGGGCCGTGTGGCCTGCGAAACGCTCGTGACGACGGGTCTGGTCGTCATAGCGGGAGAGATCACCACCAAGGCTCACATAGATTTTTCCGAAGTGGCACGTGAAACCATTCGTGAAATTGGTTATACAAGGGCCAAGTACGGCTTTGATTGCGACACTTGCAGCGTGCTGTCTGCTGTCGGGCGCCAGTCGCCGGACATAGCCATGGGCGTAGATACTGGCGGCGCTGGTGATCAGGGGCTCATGTTCGGATTCGCTTGCAACGAGACGCAGGAACTGATGCCGCTCCCCATACAACTGGCGCATAAGCTCTCCAGACGGCTCTCCGAGGCACGTAAGACGGGGGAGCTTCCCTACCTGCGCCCGGACGGTAAATCGCAGGTGACTGTCGAATACAGGGACGGCAGGCCGTACAGGGTGGATGCCGTGGTGATCTCCTCGCAGCACGACTCCGAGGTCTCCAACGAGCAACTGCGCACAGAGATTTTAGAGCGTGTCATACGCCAGACAGTCTCGCTGGAGCTTCTGGATGAGAAGACAAAGTTTCACATCAACCCGACTGGAAGATTTGTCACAGGGGGCCCACAGGGTGATGCTGGGCTGACCGGGCGCAAGATCATAGTGGACACATACGGTGGGTATGCTCCGCACGGTGGAGGCGCATTCTCCGGCAAAGATCCTACAAAGGTGGATCGTTCCGCGGCCTACATGGCGCGTTACGCGGCCAAGAACATAGTCGCAGCGGGGCTCGCGGATCGCTGCCTGGTGCAGTTGGCCTATGCCATAGGGGTTGCGGACCCGGTCTCTGTACTGGTCGAAACCAATGGGACTGGCCGTCTGAGCGAAGGAGCCCTGGCCTCACTGATACGTGAACACTTTCGTTTGACGCCGCGCGGAATCATAGATGACCTGCGCTTGCGCAGGCCAATCTACAAGCAGACGGCTGCCTACGGACACTTTGGGCGCGACGCAGAGAGTTTTACATGGGAGGCTACGGATAAGGCCGAAGCGCTGCGTTCTGCCGCAGGTATCTGATGAAACAAAAGGAGACTGCAGAGCCCGCTGCCAGCCCTCTGTTCTAGCTCAAGTAATTTATTAACCTAATACTCTAAAAAGGAAGATCTAAATGACTGCAACGCAATCGATTGAGTTCGATGTGAAGGACATTGGCTTGGCTCAGGATGGGAGGCGCAGGATTGAATGGGCGGAGCGTGAGATGCCCGTTTTGCGCCTGATCAGGGAGCGCTTCGCCACAGAACAGCCCCTGCGCGGCGTGCGCCTGGTCGCCTGCGCACACGTCACTACGGAGACCGCCAATCTGGTGCGCGCGCTCGCTGCTGGCGGCGCGGAAACGCTTTTGATCGCCTCCAACCCCCTTTCGACGCAGGATGACGTGGCCGCCTCTCTGGTTACAGACTGGAACGTCCCTGTCTTCGCCATCAAGGGCGAGACGACAGAGACTTATAATAGGCATGTCCGTACGGCCCTTGATTTTCGCCCGCAGGTGATTATAGATGATGGCTCGGATGTGGTCGCGACGCTCATCAAAGAGCGTCGCGGTCAGATGCCGGAGATCATAGGCTCTACGGAAGAGACTACGACTGGCATCGTGCGTCTGCGCGCGATGGAGTCCGCAGGTGTGCTCAACTTTCCCTCCATCGCTGTCAACAACGCGCAGACTAAACACTTCTTCGACAACCGCTACGGCACAGGGCAATCCACGCTGGATGGCATCACGCGCGCCACAAACATCTTGCTGGCGGGGCGAACGATGGTCGTCGTCGGCTATGGATGGTGCGGCAAAGGCGTCGCATTGCGCGCGCGCGGGATGGGCTCCAATGTCATTGTCACGGAGATAGACCCGATCAAAGCCATAGAGGCCGTGATGGATGGGTTTCGCGTCATGCCCATGTCGGAGGCCTCCAAACTGGGAGATATCTTCGTGACCGTGACGGGAAATCGCCATGTCATAGATGGACAGCACTTCGTCAACATGAAGGACGGGGCGATTGTTTGCAATAGCGGGCACTTCGACCTGGAGCTGAACCTGGTGGCTCTACGCGAGATGTCACAGCCGCCCGCACAGCTGCGCCCCTTCGTAGAAGAGTACGCTGTCAAAGAGACAGGCCGCCGCGTCATCGTCCTGGGAGAGGGTCGTCTGATCAACCTGGCCGCCGCTGAAGGCCACCCGGCCAGCGTCATGGACATGAGTTTTGCCAATCAGGCGCTGTCCGTGGAGTATCTTGTGAAGAACAGAGGCGAGCTGAAGCCAGGCGTACATCTACTGCCGCAGGAGGTTGACACCGAGATCGCCAGCCTCAAGCTTCGCGCCCTGGGTATCTCCATAGACGCTTTGACGTCTGAGCAATTAGAGTATTTGTCGAGCTGGGAGACCGGTACTTAAAGGAAGTTCTCATCTGGCCGTAGAAAATGGCTGGGAATTTCCCGAACGCTGTGGCGTCATGCCCTTTTTGCCCGGAGAGGAGTTAAATCAACTGCTGTGGGAGGGGCACGGAGAGTCTTCAGATCGAAGCCGCTTTAAGCTTAAATTAAGCGCTTAATTTAAGCTTAAAGCGGCTTCGATCTCTCCGCGTAAACCGCCAGTGCGCGCGGCTGGCGCTCCAGAATGCGCCCGATCAAAGGCTGCGTCACCTGCGCCATCTCGCGCCACGTCTTGGCTAGCACGCGCGGCGCTCGCTCGGCATAAGCGTCTGGTGACAGGCTTTGCGTGGCTCGCAACTGCGCGTAGGCCTCGCTTGAGAGCGCCAGGCCTAGTCCCTCGCTGCACAGGCCGCAACGTAGCTTGCCTTCTGCATCCAGAGAGACAGGCTTCTCTTCCCCAGGTCTGCGGCCACACTCTGCGCAGTGGCGCAAGTCCGGCAAAAATCCAGCCAATCTTAGTATCCAAACCTCAAAGTAGCGCGCAATTGCCTCCGTTTCAGAGGGCCTGCAGGCAGCGGCTTCTATGCAGGCCTTAACCATCCTGAAGAGTTTTTCGTTGGGTTCGTGGGGCGGAGCAAACTCTATGACCAGTTCGCTCAGATAAGCCAGTACGGCCACCGTCTCCATATTCCCGGAGAGATTGAAATAGGAACGGACTATCTCTGCCTGCCGTAAAGACACCAGTTCGCGCCCTTCCTTCTCGTAATAGCTGAGCGCGATGATTGTGAAAGGCTCTAAGCCAGCCCCGAACCTGCTCTTCAAACGCCTCGCCCCGCGTGCCACTGCGCGAACCAATCCGGCGCTGCGCGTCAAGCAGACGGCGATCTTATCTGCTTCGGCTAAATTATATGTACGTAAGACGATAGCTTCGGTTTCAACGAGTGACATCTTGATTCTGTCTCTAGGTTACTTGAGAGGGAGGGGTTTTCAAAAAGTGTTATCACAGGTTTTATGAGCCTATGCAATAGGCCCCAACTGACACGCATATTATTAGAGGCCTCTCGCTCGGATTGACTCCAACTCTCCCAGGCTGTTCTCTCTCTGTTAGCTGCTGGCCGGGTTTTGAATCATCAAATCCCGGCCCGCTCTTATATTCAATCGCATTCAGCTTCTGCCGACCCCCTTAACGTGGTAGAAAATAGAGCAACCAGGCGAGAGCCAGACCTATGCCCATAAACTCCGCAAAAACTTTTAGACCATAAAGCGTGCGGCCCCTATTGGTATCGCGTGCAACGAGACCAAAGACCAGCGAAACGAGCGCCGCAAACAGACTCATCACCAACAAGTGCGTCAAGGCTTCCTCCCCGCGCGTATATCAAAAGCATCCAGCATAGACAGGTAGTTCAGCAACCCTGCGACTAAAAGGAACGTGTTGCCGTACTCAAAGGTGGCACGTTTTGCCTGCTCGGCCGTATCCAGAAACCCTGTGTCTGTCAGCCAACACACAAGATAGATCAGCCCTGTACCTAGATTGGCGATGGTCGGCGGCACCTGTAGTAGAGCAGCCAGTCCCTGCTCGCGTCCGCCGAGTCCGAATAAATGGCCTCCCACAAGCATCCCAAAGATAAACATCGCCCAGACAGCTCCGCCCAGGAGCAGGCCAAGCATCCACTTCCCTTGCAAAAGGTGTCCGGCGCCAGGCACAATCCATCCGAGCAGGCCCATCAACCAGGCATCCGCAGGCGCGCGCATCTGATCCCTGGTCGTTCCACCTCTATTCTCTCTCGCAGCCAAAATGTAAGATCTCCCTTCATTCTCTGACGTTGATCGTCAGGTGCGGCCAGTATAACCTTCTCTTGTCGCCACCTCATATCCGCCAGGCGTGACCAGCACACGTATGCGCCGCCATTCTCCAAAGGCTGCGCGTGGCGTGGGTTTATATGTGATAATGTACTGCGTGCGCAATTCTTCCGCAATGGCCCTGTAAGCGGGTGCCAGTTCCTCCTTCTCTATGGGGAGAAAGATGCGCCCTCCAGTCTGCGTTGCGAGCCCGGTGAGCAATTGCTCCGCACCGTTGATCAGCGTCTTATATCGCGCGACGAGGCGTGGGTCGTAGCCGCCAGCCAACAGACGCTGCAGCCATCCGCCGCCTGTTTTTCTCTCGATCAGGGCGCGCAAAGAGGCCGTCAAACTCACCACGTAAACGCTCGCCTCTGCGCGCCGCACAGCATTGAGGGCTTCCGCGAAGCTCGCATGCTTGCGCTCCGCCGTGTCTATCCCGTCAGTCAGCAGGATGATAATCCGCCGACCCTCTGCGCGGCTCAACTGCTCCTGTGCTGCCAGGTACAGTCCATCATAGAAGGTGGTGCTCTCCCCCGGGTGATAGCGCCAGTCCAGGGCCTTCTCCAATCTTTCGATTTCCGTCGCAGAGGTCCAGTCCTGCAGCAGTTCGACGCGGTCTGCAAACTGCATCACGCAGACGCTGTCCTCTTTCAGTAGCCCGCGCACGAAGCCCTTGGCCGCCTCGCGTATGAAGCGCATCTGGCTGAAGACGCTGCCGGAGGCGTCCAGCAGAAGCACTATCTTGGCAGGGACGCGCCGACGGTTGAAACTCTTGATCTCCTGGCGCACGCCGTTGTCGTAGACCAGAAAACGCTCCTGCCCCAACCCGCCCACAGGCGTACCCGTCCAGTCTCTGACGGAGACCGGCAACAGCACCTCTTCTGATCGCACACGCAATACATCGTCCGTCTCCTCAACAGGAGGCACTCCCCCTCGAGCCGTCTGCGGCGAGGCTCCGACGCCAGTCTTGCGTCCGCTCTGCCCGTAGACCTTCACCACAGACCACTGCGTGAACAGGATCAGCGCGATGCTCATACATATATGGATCATCCTGCCTGTGTGTCTTCTCTTCATGTGTCTATCTGAAGTAAACGCGGAGTTGTTATCGGACGCGACTGTCCGGTGCCGTCTGGAATCGAGGTTTTAGTTGCTTGCAGACTACGCGAGAGTTGGCCGCTCCCAGTCTGGAGCCAGCCATCTATAGTTTCTGATAGTATCCGCCAAAGGCGCAGGGACGACACAGCGGCCGTCCGTCTGCCCCTGCCACCTCTCGCCCATCATTAGTCCCCTCCCCACACCTGGCGCAAATGACGCGCGAGCGCGGGCTTCCCGGAGCATCCATCTCCCCGTAATTAACCCTCACACGCTCAACTTTGAACAACTCTTCGTCCGCAGCCTCCCTGTAAGCTAGAAGCTGTCGCTCCCTCTTAGACACGATCTGTGGGTAGCGCTCATCCGCCAGCGCTCTGGACTCTTCGAGCGCCACAATACGCACAGCCTCACCCGTCTGTGTGTTGAGGAAGGTCGCCGCGACCTTTCCATAATCCAGGTATTTCAGGCTCCTTTTCCCCAGCCGTGCCCCCGTCACAGCTCCCACAGCGTCCGCCATGCAACGGTCTATCTCCACCCACACGATCAGTTTTTTTCGATCCGCGCCGCGCGGATCAGACACCTCTATCAAACGGCACCCGAGAAGCGCCATACGCACACCCAGAAGTTGTCCGGCGCACAGGTGACCGTGCAGCCGCCCGCACTCCTCAAGTAATTGATCAACTGTTTCCATGAGAGATCACTGCCAGTTCATCTCATACTTGAAAGGTCGGCACGTCGACTTAAGTTCAGGCATAAGGTCAGACGAACGGCGCTAACCATATCAATATAAAAGATAAGCCTCACGCACGCGCTTGAACTCCTCGAGCCCCTCCTGCCAGCTTGCGACGATGCTCTCCAGTGTGTCTCGGCGCTCAATCGCCTCCCGCAAACGGTTCGTGCCGGCGATCACGTCAAAAGGATTTTTGTCATGCACGTACTCGTACGGCGGCTCCTTCCAGCGAAAATCCTCCCCGTAAAGGTCATAAGCAGCCTTGACCACACACACGCCAACTGCCACAGGCTCGAACTCCTGCCGCTTCAGGACGTGAATCTGTACGCCGCCGCAAGCCCTCCCGGCATGCTTCTGGAAAGTCGGCTGAAACCCGCAAGCGCGGAAATGTACGCCCGGCAGGCCATATTTGGTCAGATGCGCCGCGTACGCTTCAGCCTCTATGTAGGGAGCGCCCACCAACTCGAAAGGCCGTGTCGTGCCACGCCCCTCCGAAAGCTGTGTCCCCTCCAGGTGCACTGTCCCCGGGAAAACGGTCGCCGTCTCAAGCGTAGGCATGTTCGGCGAAGGCATCACCCAGGGCGCGTCCGTCTCGTCCAACCAAAGCTCCCTGTCCCACCCCTCCATCAAAACGTTCTCCAGCTCACAATCGATCCCGAAATGCTCTCTGAACAGACGCGCCAGCTCGCACACGGTCATCCCATGACGCGTAGGGATCGGAAACTGGCCGACAAAAGAGGCGTACTCAGGCTCCAGGACATTGCCCGCAACCATAGAGCCCGTGATCGGATTGGGACGGTCACAGACGACCACCCTTTTTCCGTATCTGCCGGCCGCGCGCATGCAGTTGGCCAGCGTGTAGATGAAGGTGTAGATGCGGCATCCCACATCCTGCATATCGAAGACCAGCACGTCTACGTCTTCCAGCATCTGCTCTGTAGGCTCGCGCGTCTCGCTGTAGAGTGAGTGGATTGGGAGCCCCGTCTTTCTGTCTACGGAGTGCGCAGTCTCTACCATATTATCCTGTACGTCACCGCGTATCCCGTGCTGCGGCCCGAAGAGCGCCGTCAGCTTTATCTCGCTGTGATCGTGGAAGAGATCCGCCGCATGGCGCAAATCGTGATCCACGGAGGACTGGTTGCAGATGAGGCCGACGCGCGCGCCTTTCAGCAGGTCCAGACGATACCTGAGCAGCTTTTCAAGCCCCAGCAACAGACGCGGCCCCGCGCCAGACTCTATGGCAGCGCCTGTCATCTGCGAGACTCTTTCTCTCACAGCGACCAATCGCAGGCCACGCTCATAGAGAATCTCAGCCGCCATCGAGCGCTCTTCTCTGAGGAGCCCCAGCAAGAGATGCTCCGTCCCTATGTGACGGTGCTGTAAACGATCTGACTCCTCATGCGCGTAGGCCAAGACGCGCTTGGTCTCCGGCGCCAGCGGCAACTCCACAGAGGTGCTGAATTTCTCTTGCAGCAGGGAGCGCCCCGCTATCTCCCTGCGTATCTCCTCCAGAGAGACGCGCCCGCGCGGAAAGAACCTGTCGATCAGTATTCTGTCCTCACGTATCAAGCCCAGCAGTAGTTGTTCCGGGACGATCTCCTGCGTGCCGAATTGCGAGGCTTCATAACGCGCAAAGAAGATTGCGCGCCTGGCCTTCTCCGTATATCGCTCGAACATTTTTGTTTTAACTCTCCAGTCTTCTACCCTTTTTTCAGTTAATGCTTGCACACTTTCAGCCGCATAACACGGAGCCCCCGTTGACGTTCAACACCTCGCCAGTGATGTGCCGCGCCCAGTCTGTGCATAAAAAGATGATCGGATACGCAACGTCTTCCGCAGTGGCAATGCGCCCGAGCGGTATAGACTCTTCGATCTTTCGATAAGAGGCGGCGTCCGCGAAAACCTCCCTGTTCATCTCCGTCAATACCCATCCGGGCGCGACAGAGTTCACGTTGATGCCGTCAGCAGCCAGTTCCGTGGCGAGAGATTTCGTGAAAGAGATCTGCCCGCCCTTCGAGGCAGCGTAATTTGAGACCAAAGCCTCGCCGCGCTGCCCAGCCGTCGAGCTGACGATGACGATACGACCCCCTCCCTGTCGCTTCATCTGCCGCACGGCCTCACGACAGACCGTCCAGGTCCCCTTCAAATTGATCTCTATAATCCGATCCCAGAGCTCTTCGCTCATCTCTTCGACAGGCGCTCCCTCCCAGACCCCTGCATTACACACCAGTATGTCCAGTCTCCCGAAACGCTCCTTGGTCGCGGCGACCAGATGTCGTGCCTCCTCCAGTTGGGCCACGTCTGCGCGTATGATCAAGGCCTCTACGCCAAGCCCCTTTGCGGCCTGCGCGACCTCCTCCGCAGCCCTTTCGTTGCTACTATAATTGACCACGACATGCGCACCCAGTCCCGCCAACCCCAGCACAGTCGCACGCCCTATCCCGCGCGACCCGCCCGTCACTAAGGCCACACGCCCGCTTAAATCCATCCCCTTCAAGCCCATCGCCACCAACTCAGTCCTCTCATATCAGGATTTTCCCGCTCATCATGGAAGGCTCATCGCCCAGTCGTTATCGGACGCGGAGCGGTCTCGTCCGTCAGCCCCTTGATGTTCCGGCGTCCCTCTCTGGCATAATCACTCGCCGCTTCAACGAAGCGCGCGAATATCGCACGCGAAAGGCGGTCGCGCTCCCAGGCTATCTCCGGGTGCCACTGCACAGCCAGCGTGAAACGGTCTGCCCGTGTATCCTCCAGCGCCTCCACCAGGCCGTCAGCGCTCCAGGCCGTCGCCACCAGGTCTCTCCCCACCGTCTCAATCGCCTGGTGATGATGACTGTTCACAAGGGCTGCGTCAGCCTTCGCCAGCTCACTCAGCAGGCTTCCCTCCAGCAGACGTACGCGATGCGAGAGGCGGTCGCGCGGAACGCCCTGTTGATGCTTGATCGCTTCCGGCATCTGTGAGCGTATATCTTGAATCAGCTTCCCGCCCCGCACGACGTTCAGCATCTGCATCCCGAAACAGATCGCCAGAAGCGGTGTGCCGCGCTTTTCCACCTCCGCCAGCACGAGCGCGTCCACCTCGTCCTTAAGCGGATGGACGCTCCCCAGCCTCGGATGCGGTTCCGCGCCGTACCTTAAGGGATCGACATCCGAATCGCTTCCGGGCAGCAGCACCCCTTCAACCTCTTCCATCAACCCTTCTATATAATCCTCTCGCGGGATCAGGCTGATGTGCAAAGGTGTCGCGCCCATTGCTTCCACCGCCTCACTGTAATAGCGCGACAGGTAGAAACGATCAGTCTCCAACTCTATGCGCATGTTGATGCCTATGCGCGGTCGTCTCTCAAGCATGCTTCTCTCGCTTCCGAGGTGGCGTGTGGGGTCTCAATCGGCTTTGACCGGATACACTACACCAGACATGCGCATCTCACGCTTGCGCCTTCAAGGCTCATCATAGCGCAAAACTTGTCGCCGCGCTTCATCCCTGCCACACATCTCCCGAAAATCCGGCGTCCGCGACACCTCCTCTTTCTTGCGCCGCTTGACTTACCTTCGTGCCTCTTCCTATAGTGCTTCAGTTGCAAATATGAGTCAGGATTATCCTAGAGTGCGCAGTACGACAGTGCTGCTCGTGCGCAGAGAGGGGCGCGTCGCGCTCGCCGGTGACGGGCAGGTGACCATGGGCGAGACCGTCATGAAGACGGGGGCGAAAAAGGTGCGCCGTCTCTATAACGACCGCATCCTCGTCGGCTTCGCAGGTGCGACCGCAGACGCCTTTTCGCTTCTGACCCGCTTCGAAGGCAAGCTCGAACAGTATCACGGCAACCTTGAGCGCGCCGCCATAGAGCTCAGCAAAGAATGGCGTACGGATAAGATACTGCGCCACCTCGAAGCGCTTATGATCGTCGCCGACGATAAGACCTCTTTTCTGCTGGCAGGCAACGGCGATGTCGTCGCCCCGGACGACGGCGTGCTCGCCATCGGCTCTGGCGGCGCGTACGCTCTGGCCGCAGCCCGCGCCCTGCTCGCCAATACAGAGATGACTGCGCGCGACATAGCACACGAAGCCCTGCGCATCGCCGGAGAAATCTGCATTTTCACGAACCAGAGCATCACCGTCGAAGAACTTTGAAAAAATAGATGTCAGATGCTGGATGTTAGATGTCGGTCGCTGGCTTCTAACTGACATCTGACATCCAGCATCTGACATCTAAAATGGTTATCTATCTCTCAGGAGATGTTGATGAAGAGTCGCGGCTCGACGAGATGACGCCGCGCCAGATCGTCGCCGCACTCGACAAGCATGTCGTCGGGCAGGCCGCAGCCAAGCGCGCCGTCGCCATCGCGCTCAGAAATCGTGTGCGCCGCCAGAAGCTTGCGCCCGATATGGCGGCCGACGTGATCCCCAAAAACATCATCATGATCGGCTCCACAGGCGTCGGTAAAACAGAGATCGCACGCCGCCTGGCGCGTATGTCCAACTCGCCTTTCCTCAAAGTCGAAGCCTCCAAGTTTACGGAAGTCGGTTACGTCGGGCGCGACGTCGAGAGCATGATACGCGACCTCACCGAAGTGGCCTTCGAGATGACCCGCGAAGAGAAGATAGACGAGATCAGCGACAAGGCCGAGCTGAACGTCGAAGAGCGCGTCCTGGACCTGCTTCTCCCGCCCCCTAAGTCTTCGCTCGCTTCAGGGTATTTCAACTTTGATGAGGAAGAGAGCGAAGAGGTGTCTGAGGTGGAGACGCCCCCCGCCCCGACGGATTCGACCGCGCGCGACGACCAGTTTCAGCGCACGCGCGAGAAACTGCGCGCTCAGCTTCGCGCCGGAAAATTAGATAACCGCATTGTCGAGATAGAGGTGCGCGAGAAGAGCTTTCCCACGATAGAGCTCGCCGGGCCACAAGGGATTGAAGAGATGGGCATTAACATGAAGGATATGCTCGGCAATCTCTTTCAGGGGCGCACCAAGCGGCGCAAAATGCGTGTCGACGAGGCTATGGAATACCTCATGCAGGAAGAGGAAGAGCGCCTCATAGACATGGACACGGTCGCCCGCGCCGCGCTCGAACGCGTCGAATCCTCCGGCATCATCTTTCTGGATGAGCTGGACAAGATCGCCGGTCGCGAGTCCGGCCACGGGCCAGACGTCTCGCGCGAGGGCGTGCAGCGCGACATCCTGCCCATCGTCGAAGGCACGACCGTCAACACGCGTTACGGCATGGTCAGAACAGACCACATACTCTTTATCGCCGCAGGGGCTTTTCACGTCTCTAAGCCTTCGGACCTGATCCCTGAATTGCAGGGGCGCTTTCCCATACGCGTCGAGCTTGAATCCCTGACGGTCGATGACTTCAAGCGCATCCTGACAGAGCCCAAAAACGCGCTCATCAAACAGTATCGCGCGCTCCTTGAGACAGAGGGCATCGACCTTGATTTCACAGCAGATGCCATCGACTCCATCGCCAACTTCGCCGCGCGCGTCAACGAGAACACGGAAGATATAGGCGCGCGCCGCCTGCACACGATCATGGAGAGACTGCTCGACGAGATCAGCTTCGAAGGGCCTGACCTCGAGCCTAAGAAGCAGCGTATAGACGACGCCTACGTCAATCACATGCTCGCCGAGACCGTCAAAGATCAGGACCTCAGTCGATACATTCTCTAAACAAGGCAAAAGTAAAAAGGTAAAAGGCAAAAGTGAGGCGGAAACCACATTTGAGGCGGAAACCACATTTAATGAGAAACGCTTTGCTCCTGACTTTTACCTTTTGCCTTTTTACTTTTGCCTTCGCTTGCGGCAAGCGCCGCCCGCCGCAGCCGCCCGTCGAGCGCGTCCCGCAGCGCACGGAGCTGCTCTCGGGCGTGCAGCGCGGTAACGAAGTCATCCTGAGCTGGCCTGCGCCGCTACGCAATGCGCCCGCAGAGAGCGTGCAGAGCATACGCCGTATAGACGTTTATCGTCTCGCCGAACAGCCCGCCGCGCCGCTCCCCCTCACAGAAGAGGAGTTCGCAGCGCGCTCTACACTGATCGGCTCAGTCACATACGAGCAGATGCTCGCCGCCGGCCCCTCCGTCACCTACATAGACACACTGGAGCTGGCCGGTCAGCCGACGCGCCTGCGCTACGCCCTGCGCTACGTCAACGCGGCTGGGCAGCGCGCCTCTTTCTCCAACTTCCTGCTGATCGAACCGGCTGCCCGCATCAGTCTCCCGCCTCTTCTGACGAGCCCTGCACAAGAGAGCGAGACGGCCATCACGATCCACTGGCAACCCCCTGCGGCCAACATAGACGGCTCTACGCCCGTCAACCTGCTCGGCTACAACATCTACCGCACTACGCTTTCCGAGACTGAGCCGAGTCAGACTCCCATCAACACAGCGCTCATAGAGGGCACAGAGTTCGCGGACAAGAATTTCAGCTTCGGCGAACAGTACAGCTACATCGTCCGCTCTGTCTCGCTCGGTACAGGAGGCGCGCAGGTCGAGAGTCTGAATTCAAACGCCCTGACGGTTGCGCCCACGGACAAGTACCCGCCGTCCGCCCCGACTTCGATCACAGTAGCCGCCGCGCCCGGTCGGCTCTCGCTCTTCTTCCCCGCCAACCCTGAACGCGACGTGGCTGGCTATCACATCTATCGCTCGACCGATCCCGCGCTGCCGAAAGATCGCTGGACGCGTCTCACCTCTGACTCGCCCACGACGCGCACCACCTACCAAGACGAGATGGTCGAATCTGGCCGCAGGTACTATTATTACCTGACGGCTGTTGACGCGTCTGGAAACTCCAGCGCACCATCTGAGGTTGTCACAGAGCTTGTGCCCTGAAAAGAGAGAGATGAAACTTTGTCGCTTCACACATACGGACTTCTTTCAGCCGCACTACGGCATCCTTGAAGACAGGTTCGTGCGCCCGCTCATAGACGCAGACGCTTTCGGCAGCCGCCCACGTGCACGCTCCGAAAAGATTCCGCTCAAAGACCTGCGCCTGCTCTCTCCAGTCGCCCCTTCGAAAGTCGTCTGCGTCGGGCGCAACTACAGCGAGCACGCCTTGGAGCTTGGCAACCCCTTGCCGGAGGCTCCACTGCTCTTTCTCAAAGCGCCTTCGGCCATCATCGCCTCTGGCGATGCCATCTTGCTGCCCCCCGAATCCGCGCAGGTCGAGCTGGAAGGCGAGCTAGGCGTCGTTATCGGGCGCCAGGCGCGCCGTCTGGACGATGCGGACGACCCACTCGCTTACGTTCTCGGCTACACCTGCGTCAACGATGTCACGGCGCGCGACCTGCAACGCAAAGACGTACAGTTCACGCGCGCCAAATCATTCGACACCTTCTGCCCCGTCGGCCCCTACATCGAGACCAACCTAGACCCTCTGGATGTCTCCATCGCATCGCGCATCAACGGCGAGATGAAACAGAGCGCGCGAACATCCGCTATGGCCTTCAGCGTTCCCTTCCTCGTCCGCTACATCTCGCACATGATGACCCTTCAACCCGGCGACCTGATCGCCACAGGAACCCCCGCAGGAGTCTCGAAACTCTCCCAGGGCGACGTGGTGGAAATTGAGGTCGAAGGCATCGGCGTGCTACGCAATGAGGTGAAAAAAGAAGTAGACGGTAGACAGTAGCCGGTAGAAACGAAAGCCCTTGCTACCCTGTTGTCTATCATGATGAAGAGGGTTAAGATCAACCCCAGCGCCCGATTTTCTTTTCTACTGACTACTGACTACTGTCTACTGTCTACTTATTTAAGGAGCTTGCCATGAAATTCTTTATCGACACGGCCAATCTAGAGGAGATTCGCGAGGCCGCTTCGCTGGGCGTCATCGACGGCGTGACGACCAACCCGTCGCTCATCGCCAAAGAAGGCAATGTAGATTTCAAGCAGCACATCGCCGCCATCTGCGAGATCGTGCAGGGCGCTGTTTCGGCTGAAGTGACGAGCCTCGACACGGAAGGCATGCTGCGCGAAGGGCGCGAGTACGCGCGTATCGCCCCCAACGTCGTCGTCAAATGCCCCCTCACGCGCGACGGACTAAAGGCCACGCGCCAGCTCACCAGTGAAGGTATCCCTGTCAACGTCACCCTCTGCTTCAGCGCCGCGCAGGCCATCCTCGCGGCCAAAGCGGGCGCACGCTACATCAGCCCCTTCATCGGTCGCCTCGACGACATAGGCCAGAACGGTCTGGAACTCCTGTCTGACATCGTCGAAATCTATAGCAACTACGACTGGCCTACGGAGGTGCTCGCCGCCAGCATGCGCCACCCCATACACGTCGTCGAAGCCGCCCGCATGGGAGCGGATATCGCCACCATCCCCTTCAAAACCATCGAGCAGTTGCTCAAGCACCCGCTCACGGATAAGGGTCTAGACCAATTTCTCGCCGACTGGAAGAAGAGCGGAAGGTGAAGAAGTAAACAGTAGACAGTAGTCAGTAGCCAGTAGAAAGCAGGGTGCCTGCTATTACGGCCTACTCTGATTTTCATTCATGGAATCAGCCACAGCGTCCGCTTTTCTTTTCTACTGACTACTGTCTGCTGTCTACTGCATTTTTATGCTTGAAACCGTTGTTGAGGCGCGCCGGTTGACGAAGGTTTACGGCTCGTCTAAGGAGAGGGCTGTTGACGGGATCAATTTCACCGTGCGGCGGGGCGAGACCTTCGGGCTGCTCGGCCCGAACGGCGCGGGTAAATCGACCACCATGCGCATGATCAGTTGCCGCACCCCGCTCACCTCAGGCGAGCTGTTCGTCGAAGGCATGGATGTGCGCTTGGATGCACGCCGTGTGCGCTCTTTGATCGGAGTCGTGCCGCAGGAGAATAACCTGGACCCTGACCTGGACGTGCGCCGCAACCTGCTCGTCTATGCGCGCTACTTCCGTCTGCCGCGCGCGGAGGCCATTGCCAGGTGCGACGAGCTCTTGCGCTTCAGTGGTCTGACAGCACGCGCCGGTGCCAAGGTGGAACAGCTTTCCGGCGGCATGAAGCGGCGCCTGATCATCGCACGCGCGCTGATTCATAGACCCGGGCTGCTCGTGCTGGACGAGCCGACCACCGGGCTCGATCCGCAGGTGCGCCAGGAAATCTGGCAGCGCCTGGAAGAGCTGCGCCGCCAGAGCGGAGTCACCATACTGCTCTCCACGCACTACATGGAAGAAGCGGAAAAGCTGTGCGAGCGCCTGCTCGTCATAGATCGTGGCCGCATCATCGCCACGGGCACACCGCGCGAGCTTGTCGAGCGAAGCGTCTCAAGCTATGCGCTGGAAGTGCGCGATGTCGCCCCCACGCTCTCCTTGCGCGAGACGTCTTCGGAAGTGGCCGCGATCAAAAGGGGCGGCGCGCACTTCTATTTCGCCCCCGCGCCTCAACTTCTGACGCCGTTCATGAAATATTACGAGGGTCATCGCGTCGTCCTGCGCCCTTCCAATCTCGAAGATGTTTTTCTACAGCTCGTCAGCTCAGGCGAAGACGGGCAGCAGGGGGAAGCCCTTCAGTGACGTCGCCAGAGAAGAGTCAAGGACGCTCCATCATCGTTCGCTCTTTCAAGTACGATGGCCGGGAGCACAGGCGTTGGCACGCGCGTCTGGTCAGCGTGCGCTCCTCTCTGATCGAGTTGGACGCTCGATTTGAAGAGGAGATACGTCACGCGCAGCTCGGCACCATCTCGCCCGGCACGCGTAGTCTGGAATATTACTGGCTCGATCACTGGTACAACGTGTTTCGCTTCCTCAAGCCGACCGGCGAGTTGCTGTACTACTACTGCAACGTGAATGTGCCGCCCGTCTTTAACGCCTGTGCCCTGAGCTTCATTGATCTGGATATGGACATCCTCGTCGCGCCCGATCTCTCCTTTCGCATACTCGACGAAGACGAGTTTGAGGTAAACGCTGCGCTTTATAACTACCCGACGGCTGTGCGAAGGCGCGCGCACCGTGCGCTTGATGAGCTGGTCGCCATGATCGAAGCGCGCCAGTTCCCTTTTGACGATCAAACGTGAATCCGTCCCGTTTATGAGCATCACCGCAGCAGGAACAGACCCTTTACAAACCGGAGCGCGGAGCCTTGAACGACACCTCCCGCTCGCCCTCGCGCGCGTAGACCTGCGCGATGCGCTCAGTGTCTGGCAGCGCAACCTTGAGGTCTACATACGCCTGTGGAAGATGCACCTGGTCGCGCCCTTAATCGAGCCCGTCTTCACAGTCTTCGCCTTCGGCTGGGGTATAGGCTCTCTGATCGCCGCTCAGGTAGAGGGCATCTCCTACCTCTCCTTTGTCGGAGCCGGTGTGCTCGCCTTCACGGTCATCATGCGCGCTCTTTTTGAGACGACCTACGGCTCCTACTTTCGTATGGTTTATCAGTCTACCTATGACGCCATCCTCGCCACCCCTGTCGATGCAGAGTCCCTCGCCTTCGCCGAAATCTGCTGGGCTGTCACCAAGGCTGCGCTCGACTCTGTGATCATCCTCGCCATCCTCGCCATCTTCGGCGCAGCCACTTCACACTATGCGCTGCTCGCTCCCGTCCCCCTCATCGTCGGCAGCCTCTTCATCGCCAGCCTTTCGCTCGGCATCACAGCCCACGTCCATGATATAGACTCCTTCAATCTGTACATGGCCCTCTTTTTCTCCACCGTTTTTCTCTGCGGAGCGTGGTTTCCGATAGAAGTGCTGCCCCACTCGTTGCGCCTCATCGCCTGGATCATACCTCTGACTAGCGCCATAGATCTGGCACGCGCCTTTTTGACAGGACGCTTCTTCCCACGCCATATTTACGAATCGCTTTACCTGATTGTGATGGCCCTGATATTTACGGAATGGGCGCTACGCAGTTTGCGCCGCCGGATGGTAGCATGAAGGAAGTAGACAGTAGACACTAGTCAGGAGCCAGTAGAAAAGAAAGACCGTAGTGTCACGCTCTGCTGTCTACTATATTGAAAGGCTCAGTACGAAAATGAATTCAACGGCTTTTCTTTTCTACTGACTACTGTCTACTGTCTACTGTCTACTGTAGTATTCTCTCGCTTATGGTTACACAGAGAAAACAGCCCGTCACGCCGACGAAACTGGATCAACTGAAGGAGCGTGCGCGTCTCGCCGAAGAGGGTGGAGGCGCGGCGCGCACTGCCAAACAGCATGCCGCCGGGAAGATGACTGCGCGCGAGCGCATAGAATTTCTTTTAGACGAAGAGACTTTTGAAGAGTTCGACAAGCTGGTCGTGCATCGCTCGCGCGACTTTGGCCTCGACGAGCAGCTCTACCCCGGCGACGGCGTCGTCACGGGTCATGGTCTCGTCGATGGCCGCCGCGTCTTCGTCTTCGCGCAGGACTTTACGGTCTTCGGCGGCTCGCTCTCCGAGACGCACGCCGAGAAGATCTGCAAGGTCATGGACACCGCGATGCGCGTCGGCGCGCCCGTCGTCGGCCTCAACGACTCGGGCGGCGCGCGGATACAGGAGGGCGTCGTCTCGCTCGGGGGCTACGCCGACATCTTCCTGCGTAACACGCTCGCCTCCGGGGTCGTCCCGCAGATTAGCTGCATCATGGGGCCCTGCGCGGGCGGGGCCGTCTACAGCCCCGCCATCACGGACTTCAACGTGATGGTGAAGAACACGTCCTACATGTTCATCACCGGCCCCGAGGTGATCCGCACCGTCACGCACGAGGATGTCTCGAAGGAGGAGTTGGGCGGCGCCGACACGCACAACAGCGTCTCGGGCGTCGCGCACTTCGCGGCCGACTCCGACGAGCACGCACTGCTCCTCGTGCGCGAACTGCTCTCCTTCGTCCCTTCCAACAACATGGAGGACGCGCCCCGCGTCGAGACCTCAGACCCGCACGACCGGCGGGTCGAATCTCTCAACACGCTCGTCCCGGAGGCTTCGAACCAGCCTTACGACATACGCGACGCTATTCATACCGTCGTGGACGAGAACTACTTCCTCGAAGTCCACGCCTCTTACGCGCCGAACATCGTCGTCGGCTTCGCGCGGCTCGGCGGCCGGAGCGTCGGCGTCGTCGCCAACCAGCCCGCCTACCTCGCCGGCGTGCTCGACATCGACGCCTCGG
>DASVVT010000023.1:0-101643 GCA_036386415.1 Pyrinomonadaceae bacterium
GAAGCCAGAGTTGCACGAACAGTTGGCTGAGCAAGGTGTCGAGATGCTGGTGCCGTTCAAGAAAGCGAGTCGTGACCCGGAACCAGAGCGCAGCCATGCAATCAGCAGCATTCGTTACCGCATTGAGACGGTCTTCAGCCAGTTGTGCGAGCGATTCTCGATCAAGCGCGTGTGGGCGCGAGACATGTGGCATCTGTCGAGTCGGTTGCTGCGGAAAGTGTTGGCACATACGATAGCAGTGCTGCTCAATCGGGCAGAAGGAAACGAGCCATTGCGGTTGGCTCAGTTGCTGACTCATTAAACTTGCACATCGCGTCAGTAGAAAGAAAAACAGCCGCGTCCTGCTTTGTTCTCTCTTTAATGTAGAGGCTCAGTATCAATGGCGTCAACGGCTTTTCTCTTCTACTGACAACTGACTACTGTCTACTGTCTACCAATCTTATTCCTAGACGGAGCAGGAGGGGCGGCCCGACGGTCGTGACGGGGGTGCGCCCTATGGTGTAGCGCCGGTTGAATAGATTTTCTGCCGCCGCGAATAGCTCAAGGCGGCGTGTGAGATGGCGCGAGGCAGAGGCGTCGAGGGTGAAGTAGCCGCCCAATGGGAAACGATTCTGGTCATCGTCGAACTGGTTGCCCGCCGCACGCCCCTGTAGACCGAAGGTGAAGCGTTTGGGGTTAGCGTAGCGCACCTGAAACGTTGATTGATGCCGCGCCACCTGCGGCACGGCCAATCCCTCAAGCGCAGTGTTGGCTGGAAACCTGAGAACCGTGGCGTCTGCGAAAAGGTATCCGCCCGTCAGCGTCAAATGCGTCGTGAGCCGCGCTTCCACTTCAAGCTCAAGGCCGCGCGAGCGTGTACGCCCCAGATTCTGTCTTTGACGCGTGATGAGTACGGGTGTCGTGCGCAACGTGACATTGGCGACCGGGCGCGCAATCTCCGTCCAGAAAAATGTGCTTCGTGCGACGAGCCTCTGGTTGAAGAGATAGAAGCTGACTCCTGCCTCGCCGCCCGTCAGGCGTTCGGCTCGCAGGTTCTCATTGCTGAGCGTCAGCACGTCCCCAACGCGGAAGCTCCTGTACAACTCGTTGAGCGTTGGCTGACGAAACGCTCTCGTGAGAGAGGCCGCGACCGACATCTTTTCAAAGGGCTTGTAGAGTATGGAGAGCTGCGGACTAAGAGCTGTTTCCGTGCGGTCTGGAAATATTTGAACGGTTGCCGTCTCAGGCTGGCTAAGTGAGCGCGTCGCGGAGAGCGCCTCGGCCTCGCGCCAACGATCAACGCGCACGCCCGCTGTGAGAAAGAGTCCGGGCGTGATGCGGAAAACGTCTTCGAGGTAGAGGCCAAGGGATCGCTCGCGCCCGCCCGCGCCGACTGTCGATGACGGACGATTCCGAGCGAAGACCAGCTCGTCGCTCGCTCCGCGCACTTCGCGCGCCTCGAATCCGGCGACCAGCGTGTGGCTCTGGCCTGCGGCGCGCGACCACTGAGCCGTTACACCTAAAGATTGAGACGGCACGCGCTGCACGCGCGTGAGGGTCTCGGTCGCTCGATCAGTTGAGACGGCGGAGAAGTTTTGGTCGAAGAGCTGTGTGCCGCCGTAGGCTCTAAAGGTGAAATGGCCGTACTCTCCGGTCTGGAAGTCTGCGCCCGCGCTCATCTGGCGAAGGTGCGTGCGGTTGGTTTGAAGCGGCGTGCCGTTCGTGCGCGACTCGCCAAAGAGTGCGCCGCGCACGAATAGACGACCCGTTTCGGCAACCTTCCTCTCCAGCGTCACGTCAGCCGTCAAATAGCGAGACCCGGCGGGCGTATCCACAGGCCCGCGCTCGCGTCTGTCAACGAGGATGTACCCCTCCGTATGAGAAACTTCCGCGCCAAAAGTGGCCGCCCACCTCCCCTTTTTGGCGCTCACGAACATGCTCGCATCCGGCGTCTGTTGATTACCGTAGGAAATCTCAAGAGAGAGAGACGACCGGGAGGGCTCGCGTGTGATGACCTGGACGACGCCGCCGAGCGCGCCGCTGCCGTAGAGGTGCGAGGCTCCACCGCGCAGGACTTCGACGCGGCTCAGGGACGTGCGCGGAACGCGACCCCAGTAGACCCAGCCGCCGAAGGGATCGTTGAGCGGGACGCCGTCCACGAGCACCAGGGCGCGGCTCGCCCCGCTTGCGCCGACGCCGCGCAATGAGACGCCCTGCGTCGTCGGGTTAGCCGTGCGGCTTCCTGATCGTCGGAAGAGACTGAAGCCAGCGACCTGCCGCAGCACATCATCCAGGCGAAGGGCGGCGGTAGTTGAAAGCTGCTGAGGCGTAATCACACTGACGCTCGAAGCCGTCTCGTCCAGCCGCGCCTCCGTGCGCGTCGCCGTGACAGTCACCTGCTCCCTGATCGGCTCAGGCGTGAGTATGATCTCAAGGCTCTGACGCGCAGGATGAGCGGCAGTAGACCACCTCCGCTCTACTGTTGCGAACCCCTGCGCATTGACGGTCAGCCTGGCTTCACGCACCGCCACATTATCAAAGACGAATCGCCCGTCCCCGTCTGTTTTAACGCGCGCGAGCACAGACACCCCGTTGCTCAAGATGACCTCAGCGAAGGCCACGGGCGCTCTCGACTGATCCAGCACGACGCCTTCCAGCAGCGTTCCCTGGGTTGAGGCCTGCGTTGAAGCGAAGGGTTGTAAGCAGAACGCGTAAATGACCGTCAGGGCAACAAGACCGAGACGCGTCGTATTGAGCAGCAAAATTAAAGAAGGGGAATAACCATTCACTAAATTACACCAGGCTACACGAAAGAGCCGTTCGTTCAGATTCAGAATTTCCTGTCACTTAATTTGTCATGTAAGTCTATAATAAACTCACCTGCGACTCTATACGTTGGCGTACCTTTTGAACGTCATGTCACGCGGGCGAAGGGAACATTTTGCGTGGATCGTTTAGTTGAGTGTGTCCCAAACTTCAGCGAAGGTCGCAGGGCCGAGACCATCGAGCGACTGGCGCAGGAGATCGAATCGGTGGCGGGCGCGGTCGTGCTCGACACGCACATGGACGCAGACCACAACCGCTCTGTGATCACGTTCGTGGCTGAGCGGAACGTGGTCGTCGATGCGGCCCTGCGCGCCGTCGCTCTCGCCGCAGAGTTGATTGATCTGCGCCAGCACAGGGGCGAGCATCCGCGCCTGGGCGCGACAGATGTGCTGCCTTTCGTCCCCGTACGCGGCGTGACGATGGACGAGTGTGTGCAGTTGGCGCACACGGCGGGCGAAAGGATCGCGCGTGAGCTTTCCATTCCGGTCTACTTCTACGAGCGCGCCGCGCGTCAGCCTGAGCGCATCCGTTTAGAAGATGTACGCCGACGCGGGTTCGAGGAGTTGCGCGATGAGATCGAAGTGATCCCGGCGCGCGCGCCCGATGTAGGTCTGGCGCGTATTCATGAGAGCGCGGGGGCGACCGTGGTCGGCGCGCGCCCCTTTCTCATCGCATACAACATCAACCTGCGGACGGATGATCTTTCGATTGCCCGGAAAATTGCGCGCGCCGTGCGCGGGCGTGACGGCGGGCTGCGCTACCTGAAGGCGCTCGGCTTCGAGCTACGCACGCGCGGGCTCGTGCAGGTCTCTATGAACCTGGTGGACTACGAGAAGACGCAGCTTCATCATGCGTTTGAGGCCGTGCGGCGCGAAGCCGCGCGCTACGGTGTCCAGATAGCCGGAAGCGAGCTGGTCGGCCTCGTGCCGCAGGATGCGCTCGACCGTTCAGCCGAATATTTTCTACAGATCGAAAACTTCGCGCCGGGCTCTGTGCTTGAGAATCGCATCGAAGCGGCCTTTGCCGGTAAAGGTGAGACGGAGACGGTCAGGGATTTTCTGGCGGAAGTGGCGAGCGGGCAGGCTGCTCCGGGCGGCGGCGCGGCGGCGGCGCACGCGGCGGCGCTCGGCGCGGCGCTCGGCGAGATGATCGCTCGCCTGACCGTGGGGCGCGACAGGTACGCGGACGTGGAACAGGAGATCAAGGAGGTGCTCGCAGAGTTGACGCCTTTGCGCGCAGGACTTGAACACGCGGCGGTCGAAGACGCTGCGAGTTTCCGGCGCGTGATGCAAGCGCTGCGCCTGCCGCAATCGACGGGAGATGAGCGACGTGTGCGCGCCAATCAAATCGAAGCGGCACTGAAGGGGGCGGCGACAGTTCCCCTGGAAGTTGCTAACGGTGCGGTGCAGGTGCTGGCGCTGCTGGAAACTCTGTCGGAAATCGGCAACCCGAACGCGCTCTCGGATGCCGCCACGGGCGCGCAGCTCTCGCTGGCGGCGGTGGCTTCGGCGCGCTACAACGTGATCGTCAACACGGCGGAGATCGAAGACGAAGAGTTTGTCTCCGAACATCGCTCGCGCGCCGACGACCTCTTCGGGCGCGCACGCGAGATCGCCGCGCGAGTCGAAACCCTGTTGCTGGAAACGATAAAAAAGTAGACAGTAGACAGTAGACAGTAGTCAGTAGAAAAGAAAGACAGAGCGTGCCGCTCATATTGTCTACTAGGAATCAGAAGCTCAGCATCAGCGGCATCAACCGATTTTCATTTCTACTGACTACTGACTACTGTCTACTCCCTTACAACTTCTTCTTGAAGAATGAGGCCATCTTCCAGCCGTCCCAGTAGACCCAGGGCTTCTCGCCGCTCGTGTAATGTCCGCAGGGCAGCCAGGCGACATCGAGGGGGATGCCCAGTCGCCTGGTCTCTTCAATGACGTTGCGCGAAAGGTCTACGGGGAAAGTTAGATCGTAGCGCGCGGCGATGAAACGCATCGGGCGCTGTCGCTGCTTCAGCAGGCGATGGATGAAGGGCAGCGGGCTGATCGGCAACCAGAACTCGCGCAGCTCTTCGAGCGTCACGGAGTCGCCGAATCCTGCGCGCACGTGCTGTGTGGAGATGCCGCGCCAGACGACATCCGCAAAATAGCCGGAGACGTGATTGAAGACACCGACATCTATTCGCTCGTCGTGCGCGAAGGCCAGAAACGCCGTGCACGAACCGATGCTCGTGCCGAGGATACCGATGCGATCAAAGCCGCCATGCTCGACCATCCAATTGACTGCGGCGCGCGCGTCCAGGACGGCCTGGCGCATGGATTGAATCGTGCGACCGATGTTCGAGCAGACCAGATAGTCTGCGCGCTCAAGCTCCGCAGGCCGCCGCGCCTCGTGATACGGCAGCGTCAAACGCAGCGCAGAGATGCCTAGACGATTGAGTATGCGACACAGGTCTACGTGGCTCTCGCTGTCTGCATTCCACTGCGGCAGCACGACGACCGCAGAGCGTCGATGCCCTTCCCGCCGCCGCCTTGACGGGGCGGGGAAGAAACGCGCGCGCGCCGTGTTGTTCTCCACTGATGGTGTCTCGACCGCGCTTGTCCACGTCAGTAGATTGCCCGTCATACGGTAGTCCGTAATGGCGGGCTGGAGCGCATAATAATCGTCGCTGCGCTCGACCACAGCTTGCGCGTGCTCACGAAAAAGACGACGCGGGTCGTCGCCGTTCACATGATCCGTGATGAAGGACGCGCCCCACTCGAAAGGGCGCACGAGCCTGTTCGTATCGCGCCGCGCGTACCACCGTTCGCGCGCGTGTATCAAGCGTGCCAGCAAGTTTCTCGAATAACCTTTCGATACTATTTTCTGCGAAACAGCCTGTCATCCTAACGGCGCGCCAGCCAGTAGGGCAAGCACAGAAATGCGTGCTGGCCTGGCGTGCAGTCATGCAATTGGCAAAGGTTTAGAGAGTGGGAATTTCACGGGCGGCGCGAAAATTGAGAAGAAAGATATTGACCACAGGGGCAGGCGGCAGTACACTTGCGAGGCTCGCTCGGCCTTTTAAGAATAACGTCATCCAGCTCATAATGCTTTTTAGCTTGAGACACACAAAGGAGAACGATTTTCATGTCGCCCAGGAGTAGACAAGCTGCCAGAACTGTCGCGGCGTTTCTCATCATCGCTCTCCTTCAGGTCTACGTCCTGGCGGATGCGACCCGTCCCACCGATAACACTGCTGCCGCTTCCGGCACGCAGCCACGCGCCGAGCCTTCGAGCATGATCTTCGGCAAGCTCAACCTGCACGGCAGCCGCCGTGTCTTTGTCAACGGCAACAGCGCCGAAAGTGGGACGACCATTTTTTCCGGCGCGCAGCTTCAAACTCCCGAAGGCACAGAGGCCACCGTCCTGCTCGGATCAATCGGGCATGTAGATATTGCCCCGAACAGTAAGCTAACGCTCACGTTCGATAAAGCCAGCGTTGACGTGCTGGTGCTGACGGGCAACGCCGTGCTGAGCACGAACGCAGGGGTAACGGGAACTGTCAGAAGCGCCGACGGCAAGTTGATGAATAGCAGTCCGACCAGCGCCGGTGCGGTCGTCGGTCTGCCGCCCGCCGGAAGCAGCACGCGCGCTGCCGCCGCCACCACGACGGAAGAGAAATTGTCATTCATCATTATTCCAATCGTCATCGCGGCGGTTATCATTGCAGTAGCAGTGAACAATGGCGGCGATGATGACAACACCAACAACGTGAGCCAGAGCGCCCCTCCAAATTTGTAAGAGACGTAGAGGTCTGACTCAAGGCTTTGAAGATTTGCCTGCGACGTGCCCTCCATCCTTCAGGAGGGCACGCGCTTTTTATTGCGAGCTGACAATGAGGAGACTTTATGAACCTGAAGCCGCACCTGTTTTTAATAGTTGCAGCCATCGCTTTCATCTTTCTCGGCGGCTGGGTCGGGTATGGACAGAAGCAGAGCCCGTCGAGAACCGTCTGGGAATACAGGATCGTCAGCGAGTCGGACAAGCTCTCGCTCAACGATCTTGGTGCGCAAGGCTGGGAGTTGGTAACGGTCGAGATGGGCGGCGCGCAAGAGGTCTACTATTTCAAACGAGCCAAATGATTCGTCAATCGTGAACAGGCGAATACGTCTTGTTTGACGATTGACGATTGACGATGACATGGTAGAAGTCGAGTCGAAGGCCATCGACCGCGTGTCTATTCGGGCGCGCCCACGTGGCTGGTCTATTATGCGCCAGCACTGGGGCAAGCTGCTGTTCATGCACTGGCCTATCCCTGCCGATCTGCTTCGCCCTTTGATCCCTGATCGCTTGAGCATTGATCTTTTTCAGGGAAGCGCCTGGATTGGCGTTGTGCCGTTCACGATGTGGGGTGTGCGCCCCGTCTTCATGCCGCCTGTGCCGGGATTGAGCGCGTTTCACGAGTTGAACGTGCGCACCTACGTTCACCTGGACGGCGTTCCAGGCGTCTGGTTCTTTTCGCTGGACGCAGAGAGCGCCCTGGCCGTGTGGGGCGCGCGCACCTTCTATCACCTGCCCTATTTCAACGCTCGCATGAGCTTGAAGATAGAGGAGCAGACAGTCCTTTACACTTCACACCGTACACATAGAGGAGCCCCGCCCGCCGAGTTTGAAGCCGTCTGGAAAATAGGAGATGCGCTGCCCGAATCCGCGCCCGGCTCAATAGAGTTTTTTCTGACCGAGCGCTATTGCCTGTATGCCGCTCATCGAGGCGGGCTCTTTCGCTGCCGCATCTTTCACCCGCCCTGGCCTTTACAGCAGGCCGCGCTCGTCTCTCATCGCTCGACCATGATTGAATCCCTTGGACTGCCGACCCCTGCGGGCGATCCCCTGCTGCATTATGCCGAAGCGTTGCAAGTGGATATATGGCCTCTCACCGAAGTTTGAGGATGCGGACAAAGATTCACAACGAAGAGAGCACAAGGGAACACGTTGGGAGTCAAAAAGAGAGGAAGAGGGACGCTCCACGCGCTCGACACGAAGCAACACGAAACAGCCCTCTGTTCGTGCCATTTAGTGTTGCTTCGTGGATCGTCGCCTACCTTCTTTTATTCTGCTATCTAAAGCAAATTTCACTCGGGTGCAGAACTGTAGGGGCAGGGACAAGTCCTCTGCCCGCTCAATCGGCCAAAGCGAAGACGGGCAGAGGACTTGTCCCTGCCCCTACAATTTTGTCGTCGTCCTACATTCATTTGAAAACCGCTCCCTAGTAATCAATAAGCCGCTTACTCCGGCCTTTCGAGCGGCGGAACGACCGCCGAGAACTCATCTATGAAGCGCCGTGCATACTGATCCAACAGCTCCGTCACACGGCCAAGCTCTGGCGAGCGCACGACGAGGCCGACGTGATGGCGCTTTTTGACGCGATAAAAGATTTCGGGGTCGGTGTAAGCTGAGGAGTCAGGGTATTCCTGTCGCGCCAGCGAGAGCGCGACGCCGCCGTATTCCTTGCGTGCCGGCTCGATCTCGATCCCGGTCTTGCCGCCAGCTATCTCTATCCGCGCCCAGTCGCGCCAGAGATTGATCCCGCTCGCCGCTTCCAGAGTCTCCGCGATGTAAGCGCCGCCGACGCGCGCCGCGATCTCCAGAAAGTAGAAATGGCCGTCCTCCGCGCTCCTGATAAATTCGGCATGGGTCACGCCGCGCCGCAGGCCGAGCGCGCCGATCAGCTTGCGGTTGATCTTGAACAACTCTTTCTGCTCCTTCGAGCCATGTTTGACTGTATGCGAGATGAAGACTCCTCCCTGATGCGCCACGTCCATGGGGGGACGCCCGTACTTATTAGCTCCCGCGAAGATCACCTTGCCACGCTCGACCAGAGAATCGACGTGATAGACCTCGCCCGCGACGAAGCGTTCGAGCAGGTAATAAGAGGAGCGCTCTTTGAGGCTCTCGCGCGCATCTAGCGCGTCAATCGCGCGCCAGACCTGCTCGGACTCTGCCATCTTCTTAATGCCCACGGCTGAAACATCCGAGCGCGGCTTGAGCACCCACGGCGGCGGCACGCGCGCCATGTACTCGCCCAGCTCATTGTAATTGAGCACGTGCACAAAGTCGGGCACACGGATGCCCGCGTCGCGTGCTTCGACTCTCATCGCCAGTTTATCGCGGAAGAGGCGCGCCGTCGTGCTGCCCATCCCCGGCAGACGCAAGTGCTCGCGCACCAGCGCCGCCGTCATTACGTCGTACTCTTCGAGCGCGATGATGCGATCCAGTTTATGTGGACGCGCCAGTTGGCTCACAGCATGTATGAAGAGATCAGGGCTGGCTTCGTTTGGCACGCCGATGAGGTCGTCAAGACTCTCTCGCGGCCAATCTTCCTGGAGCAATTTTTCACGCGTCACGAGCGTGACACGGCAACCCAGCCGCTTGCATTCACGTATGAAGTCGCCGCCTTTGAAGTAGCTCGCCAGGCAGACGATATTCAAAGCACGGGCTTGTGTCTCGGCCATCAGGTCTCCCTTTTCAAGCGAGGGATCACACATCGAGTCTTATCAACTCGGGATAGTATATACCTGAGATCAATCTACAGCGCGCTCGCTTTCGAGCCGTGCTACTACACAAACTACAGCGCATCTCGCAAAGAGTCCCATAGAGGAGACCTGACAGGACGCAAGAGTGTGATAAGTTAGAATAGTTAGAGCGCACATCGGGGCGGGAGGCCGCCTGTCGTTTTGCGGCGAAGGGAGGAAGCATTGGTTAAGTTACCCGACACAGGTCGTCTTTCTGAGCTTGAGGCATTCGACGCGGATGATCTGAACGTCATCATCGAAACCCCGAAGGGGAGCCGTAACAAGTTCAATTATGATGCGGAGCGAGGACTGTTCAAGCTCGGCGGCGTGCTGCCCGCCGGAGCCGTCTTTCCTTTCGATTTCGGATTCGTGCCCTCGACCACGGGCGGCGACGGCGACCCGCTCGACGTGCTCGTGTTGATGGATGAACCGGCGTTTACGGGCTGTCTCGTCGTGGCGCGCCCGCTCGGCGTCATCGAAGCAGAGCAGACAGAGCGCAGTGGAGAGACGACCCGCAACGATAGACTGATCGCAGTCGCCGCAGAGGCACACAATCATCGCGACGTGCGCTCGCTCGGAAAGCTGAACGAGACTCTGATCGACGAGATCGAGCACTTCTTCATCTCCTACAACACCATCAAAGGGAAACAGTTCAAGCCGCTCGGACGCTTCGGCCCGATGCGCGCCATCAAGCTCGTCGAAGAAGGCATGAAACGCTTTCGCCAGCAACAGAGTGCGGAGAGTAAAAAGCGTAAGAAGAAGAGGACAGCATGATGAGTCTGACACTTCCTGACGGGCACTTCTACGGAGAGACTTTAGAGAACCGCTTGGTGGCCGGGTTCAGATTGACGGAGACGGCCTACGCTGCGCGCCTCAGATTGCCGAAACACTCGCACGAGCGCCCCTATTTCTGCTTTATCCTGCAAGGCGTCTACGATGAGATTTACGAGCAGAGGGGGCGTGTGTGCAGGCGTTCGATGCTGGTCTATCATCCGTCGGGCGAGGTGCACTCACAGCATTTCAAAGAGACGGCAGGCAGACTTTTTCGCATCGAGGTCGAGCCCGCATGGCTGGAGCGCGTGCGCTCGTTGACGCCCGTGTTGAATGACCCTCTGGAGTTTCGGGGCGGCGTGCTGCCCTTGCTCGCAGCGAAACTGTACAGGGAGTTCCGGGAGATGGACGAAGTCTCTCCGCTCGCCATCGAAGGGCTCGCGCTGGAGATGGTGGTGGCCGCTTCGCGGCATCGCCGCTCGCATGCGCGCCTCTTAAGCAGCAAGCCTCCGCGCTGGCTCGAACGGGCGCGCGAGATGATCCATGCGCGCGGGGGCGCGCGACTGACGCTCTCAACCATCGCACAGGCAGCCTCTGTCCATCCAGTATACCTGGCGCGCGAATTTCGCCGGCATTACCGCTGCACAATTGGCGAATACGTGAGACGCCTGCGCGTCGAGGCGGCCTGCCGCGAGCTTATCAACTCCGACACGCCTCTGGCCGAGATCGCTGCGGCGGCTGGCTTCTACGACCAGAGCCACTTCTCCAAAACCTTCAAGCGAATGACGGGGCTCACCCCCACGGAGTACCGTGTGGGCTTTCGCTCGCGTTAATCCGGTACAAGAGATTTTCAGTCTTACAAGACCAGTCGTGCGGCGACGTGATAGGTTTGCTGTGCGCACGCGCTCTGCCGGGGCGACGAGAGGAAACTTGTAATGTCTAACACAAACAGGCAATCACCACAGAGACACAGAGACACGGAGAAGCAGGCGAGAGATAAAGTAAGACATAATTGCTCAAGCTGTCTGGACATCTCTCTTGATCCTGTATTCTCCGTGTCTCTGTGTCTCTGTGGTTCAGGCTTGTTATACCAGGTTGCAATCAAAAGAGGGGAAGGGGACGATCCACCAAGCAACACGAAACGACACGAACAGAGAGGCTGTTTCGTGTCGTTTCGTGTCGATTCGTGGATCGTCGCACGCCTTCTTTTAGTCTGCTCTTTGGTATTGTACGTTCTTAAGCCTGCCCTCTCAGCGCGACGATGCATGGCCGCACTCTTATTGTCTCTGCTCTTATTCCAGCCCGTCCTGCCGCAGGAGAAGTTCGAGCCGATCCCGAAGGAGATCGCGTCGCAGTACAAAGTCGATTTTGCTCGCAACTTCTTCCCCAGCCCGGAGGCTGAAAAGGAGGATCGCTTACGGCTCTCCAGGGAGCTGAAAGACCTGGAAAGCCTCAAGGGTCGGGTCACAGACTCTGCCGATAATCTGCTGCGCGCGCTCGAGCTTTATGACGCGGCGCAGGTCAGGTTCCAACGCCATGATGCCTATCTATACCTTCGCTATGCCGTCAACCTCAAAGACGAAGCGAGCTTTACCGAAGAGGCCGCACTGGCGGCGGAGTTCACGAGGCGCACCAGTTTTCTTCAGCAGGAGTTGATGCAGATAGAAGACCTTGCTCTGACAAGATTTGTCGCGCAGAAGCCGCCGCTCAAGGCTTACCTCTTCGCCATAGAATCTGCCCGGCGCTATCGCCCGCACACACTCCGGCTGGAAGAGGAAGAGTTATTGAGCGCCACCGCGCCTGATGCTGCTGGCTGGCAGTATGAGCTCTACCAGCATCTCATCTCGCGCACACCCTTTGGCACGGTTCGCACGCGGGACGGCAATGAGTTGGATGTCAGGAAGCAACGCAACGCGATAGCGAACAGCCCTGAGCGCGCGGTACGTGAAGCGGGATGGAAGAAGCGCTTCGCAGCTTTCGCTTCGCAGCGCGATCTCTACGCTTTCACCTTGCTGCGGCTTGCACGCGCGCGCAACCGTCTCGCTCGATTGCATCACTACGAGGATGCGCCGGACGAGGCTTACTTCAGCCGCTACTGGACTAAACGCGAAGTCAAAGACCTCTTCGAGCGAATCCATCGGCGAGCCGATCTCTACAAGCGCTACCAGCGCCTGCGCGCCGCTTACGTCAAAAAGATAAACGGCTACGAGGACGTAAACGTCTGGGACATGACGGCAACCTCCACAGCCGGGATGCAGCCGCCACGCTTCACGATCACGCAAGCGAGCCGGATCATCCGTGAAGCCCTTGCGCCGCTTGGGCTCGATTACGGGCGCGAGCTTTCCCGCCTGCTCGATCCAGCCGAGCGCAGGCTCGACATAGTTTCCGGCGATAACAGGTTGGCGGGCGGCTTCTCCTTAGGCTTCCCCGGCACTCAGAGCGTCTTTTATAGCTCCGGCTTCGAGGGCTACTACAACGACCTTCGCGTGCTCACGCATGAATCCACACACGCCGTTCACCGTCAACTGATGGGCACAGGCAACGTCCTCCCCGCCTACGCCACAGGCCCGAGCTATCTTTTTGAATCCTTCGCCATCTTCAACGAATTTCTGCTGCCCGACTATCTCTACAAACACGAAACAGACCCCGCGCGCAAGCGCTACTTTCTGGAGCAGTTCCTCGAAGGCAAAGGGATGGTCATCTTCGTGGTCGCGCCCGAAGCGACGCTGGAGCAGGCCATCTACGACCGCATTGAGCAGCCTGGCAGCATCAAGAGCGCAGACGATCTGGATGCCCTGACGAAGAGCATCTACTCTCCCTACTCGATCTGGGCGGACAAACACGACGAGCTGAAAATGCAATGGATGACACAGTCGCTCTTTTATCAAGACCCTCTCTACGACATCAACTACATTTACGGCGCATTGCTGGCGCTCAAATTTTACGAGCTGTACACACGCGACCCACAATCTTTCATCCCCCGCTACATCGCCCTCATGCGTCACGGCTTCGACGCGCCGCCGTCCCAGTTGCTCAAGCGATTTCTGGACATAGACCTCAGCGACCCCAGCCTGGTGACGGACGCCATGAGCCTGCTCGAAACCAAGGTCAAGCTGCTGGAAGAGAGCTACTCAAAATAAAATCTATCTATCGGTGAAAAGGTTTTTGAGCTGTAGGGCGGCGGATCATATCCTGTTGAGAGCGTGCTATCATGGATCAATTTTCATGGTTAGACGTTTCTAACGGAGCCCGAAATCGAAATCAATATGTTCAATGCTGCTTCACTCTGGACTATTGTTTGCCAGACGGAAAAGGCTGATTTGAAGAGAAGGCTATCCGAGAGCATTGATGACATCAGGAGAGACCAATGATTGCACGTACCCCGCTGGAGGCAGTAGAGCTACTCGACGAAGCGTTTAATCGTGGCGATCTTGAAGCCGTCCTCGATTTTTATGAAGATGGGGCGACGATGGTGGCCGAACCGGGAAGGCTCGTCAGGGGGAAGGCCGAACTGCGTGGAGCGTATGAATGGATTTTTAGCAGCATTAAGGGGATTGCCACGCAAGAAAAGACGCACGTCATTGAGACTGGCGACATAGCCCTGTTCACCTCCCTGTGGAGTTTCTCCGGCCAGACGGCGGAGGGGGCATCAGTGTCCAGGCAGTCTTATGCTTCCGTTATCTTGCGTCGGCAAGCTGACGGCGGGTGGCGAATCGTCGTGGACAACTCCTGGGGCCCGGCTGTCTTAGATTAAAGGATGCCCGGCATGTTAATTGAATCTCGCCTGAGAGAGTTGCACGCCCTCCCGTACAATCAGGCTGGTTGCCATACGCTATCCCACAGCCGCAAGCCCGACCGTCCGAGAGGATGCACAAATCGCAAACTGCGGT
Source organism: Pyrinomonadaceae bacterium (assembly GCA_036386415.1). GTDB lineage: Bacteria > Acidobacteriota > Blastocatellia > Pyrinomonadales > Pyrinomonadaceae > DASVVT01. The sequence goes on from DASVVT010000023.1 coordinate 14,015, forward strand.
AAAAGGGTAGTGCCTTAATTTGAAATGTGCTCTGTGCCGCCTCTGTGCCCTCTGTGTCTCTGCGGTGAATCAACTGTTACAGACACTCACCACAGAGACACAGAGAACACGGAGGCGGCACAGAAGATGAGATGAAACTCTGGAGACTACTCGATAAAATTATCCGTTGTGATGGGAATGACTTCGTGATAATGTGCGCTCGCCTTAATCGAACCTGGCAATCGACCGTTCTCAGCCCGTCTTTCAAGAGTCGATATTAATTCCCGAATGATATCGTGTGATGCCTGCCGGGCGGCAGTTGCATCGTTCCCAAATGTTTTCGGGCATATTTGACACACAGGATTAAAAAATCTTGCAAAAGATTTTCTTCAGTGGCATTTATATATAGCAAAGTCTATCGACGAGATGCGCCCCATCTAATCCAGGAGGTTTCCAGTGGCTACCAAGAAGTCGGCAATTATTCCTTACCGCATCGAAGATGGCGAGATACGCGTCCTGCTCGTGACGACCTCATCGGGCGGGAAGTGGGTGATCCCGAAAGGCGGGATCGAGGCTCCGCTCAAGCCCCACATCTCTGCGACGAAGGAGGCATTCGAGGAGGCAGGCGTACTAGGCCGTCCCCATCCCATACGCGTCGGTAAATACTCCGATAGCTCAAGCGACGGCCCAATCCCGACCTTCCTTTTAGAGGTCGAGGTGGAGCTTGATGATAAAGCCTGGCAGGAGGAATACAAGAGAAAAAGAAAATGGGTGAATGCGGATAATTGCGATAAGTACATCACCGATAACGATCTGTTGGACGTGCTGAACAAGGGCATTCGCTGCCTGCGTTCCGACGGCGCGTATTTCAGACGAGCGATCAAGACCTACTGCGAGGAGCTTAACTGGAAAATCTCTGAGCTTGACGAGGATCATGCCGTCCTGGAATTCAGGATGCCGAGCAAACGCAGCCGCTCTATGTACATCGTTCGTTACGATTCGACGATTGAGTTCTCGGTTCCGAGCCTCGCCGCTTTCAGCTCCGAAGAGGAGCTGCCGGAAGACATCTCGCGGATTCTGCTGCAACGAAACTCCGAGAAGAAGATCGGTTTCTGGTGCATCGACCGGATCAATGAGAAGTTTGTCTACTCCCACATGCATAACGTGGAGCTGAAACTCTTAGACAGTCGATATTTCGCTCAGCTCGTGCAAGGCTTGATTAATGAGTGTGACGCAATCGAGGGGTTCATAGAGACCCTGCCCGATTTCTGAGGCCGGGAGAGGACTGAACGAGAGAGAGTTAATTCAGGTCGTATTTCATTTGCGGGTGCGGAAAAAGTTTAAACTGGCCGGAGGGCGCGAACAAAAAACTCTTTTGTGTCCTCTGCCGCTTACTCTTCTTTCGCATCCTCCGGCGTTCGACTCATCTTTACTTTTTTCAAGTTGTCATGAGGGCACGACCCCGAACCGACATGATAAAAACGGATGATTCCTCGGTCAAACTGACGAGCAAAGAATCAGGATGGACGCGCCGCGATTTTCTAAAGCGTGCTGGCGTTGCCACGCTCGGCGTTCCCTTCCTCACAAATTCCACCGCGTTCGCTTCTGCGGCGCATTCGTGTGTCGTCATCGGCGCGGGGCTTTCGGGGCTTGCCGCCGCTTACGCTTTAAAAGGCGCTGGCTGGCGTGTGACGGTGCTTGAAGCCAGAGACCGTGTGGGAGGCCGCGTGCTCTCTTACAGCTTCCCGCAGAGTCCCAACCTGGTCTGCGAGCTGGGAGGCGAATGGGTCGGCGCGAGTCATGAGCGCATGCAGGCGCTCTGCCGCGAATTCAAGATAGAGCTACAGGATCATCGCTTCAGTACTTCACTCCTGCGCGACGGTGTCGTCAAGCGCCCGAATGAATGGAGCTTCTCGCCGCAGGCTGAGAAAGCGTTTGAGAAATTCAGAGCGCAGTACAAGGCTTACAAGCGCAGGGATCAGCTACGCCTGGATCGTTACGATTGGTGGACGTGGCTTCAGAACATAGGCTTCACGGAAGACGACCTGCTGCTGCGCGATCTACAGGACAGCACAGACTTCGGCGAGTCGATCCGACATGTTTCGGCTTACGCGGCGGCGGCTGAATATTTCGAGTCGAGTCCGGCCAACGAGATGGACTTCAAGATGACGGGCGGCAATTCGCGCCTCGTCAAGGAGTTGGTCGCGCGCGTCGGACAGGAGAACATACGCACAAGCGCGCCAGTCGAAGAAGTGCGCGAGCGCGCCGGACGCGTCACAGTCCGTGCAAAGGGAGAGACATTTCAAGCGGACGCTTGCATCTGCACCGTCCCGTCGCGCGTGCTTGAAGAGATACGTTTCGATCCACCGCTGCCCTCCATCCAAAGGGTTGCCGCCGAAGAGCTGCAATATGCGCGGATCATCAAGAACTCAGTCCTCTTCTCCGAACGCTTCTGGGGCGCGGAAGATTTCTCGCTCGTCAGCGACGTGACCTCCCACTACTACTTCCACAGCACGCAGCGCCAACCCGGCACGGAAGGCATCCTGTGCAGCTACGCCATCGGTGAAAAGGCTGACGTTCTGGCATCGCAGGATGATCGCCGACGCACAGACATCATCACGCGCGACATCATCCCTCTCAACGAGCGCGCCCCGCAGCTTGCACGCGCCATCACTTCCTACGCCTGGCAGCGCGACCGCTACACGCAGGGCGCATACGCTCTCTACAGGCCGGGACAATGGTTCACCACCCGTCCCATCCTGAAGCGCCCGCACGGCAAAGTCCTCTTCGCAGGGGAACACCTCGCCGACTGGCAGGGCTTCATGGAAGGCGCGATTGTCACCGGAGAGGAAGCGGCCAAAGCATTAACAGGCAGGCTGAGAAGCAGGCGGCGAGCAGCATGAACAATCATTAAATTAACCACAGAGACACAGAGAAGAAAAAGACCTGGAAAAGAGCAGAGCGACATTTCTTTTCTTAATGTTGTCTCTCCGGTCTCTGTGGTTAATTCGTTTGTATTTAGCGCAGCCGCGTCATCTGTTGCCAGAAGAATTTGCCGAGACGTGTGAAGGCGTTGCCGTCGCCGCCTTTGGTCTGGTTGGGCGGGAGCGGAATGCCGAGGGCGGCGGCCAGCATGGGGTCTGGCGGCGTGATGTCTTCGTCGCCGCGTTTACTGGCGAGCCAGCGATTGAAGGTGCGCGCCACGGCGCGTCTCTGCGCGAGCGGCGCTTCGGCGATGAATGCGCCGCGCAGGTCGTCCAGCTCGGCGACCTCGAACATGTTCGCCTTGTAATAGCTCTTGAGCGCGGCGAAGAATTTCTCTTCGCCCATGAGACGGCGCAACGCTTCGAACATCAGCGCGCCCTTGGCAGAGACGATGGCCGAGTATTGAAAGAAGTTTCGATACTCGCGCGCAGAGCGCGTCGCCTCCATGTCTTCGCCGCCGAAGGTACGATAGACCTTATAGACGCCGCGTAGTTGATCGTCTAAGGCAAGCTGGGCGCGCGCTTCATCGTAAGTCGCATCGTAGTAGAGCAAGGCCGACCAGTTCGCCAGCGCTTCATCAAGGACGGGGTCGCGTTCCGGGTCATTCCCGACCGCCGAGCCCCACCACTGGTGCGCGACCGTGTGCGCCACCGTCCACTCCAGGCTGCTTTCGACCGAAGCGCGCTGCTCGCGTATGAGCTCCGGCAGGTTGCGCATGAGCGGCGAGTCGAAGTCAACATAGAAGGCGCTGGCGATCACTCCGAGCCCACTGAATTCCGCGCTGCCGAGACCGGCGACCAGAGGCGCATCGACGACAGTGATCGTGCGGTACGGCGGTGCTCCGAAGCGCGCCACGTAGACACGCAGGGCTTCAGCCGCAGAACTGAGCACACGCTGCCCGACCTTTTCGTGATCCGCGAAATAGACCGAGCGCACCTTGACTTCACCCACCTGCCGCTCTGAAGCGCGAAGGCCGCGTCCGGCGACGATGGCGAAATCGCGTACGTTCTCGCCCGCAAACTCGCGCGCCCGCGCGCCTGCCGTATCGCGCGCGTCGCCGCTGCTACTGCTGTTCGATGTTTGCTGCCCACCGGCCTCACCCGAAGTGAAGAGTGTGACATCGTGGGGCGCATCAATCGACACCTCGTAGTCTGCGACATCTGCAAAGTACATATCGCCGATGGTCGGTTCCACCTTGCGCTTCCAGTCGCTGCCGTCGCGCGTGGCAAGCACGGGATAGGCAGACCCGAGCAGCATCAGGCCGCGCGAGCGAAAGTTCGCGTCGCGCGCCCTGCGCATTTCGCGCTCGCTTCTGAGCGCCGCGCCGACCTGTTGTAGAACGTGCACGACGAGGCCAGTCTCCTCCGAGTCGATCTCAGGCACGCTTCCTTTGAACTTGAGCAGGACTGAAGTCGTCTCACCGGAGGCGACCGCGTCGCGCAGGTTGACGCGCAGCGTTACGCCCTGATCATCGACGCTGAAAGCGAGCAACGCGCCTGTCTTGGCGGCGCGCACTTCCGTCACGTCCAGGCGCGGCTCGTCCGCAAAGTCGTTGCCCGGCGTACTGCTGCCGCTACTACTACTACTGCCGGTCGGCTGGGATGCGCCGTGCTGAGCGATGGCGGCGCGCACGTTCGGGTAGAGATGGAAGTAAAGGACGGAGGCCGGATGATCGTCCCGGTTTGTCCAGCGCACAACCTCTGTGCCCGTGTATGAGCGCCCATCGAAATCGAGCGTGAGGTCGATGCTGTAGCGCGTGCGCGCCAGTTCAGCCGCCGCTTGCGTTTTTGAATCCGGCGTTTGCTGCTGCTGTTGCGCTGATGCTTGCGTGGCAACCATGACGCACAACGCAAGGAGAACGAAGCGAGACGGCATGGTAAGCATTCTACCTGGAACTATTCCCAATTGAATATAGTGAGAGAATATTTCATCGCAGAGACGCAGAGGGACGCAGAGGAAGCGCAGAGAGTTGAATACTACTTCACCCCCCACGCCGTCTCTGCATCTCTGCGATGAAAAGTATGTTTCCATACACTTGACTTAAGAATTGTTCCCAGCCTGTTTGTACAGACCTTCAGGTACGCTTTTTCTTCACGCCATCGGCGGGCTTCTTATCCGTACCCTTTGCTTTTTTGGGTGCAGGCTTAGATGCGCTCGCCGCACCTTCTGTCACGCTGATGCGGCGAATTATATCGCCGCGCGCGACACGGTCTACCACGTCCATGCCCGAGACGACGCGTCCGAAGACTGTGTAGCCGCCGTCCAGGTGCGGCTGCGGGCTGTGCGTCACGAACCACTGCGAGCCGCCCGTGTCTTTGCCCGACAGCGCCATGCCGACCGCCCCCGTCTCATACGGGACTTCGTTTATCTCACAGCGAATCTGGTAGCCGGGGCCGCCGTTGCCGTCGCCGCGCGGGTCGCCACCCTGTATGACGAAGTTGGGGACGACGCGATGAAACGTAATATTGTTGAAATAGCCCCGGCTCGCAAGCTGTACGAAGTTATCGACAGTGAGCGGCGCATCTTCGGCGAGCAGTTCTATGACGAACGAGCCCTTGTCGAGGGTTACGGTCGCACGCACTTGCTTTCCGCTGCGAGCGAGTGAGCGCTGGTAATCGGCCACGGTGTTGCGCGTCGCCACCGCTCCGAGACGCGAAGAGAAATCGCCCGCGCCGCCTTCTTTCAGAAGAGCGACGGCGCGACGGCGCACTAGATGATCCTCTGAGTCGAGCGCCGTCTTGATCGCTTCGTTGGCGGAAGACGATTTTTGTCTGGCGAGCGCGTCGAGGATGGCGAGCGTCGCATCGTTGATAGGTGCGCGCATAGACGCGCGCAGGGTTTCGGCCAGGGCGCGCGTCGTGGCTTCTTCCGGTGAAAGCTCGCCCAGCAGCTCGGCGGCTGTGGCGCTCATGATCGCGTCCGTGCTCTTCAAATGCTTGCGCAGCACTTCGCTTGCGTCGTTGGTTTTGAAGGCGGCGAAGGCGCGCAACACGTCGGGCGCAGCCATCTGCGGGAGTGCCGTGTCGTCCAGCAAAGCGCGCAGTATCGTCTGCGCCTCCAACTGAAGGCCGATCAGGCCGTTGCCCGCCGCTTCAGCTTTGATCCCGGAGATTTCTCCCAACCCTTGCGCCAGGCTCGACACCTCTTTCCAATCCTTGAAGAGCGCCGCGCGAGTTTGCGCATCGGAAATCTTATCGAAAGGCTTTTCGCGGATGTAGAGGGCGGGCGCGATGCGCGCCAGCGCGGTCTCTATCTCGGGCGACTTTCGCTCCTCCGCCTCGCGAAACTCGCGCAGCCAATTGACTGCACGCGCATCCCAGGTTCCCACGAGGATGCGACTGAGCGCAGTCGCAATCTCCAGCAGCTCGTTGACCTCCTGCGGGTGTGTGACGCCGCCCGATTTCGCCGTCCGGTATGAGATGAAGAGAGTGGCCGCGCGTTCCAGAAGCGCCCCAGTAGCGCGCGCATCCGCGAGCGCGCCAAGAGCGCGAACGGCGCTCACACGCACGCGCTGATCCCCATCACCGACGCTTCGCGCCACCAGCGCATCCACAGAAGGCTGATCCAGGACAGTGCCCAGGGCACGCGCCGCGTTGGCACGCACGACTGCGTCAGGGTCATTGACCAGGAGTGTGCGCAACTGTTCGCTTCCCTCTTTCGCGCGCAGGCGCGCCAGCGTGTTGGCCGCGTCTGCGCGTACACGCGCGTCCGTGTCTGTGAGGAACCGTGCGACCGACGCTCCGGCTCCGACGGGGTGCGCGCGCAGCGCGGCGGTCAAGCACATCAACACGACCGCTCTGTCCCGCTTCGGGCTTTCCAGCGCGGCTTCAAGGTTAAGCGCGCCGAGGATCGCTTCACCCAGAGAGCGTGCACGGGCTTCATCCGTCGGCGGAAGCCCCGCGCCAATTTTGCCCAGAGCTTCGAGCACGCGCATACGCACCTCTGCGGCCTGCCCCGCGCGCTGTAGCGCCGCCAGCAACGGCTCTATGCCCTCCGCCGCTTCAATCTCGCCCAGCGCGAAAGCGGCCATCGCACGCACGCCCTCGTTCGTATCGCTTTGAAGCAGTGCCAGGAGCGGCGCGAGCGCAGTGCGGTCACCGATGCGACCTGCTGCCAGAGCGATGCGACGACGCACGCGCGCCTCCTTATCAAACATCATCTTGCCTACGTCGGCATCCCAACGCCGCTCATCCTCCATGCGCAGGATGCGCAGATGGACGGCTTCCGGGATCCTCTCGCCCGCGTTTGAACGTGCGTCTGCGTCCGCTGAGCGTTGCTTCTTCTGGCCGAGCGCGCTCGTCTTCGGCCACAGGCACAAAAGGAGGCAGCCGAACACGGCAAGGATAAAGATGTGGGATGAAGCACGGTTGCGCGAGCGGCGCAACTCTTCAATCAGGCATTTTACGTTCATGGGATCAGGCGACCCGCTTGCAAGCTCAAATGATAACACCCCGCGCGGCGCGACATCCGTATGTGGCGGGGGTTTCGTTTATGTATCGTGGAAAGCAGTTCTATCTGTCAAGCTCTAAGAAGGGGAGATTTAAACGCAAAGGACACGAAGGAGGAAGACGCAGAGGAGCGCAAAGATATTCAACTCTCTGCGACCTCTGCGATACACTTTGCGTCCTTTGCGTTTAAATCTCTGCTCACCGAACCACTCTGCCCCTATTTAGTCACGCTCTAAGATCATCATTATTGCAGTTTACTATGAAGGACAAAAGAAGAGGCGCTTCTGACAACCGTCCGAAGCGCCTCTGCTTGATGTATTCGGGCGTTTCAACTTGATGTGCCGACAGCGCGCGCCGTATCGGAAGGCTCAGGCGTATCCGCGTCCGGCTCTTGCGCCTGGGATTGCTCTGCGAGCTTTCCCGTCTCGACCGATCCGGGCTCGCGCTGCTTATCGAGCGCTGCCTTGAGCTGGATCATGCGGCAGCTCCCTTCAAAGATTGCGCCCTGCTCGACGATCAGCGCGGGCGTTTGAACGTTGCCGTTAACGCGTGCGGCGCGCCCCAGCTCAAGGCGCTGCCGCGCAGTGATGTCGCCGTTGACCGTGCCGTTGATCGTCGCCACGGCGACTTCTATATCGGCATCGACCTGCCCGCCCGTGCCTATGATGAGCGTCCCGTCTTCTGAGGTCACGCGCCCTGTGACGTGGCCGTCAACGCGCAGCATCCCTCTGAAGGTAGCCTCGCCCGTGAGCACCGTGCCCGTGCCGACAAAGCCGCTCAGGGTTCCCTCCTTGATGTCGCGCGCCAGCATTTCTCCATCGGTCATGGCCTTCGGCGGCTGCGGTGTTTCAACCGCACGATAGCGCGTCTCGGCAGACTGGTAGGGCGCGAAATTGTCCTGCGGCGGCGGCGGCGAAGCTTGCGCCTGCTGGTCTCGGTTTTTTTCGTTCCCCGCTTGATCGGCCTTCGGGCCTCTTCCCATTCTTAGCATAGCGAACCTCCGTTAGTGTGGCGAGGAATTGATTTTGAGATACCGTAGAGCACGCGCCATTTGAAATCTGGCGTCAAACGCTCTCGGGCGCCAGTCCGTCAATCATGTTGGATGAAAGCCGGAATCAAAAGGGCTCGGTCGGGGCGATCAACCGCTCACGCGGGGCACACGCTTTACCAAAAGCGTGCCCCATCATAGTTAAAGGGGACGAGCGTGTCTAGCGATAAAGAAGTAGACAGTAGACAGTAGTCAGTAGCCAGTAGGCGCTTTGGCGTAGCGAACGTTGTCGCGGACACCCTGAGGATTCGCTGGCGATTGTTTTTCTACTGGCTACTGACTACTGACTACTGTCTACTGTTTATTGCTTGTTGTTCTCAATGCTGAGGGCGAGCACGTCGTTGAGCGCGCAGATGGCGATGCGCTTGGGGCTGCCCGGCAGAGGCACGTTCGCCAATTCCACGGGCTTATTGCCGAGAACGGTGGCCGCGCCGAGGCGCTCCCAGCCCTTACCGAAATCGACGTAAACGGGCACTTTCATAAGGAAGTCGTCCGCGACGCCGGATTGCGTGATGCGCCCATTGAGGGTCGTCTGACCGCTGGCCGAACCGATCTGGTAATCGAAACGATAGCTCGGTATCTCTGTCCCGTAGACCCACTGGTTGAAGAACCAATCCATACGCCCGTCGCTGCTCAAGTTCATCTCCGGCGGCAGGTGCTTCTCGACGACCTTCTTGAAATCTTCGGTCGTCACATCTTTATTGAAGTACTTCTTGACGAAGTCGCTCATCATCGCTTGAAAGCGCGCGTCGCCCCCCTGTCTCGGATCGTACATCATCATCCGCAGCATGTGCAGAATGTATGCGCCCTTCGGGTAGATCATGAACTGCGCGACATTACCCGTCTTGCCCGTGTTGAGGCGATAACCTTGTGTGACGGGGCCGACGGTGTACGGCTTGCGCCCTTTGGTCGCGTCGCTCGCCTCGACGATGCGTTTGCGCTGCTCCTCCCAGAAGTCTATGAACTTGCCCGTGTCTTTACGAACGTACTGGGCGTAGAGCGAGGTTGAGAATTCGGCGAAGCCTTCGCTCATCCATTGATCGTGATAGCTCTTCCAGCCGATGGTGTGTCCCCACCATTGATGCGCCAATTCGTGCGGCCCGACATATCGCCAGAACGTATTCGTGCTGTGCCGGCCCAGCAACTGGTGTCGCTGTGTGGCATCAAGGAAGGCTATATAGGGCATGTAGATGAGGGTCGGCCAGGCCTGGCCGAAGAAACCTGCCGGTTGCTGCGTCATGGCGATGCGCGTGTAGGGCAGCTTGCCGAAAAAGAGGTTGTAGATGCGCGTCGAGTTCTCGGCCTCGGCCAGCGCTTTATCACCCATCGAGGTGGTCGAAACCGAGCCGAGCGTGGCAAAGACCTTATAGCCTCTGCGCTCCAGCTCCTGTATCTGTTGCTGAATCGCCTTGATCTCGTCCGGCACTTCTTCGTTGGCGTAGAACTCTACGTTATAGCCCGTCTCCTGATCCAGAATCTCTTTCTTCTTAAACCTGCCGTAATTAAATCCGGCGACCGCAAGCTCCGTCGTGCCGCTCGACCACTTCGACACCTTGACGTCCCCTTCGAGCGCATCGGGCGCGACCTGGTTGCCCGTGCCGACGAACGTGTTGACCTTCGGATAACGGAACGTCATCTCGAAAAGTGCACGATCATAGAAACCCGTGCTGCCGTTGTTCGGATACCAGGTGAAGCGCGGAAGGAGTATATAGTTGCCGCCGCCGGAATCTTCGAGCGCGCTGTCGCCCTGATATTGCACTGTGATCTTGTAAGTCTTGCCGACCTCTATCGGCTGCGGGAGGATGACCGCGAAGTCTGCGTCCTCGTCCTTGCTCTCCTGTATGAAATCGAGGGTTCGACCCTGCTCGTCCTGTACGCTGCTGACGCGCAAGCTGCCGTAGAGGTTGAAGGGCAGCACGCGCGTTCCCGTCCGGTAGGCGACGAACGTGATGCGGTCGGAAGCGGCGATCTGCGTGGCGCGAATGGCCGCGTCAATCTCGTGCTTTTTGATGTCGAAGAGCCTGTGATCCTTATTGTTGTGCGCCGTGCCTCGCTGGTAGCTTTCGGCCAGGTGAAAGGCCGTCCAGACGCCTTTGTCGGACTCGCCGTAACTGTAGAGCATGACTTCCTCGGGGGTGACATCCGGGATGCCGAGCGGATCGACCTGATAAATCAGCTTATTGAACCGGCGTCCCTCTATGAAGGCGATGAAAAAGCCTGGATTCTTCGGTGCGTAGATGTCCCACAGGGTGCGCGCCTCCAGATTGGTTCGCAGTTGCTTACGCAACGTGGACTGGTGATCCCGATAGATGCTGCGCGCTCGCGCAGACTGCGCCCCACCCGTACGCATAGAGGCGTTCTGTGATTGCTTGACCTCCTCGAAAGTCTTGTCCGTAAAGCGCAGCACCAGTTGCGTGAACTGTTCGTTGAGCGTCGGTTTGTCCAGGAAGATGGCGAGGCTGCGCTTCTCTATCTCCGTGGGCGGCGTCAAAGAGAGCTCGCCCTCGCCGATGAAGACTGCGCCGGTGGTGCGCTCTTCGGTGGGCGCGATGAAATAAAGCTCGCCACTGCGAAGCGTGAAGATTGCGGCGTCGCGCTTGAGGACGAGATTGTTGACGGAAGCGACCTGGCCGTTGAAAGCATCCGGGTCGTTAGATTTTTGTCGAAGTTGTCGATAAACGGGATCGGCGTTAGGATTCCCGGCGCTTGAAGAGACTCTGATTTCCGCCTGGACGGGAGCCACCTCCAAGCGCAGATCGACCGTCTGCGCTCCACCCTCTACGACCTTGATGCCTTCACGCCTCGCGTCGCTAAAGCCCCTGGCCGAGACCGTCAAGTTGTAAGTCCCGGCGGGCAGTCCCTCAATTTTGTAGCGGCCTTGCTGGTCAGTCGTAGCCTTGAAGCTCTGATTGGTCAAGGGATCAACGACCGTGACGGCTGCGCCGACAACGACTGCGCCCTGCGGATCGGTCACGCTACCGTTGATCTGCCCGCCCGCCGCCAATGCGACCGCAAGCGATGCCCAAAGAGTAGCGAGGGCTAAAATGAGGAGGATTGATTTTCGATGAGACATCGTTTCTCCTTCCGCATAAGAGCATTAAGCGCCCGATTGATCCTCGTCGGCTGGCAAATAGATTCGTACCGCATAGGTGAACCGGGTGCTTGCATGAGAAGGGGGAGATGGTCGGGGCGAGCCGGATAATGCATGACAGTTGAAAACTGCTCTCCGGCCAGAATTGTCGGGAATTCACGCGTGCTGCGGCCTCAAAAATCGCTTGCCGATTGCCTTCTGAGCGGGACGCGCACTGGGCTCAAAAATAATTATTCTGTCGAGCGCCTCAGAGTGTCAAGCGCAGCGACACGCAATAAGGGAAGAATTGTCAGTGGTCAGAGCCTGTTTGGAAAGGGAAGATTTAAACGCAAAGGGCGCAAAGTTCATCGCAAAGGAGCAGATTCTTTGCGCTCTTTGCGCGTCTTCCTTCGCGTCCTTTGCGTTTAAATCTCTACTCACCACAACCACTCTCCTCACTTTTCAAACACGCTCTCAGTAGTCCCTTATCAGATGTCGGCTGAGTGAGCCATTAAAGCCCCGCACGCAGCGCGGCGTAGCGCCCTGTGAAGGGCAAGCATAATTTCCGACGACCGTCGCAGGCTCAACGACGACCGTCGCAGATGTCACGACGACCGTCGCAGGCATTACGACGACCGTCGCAGCCTCAACGATGACCGTTGCAAGCATTACGACGACCGTCGCAGGCTCAACGATGGCTGTTGCAGGCGTTACGACGACCGTCGCAGGTGTAACGATGACCGTCGCACGCGTAACGATGACCGTTGCAGGCCGAACATTGAGCGTCGCACGACTGTAATTGATTATTACGCTGTGGTTTACGCGTTTTGCGTGGATTACCGGCTCGCTGGCTGCATGAAAACCAGTCGGCGCGGCTGAATTGTTCTTCCCTTTACCGGCAATGTGAGTATAATCGCCCCCATCAAACAGGGTCGTTAAGCTCAATTTTTTCGCTTCACTACACCTTAACCGCCGGGGGCAGCCCTCGCGCCCTCTTAACTCACAAAACAGGAGACAAGAAGATGAGAGACTCTGAAACACGCGAATTGGACGCAGGCCAACGTGTACGCGAATTCGCCAGCGCCCACAGCGCAGATTTCCCAGCCGCTTCGCGCGGCGCAGTTGTGATCGCCGCTCTCGAAACCGCCATCACCAAGACCGAAAAGCAGGCCGCCGCGCAGGACGCCGCCAACCTCGACCGGCAGGAAGCGACAGAGGAGAAACAAGCGGCCATTAACACTCTATTGACGCAGATGCGAGCCATCAACAGCACGGCACGCAGCATTGATAATCTCTTTCCAGGGATGAAAGATCAGTTCAAGATGAGTCGCGGCGGCGATCAAGCCACCCTCAATCGCGCCCGCGCCTACATCACCGAAGCAACACCCATCCAGGACCGCTTCACAGATCGCGGCCTGCCCCCCACTTTTCTGACCGATTTACAGGCCGCCATCGACGCGGTAGAGGAGGCAGACAATCACCAGTCGGCAGCACTCGCCGCGCAAACCGCCTCGACCGCCGGAGTCACAGCCGCGCTCAAAGAGTTGCGCGCCGCCATGAATGAGTTTGAGGCCATCGCACGCAACACCTACCGCAACGACCCGGCCACGCTCGCCGCCCTCAAGAGCGCCAGCCGCGTCGAACGCGCTCCGAAGAAAGCCAAGAAGGACGCACCACCGTCCAGCTAAGCGGCGATTGCGGATTGTAGATTGCGGATTACAAGGTGTGAGGTCACACATCTCATACTGAATGGCACTGAAAAGAGAGGCGGGAGACGATCCACGAATTAACACGAAACCACACGAAGATGGTCTATTTCGTGCTGCTTCGTGTTGTTTCGTGGATCGTTAATAACCTTCTTTTACCCTGCAACCCGGTATCAGATTTCAGATGCGAGATAGCCAGGCACAAATCCGCAATCCGAAATCCGCATTCCGAAATTCCATCCTATGGCGGCTTGGCTCGTCTTTTCAAACCCTATATGCTAACCCCTCAAGAGACAGTTGATCTCCTGGCTTCCAGCGCATCTCATTCTTCGCGGAGCAACGTATATGAGCAAACGAAACCCTGAACCACCACAACCAACTCCCGAACCCGAATCCTCGCTTGAGCAGGAAGAGCCGGAAGTCCCGACCTTCACCGAAATCGGCGGCTCTCCCGTCCCCGGCCTCACCCTGCGCCACGTCTTGCGCGGGCATACGGATTGGATAGGCCGCATCGCGTGGTCGCCGGATGGCTCATACCTCGCCTCGCCTTCTGGGGATACAACCATTCGGATCTGGGACGCGCGCAACGGAACGTGTGTGCGCACCTTGCAAGGGCATACCTACCAGGTCAACAGCGCGGCGTGGTCGCCGGATGGACAGCGGCTCGCCTCGGCTTGTAGTGATAAAACCATCCGCCTGTGGGAGGCCGCCAGCGGCAAGCTTTTACAAACGCTGGAAGGGCATACTGAGTCTGTTTGGAGCGTGGCGTGGTCGCCGGATGGACAACGGCTCGCCTCGGCTTCTAGTGATAAAACCATCCGCCTGTGGGAGGCCGCCAGCGGCAAGCCTTTGCAAATGCTGGAAGGGCATGCCGTACTGGTCACCGAAGTGGCATGGTCACTGGATGGACAAAGCCTCGCTTCGGCTTCCCAAGATAAAACCATCCGCCTGTGGGAAATAGCCAGTGGTACGCTTTTGCAAATTCTGACATCCGATTACTTATATGGCGTGGCGTGGTCGCCGGATGGACAGCGGCTCGCCTCGGCTTCTAGTGATAAAACCATCCGCCTGTGGGAGGCCGCCAGCGGCAAGGCGTTGCAGGTGTTGGAGGGACATGCTAAGGAAATCTATTGTGTTGCTTTTTCTGCTGATGGCTGCTGGCTAGCATCCAAAAGCTACGATAGCACCATCCGCCTATGGCGTTGCGACACTTGGGCGTGTGTGGCCGTGTTGGAGGAACCAAAATCTGGGTATTGGCCTCCCGGCCTCGCCTTTCACCCCCGCCTGCCCGTGTTGGCGACGCTGGGGGAAAAAGATACCATCATCCGCATCTGGGAGTTGGACGAAGCGCTCCTGCTCGGTCGGGCGGAAGAGAGTGTCCATTACACCACTGCCAAACTCGTCCTCGTCGGTGATTCGGGCGTGGGCAAAACGGGGCTGGGCTGGCGGCTGGCGCACGGCGAGTTCAAGGAACATTCCTCCACGCACGGTCAACAGTTCTGGCCCATCACGGAACTTGGCTTGAAGCGTAAAGACGGAACCGAGTGCGAAGCCGTGCTGTGGGATTTGGCAGGCCAGCACGTCTACCGGCAAATCCACTCCATCTTTCTGGAAAACGTCGCCGCCGCGCTGGTGCTGTTCGACCCCAGCAATCGTCAAGACCCGCTCAAGGGCGTGCAGTTCTGGCTGGAACAACTCAAGGGTAAGGGGCAACTGCCGCCCGCCGTGCTGGTAGGCGCGCGAGTGGATCGCGGTGCGCCAGCCCTCTCGCAGGCAGAGCTGGAACAATTCTGCCAGCGCTACGGCATTCGCGGCGGCTACATCAGCACCAGCGCCTTTAGCGGCGAAGGGCTGGAGACTCTGCTGGAAACGCTCAAGGCGCAGATTCCGTGGGATGAGATGACGGCGACGGTGACCACCGTCACCTTCAAGCGGATTAAAGACTACGTGCTGGCGCTCAAAGAGAAGCCCGACCGCGTAGGCGTGCTGGTCAGCCCGCCAGCCTTGCGCGAACAGTTGCAGGCGACCGACAAGGACTGGCGCTTCACAGATGCCGAGATGATGACGGCTGTGGGGCATCTGGAAACGCACGGCTACGTTGCTATCTTGCGCAGCTCTGCGGGCGAGCAACACATCCTGCTCACGCCCGAATTGCTCGTGACGCTGGCCTCGTCCATCGTCTTGCTGGCCGACAAACACCCGCGCGAGCTTGGTGCTGTGAACGAAACCGAAATCTTGCAGGGACAATACCCGTTCGATGAGCTTGCGGGCTTGTCGCCAGCCGAAAGCCAGATTTTGCTCGACGCCGCCATCCTGCGTTTCTTGCAGCACAACATCTGCTTCCGCGAGACGCTGAATGAGGAGACCTTGCTCATCTTCCCCGCCCTCATCAAGCAAAAGCGCCCCCTGCAAGACGACCTACCCTCAACCGACGACATCTCTTACGTGGTGCGCGGGCGCGTGGAAAACCTGTACGCCTCGCTGGTGGTCTTGCTCGGCTATACGCCCTCGTTTACACGCATCAACCAGTGGCAGAATCAGGCGCAGTACGAAATGGGCGAGGGCGAAATCTGCGGCTTCCGCTTGATTGAAGACCGCGAGGGCGAGATCGAGCTGGTGCTGTATTACGGTGACCAGATGCCTGCCAGCGGTCGCTTCAAGTTTCAGGAATTGTTCGAGCAATTCCTCTACCAGCGCGACGTGGAGGTGACGCGCTTCCCGCCCGTCGTCTGTCCGAATAGACATCGGCAAGAACGCGCCACAGTCATCAAGCGCGTGCGTGAAGGCAAGCGTTTTGTGTTCTGCGAAGAATGTGGCGAAAAAACCGACTTACCCAACTTTGACCAACCGCAAACCATAGGCATTGGCGCATCCCTTTGGCTACAACGCGAAGAGGCGTCGGCCCGCTTACGCAGCAAGTATGAAGTGCAATTGACCAGCATCAAGAGTTACCGGCGCGGGTGGGCAGCGCCGCGCTGTTATGTCAGTCGCGTGAACGAACAATCCGAGTGGGCCAAAGAACTCACCAAAGATTTGCGGGACGCGGGCGTGTACGTGGTTGAGCAAGCTGCGCAGGTTCAACCCGATGATTTCGTCGTCGTGTTGGACACGCCCGCTTATCAGAAAGCATTCACCACTCCCTCTCTCGCCGCCGACGCGCCGCTCGTCCGCGCGCGCCTGGGCGGGCGACAGTTGATTTCGCTCGTCCTGACGGGTCTGGCCGGGGCACACGAATTCGAGTCTTGCAGGCCCGGCAGCTTCCGCGACGAGACGCATTACCCTGTGAGCCTGTTCGACCTGGTGCTGAACCTTTACAACATCCCGCTCACGCACGCGGGCTTCGCGCCCCTGCGGCAAGCATTGCACCAACAGTGGGAGCAAACGCTGGCGCGAATGAAAGGCGATGACGTGGCTTCACCGCTCAAAGTTTTCATCAGCTATTCGCACAGGGACGAAGAGTTCAAAGAGGAATTGGTCACGATGCTGGCGGGGCTTGAGCGACAGGGCATCATTGACCCCTGGCAAGACCGTCGTATTGAAGAGGGAGACGAATGGTATCAAGCGATTCAGGATGCCATGAACGATTGTGACCTGGCGATACTGCTCGTGAGTCAGAACTTCATCGCGTCTCGTTTCATCCAGGATGAGGAGTTGCCGCGCGTCCTGCAACGCCGCCGAGAGCAGGGTCTACGCGTAGTTCCAATCATCGTGCGTCCCTGTAAGTGGCAGAGCGAACCCGTGCTGAAAGACCTTCAAGCCTTGCCAAAGGACGGCAAAGCCATAATCACATTCGCGAAAGATAACGGTGAGCGAGATCAAGCCTGGACAGATATTGCCACTGTCATTGAGAAACGCGCGAAAGCGAAGATGACGCCATAAGTAACGTGCGTTCGACATCAGCGGCTCTGCCGCTCGCGCTGTGCGGAAAGGCAGAGCCTTTCCGTTAACGGCTGACTTGATATGGAGCAAGGCTGCGCCGTGGCTGTCGGCGAGGCGCAGCCTCGCCAGAGATGGAGAGGAGCAGTGGACGGAAAGCCAGAGGCTTTCCGCACAGCCGAGGCGGCACAGCCGCTTACGTCGAACTCACGCACGTTAAGTAAGGCTGCATTTCGCACTTCGTCATTCGTGTCCATCTACGGCCTATCTGCGGTCTCATTTTAACGCGCCTCCACGGTTGTCAATCACACGTCTGACGTGGCATCCTGATTATTCATACCGCTCGGGTCACTTTGAAGGGATTTAACCGTAGATGTTCGTGGAGAGTAAGATCAAGACAAAGCTTCTTCGACGCATGGGCGAAGCGATCAAAGACTTCCATATGATCGAAGAGGGCGACCGCGTGATGGTCTGTCTGTCGGGCGGCAAAGACAGCTATACCATGCTCGACCTGCTGCTGGACGTGCGCGAGCGTGCCCCCGTCCACTTCGAGCTGCTGGCGGTCAATCTGGATCAGAAGCAGCCCGGATTTCCCGCCGACGTGCTGCCCGGTTATCTTGAGCAACGGGGCATCCCTTTCCGCATCATCGAGCGCGACACGTATTCAATCGTCAAGCGGCTCGTGCCTGAGGGCAAAACCTACTGTGCTGTCTGCTCGCGCCTGCGTCGCGGTATCCTTTACAACACGGCGGTCGAAGAAAACTGCACCAAGATCGCGCTCGGCCATCATGCGGACGACATCATCACGACCTTTCTGCTGAACCTCTTCTTCGCTGGCACACTCAAAGCCATGCCGCCGGTTCTGAGGTCTATGGACGGGCGCAACACGATCATTCGCCCCTTAGCCTATTGCCGCGAGGCGGACATCGCGGAGTATGCCATGAGCCGCGAGTTTCCGATCATCCCCTGCGACCTCTGCGGCTCGCAGCCGAATCTGAAACGCGCGCGCATCAAACGTCTGATCACGGAGATGGAAAAAGAGATACCCAACATACGCAGCTCCATGCTGACCGCGCTCGGCAACGCCGTGCCGTCGCACCTCCTGGATCACACCCTCTTCGACTTCAAGCGACTTCAGCCCGGCACGGGCGACATCGAAGCGGAGCTTGACGCAACTCTCGGCCATGTGGACGAAGAGACGGCGCAGGCGACGCTCGTCTCGCTCGCCTGAAGAGAACCTTTTATGGCCGGCGCAACCAAGAAACGCGAGCTGGACTTCACAGACTTTCCACCCGGCACTGTGACGGAGTATACGACGCACCTCTGCCTGGCCTGCACCTTCGACATCTTCACGGCGCAACTGGGACTTGCCCCGCGCACAGCTTACTCAGAGATCAAACGCTATGCTCCAACCGTTGAGGAGCTGACAGCACCAAAGGCTGCGCGCCCTTTCTTCGACTCGGCGGAGAAGAACCCGCGCTGCCCTTACTGTGATTCCGTAAAACGTTGGCATGCGCGCCTGGACACCTATCGTATCGAAGGCGGCAAGACGACCGACGCCCCGCGTCGCGCGCTCTTGAAATCGCTCCCGAAAGCGGACGAGCAGTTTCAGACCATCGAAACCAAATCGCAGCTCCGCACGCTCTTCTTCGAATGGCTCGACACACTGGGGCGTACACTGGATTTTGAAGACGATGGCTGGCTCATCGAAGCGACGCGCGCATTCCTGGAGAGGCGCGAGCCAAAGACAGACTGGGCGGAGTTTTTTACGGACTTACGCGCCGTCCGCCGCTCGCACCGCCTCGAAGAAGGGTGGGAGCGCGACGGCTCGCGTCTCTTCCTCGCGCCCGCGCTCTACAACGACGCGCTGCTCGTCCAATACCTCGTCAGCCGCTCGCACAAGCACGGCGGTCGCACTCTCGAAGGTCGCCTCACGCTCATAGAGCTGATCCGCCGCCTGCGCTACAGCGGGCACCTCGAAGCGCAGGGCATCACAGAGCGCGACCAGTTCGAGGTGCTCGAAAAATTGATCGAGCACCTGACGGGCGGCGAGGGCGCCGTGAAGCTCTACTATATCGTTGACCGTCGCGATTTTCTGGAAAAGGTGAAGACCGTCTACGCGCGCTATGCGACGTGAGCATGACGCTTATGTAGCGACGACCTGGAGCGGATTTGATTCGCCTGTACGGAAGATAAACCGCAAAGGTCGCCAAGGAAACCGCAGAGGGCGCTGGAGATTCCTTCGCGTTCTTTGCGTCTTCATCCTTTGCGTCCTTTGCGGTGACATGGCTCTCGCCCTACACTCAATTGAAATTCGCTCTAATGTGTGCATGGCATACACTTTTACGCGCTTAATCAGACCTCCCGAATATGGCTCCGATGAGAGCCACAATCCCAACTGCGATGCCGACGCCGATTGCGATGGCCGTGCCGGTTGAAAGGCTCTTGCCCTTCACCTCTTTAACGTCAGCGTAGATAACCTTGATAGTTGTTCCCGTGCCGGTGTCCGTGACGACAAAGTAATCTTCTCCGACCTCGCTGATGTAGCCTTTCAGTCTCGCGTTATCTCGCAGCTTGACCCTGACATGTGCCTCTTCGCCAACTCCAAGGCTGATGATCTTTCTCTTTACCTTCTCAGTGAAGCGAGCCTGCTTGTCATCTTGCGAGTCGGCCAAAACCGGTCTCGGACACGCGGCGCACATGAGCAGGCCAACCAGCACGAGTGATGAAAGTTTCTTGAACATGATCCTCCTTCTCGAACGAGACTATGCTTCACTGAGCAACATTTTTCCCGATAAAAAATAACGCCACCAGGATGGCCGCGCCGATGGCAACGCCGATGCCGATCTTAGCGCCCGTCGAGAGATTGTTTCCTTTGACTTGCCTGACCTCTGTATAAGCAATCGTGGTGGCTGCGCCGGTTCTGGTATCTGTGACGACGAAGTGGTCTGCTCCGGCCTCGCTGATATATCCCCGCAGCTTCCTTTTATCTCGCAGCTTGACCTCGACACGAGCGTCCGCGCCTGTGCCAAGCTTCGCCACTCCTGCTTTCACCTGCTCGACAAAACGCGCCTGCTCTTCAGCCTTCGAATCAGCGTAGGCCGTCAACCTGCCCCCGACCATATTGACCAGCAACACGACCAGCGTAAATGATAAGAATCTCTTAAACATGATTTCGCTCCTGAGGAAAATTGAAAAAGCGCTGAAGCAAGAGCAATCGGCGCACCACGGCGAAACGCGTTCATGACTCGGGTATGAGACACCTGAGAAGCGCTGCACGCGTGGTCAGAATGCGCCACCTGTACGATATTTATTGCAGCTTCCTCAAGCAAGCTGCTATCAGGTTGCAAGAGATTTGCAGCTTCTCTCTCTCTCTGACGACCAGAGAGCAGACTAAAAGAAGGCATACGACGATCCACGAATTAACACGAAACGGCACGAAAAGGGGGGCTGTTTCGTGTTGCTTCGTGTCGAGCGCGTGGAGCGTCCCCCGTCCTCTTTTGTTTGCATCTGCCGTGGGCGAAACCATCGCATCCTACGCAATGTGAGGCAGGCGTCGTCCCCCATCATGACGGTGACTTTCTGAAAAGAGGTGAAGTCTCTGTTTACGCGCTTTGCTAATTAAGGCGCTGGGGCGGGCTCGGGAATCAGATAACCGGCGCGCGTCGTGACTGTAGATTTACTACGCTCCGGGGGGCCTGCTACTTCCACACTCACGGTTCTATACGACTGGCTCGGCGCGGGCTTCTCAGGTTTATATTCGATGACGTACTGTGTGCGTAAGAGAGCTGTGATCTGGCTCACGATTGCTGGCAGCTCTGCGACCGCTTGAGGAAAGAAGGCTTGTCCGCCCGTCTCCTTTGCCAGCTTGAGAAGGAAGTTTCTTGAACGTACCGGCAGGCTGCGGTTGAGCTTCGAGCCGCCTTGTGATTCTCTCGTCAGGCAGATGGGGTAAACCTGCACGTCCACCCGGCGCAAGATATTCAGTAGCTCTTCTAACCTGTAATAGCTGGCGCGATCCTCGCCGTCAGTCAGCACAACCAGCGCCCGGCGGCGGTAGAGCGCGTCCTTCATCTTGTACTGACCAACGTGTTGTGCCGCAACATAAATCGCATCGGTGATCGCCGACTGCCCGCCTTCTATGTAAAGCTTGTCGAGCGCCGGATCGAACAGAGCTTTGTTTGAGGTGAAGTCAAGCACGGTCTCAATCTTCTGGCTATCAATAAAGCGTATCAGGAATGTCTCATCTGCGGGGGCGTTACCGCGCACGATGCCCCTGGCCGTCTCAACCGCCACGTCCAGCACATTCCTGAAGGAGCCGGAGTTATCAATGAGCAACCCGTATGCGAGCGGGACACCCTCCTTTGAGAAAGAGTGAATCGCCTGCGGAACGCCCTCCTCCGAAACGCGGAAATTTTCCCGTGTGAGGTCTCTGACGAGCGCGCCCTGCGGGTCTGTGACGACCACGTTGAGTCTGACGCGATCAGTTCCGCCCGCGTCAAAGACGTTCACCATCGGCTTATAAATCAAGAGATAAAGCTTTTCCGCCAGTGAAGGATCAATCGCTTTGAGAGCTTGATACTGCGCTATCGCCCCTTGCTTGTCGCCACCTGCCAGGCGGGCTGCCCCGATATTGAAATGCGTCAAGGCACGCTTCGGATCAAGCCGAAGCGCCGCTTCGTACGCCGCGATGGCTCTCTTATGCTCACCCAACCTGTAGTGTGCCGTGCCCATATTGTTGTAGGCCATCAACAGATCAGGTTTATACCGGAGCGCCTGTTTATACTCTTCAATGGCTTTGCTGTACTGCTGCTGCTGAGCATAAGCGTCGCCAAGGTTGAGATGAGCCTCGTCATAGTCTGGCTTCAGCTTGATCGCTTGCTTGAACGCCTGGACAGCCTCCTCGAATTTGCCTGATTTGTATAGCTCCAACCCCTGCTTGTTATAGAGCACGGCCTCCTTCTGCTCCTGCGCTTTGCCGCTCGCCACAGGCGATGAATTCAAAGCAGCGTGCGAAAGCAGCATCCAGACCAGGGCTAGAGCCAGCCCACATCCTCGAAAATTTTGCGGCCTCATTGCTTGCTCCAGTTTTCGGATCACGGGTGAGACGCAGTCAGTCTACCTCCTTTTTATAACAAGGAGAACCTCTATCACACGTGTGACGAATCTGACCCGCTACCGGATCAGGTAAAACTCTGTCTGGCGTGGACGAAACCATTGCATCCCCTGCCGCGTCAGATAGGCATCGTCCTCCATCATGATGGTCACTTTCTGACCGTTCCATTCGGGCACCGGCGTGCTGGTGTTCAACTCGATTGAGGTGTAGGAGCCTAAACGGAAGGGTGGCTCGATGGAGGCTGCTCCTGTGGTCGGGCGACGAAAGTCTATGCTCGCGCCGAGCGCATGTCCCTGCGTGCCGACAGAATGCGAGTAGATCATCGCCTCTATGTTTTCACGCTTCATGTCGGCCATCGTCGCGTCGTACACGTCGTAGCCCCAAGCGCCCTCTTTGATGTGTGTGAAGAGCGCGTCTTGCAGGCGATTGGTGTTCGCCAGGGCTCGCTTGAGACCCGCGGGTGCATCGCGCTCGCCCGGCTTGAGAAGGTAGCCCATCTTCTGCCAGTCTGTGCTCAGACCCAGATAGTTGATGCCGCAATCAATGTGGATGACATCGCCCGGCTTAAGCACGACCCCTTCGTCTGCGACGCTCAGGAATTGCTGTGTCTTGCCGGTCTCCTGATTCTGGCGCTGGACGCGCAGGTCTGGTTGAAACCAGACATCGAGGCCGAGGTTGCTGACCTGTTGCAGAAACCACCATCGCACGTCGCCGACGGTCGTCACACCGGGCTTGATGACCTCGCTTGAGAAGGCGCGGCGGGTCAGTATGTCTGTCACCCACACGGCGGTGCGGTAGTGCTCAAGCTCTGCGGGCAGGCGCGTGTCCATGTACTCGACGACGAGGGGCGCATCCGGGACGAACCTCTCAGAGTATTTCTTGCCGAGGGTCTCTTCGAGATATTTGTAGGCGTCGTAAGTGAGGCTGCTGGTCGCGCCGCGCGTGCCACCCATATTTAAGCCGATGGTCTTGGGCTTGCGCTCTTCGACCAGCTTGCGGAAGGTGCTGGCAATCTCTTTTCCGGGCGGATTCACAACCTCGAAGAAATATCTCAGATGCTCTTCGTGGTAACGCACCAGCGCGATGCGCTCGAGCTTGTCCGTGCCGCGATCCGTGAAGATGAAGAAGTCGCGGCGTCCCTGATACGGGATCGGCGGAGCGATGTGCGGCACAATCGGATCAGGATGAAACTCTTCGTTGGTGATGATCCACATCTCAATCTTGTGGCGGCGCATCATCGGCAGCAGCATCGTATCGAGCCTTGTCCTGAGCCAGCCTTCACGCACCCTGAGCTGCTCACGCACCGGCAGCAGTTTCGGCAGCGGCTCGATTGACCGCTTTCTCTGTGCCGTCACAGTGATGTTGAGCGTCAATAACAGGGCGCACAGCGCAACGATTGCTTTTGTCTGTAGTTTGCAGCTTCGCATCTCTCTCCTTTTAATTCGGGTGACGGGTGTCGGGCATGAAGCTTTGTCTGTACATGATACACGTTAGCCATCAAGCGTCACCCTTCGATTCACGGTTTACGCTCATCAGGTCTTCGGCAATGAGCGAATACATCACGGCATCAAGCGGCGCGCCTTTGGTGCGCAGGCGTCTGCGTAGGATGCCTTCGCAAGGGTCGGATCAAAAGGGTCGCGGCTCGTAGCTCAGTGCTCATCTCGGCGGCGCTTGATTGGGATTGTGGAGCGCAGTCAGGATATGGTCGCGCCAGGCGTCTGCGATGAACAGGTAATCGCGCGAGTAGCCTTCGACGACGAACCCGAGGCGACGCAGGAGTCTTCCGCTACGCTCGTTGGCGGGCAGATAGTTTGCCATGATCCGGTGCAATTTCAACTCATCGAACACGTATGCGATGGCGGCTTGAAGCGCCTCGTACATCAAGCCCTGACCGACCGCCCGGGCGTCGAGCTTATAGCCCAGAAAGCAGGCCTGAAAAGGGCCGCGTATGATGTTCGAAAAACCACAATCCCCAACGACCCGCCCCGATGGACGTTGGCGTTCAAAGAAGTAGAGCCGCAGGGACTGGCCGCGCTTGAATTCGGCTCGCGCCGAAACGAGTCGCTCGCGCCAGTAGCTTTCGGTGTAGTAGCCGGACGGGACGGGCGGCGACGAAGGCGCAAAGTGCTCCTCGTTCTCTTTCA
This sequence comes from Pyrinomonadaceae bacterium, assembly GCA_036386415.1. Lineage (GTDB taxonomy): Bacteria > Acidobacteriota > Blastocatellia > Pyrinomonadales > Pyrinomonadaceae > DASVVT01. Next base: position 38,387 of record DASVVT010000023.1, read on the forward strand.
CATAAGCCAGCAGGCGGGGCGCTGCCTCGACGCCCGGCAGTGTGAGCAGCAATCGTTTCGTCTCGATGACGGGAACCTCGTTTGCTTCTTTCATCGTTTAATGGGAATACGTAAAAGCCCCGGCAGCGGCGACATATCAGTAGCCCACGACGCCAGTCGTGGGATCACGCGCCAGCAAGAGTATCAAGCCCTCGAAGAGGGCAACGTAAAGCGCCGGATGGATGATGGCTGCGTTGGATGTTATGTCGCCCCTCCGGGGCTCGAATCTTAAAATGCATACTATCCCCAAGGCCCAGCGCCGTGGGCTACTGATATACCGCCGCTGCCGGGGCTGCGGCAATCTGCGGTAATCTTACGACGACGCGCGCACGGAAGACTGAAGCCGCGCGCGCTCTTCATCTGTCGGCGGCCTGCGCCGAAAGTGGTGCGTGACGGGGCGGCGGCGACCAATGCCGATGGCATTCTTCGAGATAATCAGAGTCGGCGGCAGTTGGCGGCGCTTGAATTCGTTGGCGGGCGATTCGACGCGGTTCAGGAGATCATAGACCAGGCTTGCTTCGTGACCCGCCGCGACGATCTCTTCGGGCGTCGCTTTCTGCTCGAAGTAGAGCTTGAGTATAGGATCAATCACGTCGTAAGGCGGAAGCGCCTGATCGTCGAACTGTCCGGGCGCGAGTTCGGCTGACGGGCGCTTGTTGATGATCGCCGCCGGAATGATCTCACGCTCGCGGTTGAAGTGGTGCGCCAGCGCGTAGACCTCCGTCTTCAGAAGATCACCGAGCACGGCCAGCCCGCCGTTCGTGTCGCCGTAGAGCGTGCAGTAGCCCAGTGCCAGCTCCGACTTGTTTCCGGTGGAGAGCAGCAGGCGGCCTTCGCGGTTGGAGATCGTCATCAGGATGTTGCCGCGCAGTCGCGACTGTAGATTCTCAGCCGCAGGCGACGAGCCGCCGTTGCCCGGCTTCGTCAAATCTAATTCCCTGGTCAATACCTCGAAGGCAGATGTGATCGGATGCTCAACCGTCTTCATGCCGAGACGACGACCGAGTTCCAGCGAATCTTCGATGCTGCCACGCGATGAGAAAGGCGACGGCATCATCACGGCGAGCACGTTCTTCGAGCCGAGGGCTTCGCACGCGAGCGCCGCCACGACAGCCGAATCGATGCCGCCCGAGAGCCCCAGCACGACGGTCGTAAAGCGATTCTTGCGCGCATAATCGTGAATGCCGAGCACGAGCGCGCGCCGCACCGTCTCGATGTCGTCTCCGGGCAGGCAATGTTCATCTGCGATGCCGCAATCGAGATCGACCGTGCCGAAGAACTCTTCAAAGGGCGGCGCTTGCAGGATGATCTCGCCGCGACAGTCTGCGACGATGCTCGCGCCGTCGAAGATGATCCCGTCGTTGCCGCCGACGAGGTTGACGTACACGATGGGCAGCCCCGCAGCCTTCGCCCTGTGCGAGACCATTGAGCAGCGCTGCCTCATCTTTCCTTTATTGAATGGCGAAGCGTTAGGCGAGACGAGGATGCTCGCGCCCATGTCTATCAGGTCGTCAGCCGGATCATGCGGGTAGAGCCGCTCTTTCCAGTAGGTCTTGTCGTTCCAGAAGTCTTCGCAGATGGCGACCCCTAAACGATTGCTTCCCAACTGAAACAGGCGACGCTCGCGCGCCGGTTCAAAATATCTCGGGTCGTCGAAGACATCGTATTCCGGCAGCAGCGTCTTGTCGGCGAAACCCAGCAGCTCGCGGTTGCGAATCACCGCCGCAGAATTAAAGAGCTTGCGTCCCGTAGCTGACTCGGTCGGTCGCACCGTGCCGATGACAGCCGTCATCCCGTCGGTCGCCGGGATGATCTTTTCCAGAGGCGCGAGCGCCGAACGAACGACATCCCGATCCAGAAACCAGTCGAAAGACATATAGCCCTGAATCGCCGTCTCCGGCAGTACGACCAGATCGGAGCGATCCGCACGCGCACGCTCGATAGCACGCAGGATGCTCGCCACGTTGCCCTCATAATCGCCGTTCGTCGTGTTTGTCTGTCCGATGGTGACGCGCATCTATCCAAGACCTTTACTGAATTTAGAGAAGCGTCGGATTACCATTGCCACTCAGCCTCATCCCATCGAGCTTGAGTGAGCAGATTGTTATCGAGTAAAGCGTCATCTCCACGTTCTGCCATTGTACGAAACGCGGTCTCCCAATCCTTTCGAGGATGTTTAGTTGAGCGAATAATGATTCGATCATCCTCTGCCTCTAATTCAACTTCTTCAGCAAGCTTGTTGCGTTCCGAAAGCAATTTCGGAATATGAACACCTTGGGAATTACCGATTTTTACGATTCTGGTTTTCATGGCTACATTGTAATTACGTAAGCGGTCTCGCTGTCAAAGTAGCGCCATCAACAAAACGTGCATCTTACGAGACGCATGAAAAATTTACTCCGGCTCGCCATAGCCTCCGCCGCCCGGCGTTTCGATACGAACGCGGTCGCCCACACGCAGCTCCCAGCTTCCTTTTGAAGCGATAGATTGTTTGCGTCCCTGACGGATGATCGCGTCGCGCCCGCTCTTGCCTTCTTCTCCACCGCGCAGGCCGTAGGGCGCTCCTTTGCGTCTATCGGCGAGCAGAGACATGCGCGCTGGCACGAGCGTCTCTATCTCGCGCACGACGCCGTCACCGCCGCGTTGTCTCCCCTGCCCGCCAGAGCCTTTGCGAATGTGATAGGCGCGCACGCGCAAGGGGTAGGCGTATTCCAAGGCTTCGGCGGGTGTGTTGAGGCTGTTCGTCATGTGCGTGTGAACGGCGCTCATGCCGTCCGAGTGTGGACGCGCGCCCATGCCGCCCGCGACCGTCTCGTAGTAGGCGAACTCATCACCGGTGCGCGCATCCTTGCCTCCGATGGTCAGGTTGTTCATAGTCCCCTGGCTCGCCGCCGGAATCCTTTCAGGCAGCGCACGCGACAACGCCTTGAACAATACATCGACGATGCGCTGCGACGTTTCCACGTTTCCGCCCGCGACCGGTGCAGGGTGCGTGGCATTGACGATTGAGCCGCGCGGCGCAAGCACTTCGATGGGCTCCATCAAGCCTGCGCTGGCCGGAACGTCTCCCTTGATGAGGCAGCGAAAGACGTATGCGACAGCCGAGACGGTGATCGCTTCGACGGCGTTAATTGCGCCTGCGACCTGCGGCGCGCTGCCCTCGAAATCCACGCGCGCACGCTCGCCCTTGATCGTCACGCGCACGCGGATCAAGACCTCTTCATCTGTCACACCATCATCATCGAGCGCATCCGTCGCTTCGTACTCGCCGTCTGGAATCGCACGAATCGCGCGGCGCATCATGCGCGCCGAATAATTGATCAAATGGGACGCGTAAGCGAGCGCTTCGCTGACCCCGCGTCTGTCCACTATCTCAAGCAGGCGCGCCGCACCCGTCTTCAACGAACCTATCTGCGCCTCGAAATCCGCACGTCGCTCAGAGGAAGCGCGGACGTTCGCCATCAGCAATCGCATCACGTCTTTGTCTACCTCTCCGCCACGCACGAGACGAATGGGTGGAATCCGCAGCCCCTCGCCATACACATCCGTCGCCATTCCCATCGAACCCGGCGTCGCCCCGCCTATGTCTGCGTGATGCGCGCGATTGGCAACATAAAAGATCGCGGATTGCGGATTGTGGGTTGCGGATTTCAAATTCAAGCTGGCACTATTTGCCTTTTCCCCTTCTCCTTTTTCCTTCCATCCTTTGCCTTCTAAAAACATTCCGGTGACCAGGGTCACGTCCGGCAGGTGCGTGCCGCCTGCGAAGGGGTCGTTGAGGGCGACCGTCTCGCCGGGCGCAAGGCGGATTTCGCTGAGCGCGGCGGCCACAGCCATCGGCATCGAGCCGAGGTGCACGGGCATGTGATCGCCCTGCGCGATGACGCGCCCGTGCGCGTCGAAGACGGCGCAGGAGTAGTCGCGCCGCTCCTTGATGTTCGGTGAAAAGGCCGTGCGCCGCAGAGCGATGCCCATCTCTTCCGCCACGGAAGTATAGAGCGCGCGGTAAATCTCCAATGTCGTCGGGTCAAAACTTCGTCTCATACTTATCCCGTAGGGATCAACGATAATAGCCCAGCGATTTATCGCCGGGGAAAGTCGAACCGGAATCCCGCAGTCCCTACGGGACTGGCAATATCTTTCATCGCATTCCCAGCGATGAATCGCTCTCGCTATTATCAAGCGTCCCTGACGGGACGATCAATGTGTTCAGACATCATGGCTCGATGATGATATTTCCATAGCCGTCAACAATGGCGCGCGCGCCTGGGGGAATGAGCGTCGTCGAAGAGTATTCGGTGACGATGCAGGGCGAGCGCAGTCGCGCGCCCGCTGGCAGATCGTCGCGGCGATAGAGGGCTGCGCGCTTCTCTACGCTCGTAAAATAGATCATCGCGTGAGCGTGCGGCGAAGCTGTCTCGCCTTTGCGCCCGATACGTTGCGCGCGCTCCTTCCTTAATTCATCGACGATGCCCGTGGAGCGCAGGCGTGCGCTGACAATCTCGACTGTATTCGCAACTTGCGCGTAACCGTATCGTGCTCGGTGCGCGCGATGAAAATCACGCGCCACATCGCCCTTATCGTTCCACCTGATCTCAAGCTCGAAGGATTGTCCCTTGTAACGCACGCCGAGCATCCTTTCGTGCCGCTGGCGCTCAAGGGTGAATCCCTCGCGACGAAGCGCCGTGCGCGCCTCGCGTTCCATCTCACGGAAAGCACGCTCAAGATGTGCGCGATGATTAAGGGTTGCTTCCAGCATCAACGTGCGGCTCCAATCCTTGACGACGTCTGAGGCGAGCGCGCCGAGCGCGGAGAGCGCACCGGCGGACACTGGCGCGATGATGCGTGGGATGCGAAGCGCACGCGCCAGATCGACCGCGTGCAGGCCGCCCGCGCCGCCGAACGGCAGCAGCGCGAAATCGCGCGGATCGTAGCCACGTTCGACGGAGATGGCACGCAGCGCCCGCTCCATTCCCGTATTGACGACGCTCAGCACACCCCGTGCAGCCTCTCTCATGGAGACGCGCCTGTGTGTCGCCGCGCTCATCTCGCTTGCCAGGCGGGTCAAAGCCTCTTGCGCGCGTGCTTCGTCCAGCTCAAACTCTCCGCCGAGGAGTCCCGCGCCGCCGAAATGTCCGAGCACCAGGTGCGCGTCCGTCACCGTCGGAAGCAGCGAACGCCCGTAACAAGCTGGCCCAGGATCAGCGCCCGCAGATTCCGGCCCGACGCGCAATGAGCCGCCCTCATCGACCCTCGCAATCGAGCCGCCGCCCGCTCCGACCGTGTGTATGTCCATGATAGAGACGGCCACGGGCAGACCCGCCACCATCGCCTCACGCGTCATGCGCATTCCGTAACGGTCGCAGAGGGCAACATCCGTTGATGTGCCGCCCATGTCGAAGGTGATGATGTGATCAACGCCAGCACTGCGCGCCGCACGGAGCGCGCCGACGACGCCGCCCGCCGGGCCGGAGAGAATCGTCCGCACAGGCTCAGCCCTTGCGACCATGGCCGAGATGCTTCCCCCGGAGGACTGCATCACGCGCAAGTCAGGCGCGCAGCGTTTGAGCCGCCCAAGATATGAGCCCATCAATGGTTGAAGATAAGCATTGATCGTGACCGTAGAGGTACGCTCGTATTCGCGGTATTCCGGAAGAATCAGGTGCGAGACGGAGAGCGGAACGTCCAGCGTTTTGAGCGCCTCTGCGATGCGGCGCTCATGCTCCGGGTGGATGAAAGAAAAGAGCAGCGAGATGCTGATCGCTTCGACGCGCGCCCGCTTCAGCTTTACCACCAGCGATGCGAGCGACCTCTCCGTCAACGGTTCCAGCACCTCGCCGGATGCGGCGACGCGTTCGCGTACGCCGAAGCGCAAGTCTTCAGGGACGAGCGGCGATAGAGCCACCGCTTCAAGATCATAAAGCGCGGGACGAGCCTGGCGTCCGATGGCGAGCACATCTTCAAAGCCTGCCGTGGTGATGAGAGCCGTCCGCGCGCCGCATCGCTCAAGCAAGGCATTCGTCCCCACGGTCGTGCCGTGAACGACCTCTATCTCACTTGCGCGCACGCCCGTCTCGCGCGCGATGCGCCGCAAACCTTCGATGATCGCCAGCGATGGATCGGCAGGCGTCGAGGCAAGCTTGAAAAGCTGTAAGCCCAGCTTCGTTTGAAAGACGAAATCCGTGAACGTCCCGCCCGTGTCCACGCCGACGCGCACGCGCTTCCCTGCTTTTCCGGCTCGTCTCATCTTCTTTGATCGAATGTCCGCTGTCTCTCGCTTTGTGATATTGACCGGGAAAGGCTAAAACTACATGACAGGTCGAGAGCCCTTATCGCGCCGGTTATAATTGACGAGTCGGTTGGCTCAAACTTTTACCTCTGCGCTGCCGTATAAACGAACCTGAATTGAAGCGGTCAGTGCCCCTGTCAGTCGTACCCAAACGCTATAATTCACTTCGAGGAGTCCAGATCATATGCTACTCAAGCGCTTTTTTCATCTCCTTATCGCGACCACTCTTCTCTTTGCTAATGTCTGGATGCCCGTCAGGGCTGCGTCCGTAGATTCTCATCAAAGGCAGGCTGCCGCCCCCAACCCTTCAGACCTTTCAACTACCCTCGCCTCTATCGAGAAGACGGTCGATGAGAAGCGCAAAGAGTTGGGCGTACCGGGCATCTCTCTCGTCATCGTCAAAGACGACCGGGTGATCTACATGAAGGGGCTCGGCCTTAAAGATGTAGAGCGGGGGCTCCCCGTCACGCCCGACACACTGTTCGCCATCGGCTCGTGCACGAAAGCTTTCACGGCGATGGCGGCGATGATGAGCGTCGATGACGGAAAGCTCTCTCTGGATGATTCGCCGAAAAAATTTCTCCCCTACTTCAAGCTGATGGACGCGGAGGCGGATGCGAAGATCACTATCCGCGACCTGCTCTCGCACCGCTCAGGTCTCGCCGGCACAGACCTGCTATGGGCTCCGGGCGTGCTCGACCGCGAGGAGATTATACGCGCCGTCGCGTTCGCCAAGCCGACGGCCAGGCTCGGCGAGAAGTTCCAGTACCAAAACGTGATGTTCAGCGCGGCGGGCGAGGTCGTGGCGAAGGCACAAGACTCCACCTGGGAGCAGGTCATCGCTCGACGCATCCTCAAGCCGCTCGGCATGAAGGCGAGCAATACGTCCATTCAGGAGATGCAGAAAGCCTCGGACTTCTCGCTCGGCTACGAATACATCGTCGCCACCAAAGAGGCGCGACGCCTGCCTATGCGCGACCTCAAGTCAATCGCCCCTGCCGGAGCGATCAATTCCAGTGTGAGAGACATGGCCGCCTGGGTTCGCTTGATGCTCGGCGGAGGCGTGTTCGAGGGCAAGCGCCTGGTCTCCGAAAAGAGCTTCAAGGAATTAATCACGAAGCAGATCAACATCGCGGGCAACATTGATTATGGACTCGGTTGGGGATTGGCAGAATGGAACGGTCACAAGGTCTTGCAACATAGCGGCGGCATCGACGGCTTCAACTCTTTGGTCGCGCTGATGCCGGACAGGAAACTCGGCGTCGTCATGTTGACTAACGTCTCAAGCTCGCCCCTCGGACGGACGGTGATGGAGACTGTCTGGTCAAACCTGGTCGGCAGCCCTCAATCAAATGCAAGCAACGCCACGGCGGCTGCGGTGGGAGATGCACAAAGCTCTGTAGCTGATCTGCAAAGCGAAGTTGGAACCTACAGATTTGCCGAAGCGGGATTCGATGTGGAGATTGCTTTGAAGGACGGCAAGCTCACCATGACCGTTCCCAATCAACCCGTCTATGCGCTCGAAAACGTGGGTGGACGCCGCTACAAGCTCGCCAACGCTCCCGCAGGCTTCTTCGTCACCTTTCGCCCCGTCAAAGAGAATGCTTCGCAGACCGAAGCTTACCTAGAGCAGCCGCAGGGGAACTACGTCCTGACGAAAATAGAACCGGCGGACGCTGGCACGGAAGCGGCGGCGGCAGCAGCGGCCAGCTATTCCAGCCCGTTCAAAGACCTGCTGGGCTCTTACGAGCGCGAGAAAGCAGGGACTATCGAGATCGCGTTTAAGGAGGGCAAGGTGGCATTGATCGTGCCGGGTCAGCCCGCGTATCCGCTCTCAGAAAAGGCTAAAGACAATCTCTACAGTCCCCTGCTTCCAGATTCCTACGCGGTTCTGGTCAAGCGTGACGCGGCGGGCAAAGTGTCTGCCATCGTGCTCAAGCAGCCGGAAGGCGAATTTGAGTTCAAGCGCATCCCGGATTTCAACGCACAGATCACCGTCGATGAATTGATGACCAGAGTGATCGAAGCCCACGGCGGCGAGGCAAACCTGCGACGACACAGATCTATGATCCAGACGATTAATGTAGATTTCGAGAATCAGGGCGTCTCAGGCCCCGGAATCATCAACTCCCGTGCGCCGAATGCGACCGAGACGCAGCTCACCTTCATGGCGCTCGGCAAGAAGATCGGAACCTACAGGGAGTTTTTCGACGGCACGAGCGGAGGCGAGGAGACCAGTTTTTCGTCCGGCGAGACCAAGACCGGCGCGCAACTTGACGACGCACGCGTCACGTCAGACTTCTACCAGCTCGTCAACTGGAAGAAGCTGTTCAAGACGGTCGCTATTAAAAGGATGTCGAAGGTCGGAGATGAAGAGGTTTACGTCGTCGTGAAGACGCCGGAGAAAGGGAACCCGATCACGGACTACATCTCTGCGAAATCATTTCTGATCCTCAAGCGAGACCTGCTCATCTCCAGCAACACGGGCGAAGGCGCACAACAGGTAATGGAGACCTACAGCGATTACAAGACGGTGGGCGGCGTACTCTTACCCTTCAAGACCGTATCGCATAGTAACGACACGGGCGACACGATCATGCGCTTGAAAGACGTGAAGTTCGACGTGGAGATTCCAGATTCCGTGTTCCGCGCGCAGGCCAGGACTGTGAATCATAAATAGAAAATAGGATTCTTTAATTTACGATTCACGAATCGTCTCCCGGCAACCGCTCTCGTGTGAGCGGCGCGCGGCATCCAGTACGAGCTGCGTGCGGTATCCGTCTTCAAAAGTCGCAGCGCCTTCGATCTCGCTACGTCCTTCTCTGAGGGCCTCTACGATCTTGCGTGCGAAAACGGTGAAGCCGCGCGACCAGCCGCTGTCGCGCATGCCGGGCGCGGCCTGGATTGGTTCCACCTCAACTGGCTTCCACTCGCCCGCGCCGGTTGTCGAACGCCATAACCGATCCTCTTCTTCGACCATCAGCGCGCCCTCTGATCCAAATATCTCAAGCCTGTGCTCACCCCGCCCCTGCTCCACAACCGAGAGCGAAACGGTCGCGGTCGCGTCCTCTATCAACGGACTATCTGCTAATCGCAGGAGCAGGTTCGCCTCGTCATCCGTCGTCACGAGGCGCATCTCGCCCGTTCTCTCATCCTTACGCTCGCGCGTGTGTGTGGCAAGCTGGCCGAAGACGTGCGACGCTTCCGCGCCGAGCAGCCAGCGGAAAGAGTCTACGGCGTGCGAGCCGATAGCGCCGAGCGCACCGCCGCCCATTTTCGCATCAGACCACCAATTCCAGGGGCGCTCTACGGCAGCACGCGAGTCTGAGCGAAAGGTGTACTTCGCATGACGTACATGGCCGATCTCACCACTAAGCAGCATCTCGCGCATCTTCCGGCGGCCATTCAAAAACCGTAACTCATGATCGACGAGCGCAAGCCGCCCCTTCTCCCTCGCCCGCCTGCGCATCGCGTCTGCTTCGCCCGTATCCATCGCCATAGGCTTTTCGCAGAGGACAGCCTTGCCCGCATCGAGCGCCGCGAGCGTCATCTCCATGTGCGTCGCGGGCGGCGTGACGATGCTGATGAGATCGACATCATCGCGCGCCACGAGCTCGCTCCAATCCCCTACGACATGCTCTATATCAAACTCGCGCGCCACACGTTCGGCGTTCTCCCTGTGGCCGCTCGCAATCGCCACGACGCGCGCCCCCTTGCAGGCGCGAAAGCCCGGAATCTGCGTCGTGCGAGCGAAGCCCGCGCCGATGACGCCGACGTTAATGCTATGGTTTAGACCCATTAAAATTTCGTCGGTTGTATTCTTAAGTTGTTGACAGGGTTGAGTTTATGCCCTCGCAGGGACTTGAACCCCGAACCAACGGATTATGCTTACCACTACGGCTTTCGCCGCGCTTCTGACCGCAGCAGCAATCAGAGTTTGTGGTCTGGACTTTCTCTTCGCTTTACGCGTCTGCCATCAAGTCTCTACACCTTCCCCGCCTGAAGTCTGGCAAGGCTTGGCTCGGGATTACCATCTCGCTTTCGCGTCTTAGGCTTCCCCGAATTTGACAGATTCTACAAGCGCACCTGAGATGATTCCGAGTCTGCTCGAAAGTCGAATGTGACGCGCTTGCAACCCAACTTTGGAGGTCATATGGAGAATACTTGTTCAGTTTGCAAAGCCGTATTGACCGGCAGGCAAACCAAGTTCTGCTCGCGCCTGTGTAAAAATAGTTCCACAAACAGCAAACATCAGAATTACGTATCTCAGCAACATCGCGGTCACCAAAGAAGGCGCTTGCTGATTCAACAGAAAGGTGGCCGATGCGAACGATGTGGTTATCGTCGCAATCAAGCGGCATTGGCTTTTCACCATCTTGATCCTACGATCAAGTCCTTTCCTGTTGATCTCAGGAAATGCTCAAACACCTCATGGGAAACCCTTGTGGCCGAAGCCGGTAAGTGCCAGCTTCTTTGTCTGAATTGCCACGCAGAGATTCATCATCCAGAATTCTCCACTTAGACCTTTCAAAGAACTGAGTCCGCTGCTCTAACCATTGAGCTACGAGGGCACACTATTGATGTGAGGTGATTATAAGAAGCAGTCCGAGCGTCCGCAAGTCGCTGCCACTATTTTGAAGAGAAGTTGATCCGTAACCGCCTATACAAATTCCGGTGATGAGAGCACGGACTCGATCTGGCGCAGGTGACGGTCTTCGTGAATACCTATGAAGGCCAGCCATTGATAGAGGTTGAGAGCACCGAAGACGGGGTGCGGGTAGGTCATGGTCGAGAGGTCCATTGATTCTAGCTTCGGGCGCAGTTCGTGCAGCTCGGCGCGCGAGCTGCGCAGCCCGGCGAGCGACTCTCCAACCGTGATGTTGCCGCTCGGGCGAACCGTCTCCGGCGCTACATATTTCTCTTTCAGGCTGCGCTTGATATGCTGATCCAGAGAGAAGGGGCGAAAGCCCTGGCCGTCCTCGCCCGCCTCTTCGCTCGCTGATTCGGCTTTCTTCAACATCATCTTCATGAGAGCGGACAAACGATTCTCCATGATGGAGAGGTGCTCGACTATCTCTGCGATAGACCAAGCGTCGGGCGTCGGTCGAAACTTCTCCTGCGCGGGACTCAGCCCTTCGACTCTGTTGTAAAGACGCTCGCGCGTCTCGTCTATCGTCTCGAAGATTTCTGCTACGCTCTGGTAAGCCATCAGGGGTTTCGCTCCTCCGGGAAATTTCAGCGCAGTTTAGCACAGCTCGACGAGCTTCGGCGTAGGGCGACGCGTGAATTGGCCTGAAAGCAAAAAGGCAAAAGTGAAGGAAACCAAGAAGCCTCCGTCACTTTTGCCTTTCTGCTTGCACCTCGCGTTAGAGCGCCGCCGCGCCGGATACGACCTCGATGATCTCGTTAGTGATGGCGGCCTGCCGTACGCGGTTCATGTTGAGGGTGAGCGCGCCGATCAACTCACCTGCGTTCTTCGACGCCGAATCCATCGCCGTCATGCGCGCGCCATGTTCGGAGGCGACCGATTCGAGCAAAGCGCGGAAGATTTGCGTCTCGATCAGGCGCGGCAGCAGGCGACTGAAAATCTCTGCGGGCGGTTGCTCGTATAGATACTCCGTCAGATTGGCCGGACTCGCTCCGGCGGCAGCCGCATCGTCAGTCGATTCGACGGTGCGCGAGACGGGCAGGAGTTGTTCGATGACGACTCGTTGCGAGAGAACGGACTTGAACTCGTTGTAAACGATGAAGACTTTATCAAGCTCCGCGTCCTCTTTGGAACGTTCGATCACGTCGTGTGCGATCTCCACTGCTTCAGCATACTGGACGCTTCCCTTGCCCGTGAGGCCGACATACTCTTTGACGAACGTCATGCTGCGACGGCGGAAGAAATCCCGCCCTTTGCGCCCGATGGGCAGCATCTCTATGGTCTTGCCCTCGTTCTCCTTGATGAACGCCTGCGCCGCTTTGATCAGATTGGTATTGAAAGCGCCGCACAATCCACGGTCGGCGGTGATCAAGACGATCAGGTAACGCTCATCCCCACGCGCGTCCAGAAGCGGATGATGGAAATCTTCATCCGTGCGCGCAGCGAGCTCGCCCAGCACCTCCAACATCTTGTTGGCGAAGGGGCGCGCCGTCACGACGCGATCCTGCGCGCGTTTCAAACGCGCCGCCGACATCATCTTCATGGCACGCGTGATCTGCTGCGTGTTCTTCACAGAACGGATGCGACGGCGTATGTCTAACAGGTTAGCCATAAAAATTAGGGATGAGGGATGAGGGATGAGGGATGAAGAAAGAAAAGATTGAACTAATGATTCGACGACTCACTAACTCAACCCTTTCATCCCTCATCCCTCATCCCTCATCCCTGCTCTTATACTCCAGCAGGGACAGTTGGCTCGGGAGCGGGCGCGCTCGTTGCCACGGCTGCCTGCGAGGTGGTGGCTTGCGCGTCGCCGCGACGCGCGACCAGCGTCTCTTCGCTCCAACGATCTTTAAAGTCCTTAAGAGCCTGCACCATGTCGTTCTTGATCTCGTCCGTGAGCGACTTCTTCTCGCGAATGCTTTGGAGCAGCCCCGGATGCGAGTTCTCGACAAAGCGCAGTAGCTCCGTCTCGAATCGCCTGACATCCTCGACCGGCACATCATCGACATGGCCGTTGGTGGCAGCCCAGATGACGAGTACCTGCGCGGCCACGTCCATCGGACGGTACTGAGGCTGCTTGAGAATCTCTACCAGACGTTGACCGCGCGCAAGCTGCGATTGCGTCGCCTTATCCAAATCCGAACCGAACTGCGCGAACGCTTGCAGCTCGCGAAACTGCGCGAGGTCCAGGCGCAATGTTCCGGCGACCTGCTTCATAGCCTTGATCTGTGCCGAACCGCCGACTCGCGAGACGGAGTTGCCGACGTTGATCGCCGGTCTGATGCCGGAGTTGAAGAGGTCTGCTTCGAGGAAAATCTGACCGTCAGTGATCGAGATCACGTTGGTCGGAATATAGGCGGAGATGTCGCCCGCTTGCGTCTCGATGATCGGGAGACTCGTCAAGGAGCCGCCCCCCTTCACGTCCGCTAACTTGGCCGCGCGCTCCAGTAGACGCGAGTGCAGGTAGAAGACGTCGCCCGGATATGCCTCGCGTCCAGGCGGACGGCGCAAGAGGAGCGAGATTTCACGATAGGCCGCCGCCTGCTTCGATAGATCATCGTAGATGGTCAGGGCATGGCGTTTGGTGTCGCGGAAGTATTCGCCGATGGCCGCTCCGGCATAAGGCGCGAGGAACTGCATCGCCGCCGGGTCCGAGGCGGTCGCCTTGACGACGACGGTGTAGTCGAGCGCGCCGAAATCATTCAAGGTCTTGACGACCTGCGCCACCGTCGAAGCCTTCTGCCCGATGGCGACGTAGATGCAGATCACGTCTTTCCCTTTTTGGTTGATGATCGTATCGACCGCGACCGCCGTCTTACCCGTTTGACGGTCGCCGATGATTAACTCGCGTTGCCCGCGACCAATAGGCACCATCGAGTCAATCGCCTTGAGTCCGGTCTGCAAAGGCTCTTTCACGGGCTGGCGATCAACGACGCCAGGCGCAATGCGCTCAATCGGATTGTACGCATCCGTCATGATCGGGCCACGGTCATCAATCGGATTGCCGAGCGCATCCACGACACGGCCAATCAATGCATCGCCGACAGGTACTTCCATGATGCGACCCGTGCGCTTGACCAGATCGCCCTCCTTGATCTTCTGAAAGTCGCCGAAGAGCACCGCGCCAACTTTGTCCTCTTCCAGGTTCAAAGCGAGGCCGCGCACATCGTGCGGAAATTCCAACAATTCACCGGCCATAACTTTTTCCAGGCCGTGAATCTCGGCGATACCATCGCCGACTTTAATCACCGTCCCGACTTCCGTGACAGTCACGCCCGTCTCGAAGTTCTCGATCTGCTGGCGAATAATTTCGTTGATCTCGTTGGCTCTGATCGGTTCCATATGATTCCTTTTCGTAAATCGTCAATCGTGAATCGTCAAGGGAAAGAGAAAATCCGTACGTCGATTCACAGTTGATGAGCTATTTGCCTGCTAGTCTCTCCTTGAACTGTTGCAACTGGCTGCGCACGGAGCCGTCATAGATGGTCGAACCGATGCGCGTCACGATGCCACCAATCAGCTCTTCATCAGTCGTGAAGCTCAAACGTACGTCTTTGCCCGTCATCGAGGCAAGCCTCTCACGCAAAGCCTGCTGTGAAGCCTGCGGGACGGGATGAGCCGTCGTCACTTGCGCCGAGACTACTCCCGCACGCTCATCCAAGACCTGTGTGAAGCGTCTATTGATTTCACCGAGTTCCGCCAGACGCTGGTTCTGTAAGAGGACGTTCAGAAAGTTCGCCGTCGTCGGACGAACACGCGTTCGCCCGACGAGCGTGTTCAGGACTTGACGCTTCTGCTCATAAGGTATCGTCGGATTACTGAAGACCTCCATGAGCTGCGCATTCGTCTGCATCATAGATGCCCATTCAGACAATTCCTCCTGAACCTCGCGCGCTTCTCCACGCTCTGCGACGACATCTGCCAGTGCGGTCGCATATCGGCGCGCCACTGCCTGTACGCTCAAGGCTTGACCCCTCCCAGTTCCTCGATCTCAAGATTCACCAGACGGGCATCGTCCTCCGGGCGCATATCGCGGCGAATCATCTGCTCCGCGAGCCGCACACTCTGCTCGGCAGCATAGTGACGCAACTCCTGCCGCGCAGCCTTGCCAGCGCTCTCTATCTCACGCTGGGCCTGCTCACGCAGTTTACGCGCCTCCTCTTCAGTTGCACGCTTGATACGCTCGCGCTCTTGCTCCGCCTCCCTCTTCGCCTGTTCGCGAACGGTTGCGACTTCAGCATCAAGCCGCGCCAGACGCGCTTCCACCTCTTCGAGTTTAGCGAGCGCCGCGTTACGCTCTTCCTGCGCGCGCATCAGGTCACGGCGAATTCCCTCGCGACGTGCGCGGAAGGCTTCACCCAATGGACGGCGCAGGAAGTAAACGAGCAGGAAAACAAAGAGGCCCAGGTTGACGAATTTCCACGCTTCAAAGCCCGGATAATTCAACCACCAGGGCAAGCGTCCCCCTCCTCCTCCTTCACCCCCCGCCAGGAGGAGCACCAGTGATATAAAGGCTATAAACATAATTTTTATGCGGGCGACCCAAGACCCGTCGTCGCCGCTTCGCTGATCGGACGATGTAAGATACGCTCACCGATCTCTCTGCCAATGCGCATCGCATCGCTTCCAAGCACAGCACGAGCATCTTCGGTCTGCGCGGCGATAGCCTCTTTTTGCTCCATGATGGAGCGGTTAACCTCTTCGCGTATGCTATCGAGTACCTTCTGCCGTTCATGCATCGCCTCTTCACGCACCTGCTCCATCAGACGGTAGCCTTCGGCGCGCGCCTCGCGCAGGGAGCGCTCATAGTTGGCTGTGCTCTCCTCTACACGCAGAAGGATGTCGCGCGCTTCGCCTGAACGACCACGCGTACGCTTCTCGCGCTCCTCTAGAATACGGTTGATGGGTTTGAACAGCGTGTGATCAAGAACAAACACCATCACAAGGATAATCGCGATGTGAAGAAAGAGTGTGCCATCAGGCACGAGTTGGATGGAATTTTCCGCGAAGCCCAGGAAGATCATAGCGCTCGAAAGGCCCTAATGAACAGATAACACTGCCCCAGATTGTATATTCGAAAAATGCTCGTGTGCCAAAAGCTTGCGAGTCTAACATGCGGTTTCGCAGCCCGTCAAGGAAAGCTGTATGGGGATTGTGGCTGCGCTCGGTTGCTCACACAGAAGACCAGGCTGGTGAAGTGTAGCTCTTAAACTATTGATAAAGGCTGGTATAAAAGATGTTTACCTGAAGCCTGGAACCCCAAACGATGGGTGCTCAAGAGTTCTAGGTGCTCTTTAGCTCACCACGCAAGTCTGAATCAAGTAACTTGAATCAAGTGATTCAGGCGTGGCTGCACCTCTCCAATAATAGCCGCGCCCTCGATTTCATTAACTAAAGCTTCAGCCTTTGCTTGATCAATACTGATGAGAAGTCCGCCAGCCGTCTGCGGATCGAAAAGTGCGCTCTGCATCTCGCGAGAAACATGGGTTGCTATCGATACAGTCTCCCCCACGTAATCCCTGTTATTCTTATCGCCGCGAGTCAACATCCCCTGCCTGATTAATTCCAGGACATCCGGTAACAGCGGTACGCAGTCTGCCTTGATTACCAAACAGACATCGCTGGCGCGTGCCATCTCATAAGCATGTCCGAGAAGGCCGAAGCCGGTTACATCAGTGCAAGCGTGCGCGCCCGCATTCTGCATCGCGGCTGCCGCCGTCGCGGCTGAAGTCGTCATGGCCTTCATCGCTGCGTCAACCGCTTCGGCGCGTGCCACTCCGCGCTTGATGCCCGTGCTTACCGCCCCCGTCCCGATTGGCTTCGTTAAAATGAGCGCATCGCCCGGGTGGGCACCTGCGTTCGTCACGACACGCGCAGGGTCTATCACACCCGTTACGGCATAGCCAATCTTAATCTCTGCATCATCAATCGAATGCCCCCCCAACACGATCACTCCCGCTTCGTTCATGGCCATTTGACCGCCACGCAGGATTTGACCCAGAACGCTGAGGTCCTCTTTTTGCGGATAGCATACGATGGTCAAAGCCGTAAGAGGCTTTCCACCCATAGCATAAATGTCATTAAGAGCATTATTTGCAGCGACGCGACCGTAGATTTCCGGGTCGTCCGCCACGGGTGTAAAGAAATCAACGGTTTGCACCAATGCAATGTCGTCCCGCAAACGAAACACGCCTGCGTCATCTGCCGTATCGTACCCGACAAGTACGTTCTGATTTGCTGGCTGTGCTGGAAGTGCGCCCAAAACTTGGGCCAGATCGCGCGGCGCGAGCTTCGCCACTCAACCAGCGCAGGAGACCATTTCTGTCAATCTCTTCTTCATTTTACTTAATACCGCAGAAATGTAGAGATATATTCTCTTTCTCGGTTACTATCAAGCTCCTCGATTTATTGATTACAATTGATTATATCAGGATGGTGATATATTCCCCTATGAGGGATTTAATGGAGGCTGGTATTATGATCCTTTAGATTTACGAGCAATAATGAAGATCAAATGCTCGCTTAAACTGTTCTAAAACCCTTTTTTCTAATGCTAAGACAGGTTGACTGGAATCATGTTGCAGGCGCAGTCTCCTGCGACCCAGCTAATATCTGGTAGAGTCGGTCTAGATCACTCTCGTTATAATACTCTATCTCTATCTTGCCGCCGGCGCCTGTCTGGCTCGGAAGCACACGCACTTGTGTGCCAAAGCGGCGTCGCAGTTTAGTCTCCGCAGCGCGGATATTTGCATCATCGCGTTTGGGCGGCGGCTGAGTGGCGGTCGCAGGGCTGGCACCGGCAATGATTCGCTTGATGGCTCGCTCAGTTTCACGTACGGACAAAGATTGCTCTATGACGTTACGCGCGACGCGTCTCTGGATATCCGTGTCATCTACACCGAGCAAGGCACGAGCGTGTCCCATAGAAAGCTTTTCTTCTTCCACGAGGCGCTGTATATCTTCCGGTAAACGTAAGAGGCGCAAGTAGTTAGTAACAAAAGAGCGATCTCGCCCGACTCGTTGCGCCACCGTCTCTTGGGTTAGGCCCAGGGTTTCGATGAGCCTCTTATATGCGTGGGCTTCTTCAATCGCGTTTAATTCCTGTCGTTGTATGTTTTCGACGAGCGCCAGTTCCAGTAGCTTATCGTCCGGAATTTCACGTACTACGGCCGGGACGCGTTGTAGACCGGCACGCTGAGCAGCACGCCAACGCCTTTCACCAGCTACCAGTTGATAGCGTCCGCCGCGCCTTCGCACCAGAAGCGGTTGAACAATGCCGTTTGAGCGGATCGACTGTGCCAGTTCTTCCAGACGCGTCTCATCGAAATGTGTGCGCGGCTGCGCAGGACTTGGCTCAATGAGGTCTATATCGATCTCAAGTAAATCTTCATTGGCTGTCGCCGCTGTATCCGACAGCAGTGCGCTCAAGCCCCTGCCGAGTACTCTTCTTGTCATGAGATATGACCTCCTTTGCTAATTGAAGGTAGCTTTCCGCGCCGCGTGAGCGAATGTCGTACAAGATGATGGGTTTCCCGTAACTGGGCGCTTCCGCAAGTCGCACGTTTCGTGGGATGACGGTTGCAAAAACTTGTTGTCCATAAAAATCTCGCAGGTCAGCCGCTACTGCTGCTGAGAGGTTTGTGCGCTCATCGTACATGGTGAGAAGGAGTCCCTCGATGGTTAAACCTGGATTGAGGACGCGGCGTATGCGCGCCAGAGTATCAAACAACTCCGTGACGCCTTCGAGCGCATAGTACTCGCACTGGATCGGCACGAGCAGGGAAGTAGCAGCAGTTAAAGCATTTAGCGTCATCAAGCCGAGTGAGGGAGGGCAGTCTATGATGATAAAGTCAAAGTCGTTTTCAACCCCGTGCAGCACGTCCTGAAGCCTGTATTCACGTTTTTCAAGCTCGACGAGCTCAACCTCCGCCCCAGTCAGATTCTTATCGGCGGGCAGAACCTTCAGGAAGGGGAGTTCTGTCGGTTGGATAATATTGTTGAGCGGTTCATTAAGAACGAGCGCATGGTAGAGGCTTCTGCGAAAGCTGCCGCGTTGAATCCCGACGCCAGAGGTGGCATTAGCCTGCGGGTCTGCGTCCACGAGCAGGACGCGTACTTCTTCAACGGCGAGAGCCGCCGCCAGATTTACCGCCGTAGTGGTCTTACCGACTCCGCCCTTCTGGTTAGCCACTGCGATGGTTTTGGTCATAGTTTGAGCCCTAAAACCTACCCTTCAGCGAGTAACGCGTAAACTAACATAAATAAGTGGCTGCGTGCCACAATTTTTGCTTCAGATGCATTGTTTCACGTATGCTTGTAAAGAAAATTTTGCATCTGGTCAAAAGTATAGTTTCACGTGTAACTACTCACTAAGCTGAATAAATTCTAGCGGTGTGAATCCGGTATAAGCCTCTAGCCCTTTGGACGCAATAATTAAAATAGATGTAATATTTTTCTAACCATGCGTAGAATTGATCGCGTTTACGGCTTTGAGGTAAATATTCTTTGAACAGTGGAAACGCCTCGACTAATTCGCGTCCATAAAGTTTGTAATGAAGGAAATGGCGGCCATTGTTATGATAAGGCCCATAAATTCGACCACCGAGCAAGCGTTGAACTTCTAAAAGAGGCGCAGGATCGTTCATATGCAGCTTAATTGAGAGCCATCCTTTTTTACAATCGCCCGTGAAACTTCCTTCTCCTACTATTAAGCCCATAATATAGCCAATTTCAAAATCCGTCATAATGCCTCCATTGTGGTGACACGTGAAACCATAGGCAGGATAACTCAAGCGGCCTGCTGTCGAAGATTTAGGTGAACCAGCAGGGTTGAAAGGGCTGCGGGAGTTAGACCATTAATTCGTCGCGCCTGGCCGAAAGTTTGTGGGCGGGCGCGTTCGAACCGCTCGACCATCTCGTTGGAGAGCCCACTGATACTACGAAAGTCGAAATCAGCGGGTATTCGCAGCCCATCATGCTGGTATAAGCGCCCGAAGGTAGCCTGCTGCGCTTTGATGTATCCGCTGTAGAGCAGGTCTGCGAGGGCTGATTCTAAATTGGAGAAGCGCGCTTCGCTGCGGACATCTGCCGGGAGCAGGCGATTGATAAGCTCCAGGTGGACGTTGGGGCGCTGTGCGAGTTGTGCAAGCGTGATGGAATCTCCCAGGTCGGCAGAGAGTGTATGGCTGAGAGCGGAGTAGGCCGCGTCGGAGCGTTTGAGACGTGTTTCCTCAAGGGCTGTACGAAGTCTGGCGATCTGGTCTCGGCGCTGGTTGAAACGTTCCCAGTCTGTGTCGCCGACGAGTCCCAGTTCCCGACCATAAGGTTCAAGACGCGCATCCGCGTTGTCGTGTCTGAGCGCGAGTCTGTATTCAGCGCGCGAGGTGAAGATGCGATAAGGCTCGTCCACACCTTGCTTGATCAGATCGTCAATTAAAACCCCTATATACGATTCTTCACGCTGAAGGCGAAACTCTGGCCGCCCCTGAACGGCGAGGGCGGCGTTGATACCCGCAATCAGTCCCTGGCAGGCAGCTTCCTCGTACCCGGTCGTCCCGTTGATCTGCCCTGCGTGAAAAAGCCCTTTAATTCGAGCCGTTTCCAGTCCGGGCGTAAGCTCGCGCGGATCCACGTAATCGTACTCTATGGCGTAGCCCGGACGTATGATTCGAGCCTCATCGAGCCCGGGAATCATGCGCACCAATTCTTGTTGAAGTTCTGCTGGCAGCGACGTGGAGAACCCATTCAGATAGACTTCATTAGTATCATGCCCCTCCGGCTCAAGGAAGAGCTGGTGACGGTTTTTATCAGCAAACTTCACCACCTTGTCTTCGATGGAGGGACAATAGCGTGGTCCCACACCTTTGATCCTGCCGGAATAGAGCGGCGATTCATGCAGATTAGCTCGGATCGCCTCATGAACAGTGTCGGTCGTGTAACCTATATAGCAGGTGATTTGCGGCTGCTCTATACGGTCAGTGGCGAAGGAAAAGGGCACAGGGCGTTCGTCTGCTGGCTGTGGCTCGAAGCGATCCCAGTCAATCGTACGTCCGTCCAGGCGCGGTGGTGTTCCGGTTTTGAGCCGTCCGACAGGGAAACCGAGGCGTTTTAAGCTCTCAGCCAATTCGATAGAGGCTGGCTCACCTGCGCGCCCGGCACTATAAGTGCGACGACCCGCATGGATTAACCCATTAAGAAAGGTTCCGGTAGCGACTACAACCGCACGCGCACTAAAGCGGCGCGTATCCTGTAGCTCAACGCCGCAGACGCGACCATCTCTAACAATCAGGTCAACAACCAACCCCTGGCGCAAATGTAGATTTGGTGTCGCTTCCAGAGTGCGGCGCATCTCCGTGCGATAAAGGGCGCGGTCTGCCTGGGCGCGTGGGGCTTGCACGGCGGGGCCACGTGAACGGTTGAGCAAGCGGAACTGTATTCCGGTACGATCAATAACGCGCCCCATAATACCGCCCAGGGCATCTATCTCGCGTACGAGGTGGCCTTTAGCGATGCCGCCGATAGCAGGATTGCACGACATCTGCCCGATCAGGTCAAGATTGAGCGTCACCAGTGCGGTTTGAGCGCCGAGGCGTGCGGCGGTAGAGGCGGCCTCGCACCCGGCATGGCCTGCCCCGATCACAACTACATCAAATGCTTCATCAAAACTCATGGCTACTTCCCTATACAGAAGGTCGCGAAGATTTGCGATAAAACGTCGTCGGGCGTTGTTTCTCCTGTAATCCGACCCAAAAGGCGTAGAGCATCATAGAGACCGACGAGCACAAATTCCTCGCTCGCTCGCTGCTCAAGCAGAACACTGGAAGAGTTAAGGGCATCCTGTGCGCGGCGTAAAAGATCGAAATGGCGCGCATCTGTGATCAGAAAATCTGTTTCATGTGTACCCTGAGCAGCGAACGGCGCCAGTATAGCAGCACGCAGGGCATCTAGTCCCGCACCAGTCTTTGCAGACACAGAGACTACGGGTGCTTGATCCCTTTTCAACTGGAAATCATTATTTTTGAAAGAGTCCAGGTCGCTTTTGTTAAGAGCGATAAGGTGCGGGCTCTCTGCGACTTCAGCCAGAACCTCTGCATCTTCCGCTGTTAAAGGCTGGGAGCCGTCTAGCACGACCACGATCAGGTCTGCGTCGGCAAGCGCCCGCCGCGTGCGTTCCACGCCCAAATTCTCAATTTCGTCTGAAGAGACACGGACTCCGGCGGTATCCGTAAGCAGGACGGGAATCCCACGCAGGCTTATCAGTTCGCTTAAACTGTCGCGCGTGGTGCCCGGAACATCCGTCACGATAGCCCTGTCTACAGACAGTAAACTGTTGAAAAGGCTAGACTTACCAACATTAGGCCGACCCGCGATCGTGACCTTGAGCCCCTCTTTCAAAAGTCGCCCGGCACGAAAAGTGGAGGCAAGATTCCCGAGCTTATCTACCAGACCACGAAGCTTTACGTTGAGATGGCTTGAAGCGATTTCAGGCAGATCATCCTCTACAAATTCAAGCGAAGATTCCAAAGGCACAATAATATCCACGAGCGCATCTTTAACCGGTTGAAGACGCGCCGAGAGCTCCCCTTTAAGCTGTCTGACCGCCTGCCGTGCGGCGTTGTGGGTCTGCGCATTGATGAGATCGCGCACGGCTTCGGCCTGGCTCAGATTCAGGCGTTTATTAGCCAGGGCGCGCAAGGTAAACTCGCCTGGGCCAGCCGCACGCGCATCCAGGCTGAGGATCACATCGATGAGGTGGCGCAGCAGAAGTGGCGAGCCATGACAGCTTAACTCTATGACATCCTCGCCCGTGAATGAGTGCGGAGATTTAAAGTAGGTGATGAGGGCGCTATCTAAAATCTCTTTGGTTTCGGGATCATGAACATTTCGTAGCGTCACGCGATGAGGTTCAGGGTCGAACGAGGCGTCGCCAGTGAGAGTGCGAATAATCTTCAGAGAGAGCGGGCCGCTCAGACGTATCACGCCGATCCCGCTGCGACCGGGAGGCGTCGATAAAGCAACGATGGTATCTGTCGTTGGCACTGCCGGAAGAAGAGATAGCCAGGACTAACGCGTAGCGTGTGAAAGAAGAAGGCTGGCAGAGCTTATCAACTATCACAAGCAGACGCTTACTGTTTTTTGAGAGTCACTTTTAATCTGCGCGCGGAGCCTTCACCGATTGATTCAGTATGCAGGTCTTCATCTTCTGCAAGGGCGAGATGAATCACTCGACGCTCGTTTGGAAGCATCGGTCCAAAGGTGTAGGGGACGCCCGTTGTGCGTACGCGGTCGGCGACATAATTAGCCATCGCTCGCAGCTCGGCTTCTCGGGTCGCGCGAAAATTATCGACATCGCAAACGATGCGCTCGCCCTTCGGAAGTTCACGCCCGACCGCTTGATTGACGAGATGCTGGGCGGCCTCTAAAAGCTCCCCGCCCTCGTTCAGTAAGAACGAGGCGTCAGCGCCATCAATATTCAAAAGGCATCCGCTCTCAGCTTCTCCGACGCTCGCGCGAAGATCAAGACCTGCGCCATCAAAGATAGCGTTGAGAAATTCCTGAGCCTGTTGACATGCTTCGTTCATTTCAAATCAATGCCTGGACCAATCGGATCAAGAGGCAACGCTACGAGATCACATCAAGCTTGTGAAACGCGTGTCGTGCTCAGCTTCTTCGGGGGACGCGCCTCAGCCTTTTTTTTCGGCGGCTCTTCGTCATCTTCAGACTTAGTCAAACGATTGATCAGCACCTGCTGACCGAAGCCGACGACGTTTCCCACCAGCCAGTAGACGAGCAATCCGGCGGGCGCGCTCCACAGCATGTAGAGCATGAAGAGCGGCATGCCAATCGCCATCATCTTGCGTTGCAGCGGGTCGGCGGACGGAGC
Source organism: Pyrinomonadaceae bacterium (assembly GCA_036386415.1). Lineage (GTDB taxonomy): Bacteria > Acidobacteriota > Blastocatellia > Pyrinomonadales > Pyrinomonadaceae > DASVVT01. The sequence continues at coordinate 62,249 of DASVVT010000023.1, forward strand.
CGGAGTAATCAGTTGCAACACGATCATCGACGCCGCGAACAGGATCGGCAGCATATGTATGGTATAGGGCTCAGCCGCCGAAAGGTCTGGTATCCAGAGAAACGATGCCTGGCGAAAGTCTATCGAGATCGTGATCGCGCGATAGAGCGCAAAGAGAAATGGCATTTGAATCAGAAGCGGCAAACAACCGCCGAGGGGATTGCCCTCCTTCATCAAACGCAGTTGCTCCATTTGCAGCTCTTTCAAACGCGGATCATCCTGCTTCATCCCCTTGATCTTTTCCTGTAGCTCTTTCATGCGCGGCGCAAGTTTCTGCGCCTTCTTCATGGACTTTGATGAGCGCCATTTGAGCGGAAAGAAAAGGGAATAGATGACGATGGTGAAGAGGATGATCGCCACGCCGTAGCTGCCCGTCAACGCGTATAGCTTTTGGATGGACCAGAGAATCGGTACGGCCAGGGGGCGTGAAAGACTGCTCAGAAAGCCGTAATCAATCGCTTGTTCGAGATCAACCTCAGCCTTCGCCCCGCTCGCTTGGCTAACCACCTTACTAAGCTCATCACTCGCATTAGTTAGCAGGTAGTGATCCTTGGGGCCGGTGTAAATCCATGTCGGAGAGCCATCCGTCGGAATCGGAACCAGAGCGGTGATCAAATACCTTGCCTCTTTGTTTCCGTTTACCTGGTACTCGTACTTGGCGGTGCGAATCTCCAACCCTTCCGTCTTTTTGGAAGGCACGGCGATCATGGCGAAATAAGTGTCGCCGATACCAGCCCAGGTAACTGGCCCATTGAGTACCTGACGATCCGGGCTCTCCTTATTTTCGTTGACCGCCTGACCATAAATTCGCTTGACTTCACCTTCGACGACGGCGATGGCCTCGGGCGCAACCGAATAGAAGCTGTAGTGAGTAATGCCTTGATCACCGATGGCAGGCCCAACCAGAAGCTTTGCTTGAGGAACCTGCTGTCCGCCGCGATTTAGTTTGACTTCAATATCCGTGATGTAACGATCCGCGTTAAAGATGATGCTCTTGGTCGCATCGAGCCCCATAGACTCGTCGCGTAAAGTGAAATCTATACGCTTCGACTCGCCGGGAGCGAGATTGATACTGATCTCATCACCTTCACCTTCTGCCCCGCTGATCGCGTAGTTTCTGGAGGACAGGAGATCATCAATTTTTGCGTCACCGGTGCTGAGACGAAGCGGCGCTTCACCCCGTTTCAGACCTTCCGGCGAGATGAGCTGAAGCGGTTGAGGGTCACTCTTGGTACTGGCGACGGTATAGAGCGGGCGGCTTGGTTTGTTATTATCTGCCGGAAGGGATTTAAGCAACCAACTTGTCGCCACTGCGCCATGACTATCGAGCTTCACTTCGTACAGGGGCGACGTGATCTTGATGGTTCGCTGTGGCGTGGTGTCCTGTGTGGAAGGTACTACTGCCTCTGCTTGCGGCGGCTGACCCGAAGCAGTTGTGTTGGCGGTGGCGGTCGCTTGCGGTGAAGGCGATGAGGCTGTTGGCTGCTGCTGCTGCTCCGGCGTCGCAGCGTTATTGGCGTTGATCTGCTTTGGTGATGGAGCAGGGAACAGATAACTCCAGACCAAAAGTATCGCCGCCGAAATTACAAGAGCAAGGACGAAACGCTGTTGTCGCATTTGATTTAAACTGAAGCGCGCTTTCTTAGCGTGAACCTATAGATGAGATGGCAATCCTCGTTCGCTGGTCAACCTCAATCTCTCACTTAACCGGATCGTACCCGCCCGGATGAAAAGGATGACAACGCAAAAGTCGCCGCACGCCCATCCAACTCCCACGCCAGGCACCATGTCGCTCGATAGCTTCGCGTGCATATTCCGAGCAGGTGGGGACAAACCGACAGGAGGGCGGAAGCAGAGGCGAGAGCGCGATCTTGTACAGCTTCAATATCGAAACAAGAATGGTTCTCACTGCTTTACCGCTTATCTCGCCTGGCGGTCACGCTCGTCTATGGACACACGGGCGATGATCTTTTGAAACTCCTCAAGCGGTGACTCGACCCTCACACGTAACAAAGAACGCTTCGCGTTGAGCACCCAATCGTATTTGGTATCCAGAGCATTGAGGGTCGTCTCGCTCAGGCGAAAACTCTCGCGCAATAATCGTTTTGAACGGTTGCGCTCGACCGCATTGCCTATCGCCTTGCGCGACGCCGTGATGCCCAGTCTATGATACGCCAATCCGTTCGGCTGTACGAAGGCTGTCAACAGGTGGCCGTCGTAACGCCTGCCGCCTGAATAGACACGGCGAAACTCGCCGGAACTGCGCAGCCGCATGATTTTGGACAAACATCTGCCCCGTGCTTAGTAATGCGCCGGCGTGAGACGTTTGCGCCCTTTAGCACGGCGTCTCTTGAGCACGAGGCGACCGTTTTTGGTCGCCATGCGCGCGCGAAAGCCATGGGTTTTGGCGCGACGACGATTGTTTGGCTGGAATGTGCGCTTCGACATGGTTACCTATTCTCCGATTAAACGAAAAGAGTAAGACTAACTGCGCCGGTGGCTTTCTGTCAAGAAAAGGTGTGGCGGAAAACGCCTTGCGAGAGTCCTTTGACTGAATTTTCTACTGTTAATTAGGAGATTTGCCAGCCCGGTTTTTCACCAAAAAGTGTTCTAAAACCATTCTCACGCCATATTTCACCCAGTAGTGCAATCAAGAAACGCAGTAAAAAGGGATTTTCCCAGAGGGCGAAAAAATTATTTTCAATGCCTGTGGATTTCTCTTGCTTCCTAGCTCACATTATGCTAGTCTCCGCCCCGTTTCGGACTCAATTTAAGTCCGTAAGTAGTTGAAAAAGAAATACTTAAAGCATTACTTTAAGTCTCGTGAGGTTTTCCACAGGCCTGTGGAAAACCCTGTGGAAAACTTTCATTTCGGGGTTCGGAAAGTATCAAGCGGGTTCATTTACAATACCTTCCACCGTGTCAGTCAAAGAATAGCTTGAGCAGGTGGAGAGAAGTTTCTGTATTGTTTTGTAACAGGTCTCATAACTGTCGCAAACGCTGAACACTTCTGACAAGATAGGACGGACAAGCCATGAGTACTGTAATTGAGAATAGGCTCTGGAGCGAGATTCTCAACGCTGTCGAAAAGCGACTCAATCGCCAGAGTTTCGAGACCTGGTTTCGCCCCATTCGATTTGAGGGGTGCGACAATTCCGAGCAGGTACTGCATCTGCGCGCGCCCAATCAGGTGGTCAAGGACTGGGTTAGCTCTAATTACTCCGAGGTGATCGATGAATCACTGGAAGAACTGAATCTGTCCGAATATCACGTTGACTGGATGATCGAAGACGACGAGTCGCAAGTCGCCGAAAGAAGCGCAGAAAAGGATGAAGCGGGTGCTGCTACCTACAGCCTGTCGGAAACTGCTACGAGCAACGGAAAAAGTAAAACTTCCAGTCTTTTCTCTCTATTGGAGGCCGCTGAATCTGATGGCCTGACGCCCGCCGCTACGACTTTCGTTGATATAGAGCCGATTGAACTGTCGCTCAATCCGAAATATACATTTCAGACCTTCGTCGTCGGCTCCTGCAACCAGTTTGCTCACGCCGCCTCGCTCGCAGTCGCCGAAGCGCCGGGTAAAACCTACAATCCTCTCTACATTTACGGTGGTGTGGGACTTGGTAAAACCCATCTCATGCACGCGGCAGGACATGCCATTAAAGAGCGCAACCGCCATCTGCGCCTCTCCTATATCTCGGCCGAGAAGTTCATGAACGAGTTGATCAATGCGATCCGCTACGACAAGGCGCAAACGTTCCGTGAAAAATATCGCTCGATAGATGTCATGTTGATGGACGATATTCAGTTCATGGCCGGTAAGGAGCGGACGCAAGAAGAATTTTTCCATACTTTTAATGCGCTCTATGATGGGCAAAAGCAGATTGTCATCTCCTCTGATTGTCCGCCGCGCGAGATACCGACCCTCGAAGAGAGGTTGCATTCGCGCTTCGAGTGGGGACTGATCGCCGACATGGAGCCGCCAGACCTTGAAACGAAGGTAGCGATCCTCAAACGTAAAGCCGACCTGGACGGCGTCTCACTTCCAGATGATGTCGCCTTCTTTATTGCGAGCAAAGTCAAGAGCAACATACGCGAGTTGGAAGGTTCGCTCGTACGCCTTGTTGCCATCTCATCCTTACGGGGCTTGCCGATCTCAAAGATGCTGGCGCAGGATGCGATTCGCAATATAGCCGAAGACGACCAGCCCGCCGGAATTACCATTGAGCAGATTCAACAGGCTGTCGCAGCGCACTATCGCCTGCGTGTTGACGAGTTATCATCGAAGAACAATGCGCGGCAGATCGCTGTGCCCCGCCAGGTAGCCATGTACCTGTGCAAACGTCTCACGAAACATAGCTTCCCGGAGATCGGGCGCGAGTTTGGCGGCAAGCACCATACGACCGTTATTCACTCCGTAGAGAAGATTGAGGCGCTTGTTTTGAAAGATCAAAATTTCCACAGGGTCGTGAGCGACCTTATGGACAATCTTTGCAAGTAGTTAGCTCCTTTTTTGGTTAAAAAGTTTTCCACAGTACGCTTTTCGGTTAAGCTCTTTGCAGACAAGATTTAACTTTGAGTTTTCCACATTTCCACAGGACCAGTAAAAAAGGGGGCTGTGGAAATGTGGAAAACTTTATCGAAGGCGGAGTTTTCCACAGGCGGGCAAAGTTTTCCACAACGATATCCACAGGGGCTGTGGAAAACAATTCCTTTCGCTACAACAATAAAGTGGGTTTTCCACATTTCCACAGGCCCTACTACTACTACTATATATATATATAAGTATTTAAATTAGTATTAATAGTAAAAGGCCGCTTCGCTTGTAGTAGAATTTCAGAACCGTCAAATTAAGCCATTATCCACACCAGAGGAGTTCATAGATGGAATTCAGTATTAGCAAGAACGCTCTCCAAAAAGAGCTGGGTTTCGTTCAAGGCATCGTCGAGAAGAAGAACACCATCCCCGTGCTCTCAAACATTCTCATAGAGTCTGTGGGTGAGAACACGATCCGCATTATCGGCACCGACCTGGATGTGACGATTCGTTGTGAGACTGAAGCTGAGATCAGCGTCCCTGGCTCGATATGCGTCCAGGCGCGCAAGCTGTTCGACATCGCGCGCCTGCTCCCGGATGCATCGGTGGTCAATTTTCACAAGGAAGATAACGACTGGGTGACGGTCAAGTGTGAGAACTTCCGCTCGAAAGTGCCGGGAGTCGCGCGCGATCAGTTCCCGGAAGTTCCAAACTTCAAATCTGCGCCCATGAAACTGTCTGCGGAAATCTTCAAATCCTTCATAGATCGCACCATCTTCGCCATCACACAGGAGGAATCTCGCTACACGCTCTCCGGCGCAAAATTCATACTTGATAAATCGGGCGCTAAGATGGTTACAACCGACGGACACCGCCTCGCCTATATCGAGCGTCGGGATCTAGGCCAAAACGCGCCCACAGAGGCTCTGGACGCTCTTATACCCCGTAAGACGCTGGCTGAGCTGACCAAATTGACGGCCTCTTATGAAGGCGAGATAAGTTTGGGTGCGGATGAGAACCACATCTATTTTGAGGTTGGCCCGCGTCTGCTGATCTCCAGAACGCTTTCGGGGCAGTTTCCGAACTACGAGATGGTGATGCCGAAAGGCAACGATAAATCTGTAATGTTCGATAGTTCGAAGCTCAACCAGGCGATACGCCGCGTCGCCCTGATGGCCGATGATCGCTCGCACGCCATCCGTTTTCATCTTGCGCCCGGTCATCTGCAAATCAGCTCAAACAATGCTGAAGAGGGTGAGGCGCGCGAAACGGTTGACACAGAGTACACGGGTGATGCGACGGAGATTGGCTTTAACGCGCAGTATCTGCAAGATTTCCTTAACGTCGTGGGCGAGGGGCAAGTTGCCTTTGAGTTCAAAGATGGCAACTCGCAGGCGCAACTGCGACCGGCGACCGATGCCGACTACGACTACAAATACGTCGTCATGCCGATGCGCATCTAAACAGCTTTCGGATAATCCGAACCCTGAAATTACGCAGCGACGCTAAAGGCGTCTAACTGTGAGAGATCTTCTGGAATGGGCAGACGAAATAACTTTCGCTTGAAAGCATAAACCGTCTGTCCTTCTTTTATCGCTGCCTCTTCTGTGATGCACAGTGCGTAAAGTCCCAGATGCAAGTGTGCTACCTGCGCTCGTGCCTTCTGTGCGCTCGCACCGCCCCATCCGAACTCCTGCTTGAGAAGGCGGAAGACCTCTTCAATCTGCTGCCGCAACCGGTAATGACGCTTTAACTGAGCTGAGGAAAGCTGTACGTCATTAGTCACAAAGTAGCGTCGCCCGTCTTTGACAACGCAGACCTCGTGATTGACTTTGCGCAAGCGACCGACAGCCCTTCCGAAGCGATGCGGCCAGTGCTCACGCACGGCCTCTCCTTCAAAATAGCGATTCGATTTTAGTCTCGCCACGTACTTCCAACCCAGGCTCTCAAGCAGATGAAGCAAGCTCGCCGCCGCGTACCAACTGTCAAAAAGCACGTATTCTGGCCTGATTCCACGCCGTTGCGCTTCTCTCAACAGTTGCGCGGCCAGTTCGACTTTCGAGGAGCCGCCCTTCTTCCAGAGCCTCATGCCGAGCGGGACTCTCACCACACCATCCGTCCAGATGAGGAGCACGACTTGATGGCCGCGCAACACTCTTCCATGCGTGCTTGACCAGACCCAACTGACCGCTTCAGAGTGCCGCGCCCATCTCGCCCACGCCGTATCATCAATTACTAGGTAGCCGCCCTCTCGCACCATTCTTGAGCCAAAGCAGTCCCATAGCCGTCGTGACCATGCGAACCTTTGATAGAGCATTCTCTGCAAGCGATCATGCGAGATATGGGCGCACACGGCTGAGAGTGACAAACAACTGGTGCGCGTGTTGCGATAAATCAACCCAACAAGATATGCTTCCATCGCGGGAGTTAGTTCGAGCTTGTTTGTAGCCATAGCAACTACATTCTATGGCTCTTACGACCTCCCGCGTAATCTCAGCCGAACCTCTTATGAAGCGCCTTCGCTCAAACGAACGAGGGCGCTTTTTCTTGCTTTAATGTTTTGAATTCATGACATATAAGCAGCGTAAATGTCCTTGCCTGTGTTAAAATTGAGCTATGCTGCTCGAATCGCTTGAAGTTCACAATTTCAGGAATCTGAGCGGCAAAGTCTCCTGGGGCAATGGCCTCAATATCATCTACGGGGACAACGGGCAGGGCAAGACGAACTGGCTCGAAGCCATCTACACGCTTGCTACGACCAAATCCTTCCGCACCCAACGATTGCAAGAAGCCATTCGCTTCGGCGAGGACCTGGCGGTCGTGCGTGGCCGTGTCCGCCAGAGCGAGGATGTCCACCGCGAGCTGCAAATAAACCTCCAGGGCAACACTAAATCGATCTCCATCAATGGCAAACGCGAGACCGTAGCGCGCTACCTGGGGCAGCTTCACGCCGTTTCATTCACCGCAGACGAGTTGGCTGTCGTGCGTGGGACGCCCGATGCGCGCCGAAAGTTTTTGGATCGGGGTGTGGTTTCGCTCCATCCCGCATACGTCCAGACGCTGGCCGATTACAATCGGGTCATCAAACAAAAGAATCGCCTCCTCCAAGATGCTGCTGATTCAGAAATGAGCGCGGATCAGGTGGCCGCCTTGATCGCTCCCTGGAACGAACAACTTGTCACTTTGAGTGCCGAGATTCATCGCGCGCGAACCGATTACGTAGGGCGTTTAAGCAAAGTCCTCGAGCGCCGTCTTTTTGAGCGCGAGGACATCACGATCCGCTATGTTTCGTCGCTTGAAGGCAAGGGTGATTTGAGCGATTACGAGTCGCTGATCGCGGAGCGTTTGGAGCTGCGTTTGCAGGCTGAGATAGCCTCCGGATACTCCCTCATAGGACCTCATCGGGACGATCTTGAGATACTATTTGACGGGCGGGATATACGCGCCTTCGGAAGCTCCGGCCAGCAGCGTAGCGCATTGATAATACTTGACTTAGCGGCGATTTCGGTGTATTATTCATGGCATAATGAGTATCCACTTTTCCTCATCGACGACGTGGATGCAGAGCTTGATCGAAAGCGTATAAGTTACTTGCTCGAATACCTTGAAGGGCGCACTCAGACGTTCATCACGACCTCCAAAGAGAGTCTCGTCGAGCAGTTTGTCGCGCGCGCCAATCTTTATCAGATTGGCGATGGTGCGATCAAAGGAAGTGCGCCGGAAACGGAGTTGATTTCGACAGCCGCCAGAGGTGCTGAGAGCATCTAAGAAATAGATAGAACCGGGACGCTATCAGCGCCCGATCCGGTCAAGCACAAGAAGAATAATTTTATGAGCAGTGTTTACGAAGAGGAGAGCACTTTGGTAACAGCAACATCAACATTATCGAAGAAAAAAGGTTCAGCTTATGATGCTGGCTCAATTACCGTCCTTGAAGGACGCGAGGCGGTGCGCAAGCGTCCCGCTATGTACATCGGTTCAACCGGCGACATTGGACTGCATCACTTGGTTTATGAGGTAGTAGACAATTCTATAGACGAGGCTTTAGCGGGCTACTGCGACACGGTTGAAGTCGCCATTCACCTGGATAATTCGATCACGGTCGTAGATAACGGGCGCGGTATTCCAGTTGATTACCATAAGCAGGAGAAAAAGAGCGCCGCCGAAGTCGTCATGACGAAGCTTCACGCGGGCGGAAAATTCGATTCCAACGCTTACAAGGTTTCCGGCGGCCTGCACGGCGTCGGCGTCTCTTGCGTCAATTTTCTTTCCGAATCGCTACGCCTGGAAATCTGGCGTGACGGGAAGACCTACGAGCAGGAGTATGAGCGCGGGATTCCCGTGACGAAACTCGAACAAACGGGCAAGACGCGCAAGCGCGGCACCAAGATTACTTTCAAACCGGACGCGGAAATCTTCGACGTGAGTGAGTTCAGTTTCGATAAGCTATCTGAACGCCTGCGCGAAAAGGCCTTTCTCAATAAGGGCATCCGCATCACCATCCGTGATGAGCGCGAAGAGACCGAGCGCTCGCATGAGTTTTACTACAAGGGCGGAATCGCGGAGTTCGTCAAGCACCTGAACAAGAACAAGAATACGCTGCACGACAAGCCTCTCTATTTTGAGCGCAACAATGACGCGCTCTCCATAGAGGTCGCCATTCAGTACAATGATGGCTACGATGAGAAGGTCTACTCCTTCGCCAATAACATCAACACGGTTGATGGCGGCACGCACCTTTCAGGTTTTCGCTCAGCCTTCACCCGCACCATCAACAATTACGCACAGTCATCCGGCCTTGCCAAGAACTTCAAAGGCTCGCTCACCGGAGACGATGTGCGCGAAGGTTTAGTCGCGGTCATCTCCGTCAAATTGCCGCAGCCGCAGTTTGAAGGACAGACTAAGGGTAAACTCAACTCGGATGTCAAAGGCGCTGTCGAATCGTTTTTGAATGAGCGCCTGACGGAATACTTTGAGCAGAACCCGACCGTCGCCCGAAAGGTCGTCGGCAAGGCTCTGGACGCTGCGCGCGCACGCGAGGCCGCGCGTAAGGCGCGCGAGATCGTCCGCAAAGGGGCGATGGGCTCGACCATGCTCCCGGGCAAGCTCGCCGATTGCCAGGAGCGCGATCCTACACTCTGCGAGATTTACATTGTAGAAGGAGATTCGGCGGGTGGCTCGGCGAAACAGGGTCGCGACCGCAAGAATCAGGCTATTCTTCCGTTAAAAGGTAAAATCTTGAACGTCGAAAAGGCTCGTTTCGACAAAATGCTCGGTCATGGCGAGATCAAAACCTTGATTACGGCGCTCGGAACGGGTATCGGGAAGGATGATTTCGACCTTAATAAGCTTCGCTATCACAAGATCATTCTGATGACGGATGCCGACGTGGATGGCTCACATATACGTACGCTGCTGCTCACCTTCTTTTATCGACAGATGCCTGACCTGGTCGAAAGAGGCCATGTGTATATTGCGCAGCCGCCGTTGTTCAAAGTAAAGCGCGGTAAGCGTGAAGAGTACATTAAGGACGAGAGGTCTATGGTGCGCTACCTGATGCGGCAGGCAACAGGGGATTTGAAGGTGAAATCCACGAGTGCAAAAGTCGTCATAGAGGGTCGCGACCTGACGCGCGCTCTTGAGCAGATGGTTGAGCTTAAAAGCTTGCGCGAGAAAGCCGCGCGGCGTCTAGGTGGGGACAGCCGTCTGCTCGGCACATTGCTTGAGGCTCTCGGCGGGCAGGAAGGCGTGCTTCGCAAAGAAGGCGCGACGCTTCGCAGCGTCTTTCAGGATGGAGACTTGATGGCACGCGTCGAGGGTATACTGGCGGAGGAGGGTTATAAGACAGACCTCTCCACGGACGAAGAGCATGGTTTATGGGAGATTGAGGCCGTTGCGGAGTCCGGCGCAAACGTCTGCATTGACTGGAATCTGGCGAGTTACGTGGAGATTCAAAAGGCTGTGGAGCTTTACACGACGCTTGAAGACCGTCTGCCGTCTCCATTTATCGTTGGAGAAAATGGATCCAGCGAGGAAGTCTCGTCGCGCGAAGCCTTACTTGAACGTGTTCTCGCCGCCGCCAAGAAAGATCTGGTGATTCAACGTTATAAGGGTCTGGGCGAGATGAACCCGGAGCAGCTCTGGGAAACAACCATGAATCCAGAGAAGCGCACACTGTTGCAGGTGAAAGTGGATGATGCAGTGGAAACGGATCAAATCTTTACCGTCCTCATGGGGGATGCGGTCGAGCCACGCCGTCGCTTCATTGAAGACAATGCGCTGGATGTGAAGAATCTTGATGTTTAGTTTTCGACACAGAGGAAGAGCGGTGTGAGAGCGGCGAGCGAGCCTATTTGACACACCGATCTTCCTTGTTTAAAATAAAACTCTTATCCTCCTGTGGATCTTGCCGCTGCATGCTTCTCGCGTATGCAGCGGAATTTTTTTGCCTTTCAATTCCGCTCTCAAGAGGTCTTGACCGGGTCGAAAGCCTCTATATGGTGTCCTCCGGTCGACTGTAAGAGCTTGATCAGTCGCGCCACATCATTTTCAGAGACTCGTGCGACGAGTAAAGAATCTCCCTTTCGCAGATGTTTCTGGTAGAGGCGTGCCTGCACGCCTGGCACATCCGTCCAGATGGCCTGTGACGAAGCCTCCCTGGCAGCTAACGGATCAATTATAGAAAAGAGTTTAGCGTCAAAACCGCTTGCTATCACGGAGTCAAGAATGCGTGTTGCCACTTGTTGATGATCAAAAGCAGAGACGACCGTTTTAGCCATGACTTAGCATCCCTTTCCTCTCGTAGGGTATACGATTCGCAGGAGAGTTGCTGCTGCTGCTGCTGTCGCCTCGCGGATCGCAATGATATGTACCCCCTTGGTTTTTCGACGAGAATGGAAGCTCATCTATGAAATGGCTTCGAGCTTGAATGACGATCTATTTCTTATCGGGCGGGCGCGTCGCCGTATATTCATCCAGATCAAGGCGCTCTGATTCGTTTATGCCGTGCTGATTGTAATAGCCGCCGGGGGCAAACTGGCCTGATTCGCCGATGTCGAGCGAGCGTTTGTCGTTCGCAGGATTAACCTCTTCGGCAGCATTCGGCGTCGAATCCGGTTTCAGCTCAGGATCAGATGTACTCTCTTCGATGGAAGTTTTTCTGGAATTATCATCTGCCATGGTTATGCTCCTTATGTTCGGATGGTTTTTGTGCTACGTCGATTCGCGAAAGCGCTCGACGCGGAAACGAAAGAGTCTGAGGGGCGCGTGCGGTCGAATGCCTGCTTTACGCATGGCGATCTCAACCTGCTGGCTCGCCGTCTCAATGCCTTCAATATCTGGTAAGAGCAGCCCGCGATGAAGCCCCGTCTCATCTTCAACGATCACGCCATAAAGGGCTGGATCAAGCTCCTCGAAACGCGCTGGTTCAGGTTCAGCCAGGACATCTACGGAGTAATGTAAATGTGGCAGTTCAGCAGGTGCGACGGGCGGAAAGCGCGGGTCGCGCGTGGCGGCACTCAGGGCGTTTGCGATCAGTTCTTCGGCGAGAGTCTCCTTCAGAGGCTCGATTGTGCCGATGCAGCCACGCAAAGCCCCTTCATCAGTTTTGATCGTAACGAAGCAGGATGCGCGCTGTTGCAGCAAAGGGGACAGTGAGGAAGGTTTTTCAATAACGCGCTCCTCTTGAACAAAAGTCTCGACCGAACGGCGTGCGAGTGCGGGCAGTTCCTCACCGCAGAGCGCTGCATCGAGAGCAACCTTCGACGGCTGCTCTTCGCTGTTCTCTTCCTTCCTTTCGGAAGTCTCCTTATTTTCCTTCTCATCGCGCGTCAGTTGCGCGACCAGATAGCCAACGCCGAACGGGGCTTCATAATGCAGCACGTCGCAGGCTGGCATGATTCCCTGGCTTGCGCCGAGGGCGATGAGCATCGAACGATAGCCGCACTCACCGGCTTTCTTTCTCAAGTCCTGATCGATATTGACGATGCGCACGGGATCACAAACGCGCAGACTCGCCACCACCTCTTCATCAAAAAGGTGTGCGTCCGTGTTGTATCCGGCGGGCGCGCCTGGCTTCAGCCTGTGACTCAAATCGCCGCTGGCGACGAGCGCGACCACGCGCTCCGTACGCTCGACCGCGCGCCTGATGCAAGCGCCAAAGCGCAGATGGTCTTCGTTGGACAAGAAACTGTAACCGAGCGCAACCAATGAGCCGCGCCACCCGTTGCGCAGCAGGAAGTAGAGCGGGACAGCCGTCCCGTGATCAAGGTAGTAGCCTTTGATGCCCAGAACCTCATACCCCTGCTCGGAGGCGGCGCGCGAAATTTCGGTCAATAGCTCTTCATCGAGCGGCGCTTCAACTACAGTGTCCGGGGCACGGAAATTCGCAAAGTCGCCGTAGAGCTGCGCGTCGTGATACGCGACAAAAGCGCGCGCTTCGAGCGGCGCATGCGGTGAGACGAGCACGATTGTCTCCGCTCCACTTCGGATGATGCGCTCAGTAAATTCCCGCATCGCATTGATAGAGCCGCGCACTTCCTCGACCGCTTCACGACCCACCTCCGGCACCATGATCGGAGGGTGCGGCGCGATACCTGCGAAGACTATGGAACTCGTGCTCATCTTTGTTGCGACCGTCTTTATGAGCGATCAAACTTCTTCAGTGCTAAAGAACCGAAGCGAGGAGGATAAGAAAAAAGTGGCTCAAGCGCTGCGCGCCACTCGCTCGGGCGGCAGAAGCTTAAAACTTATTTCTTGTAGGGAACGCGCACATTCTATCACACGATGCGCGCCACCCCGCAAGCGAGAATTGCGTCGAGCGGCGAAGGCCATTTATGATGTGCGGTGGACGAATGAGGATCAACGGAAGGCTGTAGACTCTTCCAGAGAAGGCGTGTGGCAGGGAATGGACGGCGAGAAGTTTGATGTGATGGTCGTCGGCGCGGGGCCAGCCGGATCGTTCGCGGCTGAGCGGTTGGCGCGTGCAGGGGTGCGCGTGGCGCTCTTTGACGGGCGGCCTCCGGATGAGCCGAAGGCTTGCGGCGGCGGCGTGACATCAAAAGCGCTCAAGATGTGGCCGCACCTGCTCGAAGCCGTCGGGCGCACGGTTGAAGAGCTTGAGATGTATTCGCCGGCCGGGAAAAGACTCCATTTAAAACTGACTGAGCCTTTTGCCATCTACTCGCGCCGCGCCTTCGATTCATACTTGCTAGAACGCGCAAGGGAGGCGGGCGCGCACGTCATCAGCTCACGCGTGACGCACAGGCCGCGCGCGAGCAAAGAAGAGAACTGGATTGTACGCGAGCGCGGCGGCGGCGCAGAGTGGAGCGCACCCATGCTCGTCGCGGCGGACGGCGCAAACAGCCGCATCGGGAAGGAGCTGGCAGGGGCTTTGCCGCCTGCCGAGATGGAGGTCGCTTTCGGTTATCGCGCGCCGCTCCCGAAGGAGCCGAGATGCCCGACGGTCGTGGCTTTTCTTCCCGGATGGGCCGGTTACGCGTGGGCGTTTCCGCGACCCGACCACATTTCATTCGGAATCGCTACGGCTCAGGATGCTTTCGATCATCAGGCGCTCGATCAGCTTCTGTGGGATTTCATGGTGGGCTACTACAGGATGCGTGCGGATCGAACGGCACGGCTCTGGTCTTCAAAGCGTGCGAAGGACAAAGCGCGCGACGAGTTGATCAGGGCAGAGCTGCTGACCACAGCCGAGCGATACGCGGCGCGCATTCCGGGTCTGGCCGTGAAGACCTGGGATAATCGGCGAGCGTCAGGAGAAGGCTGGGCGCTGCTTGGCGATGCGGCTGGCTTCGCCGATCCGGTGACGGGCGAGGGGATTTACTATGCGTTGCGCTCGGCAGAGCTTTTCGCGGAAAGTTATCTAGAAGGCCGCCCGTCCCTTTATGAAGAACGCTGGCGCGAGGATTTCGGTCGCGAGCTGAGGCGCGCCGCAGAGATGCGCCGTCGCTTTTATGGAAACTTCTGGGGCGCGCCGTTCACGGAACGAATGATTGATCTGGGGCGCACCCATCCGGGCATAAGGCGTGTGCTCGGTGATCTGGTCGCAGGCGACCAGGGCTATCTGAACCTCAAACGTAAGCTCGTGCAACGCGCCGTGTGGCCGCTCTGAAAAGAAGTAGACAGTAGACAGTAGTCAGTAGCCAGTAGAACAGAAAGCAGCAACTCTCGTTTTTCTTTCTACTGGCTACTGACTACTGGCTACTGTCTACTTCTTTATCCTACTGCTTAAACTTATCCTTGTTATCCTCGCGGACTTTGTTGGCTTTGGCCTCCAAATCCTTCCACTCTTTTCCGACCTTCTCGATCTTTTCGTTGACGCTCGTCAGTTTCGTGTTGAGCGCGCGAAGGTCTTTGACGCTCTCGTCCAAGACAGCCTGCGGGATGCCTTTGATGCTCTCGATGTGGTCGGCGTGCTTGTTGAACTCCTGCGACTTCAAGGACAGGTACTCTTTGAATTTATCATCGACCTTGGTCTTACTGGCCTCGTCAAATTTTTTCGCCGCTTCGTGAAACTTTCCCGTTCCCTTATCGATAATATCCAGAAGCTCGTTGGCGGGCTTGCGCAAGTCGTCGCGATTATCGGGAAAATCCTCTATGTTATCGAAAATCTCCTTGTTCTTGGCTGCCGCTTGCTGGCCTAGAGTATTGCCCTCCTCGACCAATTTGTTGCCTTCATCCACCAGCTTGTTCGCCTTATCCGTTTCATCGCCAAGCGCCGAGCAGGCGAGTACGAAGAAGGCCATGAGCATGAAGGCCAGCAGTGCGTTGCGTTTTGTCTGAGGGTACATTTAATCGATCCTCCTGCGTTTAATGTGATTTCAAGTGAACGCCAACCGATTCCTCTCCTCCGGCCAGCACGAGTGAGCCCGAAAGATTATCGAACCCAGTCTGAGAAGTCAGCTTTCGTCCTGATGGTCTAGGCCGAGCAATATCTTCCTCGCTTTGTCGAGCGCCGTCGCATCTTCCAGAAATTCTGAGAGAGCAGGGAGAATCTGCGCATCGGCCTCTGATTCAGTCAGCACCGTTAACAGCTTGGGCACGTCGCGCACGCCTTGCACGATATAGAGCGCGATTTTCTCAGCTTCGAGGCGCTCCCGCCCCTCTCGGACGAAGACCTCGACAAGCTTGCGCCGTATGTCTTCGAACATATCGAATTCAAGGCTTGTATCATCTATCATCGCGCTTATCCGACAGACAGAACTTATTGCCCCTCCTGGTGCGATGACGCGTGCGCTCGGCGCGAGGCAGTTGCGAGACTCCGGCCCGTTTAAGGTGAGCGCATGATAGCCGTTGCCAGACGTTTTTGCCAGCGCCATCCGCCGCCCATGAAATATTTCCATGTGCCGGTCGAGTGCATATCCTGGTAGATGTAGAAGTCACGGGCGTCGCGCGTGCGAAGGTTGACGATGCCGCCGTGCGTCGGCTTCCAGAAAGGGCGCGCTCCTCTTATCTCCCGGCGGCGGATAAAGAAGGAGTGCGGGTTCTCGAGCGCCTTTTGGCGATCAAATGACGCGAGGCCGAAGCTTCGCGCCAGCCCGCTCAGACGATTAAAGAACGGGATGACGCGCGCTGCCGCTTCTGCCGCGCTCAATGAGAGAATACGCCGCGCCGCGCTTCTCTCGTCGTCCGTCAAAAATATCAGGAACTCGGGGTATAGAACGACGATGCCTTTCGGAATCGAGACGAGCGGCCACAACAGACGATCAATCGAGCCGCGCGCCACATCCGAGAGAATCTCGTGCGGCTGCGCCGTCTCCACATAACTCAAAAACTCTTCACGAGACACGAGCCTCACAAGCCTCGACCGCAGAGAAGGGAATCAGAAGCGACACGCGCCGCACGTCTCTCATTTATTCTTCGGCACACTCGTCATCTTCACGCGGACGGTGAACTGGCCGCCATTATCCTGCGGCGCATTATCGTTGATGGCGAACTCCAGCATCCCGCGCTCGTCCGGCAGGTTCTCCCAGGAGCCGCTCGCGCCCGCCACGACCGCGACCGTGTTTGAGAAGCGCCCGTCCGCGTAGCGCGTGCGCATCAGGAGCGCGCCCGTCGGGTATTCTGCAAAGAGGCGGCGCGATTTGAGCTTCGCATCCTTGTCACCGCCCGCGCGGATGCCAGCCTTCGCGCCCGCCAGATCGACGATCCCCTCAACCTTGGTCGTATATTTTTCATAAGGCACGACGGCGATGTTCGATAGCTGCCAGCCCTCATTGGCATAGACCGTGAACGTCCCTTCTTTGGTCGGCACGGTCGGCGGCTCAAACGAAGTGAAGGAAGGCGACGGCTTCACTTCCGGGCTGGGGCGCGCGTTGGCGTTCGAGGGCGTCGGCGTCACGTTCTCATTATCCGGCTTCCGATTAATGTTGGCGACCTCTGTATTGGATTTTGAGTAGAGATACCATCCGACGACTCCCGCCACGCCCAACAAACCGAGCAGGAGCGCGACCACAACGCCAACGATCAAGCCCGTATTGCTGCCCTTCCCATGGCTGGCGGGCTGAGCGGGAGGTGGCGGCGCAAAGGAACCGATGGTAGGCCAGCCTGTGGAAGAGGATGTAGGGGGCGGCGCTGAGAAACTGAGCGTATCCGGCGAAGACGAGTCGGCGGCGGTCGTCCCGCCGCCCGATGCTGTTTCGAGCACCGCGCCACAGTTCGTACAATAACGCATTCCGTCGGCATTATCCCTGCCGCATTTCCCGCACCTGATCATTAAAAACTCCTTCTCCCATTCAAAGCTTGATCCTGATGAGCGCACCCATCTCTGAAGGCGCAAGGCAGAAAGCCTTGAGACGCGCACCTGGCCTGGTTTTGCGAGCCCCATCTTATCATCAAATGATAAAGTCCAGAGGCACAGACCTTTCTTTCTTTTGACTACAGACTCTGGACTTCAGACTCCGTTGCCGTATAGGGCGCGAGTCGCCGCTTGAGTTCTTCCGGGAGGGCGACGGTTTCGAAGGTATCGCGGCGCACGGAGACGAGGACGAAGTGGGCTTCTGCGATGAGCGTCGCTTCACCTTTGCGGCGCACCTCGAAGTTAAGGCGCAGAGATTTTGTGCCGATGCGCCCGACGTAGGCGCAGACTTCCAGCAGGTCATCAAGCTGCGCTGCGTGGCGAAAGTCGCATTCGAGATGAGCGCGCGGAAGCCACACGTCCAACTCTTCGAACATTACGCTGTAAGGGAGACCGACGGCGCGAAAGAGCTCCGTCTCGGCAAACTCGAAGAAGCGTATATAAGCGCCGTAGAAGATGATGCGCGCCGCATCAACATCGCCCCAGCGCACGCGCTCCTCGATGCAATATTTGGAAAATTCACTCATTTGCTCATTGAGGAAGATTTAAACGCAAAGGACGCTAAGGGGGACGCGCAAAGGTCGCAGAGAGTCTGCTTCTTTGCGTTCTTTGCGTCTTCACTCTTTGCGTCCTTTGCGTTTAAATCTTCCCTCTTAGTCATGCTCTACTCGATACTTCACGGTTGCAGTTCGTCCAGAAACTCCTTCAGCGCGCCGTTGAAGTCTACAGGGTTCTCAAGGTTAGAGACGTGCGCCGCGCCTTCGATGATGACCATGCGCGAGCCGCGAATCTCGCGGCGCATGAATTCGGCGTCACGCGGCGGCGTCAACTCGTCTTCACTTCCGACGAGGATCAGCGTCGGCGCGAGGATGCTCGACAGGAAATCTGTTTGATCCACGCGCGCGGCCATTCCGCGTAGCGCGGCGGCAGCCCCTGCGGGCTTCGTTCCCTTGATCATCTCACGCACACGCGCGACCAGTTCCGGGTGCTCATGAAGAGTGGTGGGCGCGAGCACCTTCGGCAGCATCACTTCACCGATTCCGTCCATACCCTCTTTGAGAGCTTTGCGCGCCTGCTGCTCGCGATTGCGACGCGCCTCTTCCGTATCCGCTTGCGGGCGCGTGTCCGCGAGAACGAGAGCGCGCACGCGCAAAGGGAAGCGGCGGCAAAAAGCTAAAGCGACGTAGCCGCCCATCGAAAGACCGCCGACGACTGCGCGTCTTATGTTCAGCTCGTCCATCAGCGCGGCGACATCGCGCGCCATCTCGTCCATCGTCGCGGCTTCACCCGTGGCCGTCGTATCGCCTTGCCCGCGCAAGTCCGGTGTGATGACGCGGTAGCCTGCGCTCAAGGCCGCCGTTTGCTCGCGCCACATCGAGCGGTTGAACGGAAACCCATGCAGGAGCACGACCGCCGGGCCGCTGCCCACATCATCGTAAGCCATCTCGATGCCACGCACACGTAAGCTGCTCATCTCGACACTCCTTTATAAAGAAATGATGAATGCGGAATGATGAATGATGAATTAAAGAAAGACCGCCACGCGCGCCTTCTTTCTTTTCGTTCATCATTCCGCATTCCTAATTCATCATTTCTTTCATTCCGTGGTTAATCTCACTTCTTCCTCCGACCTGACGAGATTCGCCAGGGCTCTCAAGACCTCTGAGGGTTCGATGGGTTTCGCCAGGTGCGTCTGGTAGCCGGAAGAGAGTGCGGCACGGCGGTCTGCTTCTCCGGCATAAGCCGTGAGGGCGATGGCCGGAATGTTGCCGCCTCGCTCCGGCGCGAGCGCCCTGACTTTGCGTATCAACTGATAACCATCCTCTACAGGCATCCCTATATCCGAGATCAGAACATCCGGCTGCGCGGCTTCCAGACGCGCGAGAGCCTCGCGCGTAGAGGTAGCAGTCGTGACCTCTACGGAGCAGCGTTCGAGAATCATCTTGACCAGCTCGAGCGTGTCTGCTTCGTCGTCTACGACGAGCACGCGCAAGCCTGCCAGCGAGGGCTCGCAGGCGAAGGTGTCGGGCGCGCTCGCCGCAGGCGTTGCGGCAGCGCCGTCGTGTGGCAGCCCCTGCATGCCCGCCAGCGGCAGCCTCACAGTGAAGGTCGTTCCCTCTCCTTCTCCATCGCTCTCTGCGTAAACCCTGCCTCCGTGCAATTCCACCAGGTGGCGCACGATGGCAAGTCCCAGTCCGAGCCCGCCGTGCTGTCTTGTCGTGGAGCTGTCGGCCTGGCGGAAACGGTCGAACACGTATGGAAGAAACTCTTTATTGATCCCCTGACCCGTATCGTGGACGATGATCTCGACCTCCGTCCCGGTCTGGCGCAGTCGCACCTGCATGCGCCCGCCGTGCGGAGTAAATTTGACGGCGTTCGAGAGAAGATTCCAGACGACCTGCTGCAAGCGGTTGGCATCGCCCGAAACGCGGTGCGCTCCGGCGTCGAACGCCGTCTCAACCTGTATGCCCTTGGCCTCAACTGCCGGACGTACGGCGTTGATCGCCGACTCGATGACGGTGACAAGCTCGACCGGCTCGACAGAGATGCTCAGCTTGCCCGTGATGATGCGCGAGACATCGAGTATGTCCTCGATGATCTGCGATTGGGATTTCGCGTTGCGTTCGATGGTCTCAACGGCGCGCAGCGAGGTGGCTTCATCGAGCGTGCCTGAGCTGAGCATGCGCGCCCATCCTAAAATTGAGGTCAGCGGCGTCCTCAGCTCGTGCGAGACCGTGGCGAGAAACTCATCCTTCATCCGGTTCGACTCTTCGGCGGCAGCGCGTGCACGGCTCTCTCTTTCGAAGAGCTGCACGTTCTCGATGGCGACCGCCGCCAGGTTGGCCGCCATACGCATGGCCGCGACGTGCTCTTCGCGGTAGGCCGAACGCTCGTAGCTCTGCACCTCTATGGTGCCGACGATGCGCCCCATGACGGCCATCGGCGCGGCGAGCGAAGACTGTGGCCGCAGGCCGTTGTCAGGCCCGACCACGACGCTCGGATGCCCGCGCGTGGCTGACGTGTAATCGTCTGTGATGATGATCTGGCCGGTTTTGACGGCGCGGCTGTTCGGCCCTTCTGTGCTGATTGGCATCGGCGGAAGCCCTGACACGTCGAACTCAATCCCATCGCCCCAGCCGTAGGCGGCTGTGCGCACGTCGCGCTGCGGATCATAGAGCGAGATGAAGATGCCTATGCAGGGAACGGAAGCGACGGCGAAGTCGCGCAGGGCGCGAAAGATCGTGATCAGATCGCGCGCCGTGCCGAGCGCCTGGCCGAGACTGGCGAGACGGACAAGTAATCGTTCGTATTCTGTGATCGCGCGTTGATCGGCCTCGCGCAAAGCCGCCTCCGCGCGCTTGCGCTCGGTGATGTCTATGGACACGCCGACGACGCCGATCAAATTTCCCGCGCGGTCGAGGATGGGCGAATCTGTGACCATCGCCGGAAAGTCAGTGCCGTCTCGCCGCCTGACCAGCATCTCGCCGCTCCAGCTCTCGCCCTTTCGTAAGCGGGACATGATCTCCGACGCCTGTTCCAGCGAGCCCTTTGCGGGAGTGACTTCGATGATGTTTCGTCCCGTCGCCTCTGCCGCCGACCAGCCATACAGTGTTTCGGCGAAGCGGTTCCAGTACGTGATGACTCCATCCAGGTCTGTAGCGATCACCGCCTGCTCGACCGTATCGAGCAGGTGCGCCTGAAAGCTGATAGCCTTTTCCGATTGGAGCAGGTCGGCAGCCGAACGCTCGGCAGCCGCGCGCGCGTGCGCCAGCGACCACGTGACGCCGAACAGCACGAAGCTAATCAGCAATCCTCCCGGCAGGATGAACCAGACCAGATGAGCGCCCGATGCCCGCTCAAACTCCGGGCGCGTACTGTAGGCAATGCTCCAGGTACGGCCTGCAACATCCATGTTAGTCGTGGCTGCAAAGCGCGGAGGATGAGCGAGGGCGTTCGGCGTGGAGGATCGGTGCAGGAGGTGCTCCTCGGTCATCTCTTGGCCGTCATAGACCTGCCAGTCAATGCCTGTGTAGCTTTCAGGCCCGAGAATCCCTTCAAAGAAATCGCTGGCGCGAAATGGGCTGTAGACAAATCCTTCGAGCGCCGCCTCACGCTCGGCGGCAGTTCCCGTTGGCAGCCCCTTGCGATAGACGGGAACGTAGATGAGAAACCCTGCCTGCTTTTCGGAGTCGACCTCCTGTATTAAGACGACGCGTCCCGTGGTGGCGGGCTGTCCCGTATCGCGTGCTCGCTCCATCGCGTCGCGCCTGACGGGCTGTGTGAACATATCATAGCCGATGGCCGCCATGTTGCGGCGATCTCGCGGCTCAAGGTAGATGATCGTGTGGTATTCGGAGCGCGCCCCCTCAGGCCATATCCTGAAGTCGTTGAACCCTTCGCGGTGCATCTTTGCGACAAGCGCATCAATCTCTTCGGGCTTCACGCGGACGGAAAACCCTATTCCGCGTATGCCCGGAAAGCGATGCGGGAAGTCCAGGCGCTGGACGTAGACGCTAAACTCGTCGCGCGACACCTCATCGGATGCGGCGAAGAGTGCGCTCCCGGCGCGCAGGCCGGAGATGTAGGTCTCCAAACGATTCTGGATGCTGGTTTGCGCGTGCTGGACGGAGTTCTGAAACTGTAAGCGATCACGGGCTTCAGCCGTGTGGAAGACGTAGTAGGCGGCCAGCAGCGTGAGCAGGAGCGCGACGGCGAGCACGAAGTAGGGAACCCATGCGCGACGCGGTTGACCGTTTGTCGGGGGTGAACCTGATTTCATGTAAAACTTCTGCTCGGGCCGCTCCGGCTCATTTAACGCGGCTCGTCCGGCGACGCAGGAAGTCGATCAGGACGAACTGCGAAAGGTTATCCGGGTTGGCGAAGTACGCCTTCCCGTTGGTCATAGAGGTCATCTGCTTCACGAACTCGACCAGGTAATAATCCGAGGCCAGCATGAACGTATTAATCATGACGCCCGCTTTGCGGCACGCCTGGACTTCCTTGAACGTCTCGGCCATGACGAAAGGGTCCATGCCCATCGGATTCTTGTAGAGGCGTCTGCCCTCCAGCGTGCTTCCGTTACGGCTCGTCTCCGTGTAGCTTCGCCTGGAGGGAGCGGCGGCGGCGCTTCCTGTGTCGTCCAGAAAACAGGCTGTCGGCTTGCCGTCCGTGACCATCACGATCTGCTTCATCTCCTTGCGCTGGGCTTGCAGCAGACGCCGCGCGAGTCTCAAGCCCTCTGCGGTGTTCGTGTGATAGGGGCCGACCTGTGTCGTCGCAAGGCGAGCCATCGGCAACTCTTCCGCCGAGTCGTGAAAGAGCACCACCTTGAGCGAGTCGCCCGGATACTGCGTGCGAATCAGATGCGCCAGCGCCAGCGCCACCTTTTTGGCGGGCGTGAAGCGATCCTCGCCGTAGAGGATCATCGAGTGCGAACAGTCGAGCATCACCACGGTCGCGCACGACGATTGATAATCGCACTGGTGGACGTACAGGTCTGAGTATTCCAGGTTGAGCGGAACGTTGAGCCCCTCGCGCTGAATGGCAGACAGGAGCGTCGTGTTGACATCCAGGTTGATCGTGTCGCCGAACTCGTAAGGCTTCGAAGCCTGCGCCGCCTCAACGCCCGTCGCCAGATGCTGCGTATCGTGCCGTCCGACGCTGCTCTTGCCGAGGCTCCCGAGCAGATTCCTCAAGGTCTTGTAACCGAGAAAATCCAAGCCCTTCTCCGTCACCTCGAAATGAACATTGCGCGGTAAGGGCTCGCCGACCTCGCCCACGCCCGCGCGCATTCTCTCCCTAGCCCGGCTCGCGGCTGTCTGCTCTTCCTTCAGATTCAGATACCCCTCTTCCACCAGCCGCTCAATCAACTGGTTGAGCATCTCTTCAAGCTGCGAGCCTTTGAACTTTCCATCATTATCGGCCAGCATCTCCTGTATCTGCTGCTCGTCAATCAACCCCTGATCCATCAGAGCCTGAAGCAGCGCACGCCTCAGTGCATCGAGCGACGTGTCCTGCGCCCGGCGCTGCCGTGTCCAGTAGTAATCATCATCGTAACCTGACTGCAAGACTGAATCCGAGAGCGCGTCCATCAGATCGCCCAGGTTGATCGAGGAAACGTCGAGACCTTTGAATTTTGAATAGCGTGTGAACTTCATAGCTCTGAAATGACAATCAATCCCATCACATTTTTAAAGTCGCCAGGGTTGTGCGTTACTAACGGCACGGCATGAACTAATGCTGTCGCGGCAATCCAGGCATCGGAGACTGAAATAGGACGACCTTGTCTCTGCGCACTAGCTTGCACCTCTGCCCAACGCAAGCAAATTGCCTCGTCAGCCTCGACGAGAACAAAATCTTTCAAGTAAGTACGAAGGGCAGCACGGCGACGCTGACCCCAGTTATGCATCAATGTCCAAAGTTCAAGTTCTGCGCGGGTTTGCGCGGCAATAATTTGTAATCGGTCGTCAAGGTGCGGTTTATAGAGAGCCGCCCGCGTATCGCCTTTGAGGAAGAATGAAACCACGTTGGTATCAACTACAACGATCTCGTTTATGATTGCCGCCCTCACTCAGGAATGCTCCTGGGGTTGTCATTTTGACGGAGATCGCGCAACCATGACAGGAAATCATCAATGCTCTCTTCTTCCGGCCAAAAGTCCCCTTTCAATTTATCCATGTTACGAATTGGCTTAACTCCCTGTTGCTTAGCAAGTTCCCACGCCCGTGCATGTGCCTGCTTTCGAGCCTCTTCTTCGGCTGCTTGAGCCTCTCTTTCTATTCTCTCAAAAAGCGCCCTGTATTCTTCCGGCGACCATGAAAAGTCGGCTGAGTGAGCATCTACACTTTTGATTTTACTACCTGCAAATCCGTTCATTCTTCCTCACCCCCCTTCATTGCAATCAGATATGCACGATCAACCCTTCTTCGGCAGCGGAAATAATACTTCTTTTCAATTTCGCATTGGAATCATTATCCTCGACAGTCAATTTCTCAGCATCGGCTTTTATCTTTTCAAGAGATTTTTTAGCATGTCCTAACCATCTAGCGTCTCTCATATAGGCTTGAAGAAATAGTTTTCCCCACTCTTTGCCTTGTTCTTTGCTTGGTAGGTGGAAAGGAACAAGGCGCTTGTTGATCTTTTGGAGTAGAGAAAAATCTTTTGAAGCTGATGCTTTCTGTGCCACTTCGTACCAATCTTCTAACATTTCCCTGTACATTGCAGCTTCTGCCTGACTTTCGAGCGCAACTTGATTAGCCTTCTGTAAGTGTTCCAATAATTCTTTACGCTCTTTTTCCCAGTTGGCCTCGCTCATAGTTTGTTACCCCGCCTTCTTCGTGTTTGGGAGATAATCGAATCAGTCCTGTTATTAGCATAGGAGTCGCCACTTACATTTCAACTATACCTGCCCGTCTCCGTCAGGTCATCATAGATCATCCCGCGCCTGTCCTTCTTCGCTTTCGTCGCCGCCGTGTAGCCGCCCTCTTCGTTGCGGCTGATCTTGTTCTGCGCGTAGAGACCTTCGAGGACGAACTCGCAGGCCGCAACCGTCTGTGCGTCGTCCGAGCGGCGGAAGTCGAAGGGAATCAGGGCGGTCTCGACCAGTTCAGGAACCGCGTCCAGCAGGTTCATGCATTCGAGGGCCGAGGCGGTGTCGGCCAAACGCAGGTTGTTGCCCTGATCGAACCAGCGCGTGACGCTCGCGAAATCTATGCCGACGAAGTAGCCCTCGAAGATTTCTCCCGCCGCGCGCTTGATTAAATCCCTGGCGATCCGGCTAGCGCCGATCTGTTCACCCTCGTACTCCAATTCCATCTTGCCGGTCATCGAAGGCACTGCCGCGTAGATGTCAGAGATGCGCGGCACGACCTCGTCTTCGTCTGTGAGCAGCGCGCGGCGCTCGGCGTTTGAGACGACCGATTCCATGACCGAGATGGGCAGGCGCTGCGAGACGCCGGAGCGTTTATCTATGCGTTGATCGTCGCGCGCCTCAAACGCGATCTGTTCGATGGTTTCGCGTATGAAGTCGGGGACGCGCAAACTCCCGTCTAACCCCTCGCGCTTGATCCAGGCCTCCTGCTTCGTGATTTCGACGCCGAGCTGTAGGTCTGCGGGGTAATGCGTCGTGATCTCCGCGCCGATGCGATCCTTGAGGGGCGTGATGATCTTGCCGCGCGCAGTGTAGTCTTCGGGGTTGGCAGAGAAGACCAGCATCACGTCCAAAGGCAGACGCACGGGGTAGCCTTTAATCTGCACGTCGCCCTCCTGCATGATGTTGAAGAGGCCGACCTGAATCTTGCCCGCCAGATCGGGCAGCTCGTTGATGGCGAAGATACCGCGATTGGCGCGCGGCAAGAGGCCGTAGTGGATCGTCAGCTCATCAGACAGGAGGTGTCCGCCCTTGGCCGCCTTGATCGGATCAACGTCGCCGATGATGTCGGCGATGGTTACATCTGGCGTGGCGAGCTTTTCGACGAAGCGCGAGTCGCGTTCAACCCAGATGACGGGCGTCGCGTCGCCAAAGGTCTCGATCATCTGTCTCCCGTAAGCGGAGATCGGACCGAGCGGATCATCGTTGACTTCCGAGCCGCTGATGACGGGAATGGAATCGTCAAGCAGGTCTGTCAGTTGACGTATGATGCGGCTCTTGGCCTGGCCGCGCAGTCCCAGAAGAATCAGGTTATGACGCGCGAGGACGGCGTTGACGATCTGCGGCACGACCGTCTCGTCGTAGCCGACGATCCCTGGAAAAAGCCTCTCGCCCGCGCGCAGCTTGCGCAGGAGGTTAGCGCGCATCTCATCTTTAACGGAGCGGCCACGGTAGCCGCTCGCTTTAAGTTCGCCCAAATTAGCTGGTAGTGCCATTGCTCAAAAACCCATCCCTGTTTTTCTGCGGTGATGATTTAATCAATGTCGCCAATGCTTCGGCGAGCGTGCGTCGTGTGCGCAAGCCTGCGAAATCCACACCGAGGTTGACGAGGCTGCGCGCGGCCTGCGCCGTCACGCCCGTGACGATGGCCTCGGCGCCGATCAGCCGGAGCGAAGCGACGAGGTGGCCTAGATTGGCGACCGCATGCGAATCGACGAGGCGCGCTGCCGTGATGTCTATGATACAGGCGTGAGCGCCGGTGCGCACGACCTCGCCGAGCGCCGCCTCTGTCGCGCGCTGCATGCGCTCTGTGTCGAGAGAGCCGATGATCGGCAGCACGAGCACGCCCTGCCAGACTGGGACGACCGGTGTCG
Organism: Pyrinomonadaceae bacterium; assembly: GCA_036386415.1. Classification (GTDB taxonomy): domain Bacteria; phylum Acidobacteriota; class Blastocatellia; order Pyrinomonadales; family Pyrinomonadaceae; genus DASVVT01. The sequence goes on from DASVVT010000023.1 coordinate 88,881, forward strand.
AGACCTCTTCGAGCATCCTCCCGCGTTCTTCGTTAAGGCGCACGAGCGTATCCTTCTGCTCGCGCAGCACGGCTTCGGCTCGCTTGCGCTCAATACCGACCGCGACGATGTTGGCTACAGACGCCATCGCATCCAAAGTGGCCTGCGTGAGGGCACGGCGGGCGAACATCGCCATGACGCCCACCAGACGTTCGTCTACAATGAGCGGATAACCGGCGAAAGCGACCATTCCTTCGCGCTTAGCCCACTCCTGGTCGCTGACGCGCTCATCGCCAACGACAGAGTTCGTGAGGTGCGGCCTACGCTCTTCGGCAATGAGGCCAATCTTGAAAAGACCCACGGGCACGCGCGCGTGCGCCCCGTCCAGATGCGTATACATGCCAGCACTGGCCTGAAGCTCCAGCACGTCTCCCGTCTCGTTGGGCGTCCAGACGCGCGCAAACGCCCCATCCAGGTGTCGGACGAGGGCTTCGGCGCAAGATTGTAGTATCTCTTGCAGCGTGTCGCCCTGCGTCAGCGCGACGCCGATGTCCGCGCCGAGAGCCGCAAGACGCGCACGCTCGGCCTGCTCCTCTTCCGCGCGCTTTCTTTCGGTGATGTCGCGGACGATTCCGGTGAAGATGTGCCGACCGTTCTTGCTGAACTCGCCGAAAGAGACTTCCAGAGGAATCTCGTGCCCGTCTTTGTGCAGACCGGGCAGCTCAACGCCCTCCCATGAGATGTGCTTGCGGCCAGTTTCGAGATAGCGTCCGAAGCCCTCGCGATGCAGGTGACGCAGGTAATCCGGCATCAGCATGGTTAGCTCCTGGCCTTCCATCTCAGCCGCCGCATAGCCGAAGATCTTCTCGGCGGCGCGATTAAGAAAGAGGATCGTGCTCTCTTCGTCAATGGTGATGATGGCGTCGGATGCGGTCTCGGCGACGATACGATAGCGTTCCTCGCTCTCGCGCAGCGCAGATTCGGCGCGCGTGCGTTCGATGAACTGCCCCGTCTGGCTGCCGATGGCAGACATCATCCTGAGCAGGTCTTCGTCCACGCCGCGTAGCTCGCGGCTGAAGAACTCCATCACGCCGAGGACGCGGCCACCCGTGAGGATCGGAAAACCGCAAGCTCCGTGCAAGCCTTCGCGGGCGGCTGCGTGCGCGCGTGGGAAGTTGCCGTTGACGGTCACGTCCGTAATCCAGGCGGGCTCGCCGCTCTGCCAGACGCGACCCGGCAAGCCCTCGCCCGGCTCGAAAACGGTCTGCCGACTGAGCGCCTCAAACTCAGGGACTCCCTTTGATGATGGGGTGTGCCAGATTCTGACACAGCGAATCGCGCCCGCCTCAGCGTCCACTATCCAGAGCGCGCCCAAAGCCCATTGCAGGCTTTCGCAGATCGCTTCGAGAATCTGCGTTGCGGCCTCATCTATCGTGGCCGATTCCGCCAGGATGCGCGTCGTGGCGTACTGCGCGACGAGACGGCGTTCAGCCTGCCGCCGCCGCGTGATGTCGCGGAAGGAGACCACAGCGCCCACCACCTGGCCCTCGGTGACAATCTGCGAAGAGGTGTAGGAGATCGGAAACATCGTCCCATCTCGACGTGTGAAGAGGTCGTCCCTGTCCGTGATGAACTCACCCTCGCGCATCACGGCCATGACTTCACATTCTTCGGCGGGGATCGCCGTTCCGTCTTCGCGCTGGAAGTGGATGAGGTCGTGCATGTTCTGACCGATCATCTCAGACTCCTTCCAGCCCAGCATCCGCTCGGCTGCCGGATTCACGAACGTCAGGCAGCCTTCCAGATCAATCGCACAGACGCCTTCGCCAAGGCTGTTAGTAATCGCCCTGGTGAAATCCACCTGTTGACGAAGTTTCTTCTCAGGCATATGAGTACGGAGGAACAAAGGTCGCAGGCAGAAGGCACACTAGGCGGAGGGCAGTAAAGACAAGCGCATTCTGTCTTCGGCCTTCTCTTCTTTCATCCCTCATCCCTTTCTCTGTAGCTGCCATCGCTTGCGCGCATGACCAGGTTGTCGGCTTCCAGCTTCTCAAGGTGTGCGAGACAGGCGCGCTCGGCCATGGCGTGCGCTTTCGGATGAACGTCTGTATAGACGCGCGCGACGATCTCCGTAGGTGTCGCAGCGCCTAGAGCGCGAACCGCCGCCAGAATGTTCGCTTCCCTTTCAAGGCGATGCGCGATGTACTCTTCGATCTTGGCGCGCGGGTTACCAACGGCCGGGCCGTGCGCGCCGAAGAGCACAGAGAGGCGCGGGAGCGAGCGCAGACGCTCAAGCGATGCGAGGTAATCGCGCATGTTGCCTTCGGGTGGATTGATCAGCACCGATCCCAGTCCGACTATGTTATCGCCTGTAATCAGAGCGCCCGTCTCCTCTTCGTAGAAGCAGAGATGCCCGCGCGCGTGTCCGGGCGTGTGCATCGCGCGCAAGACTAAATGCGTTGCGCCGGGCAGGTCGATCAGCTCCCCGTCTTCGATCAAGCGATCGACACGAATGTTGCCGTCGAGAGCCGAGGCTGTCAAACGATGCGCGGCGACGGGGACACTGTGGTTCAGGTGCGCCCTCAATGCATTAACGCCGCCGACATGATCCGGGTGCAGGTGCGTCAGGATGATCTCGCGCATCTTGCGCCCTTCACGCATCAGCTCGTCAATACAGGAAGCCAGTGCCGCCTGCTCGTCTTCAAAAGGGGAGGCCGGGTCGATGACGACGAACTCATCACGCCCGACGATGTAACAGTTCGTATGCGTCGCCGGAGGCAAGGTCTTCGTCCGCACCGGAAAGCAGGTGAAGCCGGGACGAAACTCTATGCGCCGCACTGGAAGGCCATGCGCCTGTGGGACGCGTAAGAATCTTTCGACCAGATCATCCGTGATGCCCTCGGCCAGCGTCCGCAAAGCATGAAGCACAGGGGGCACGCTCAGTATCTCGGAGCGTTCCCAGCGCTCGACCGCCTCACGCGCGCTCGTCCACTCGCCAGAGGCCAGCTCCCCATCTACATCCTGCACGCGCGGCTCCTGTCTGGGCGGGCAGTTGACTAGAAAGAACCAGGTGTCGAAGCGCCTGGGGCTGAAGGGGGGCGTGATCCATCGCCCGACAAACATCCAGTCACCGGCATCCAGATGAAGACCGTAGTGTGCGAGCATTTCGGGAAACGACATGCGGCCTGAAGTGAAGTCGTCGCGCAGGGACGCTCTCTGCCCCCTGGTCAGGTTGTGCGCGCCGCGCGCGACCAACACGCCAAGCTCCTCGAAAAGCTCGCGCGCCGCGCAACCGATCATCCGTGCAGCCAACGCGTCTTCGCAGTTTGCGACACGCGTTTCGGCATCAGACGCATCGAGCTGCCCGCCCGGAAAAGCATAAAAGCCGCCGAGGAAAGCCAGCCGTTCGCTGCGGCGCACCCAGAAGACTTCCGGTCGTGAAGCATCCGTGCCGGGTCTGAGCAGGATGACGGCTGCCGCGTCTTTCGGCGTCGCTGCGGCGGCAGCGGCGGGCGGCTTGTGATCTACAGTATTTGGAACGGGTTGTGTATTCACGGTTATAAAAAAGTCTGGAGTCTGGAGTCTAGAGTCTGGAGTCAAAGACAAAAACTGTTTACAGCTTTTGACTCTCGGACTCCAGACTCCAGACTTCCCTCTTATTCTTGCCAGCGGAAGCGCTCGCCATCGCGGCCCTGCCAGGGCAGCCCGCGCATGTGATAGCCACCCTCTTCCCAGAAGCCAGGCTCGTCGCGTTCGAGCAGGCGCACGCCCTTGACCCACTTGGCGGATTTCCATGCGTAGAGCTGCGGAACGATGAGCCGCACGGGGCCGCCGTGTTCGAGCGGGATCGGCTGGCCGTCGTGCGACCACGCAAAGAGCGAATCTTCGGCGAGGAAATATTCCAGGGGCAAGTTGGTCGTCCAGCCGTAATCATAGCCGAACGCGAGCGCGAACTTCGCTTCCGGCTTGATGCCAATGATGCGTGCCAGCTCGCGCGTAGAGACGCCGCCCCACATGTTGTCCAGCCGCGACCAACGCGTGACGCAATGAAAGTCCGCATAGACTTTGACCGCAGGAAGCTGCATGAACTCGTCTAGCGACCACTGACGAGGGTGCTCGACGAGACCGTCCACGTCAAAAGTCCAAGTCGCGAGGTCTATCTCGGGTGCGCCGTGGGCGTCCAGTACAGGCCACTTGCGCGTGCGCGTCTGTCCGGGCGGGATGCGGTTCTCGCGCCGCGTATCCGGGCTGATGATGACATCCGCCTCGCCCACCTCTTCAGGCCGACGCGGCTCATTCTTCTGATACAGCGGATCGTTGAATAGATTTCCGAGAAAGCTCATAACGACTCCGGGTAGACAGTAGACAGTAGTCAGTAGCCAGTAGGAAAGAAAGAAGCAACCCTGGTTTTTCTTTCTACTGGCTACTGACTACTGTCTACTGTCTCCTACTTCTTCGCCTTCCTTTCGGCCAGCGCCATCAGGTCTGCGGGCATCCATTTGCCGACGCCCTTTTCGGTCGAGCCTTTGATGCCGATGGAGCGGTCATGCCATTCGTCGCGCGTGGAATCTCCGCCGCGCGTGCGCTCGTAGTTCTCCGTCTGCTCGAGGCTCAGCACGATGCCATTGGCGATCTCTTTCCAGTCCTGCTGCTGTATGCCGCGCAGCACCAGCGGCAGCCCCGCCGTCCAATCTTCTTCGGGCGCGCGCGCATCCTGTTCGGGAATCGTCAAGCTGTCGGCTGTCGGAAACGGCGCGCCCCCGAACTCCTCCACAAGCCGCGCCTTGATCTCCTTGTAAGAAGCCTGCGGATTCTCACTGCGCAAAGCCTGCGCGCGCCGGAAGATATTCGCCACCGTTGGTTGCTCTCTAGACATAGAAGTCCAACCAAGACCTCCCCCCTCAAGTTTTGTCGCTCGCTTTGAGAAATACCTTACACGCCCCGCACGGCGAAGAGCAAGAACAGAAGGCCGCAGGCCGCACAGTTGAAGGCCGCACAGGCCGCGCGAAGCTCTCTGCCTCAGGCTTTGCGGCCTGCTGCCTTCTAGTCTTGCCTTTCGCTCTCTTTTATGTTCATCATAGATTCACGCTGCGAGCTACAAATAAATAGAGAACACGGGGGCCTGCAATGACAGAAGAAATCATCTCCTTAGAACCATCTGAACTTCACTCGAACAGGGCGGCAGGGCAGCCCATCTGTCCTGTCTGCGGGCGCGAAGCCCCGGACGGTCTGGCACCATTTGCCGCTCTCTCATACGACTTGCAGGTGATCGTGGCGGCGAACGCTCCGGCGGGTGTGATGGTCGGTGAAGTCTGCGGGCGCTGCGTGGAGCTTTTCGAGCGCGCGCGCATTCAGCTACAGACGGACGCGGCCATCTTCGAGCAGGGCGGGCACGTCCTTTCGACGCCGCTCCGGATGGATGCTGACGACCGCTTTACGGGTCGCGGTGTGACCATCGCGTTTCTGGACTCCGGCTTCTACCGCCACCCAGACCTCTCCACGCCGGAGGATCGCATCCTCGCCTACCACAGCATCGTCGCCGCGCATGGCGACAAGACGACGCTTGATACGCCGGACACTGCGAGCTGGCACGGCATGATGACTTCGGTCGTGGCCGCAGGCAACGGCAAGCTCTCGAACGGCTTTTACCGTGGGATCGCGCCCGATGCGCGAGTCGTGCTCGTCAAGGTCGGGCACGGGCGCATCAGCGAAGAGAATATCGAGCGCGGTCTGCTCTGGGTCATGGAGCACCGCGAAGAGTACGACATACGCATCGTCAACATCTCGGCTGGCGGCGATTACCAGGAATCTTACCTGCACAATTCTCTCGCGCAAACGGTTGAAGAGGCCGTGCGCGGAGGACTGATCGTCGTCTGCGCGGTTGGCAACTCAGGACTTGCGCCAGGCCATCCGGTGCTGCCTCCGGCCAGCAGCCCTTCGGCCATCGCCGTCGGCGGGCTCGACGACCAGAATTCTCTGGATCGCGCGCGGCGCGGCATGTACCGTTCATCCTACGGGCCGACCATTGACGGATTGCAAAAGCCGGAAGTGATCGCGCCGGGCATCTGGGTTCCCGCGCCGATCCTGCCCCACACCCCGACCGCCGAAGAGGCAGAGCTCTACGCCACGCTCGACAACGCACCCTCGGATCAACTCCACGCCCTGCTCGAAGCTCATCGGGGAATTGATAAAGACCTGGATGAAGCGCGTGGGCTTCCCGTCCCGCTCTTGCGCCAGTTGATTACGATCAAGCTGCGCGAGGGCAACGTCATCAGCGAGCACTACAAGTATGTGGACGGCACGTCCTTCGCGTCTCCCATCGTCGCCTCCATCATCGCCTGCATGCTCGAAGCCAATCCGGAGCTCACGCCGCAGCAGGTCAAGCGCATCCTCATCGACACGGCAGAGCGACTGCCTCGCATCGAAGTTGACCGACAGGGCTGGGGGGTGGTCGCGCCGCGCCGCGCCGTCGAACTGGCGCTCGCTCTTCGCACGTCCGTCATTCAGAAGTAGAATTATCACGCTCGGAAAGCTCGACTTTCGTCCACCGGGTTGGAAAAGAACGGCAGAGATACAACTTGCCATTTATCATGCCACTGCCGTCTTGCGGCTCTGCCGCCTCGGCTGTGCGGAAAGGCTCTGCCTTTCCGATAATCGATTCCCCTTATTCTCTGGCGAGGCTACGCCTCGCCGAATGAGCAGTCATGGTGACTATCTCCAGAGATACTCCCTGCCTCTACCTGACAGCCGTCACCAAAGACCGCCTACCAGTCTTTCGCACCGATGCTTTAAAGAAGGTCGCCTGCGATGCGCTGAGCGAAGCTCGCCAGTCCGGCGGCTTCTCGATCTTCGCATACGTTATGATGCCGGATCATCTACACGTTCTAACTGACAGTGTGCGCAAGCCCTCAGATGTGCTGCGATTTGCTAAAGGGATCGTGAGCCACCGCATTATTGAATATTTGAAGGAGCAAGGTTATGAAAGCTCTCTGGAAAAGCTGCGACATGAAAAGCAGGCGCGGCAGTATAAATATTCGCTATGGCAGCATCATTCAAATGTGATGCTGTTGACGAGGGAGAGTACATTTATGCAGCGTGTGCATTACACGCATCTGAATCCTGTGAGAGCGGGGTTGGTAGAACGAGCGGAAGATTATCGCTGGTCTAGTGTGCGGTGTTGGAGTAGGCATCAAACGGATGATGAGCCTTTAATGGTCGATATTGACCAGATCAAGTGGCAGAGCGGCAAGGCGTAGCCTTGCCGTAAAGGGGTGTAGGAGCTTTATCGGAAAGGCGGAGCCTTTCCGCACAGCCGAGGCGGCAGAGCCGCAAAAGAATAGAGCTGCGGAATTTTTAAGAATGGAACGGTAGAGCTGCAAGAGCGAAGCAACAGAGGCACAAGAACTCGACTACAGAGACGAAAAAGGTTTGATGAGCGATTGTCGATTACACGATGGCTCAACGGTCGTCATCATTGGCGGCGGCCCGGCGGGCGCGGCCTGCGCGATCAAGTTGTTGCAGGGAGCGGACGCGCGTGGCTTAGGGCGCTTGCGCGTGCTGATCTTCGAGGGCAAGGATTTCAACGTTCACGCCAATCAATGCGTCGGGGTGCTTTCGCCGCCCATTGAAGATGTGTTGGCGACGGAGCTGGACGTGCGCCTGCCGCGCACGCTCATCAAACGCCAGATTTTCGGTTATCGTCTGCACGGGACGCGCGAGAACCTCTTGCTGACGGGACACGGCGCGCACGCTGGAGAGCCAGGCGAGGGACGCGCGACCTACGCCGTCGAACGGGCGCACTTCGACCGTTTCCTGCTGGATCGGGCGCGCGAGCTGGGCGCGCAGGTGATCTCATCGCGCGTCACGGGCATAGAGTTCGTGCGTGAGAATGAGCTTGACGAAGTTCGCGTTTACAGCGAGTCCCTGTACGAGCGAGCCGATGTGGTCGTGGGCGCGTTCGGGTTAGATGAGGCGATGCTCTCGGTCTTTGAAGAGGTGACGCGGCGCAGGAAAGGGGGCGGATTCGAGCGACCGTCGAAATGGTTAAAGAGCTACCTGACGACGATTGAAACAAGCGCGCGCTTCCAGACGGAGAAACTGGGACACATCGTTCATGCATTTTTGCTGCCTGCGCGTTGTCCGCGCATAGAGTTCGGAGCGATCACGCCCAAGGGCGATCACATCCTGGTGAACATCGCGGGCGAGCGCGTCTCCTCCTGCGACCTGGACCTGTTTCTACAGATGCCGCAGGTTCAAAACCTGCTGCCGGCCTTCGACCCGCTCGCGATCAACTATTACGAAGGGCGTTTCCCGTCGGCCCCGGCGCGCAATGCTTACGGGCATCGGTATGCTCTGGTCGGCGATGCGACGGGGTGGCTCCGCCCATTCAAAGGCAAGGGCATCAACACGGCGATCATTACGGGCTTGCGCGCTGCCGAGACCATTCTGGAGCACGGCGTCTCGAAGCGCGCGCTTCAGAATTATCGACGGGCGTGTGGCGATCTGCTGGGCGATTATCGCTACGGCGTGATGGTGCGTCACCTGATGATGAAGGGCGCGCGCCTCTGTCTTGATCCTATGATCGATGTCGGCAAAACAGACCCCTTGATGTACGATGCACTGTTCGATGCGGTCTCGGGACATGATTCCTATCGCAACATCATCAGGCGCTCATTGAAGCCGCGCCTCGTGCGCAAAGTCGCGGCGCGCGTGTTGCGCGGGATTAAACGTCAACGGGCACGGAGGGCCAGACATATGCAGGATTTGGTGGTGCGGCGGATGACCGTGCGCGACATAGACGAAGTGTTGCGTATAGACGAGAAGATCACGGGCAAGCCGCACTCGGCCTACTACCAATCGAAGGCCGCCGCCTACATCGCGCGTGCTCCTGAATACTGCCTCGTCGCGCAGCACCGCGACCGCGTTATCGGCTTCGTTCTGGGCGACGTGCGCGGCTGGGAGTTCGCGGCGGAGCTCTCGGGCTGGCTCGAAATCATCGGCATCGACCCGGATTATCAGGGACAGGGTGTGAGCCGCGCCCTGATGAACCGCTTGTTCGAGAGCTTTCGCCGCGCTGGCGTCGCGGTCGTCAACACGATGCTCAACTGGAACGACGGCGACCTGATCGATTACTTTCGCGCCAACGGCTTTGACCGTGGCGAATACGTCAATCTCGTCAAGCGACTGGAAGAATAGTAAGACAGTAGCCAGTAGTCAGTAGACAGTAGCCAGTAGAAAGAAAGCAGCGCGTACGCTACACGGCCTGCTATGATTCGAGATGAGCATCAAACGCAGCAACTGCTTTTCTTTTCTACTGACTACTGTCTACTGACTACTGTCTACTTCCTTCCCTCCTGCCTTGCGTGAGTGGTTATCGTGTGCCACAATTTCCCGCATCCTACAAGAGAGCTGAATAATCAGGAGAGGAGAGTTTTCAAACTCAGATGCCAGAGAATGAAACCGGCACGGCCCAGGAGGACGCGCCGGAGCAAAGCGGCGAGGATCAAGCTCCTGCGCAAGCTGCCACAGAAGAGATCACGTATCACGCTGTTGAAAAAGATGGTCAGGTGACGGCCATCTGGGAGATGCAGGGGCGCAAACACATACGCACCATTGATCCTCGCTCACGCCAGGGTCAGGAGATTCTTCGTCTCTACACGTCCGAGCATCACGACGACTCAAGCGCACACGGCGAAGCAGCGGGAACGTAAGAGAGTAGACAGTAGTCAGTAGCCAGTAGCCAGTAGAAGGAAAAACGAGTTGTCTTTCTTTTCTACTGGCTACTGACTACTGTCTACTGTCTACTGCTTTTTCAATGTTATCTACGAGTTGATCTGCGAGGGTCTGCATTGCTTCCCTGCTCGCCCAGGCGACGTGGGGTGTGAGAATGAAGTTCGGCAGATACAGATCAAGCAGGGGACTATCACCCGCGCGCGGGGGCTCGTGGCTTAAACAGTCGAAGCCTGCGCCCGCGATCAAGCCGGATCGCAAGCCTTCGGCCAGCGCCGCTTCATCGACAAGGCCGCCGCGCGCCGTGTTGATGAGGAGCGCGTGGCGCTTCATCTTTCGCAATTCCACAGCACCGATCATGTTGCGCGTTGCTTCTGTGAGCGGACAATGCAGGGTGATCTGGTCGCTCTCGCGCAAAATATCTTCAAAGCTCGTGCGCCCGGCTCTGAGAGCGTGCGCGTCTTTGTGCTCTGAGATGAGCACGCGCATGCCGAAGCCTTGCGCCAGTTTTTCCACCGCCTGGCCGAGCGCGCCGTAGCCGATGATGCCCAGTGTGCTGCCGTGTAGGTCGCGTATCTCGTGGTCGAGCAGGCAGAACTGTGAAGCCCTCTGCCATGCGCCGCCCAGTATGTCCTCGCGATAATCGAGCAGGCGGCGACGCAGCGCGAGGAGCAGCATGAGGACGTGTTCGGGCACGGAGTGGCGAGCGTAGTTGCGCACGTTCGAGACGGTGATGCCGCGCCGACGGCAATATTCCAGATCGATAATATCGACGCCGGTGGCCGCGACGGCGATGAGCTTCAGGTCGGGTAAGCGTGAGAGCTCATTCTGGCCGAGGCGCACCTTGTTCGTGATGGCGATGCTCGCGCCGCTCAACCTGCGGACGACCTCATCGGGTCGAGTCTCCGCGTAGTCAACCCACTCGTGCTCGAATGAGGGTCGCCTGATGTCTGCCTCAAGCGTGCTGCGATCTAAGAAGACTATCTTTTCCAAAACGTTTCGTCTCACCCGATGTCATCGCTTGCAAGCGGGTTGCTTTGTCCCCTTATGCTCTGACATACTCTCACGTCAGATGTGAGTGAAACAACCCGACCGTTCTGAAATCAAATCAGGCTACTCAATAAATATCATGCGCCGCATAAATTCTTACGGGGTCATTCTCTCCTTTCTGCTGCTGCTCTTCGTTCCGGGTCTGATGTTCTCCGCAACGCTCCTGCCGCAGCAGCCACAGGATGCCGTCGTCTACTTCAACCGCGCCGAGGAGCATCACAAGGCCGGTCGATACAGGGAAGCCGTGGAGGACTACAAGCGGGCGATTCAGCTCAAAGCAGATTTCTTTTCAGCCCTCGTCAACCTGGGTGTGGCGTACGACCAACTGGGTCAACATGCTGAAGCGGTCGAGACCTTCAAACAGGCCATGCGGCTGAAGCCCGATGAGGCTGAGATATATTTAAACCTCGGCGCTTCGTATGCCCTGATGGGGAGGGACGAGGAAGTGCTCAAAGCTTTCGAGCAGGCGCTTCGTCTAAAGCCTGACTCGATAGTCGCGCGCGTCTCTGTCGGCAAAGCGCACAGTAAGCTGGGGCACTATGAGAAAGCCCTGGAGATGCTCGGAAGCGCGCTCCGGCTCAAACCGGATGATCCCGTGATTCATTACGAAACGGCGCTGGCGCACACGGCTGCCGGGCAGTACGAGGCGGCGGCAGAATCTTTCCGTCAGGTCACGCTGCTCAAACCTGATGCGCCTGAAGCCTATTTCAATCTCGGCCTCGCCTATCGAAAAGCAAACAAGCTCAAAGAATCAATCGCCGCCTACACGAAAGGAATTAGCCTCAAGGCGGACGACCCCTTAGCGCACTACAATCTGGCAGCCGCTTACGCCAGCCAGGGACAGCACCGAGAGGTTGCCGAGACTTTAAAAAGGGCGATCAGCCTGAAGCCGGATTTCGCCGAAGCCCATTACATGCTCGGCGTCGCCTACCTCAGACTGGGCGAGCCTGAAAAGTCGCTCAGTTCGCTCAAAGAAGCGATTCGGCTCAACCTCAAAGAAGCTGACGTATACGCTCAACAATCTGTCGCCTATAGCCTGTTGGGACGTTCAAAGGAGGCGATTGAGTCGCTCCAGCAGTTTGTACGGCTGCGACCAAACGACCCGGAAGCCCATTTCCAGTTGGGCAATATGTACATGATCGCCGGAGAATTTGAGAAGGCCAAGGCTTCGCTCGAAGAGGCGCTGCGTCTGAAGCCGGATCATGCCCTGGCGCAGGAGCGTCTGAAGATCACACATTCGCGGATGCAACATGCCCCGCAGCTTGAATCCCTTAAACAAGAGGTCGAGCGTCATCCTGAGAGCCCGGAGGCGCATGACAAGCTGGCGCAGCTTTATTACGCCACCGCCCGCTTCAAGGAGGCCGAAAGCGAGGCCAAAGAGGTGATCCGCCTGCGACCCGATGATCCGGCAGCTTACAACTGGCTGGGGGTCGTCTACATGGAGTCCGCGCAGTACGAGAAGGCTATCGAGCCGTTCAAGCGCGCCATCAGCCTCAAGCCTCATCACGTTTACTATTTAAGCCTGAGCCGGGCATATGCACACTTGGGACGCAACGAGGAATCCATTGAGCCTTTGAAGGAGGCGATCAAGCTCAAGCCCGAATTCTTCTACGGACATTACAGTCTCGGAGTCGCGTACATGATTCTAGGCAGGCACGGGGAGGCGTTGGAGGCGCTCAAACAGGCGGTGCGCCTGGACCCCGTGCATGTGGACGCGAATCTCAAATTAGGTATCGCCTACCTCTCTGTTGGCGACAAGACGGCTGCGCTCCAACAGTATTACATCCTCAAAGACCTCGATGCAGGAGCGGCACGGGAACTCTATGATCTAATTAAAAGGTGACATTAACAGGGCATCACGACCCTAGAGCGGTTTTCGTATGAATTAACGATGTAAGAGATGAGAGTAGGGGCAGGGACAAGTCCTCTGCCCGCCGGTCGAACAAAAGCGGGCAGGGACAAGCCCTGCCCCTACAATGTTGCTGATGCTGGTAAATTCATCTGC
>DASVVT010000024.1:0-57703 GCA_036386415.1 Pyrinomonadaceae bacterium
TGCCGCACGCCTCGTCCTCGCAGGTGGGGCATTCACCCCACCCTTGACCAAAGGGATGCTGCGCCCCTTTGGAAACCCAAGCGCGAAGACTGATTCATCCCCACCGCAAGCGGATGGGGCACTCTCAGGTTCTTCGTAGACAGTAGACAGTAGTCAGTAGAAAAGAAAATCAGTTGATGCGGTTGATACCGCTCACCTCAGATCATTAAAAGAGAATGTAGCAGCCACTCTGTCTTATCTACTGTCTACTGTCTACTGCTTTACTTGATCGTGATTTCAAACGGCATGATCGCCATCATTTCGCCGCGCTTCATGCGATCCAGCATGGCACTGTAGCGGAGCGCGCGGCGCACGTCTTCCGGGAGCGCCTCGAAGGCGGCGCGCTGTTGCTGCGCTTTGATGCTCGACTCCCGTTCATCGTCGCTGCCGAACAACTCTTCAAAGAAGCCCCGCGTATATGGATAGACGACCGGGCGCACGCCTTTGTCCGCCGGAATGTTGGCGAGTTGTTTGGCGACTTGCAGGGCGCGTTCGAGCCCGCCGAATTCATCTACGAGCCCTTTCTCTCTACCTTGAGCGCCGGTCCAGACGCGCCCCTGTCCGACGGAGTCTATGTACTCTGCGTCGCGGCCACGGCCCCTGGCGACCTTGGGCACGAACTCGTCGTAATAGGTGCTCTTAATCATCCCTTCAAACTTGGCGCGCTCTTCCGTGGTGAAGGGTTCCGTCTCGCGGAACATGCCTGCGTTCTTGCCGCGCAGGATGTACTCGTTGGAAATCCCCAGCCAGTCATAGAGACCTTTGACGACGGGCTTGCCCGCGTAGATTCCGATGGAGCCGGTGAAGGTCGAAGGCTCTGCGATGATGCGGTTGGCGTTGCATGAGATGTAGTAGCCGCCGGAAGCTGCCAGGTCTGACATCGAAACGACGACCGGCTTCTTCTGCTTGGCCGACTCGATGGCGTGCCAGATCATATCGGAGGCGTAAGACGTGCCGCCCGGACTGTCTACGCGCAGCACGATGGCCTTGATCTGTTTGTCATCGCGCGCATCATTGATCGCTTTAACGAGGGTGTCAGAGCCGACCGATTGATCGCCGAAAGGGCTGCTGTTGGATTTGCCCGAATGAATCTCGCCCGAAGCGTAGATGACGGCGATGCTCTCACCCTTGTTGAGCCCCAGAGATTCCGGCTCGACCCCGCGATATTCCGCGTCGCTGACCATCTTGAGCTTATCCGCATCTTTGTAGCCCAGCCGCTTCTTCAGCTCGTTTTCGACTTCATCGCGATAGTTTGCGCCGTCGATGAGCCCCATCTTCAAGGCATCAGCGGCTGAGTACGGAGCATTATCGACGATGGCGCGCACCTCTTCCGCCGATTTATTGCGCCTTTTGGCGATTGCTTCGATGTAGCGATTGAACATATCATCAAGCAGCGCGTTGACTACTTCGCGATGTCCCTCGGACATATCCTTGCGCGTGTACTGGTCTGGCGCATTCTTGTACTTGCCGATCTGGAAAACGTCCGGGTAGATGCCGAGCTTGTCCAGCGAGCCGCGAAAGAAGATCGCTTCGGCTGCATAGCCGTAGATGAAGAGATGACCGCCCGGCATGACGTACACGCTGTCCGCAGCGCTGGCGATGTAAAACTCTTTATTGAAGCCCGCCTCCATGTAAGCGTAGACGGGTTTCCCCGCAGTGCGAAAGTCCGTCACGGCGTCGCGCAGCTCTTCGGCCTTGGCCCAGCCCGCATCCGAGAGGTTGATCTCCAGCAGGAGCGCGCTGATCCTCTTGTCAGCCTTCGCCTTCTTGATCTGCGTGAGCAGGTTGGTCAGAGACGAACCGCTCTGACCGAGCAGTCGCCTCGTAAAATCCTCCGGCGCGTAATCCGGCATCGAGCCCTTAACTTTTAAAACGAGCACGCTGTTCTTATGAATCGTCGGCTCGCTGCTCGTGAGCGCCGCGATAATCAAAGCGACGCCCAGCATCACAGCCAGCACGAGCGCCAGCGCAATCCCTGATATGATGAGAACAATCTTTCGCCTGCGTGACATTGCCATAGCTATTCCCTGAATGAACAAAAACCTCGAACGCGCCCAACGACCTCCCGGCGCGACCCACGCGTAAGTACGTGACTGAATCGGAAAAAGTTTAGCCAAGGGATGAGGGATGAGGGATGAATAAGACTGAGCGATTGATTCAATTGACGCACTCACTCAACCAATTTCATCCCTCATCCCTCATCCCTTAACGATCCACCCGCCGCCCAACACTTCGTCGCCGCGATAGAAGACTGTGGCCTGGCCGGGCGTGATGGCACGCTGCGCTTCGTCGAAGCGGACGCTCACGCGACCCCTTTCGAGCGGCGTGATGAGGGCGGGCGCGGCTGTGTGGCGGTAGCGCACGCGCACTTCCGCGCGCACGGGTGTGACGCCGTCAGCGTCTATGACCCAGTTGACGCCTGTGGCCGTGAACTCCTCGCTCAACAACTCCTCCTGCTCGCCTACGACGACGCGGTTCTGCACCGCGTCTATCGAGACGACGTAAAGCGGGCGCGGGTTCGCAATACCGATCCCACGGCGCTGGCCGACGGTGTAGCGATGTATGCCGCCGTGCGCGCCGAGGACTTCGCCCCGCGTGTTGACGATCTCGCCCTCGGCAGGCACACGATCAGACTCGCCTTCAGCCTCAAGGTAACGGTCTATAAAGCCCGCGTAGTTGCCGTCCGGCACGAAACAGATCTCCTGCGATTCGGCCTTCTCCGCGACAGCCAAACCTTCTTGACGCGCAACCGCGCGCACTTCCGGCTTAGACATCTCGCCCAGCGGAAACAAAGCGCGCGAGAGCTGCTCCTGCGTCAGCTCCCAGAGAAAGTAGGACTGATCCTTGTGCAGATTGCGCCCGCGAAAGAGCCTGTATCGTTTGGTCTCTTCGTCGAATCGGACGCGCGCGTAGTGTCCGGTCGCAACCTTTTCACAGCCCAGGCTCAAGGCGAGCCTATCGAGCGAAGCGAACTTCAAACGGCTATTACAAGAGACGCAGGGGATCGGCGTCTCGCCATTCAAATAGCTCTCGACGAAAGGCTCTACAACATCGCGCTCGAAATCGCGTTCGAGATTGAGCACGTAAAAAGGAAAACCTAAGTCTTCGGCCACGCGCCGCGCGTCGTAAACATCGTCGAGCGAACAGCAGCGCGAAGGCAGCGGCTCGCCCGACGCATCGACACTCAAGCCCCGACGCTGATTCCACAACTGCATGGAGAAGCCTACGAGGTCGTGCCCCTCGGCCTTCAAAATTGCCGCCGCCGCGCTCGAATCCACGCCGCCGCTCATTGCCACCGCGATCTTCATCATAAAAATAGTTTCGAGTTTCGGGTTTCGAGTTCTTCTGCTTTAACTCGAAACTCGAAACTTCACGTGTTTGCTGCCCGTTCGGGACGGGTGTTAAGATGCTCCTCTGTTTAGAAAAACTGGTTCACAACAAACATATAAGGATACCTCAAACGGGACGAAACTTCAGCCCGCGAAAAGGTTTTGAGTTACGAGTTTTGGCCTTCGAGTTGAAGCAGAAAACCCGAAACTCGTCACTCGAAACTCGAAACTAAAGATATGGCCGAAAGAGCTATCGAAGAATATCGCGTTACGAACGAGCCTTATTACCTGGAAGTCGCGAGCGAGGTCGAGTTGTTCGAGGCGGCTTATACGGCGCGCCTGCCCGTCATGTTGAAGGGGCCTACGGGCAGCGGCAAGACACGCTTTGTCGAGCACATGGCCTGGCGCTTGCGCAGACCTTTGATAACGGTCGCCTGCCACGAAGACCTCTCTTCGACAGACCTCGTCGGGCGCTTTCTGCTGGAAGGCGAAGAGACGGTCTGGCACGACGGGCCGCTCACTTCAGCCGTGCGTCACGGCGCGATCTGCTACCTGGACGAAGTTGTGGAGGCACGTAAAGACACGGTCGTCATCATCCACCCGCTGACGGACGACCGCCGACGCCTCCCGATTGAAAAGCGCGGGACGGTGCTCGATGCGCCGCCGGAATTCATGCTCGTCGTCTCCTACAATCCCGGCTACCAGTCGATCCTCAAAGACCTCAAGCAGTCTACGCGCCAGCGCTTCGTCGCCATCGAATTCGACTACCCGCCGCCGGAGATGGAGGTGGAGATCGTCGCACGCGAAGGCGGCGTCGATGAAGGCACGGCGCGCGACCTGGTCGTCATCGGTCAGAAAATCAGAAACCTGCGCGGGCACGGTCTCGAAGAGGGCGTCTCCACGCGTCTCCTCATCTACGCCGCGCAGATGATCGCGCGCGGCATCCCGCCCATCGCCGCCGCAGACGTAGCGCTGTGCTCGCCGATCACCGACGACCGCGAGTTGCAGCGCAGCATACGCGAGATTGTGACAACGGTAATTTGATATTTAGCAAAGCGGTGATTAAACGCAAAGGACGCGAAGGAAACGCACGCAAAGAGCGCAAAGAAGGTTCTACTCTGCGAACTTTGCGATGTACTTTGCGACCTTTGCGTTTAAATCTCGATCGCAACTATGAACGAACCGGATCGCAAACAAGGGTCTAAGACAAACCCGATGGAAAACGAAGCGGCTTCTACGCAGCCGCTTGAGAGCGTTTTCCGTGAACGCCTGCGCTCTGTCAAAAGCGTGACGGAGCGGCGGACGATTGCCGGGCTGGCGCGCGAGTTGGGCAAGCTGCCTGTGGATGCGGCGCGGGCGGCGCTGGAGACGAGTGCGAGCGTGGCGGGCGTCTCCCTTCGCGCGAGCATAGAGTTTTTGCGCGCCGCGCCCGCTGCCGCGCGTGTGCTTGAGGCGGCGGAGTTACGCGCGTGGGGCGAGATGGGGCGACGGCTCGCGATGGGCGATGTGGAGACTGCCGTCTCTTTCTTCGCGGCGGGCGTAGAGGAGTTGGGCGATGTCGCGCGAGAGGCGCGCCCACTGATCTTTCAGGTCTGCACGCGTCAGATGACTCTTTCCAGTTCGGTGGCGACGGAGACTTTTCGTCGCGCGCCCGGCATGGCTCGAAGTATCAAGGATGCAGGGCTGCTGCGCTCTATCTTCGAGGTCGCGGCGGAGATTTCGCGCCGCTCGGCCAAGCACAGCGCTGATTTCCTGAACGCGACGCCGCGTTTCTCCGAACGCTTAAATGATTACGGCGACGACCGTGAGCGTGTGGCGCGTAGTGCGGTGGCGCTCGCCTCTGCCTTTGCGGCTCGCGCGGGCGGTATTGCAGCCGATGCGTGGGCGGCGCTGCCCGATGCGGTGGCTGGATTGAATGCGTCGGATGCGCTCAGGCTGCTCAGCCGTGTGGGAGATTTTCTGGAGCGCGGCGGGGGCGCGGCGCTCCATGTGCTCACGGCGGGAGGCGACGTGCTGCGCAGCGTGCCCGAAGCTTTCGACGCCTGGATTGAACTGCTCTGGACGATCAGTGAGCATGGCAACGCTGCGCTGGTGGCTTTCGTACGCACCAGTCCCAACTTCTTTCAAACGCTCGCCAGCGAGACGGAGCAGAAACGCGCTGTCGAGATCGCCCGCCGTGTGATCGAGGTGACGCGCGAAGTGGCGCGTGTGGATGGCGAAGCGGCGCTCGCCTGTTTTCGTTCGAGTGTGAAAGCCCTGCACTCCGTCTCCATCGAACAGTTCGAGCAGTGGGCGCGCGACGGGCTCCAGCCTGGGCGCGATGAGAGTCGAGCACGCCGTAGTTATTACGCGCTCGAAACGCGCCGTAGCAACGCCTCGTTGCACACGAGCAGCGCTGGCCTGTCCCTGGAAAAGGTGCAGCACACGCTGAGCCTCTACGTCGAAGCGCTGACGGGGCGCGCCGTAGACATTGCGCCGCTCGCCGCCGTGCCCGACGAAGCGCGCATAGGAGATGGGCGCACGATTCATCTCCCTTCTGTGGTCGCAGAGTTCGGAGACGAAGAGCTTGATTTTCGTCTCTACAAGGTGCTGGCCGCGCACGCCGCAGGTCAGATAGAGTTTGGCACGCAAGAGCGCGCCGGGACTGATCTGCGCGCCGCCTATGCCTCAATCGCAGAGCTCTACGCACAGGAGAACGTGGATACGCGCGATGCCTTTGCGTTGGACGGTTATATCAACGAGATTGAGAAGGGCGAAGCCGCGCTCTCGCCCGAAGAGGAAGCGCGCCGCATGCGACGTGAGCGCCGCCAGCTTCCCCCCGATGGAGATTATCGCGCCGTGCTGGCGCTCTTCCCCCACGCGGGGCTCGCCCGCAGAATCTTCGGCACGCTGGAGAACGGTCGCATTGATCGACGCCTGCGCCATACCTATCGCGGTCTCAAGCGCGATCTTGAGTGGACGCGCGAGCACCTGCGCGCGAATCGTCCACGCATCATCGACCTTCCGACCACGCTCGTGCCCTTTGAGCTGCTCTTTCAGATCACGCTCTGCGGCGGCGCGCTCGCGGACGCGCGCGACTTTTACGGCCAGGTCGTCTCCGAGCTTGAATCAATCGTCGCGGATTATCTGGTCAGCCCTGAAGCAACCGTCGCCGACACGTTGATGGCGACGAGCCGCGTCTACTCGCTCTTTCAATCGGTCGCGCCGGATGAAGAGGAACAGCAGCCGGAAGCAAACGAAGAGCAGTCTGACATGGACGCAGAGGGTCAGGACGCGCGCGAGCAGCTTGAGACAAAGCACGTCCCTGAAAAGAGGCCGCAACAAAGTGACGCGCGCGATCTCTTTAATGCCTGGGCCAGCACAGAGCCGCAGGGCGACGCGGAAGACCTTGACGGCGCCGAAAGCTGGATGCAGGCCGAGATGGCCGAGCAAGGCTTGGAAGAGGGCGAGGTCGCTTTTAACTATGACGAGTGGGATAGGGAGTTGACGGATCACCGCGTCAGTTGGTGCCGCGTCATCGAGAAGCGCGTGAGGCGCGGCGACCGCTCCTTCATCGAAAGTGCGCGAGAGCGGCACAAGGGCGTTATCTCGTCCATCCGCCGCCAGTTTCAGTTGATGAAGCCGGAGAACCTGTTGCGCGTCATGGGCGAGTTGGACGGCGAGGACTACGATCTGAGCGCCGTCATAGACTACGTCATAGACCGTCGCGCCGACGGCCAACAGTCCGAGCGCATCTACACGAAGCGCCTCAGACGCCAGCGCGATGTCGCCGTCTCGTTTCTGCTCGATCAATCCTCTTCGACGGCGCGCACCATCGGGCGTCATCCCCTTCAACCCTACACGCATCCGGGTCGCCGCATCATAGAGATCGAGAAGGAGGGACTCGTCCTGATGAGCGAGGCGCTCGAAGCCGTCGGGGATGTCTATTCGATCAACGGCTTCACCTCCGAAGGACGGCGCAACGTCAAGTTTTACGTCATCAAAGATTTCGACGAGCGTTATTCCGAAGAGGTCGAGCGGCGCATCGGCGGCATCACCTACCAGAACAACACGCGCCTCGGCGCGGCCATCCGCCACGCTGCCACACGCCTCGCAAGGCAGGAAGCGCGCACACACCTCCTCATCGTTCTCTCCGATGGTCGCCCCTACGATCACGATTACGGCGACGCTCGCTATGCCCGCGAAGACACGCGTGAAGCCCTCACACAGGCCAAGCGACAGGGCATCACGCCCTTCTGCATCACCATCGACCGCGAATCCGAGAGCGAGCTGCGCGACCTCTACGGCGACATCGGCTACACGATCATCGACGACGTGCTCTCCTTGCCCGAACGCATGCCGGGCATCTACAGAAGACTGACGACGTAAATCAGTACCCCACGATTCGGCGCAAAGATTTACTGCACACTCCCGAAAGGGTGTATGATTGCGGCGTTATGACCAAGCTTGAGCCAATGCAGAATACCCCTTTAAGGTTGGATGAGGATGGCACGATTCGTATCAACGGCTCGCGCGTCACCCTCGAAGCCATCATTCATCAATTCAGGCTCG
Organism: Pyrinomonadaceae bacterium; assembly: GCA_036386415.1. Classification (GTDB taxonomy): domain Bacteria; phylum Acidobacteriota; class Blastocatellia; order Pyrinomonadales; family Pyrinomonadaceae; genus DASVVT01. Next base: position 7,920 of record DASVVT010000024.1, read on the forward strand.
GCGCGACGGCTGAACAGATTCATGAGGATTTTCCCTCGCTGACTCTCAGGGAAATCTACGGGGCGATCTACTATTACCTCAATCACACAGAGGCCGTCGAGGAGTACCTGCAACAACAGGAAGCCGCCGCCGAAGAGACTCGCCGCTTCATTGACGAGCATCTCCACACTGATGCTTTGCGTGAACGTATTCGTGCGCGCCGACAGCAGATAGTGAACAAGTAAATCCCTCAATTCGCTCTATGCTCCGCCTGCTCGCCGATGAAAACCTAAATCAACGCATCCTGCGGGGTCTGAAGCTGCGCTTGCCTGATCTCGACCACGTCAGGGCGCAGGATGTGGATTGAAAGGCTCACCCGACCCTGATGTACTGGCATGGGCAGCCGAACGCCAGCTTATCCTCGTCACGCATGACCTTAAGACCATGCCTCGACATGCGTATGCACGCGTCGCGGCAGGTGAGCTTATGCACGGTGTGATCGCTTTTAGCGAGTCGCTGCCTATCGGGCAGGCTATCGTAGAACTCGCCACCATCATTGAATGTAGCGAGCAAAGCGAGTGGCGAGATCAAGTTATTTATCTGCCATTGTAAATGGTCGCCGCAAAACCTCTCAATAAGTTCGGCGACAGGGCATCACGCCCTTCTGCATCACCATCGACCGCGAATCCGAGAGCGAGCTGCGCGACCTCTACGGAGACATCGGCTACACGATCATCGACGACGTGCTCTCCTTGCCCGAACGTATGCCTGGCATCTACAGAAGACTGACAACGTAGGCAGGGATTTCGATGCCAGGCCGGGGCAATGTGGGTTATACTTTCAACGATGAGCCAAGTCACTACCACAGTACCGTTATATATGAATGAAGCTGGGGTATTGCGCATCACTGGCACGCGCGTATCGCTAGATTCAGTCATCTATGCCTTTCAGGAAGGCGCAACCCCGGAAGAGATCGTCCAACAATATCCGACACTTGACTTGAAAGACGTGTATGCGGTTATCAGTTATTACTTACAGAACCAGACCGAAATCGAAGAGTATCTGGCTCAAAGGCAAGTTGAGCATCTGAAACTGAAAAAAGAGATTGAGTCTCGCTTCAACCCTCATGGCATACGAGAACGCCTGCTCGCTCGTAAGTAAGAAGTTGAATACAGTTAATGCTGCGCTTGGCAACTGACGAAGATTTCAACAATCGTGTCCTGCGCGGGTTGCTGCGCCGCAAACCAAATCTCGACATCGTGCGCGTGTAGGATGCCAGACTTCTCGGTAAAGCGGATGCCGAAGTATTGGAATGGGCAGCGACGGAAGGCCGTGTCCTGTTAACGCATGATGTCACGACCGTGAGGCAATATGCTTCTGATCGCATCGTCGTTGGACGACCGATGCCCGGAGTCTTTGAGGTCAGTCAGGTAATGTCCATCGGCCAGGCCATTGAAGAGATACTGCTTATTGCTGAATGTAGTCTTGAAGGCGAGTGGGAAGGTCAGATCAGATTTCTGCCACTCAGATAACAAACCGTCAGTGCGACCTTTGCGGCTACACGATCATCGACGACGTGCTCTCCTTGCCCGAACGCATGCCGGGCATCTACAGAAGACTGACAACTTGAATGTAAGCTCTTGCACCAGGGCAACCTTTTCGCGAGAGACAGGGTACAAACAGGTACAGACTGTAAGCTTTGTTCCTGAATGCGAAGGAGTGTCTAATGTTTAAGAGAAGCGCAATGACTTTCATCATCGGGCTATCACTGGCTACGATGGCGGGCGCTGCTGGCTACAGTCGCGGCCTCTCTGCGGAAAGCGGATGGCCGTTGCACGTAGCATTGAAGCAGGCGGCTCAGGTCGAAGAGATTTCCGGCTACCGCACATGGATACATATCAATCCGAAGCCCTGGCGGGTCAGTGCTCCGACTGACATGGGTTGACTCTATATCGCGGACGGCGTCAACGTCACCGACGAAGCCTTCGGTGGAATTGACACGTTCACTCGTGACGGTCGTCGCGAAATCCCTCCCGCATGGATAAACATACCGAAAGTGCCTGTCGAAATTATGGATAAACATGAGGACGTTTTCGGCTCCGTGTACGTCAACGCCGTGGGGCATCCCATGTTCATGTCGAAAAACGTGACGCGATTTCCAGAAGGCTCGGTCATCGTCAGAGAGAAGCTGTTTAGTGACCTGAACAGCTCGATACCTGTGCTGCTGACCGTGATGTTGAAGCGCAGCGCCGGGTTTAATCCGGCTGGCGGCGACTGGGAATACATGGTTTTGAACGGAGCGGGGACAACAATTCAAGAGCGCGGGCAGTTGGGGAGTTGTCAATCCTGTCACGCCAGGCAGAAGGAGACCGATTCTGTTTTTCGCACCTACCTGCCGAAGCGATCCCAACTCGAGCAGCGTTGAATAAGCTCAGGGATGCGAGCGCACTTTTAACTTTGCAGGCGATAGTCCATACTTGAAGTATGGATGAACAACTCTACGATTGCATTGTGGTCGGCGCTGGCCCAGCCGGATTGTCTGCGGGGCTGCTGCTGGCGCGCTACCGGCGTCGCGTACTCACCTTTCACAATAGCAGCCCGCGTAATCTTTATTCGCACGGCGTTCATGGCTTCCTCGGGCACGATGGCATCTTGCCTGAGGAGTTGCTGGCGCGCGGGCGCGACGAGGTGACGAAATACGCCGGGCTGGTGGTCGAGGGCTGCGTGACCGGAGTCGAGCGCATCGGGGATGAGCGTTTTCGTGTCACGACTGGCGATGGACAAACGGTCAGGCAGACGTTCGAGTCGCGGCGTCTGCTTCTCGCCACGGGTCTGCGCGATTTGACGCCCGACTGTCCAGGCTTCAGAGATTTTTACGGCGTCTCGGTTTTTCACTGCCCCGATTGTGATGGATTCGAGATCACAGGCAAGCGCGTCGCGGTGCTCGGTTGCGGTCGCGAGACGGCGGGCTTCGCGCTCAACTTGTTGACGTGGACGGACAAGCTGACGCTCATCACGAACGGCGACGCGGGCGACATGACGGACGAGCATCGCGCTAAGCTCGCCAGTTTTGACATTCCGATCACGGATCAAATAATCGCCAAGTTGGAAGGCAACACGGACACGAACCAGCTTGAGCGCGTGCGCTTCGAAGACGGCGAGGCGCTTGCTTGTGATGCGCTTTTTTTCAACCTCGGCACAGTCCCCGCCTCCAATCTGCACGAGATGCTGAATTGTAAGCTGGATGAGGAATGCGGTCTCGTCTGGGTGGACGCCGCCGATCAGCAGACGAGCGTGCCGGGCGTCTACGCGGCAGGCGATCTGACGCCCCGCTCGCAGTTAGCCATCGTCGCCGCAGCCGAAGGCGCGATGGCCGCCATACATATTCACAAATCGCTCATCCCGGAAGAAAGACGGATATGAGTAGACAGTAGACAGTAGAAACGAAAATCCGGCGATGTGGCTGATATTGACATCTTACATTATGGTAGATAGCAAAGCGTAACACTGCGGTTTTTCTTTTCTACTGACTACTGTCTACTGTCTACTGTCTACTGTTTTGGAGTCCCTCGCATGTCAACACACAGAGAAGAATTCACCATCGGCGTTGAAGAGGAGTATCAGATCGTGAGTCCGACGACGCGTGAGCTTCATTCGCGCGGCGCGCGCATCTTATTGAAGGCGCAGGATGCTGTCGGCGAGCAGGTGCAGTCGGAGCTTTACCTGTCGCAGATAGAGATCGGCACGCCTATCTGCCGCACGCTCACGGAAGTGCGCGCAGAGCTTGTGCGGCTGCGCGGTGAAGTGATCGCTGCCGCCGCAGGAAAGGGGGGCTCGGCCATCGCCGCCGCCGGGACGCATCCCTTCTCGCACTGGGAAGACCAACAACTGACACCTAAAGGGCGCTACATAGGGATCGCGCAGGATTATCAACAACTGGCGCGCGAGCAGCTCATCTTCGGATGTCATGTCCACGTCGGGATCAATGATCGTGAAGCAGCCGTACAGATATTGAACCGGACGCGACCCTGGCTGGCAGTCATGCTGGCGCTGGCGGCGAACTCGCCGTTCTGGCTGGGCGCAGACACAGGCTACGCCAGTTTTCGTACAGAAATCTGGCGCAGGTGGCCGATGGCGGGCACACCCTACGCGTTCAGTTCGCGCGATGAATACGACGCGCTCGTAGAGTGTCTGGTCAAGACCGGGAGCATTACGGACGCGACCAAGATTTACTGGGACGTACGCCCCAGCGCTCGCTTTGAGACGCTGGAGTTCCGCGTGACGGACGTTTGTATGACGGTGGACGAAGCGGTGATGATCGCGGGGCTCGCACGCGCGCTCGCCAGAACCTGTTACGCGCAAACCATGCGCGAAGAGCCTTTCCATAATCCGCGTCCTGAGCTTCTGCGAGCCGCCAAGTGGCGCGCGGCGCGCTACGGGCTCGACGCGGATTTGATCGACGTGGGAGGTGGGCGCGCCGTGCCTGCGCCGGAGATGGTCGAAAATTTGCTCTCCTTTCTGCGTTCCTCGCTCGAAGAGCACGGGGAATGGGACGAGGTCTCGGCGCTGGCGCATCAAGTGATCGAGCGTGGCAACGGAGCGAAGCGCCAGCGCCAGGCTTACGCGCGCGCCGGGCGTTTGGAGGACGTCATCGACTTGATCATTGCGGAGACGGCCACAGGGACAGGGTGATTGTGCTTCGCGTGTAAATCAATTAGAGCACCTGACAAAACTCGCAAGGTGAGACGACAGACAAGAGAGAGGTTAATAAATCCCCGCGCCACAGGCGACGATCCACGAAGCAACGCGAAACCAGATGAAACACCCCCCTCTGTTCGTGTCCTTTCGTGTCGATTAGTGGATCGTCCACCGTCCTCTTTTGATTGCCATCTGGTATAACAATCCGCAACTTTCCAGCCATCAGGCGTTCAATCCCCAGGCGCGTCGCCATAGTCTAGGAATCAAGGGCAAATCATCGCTCTGCAATCCGGGAATCAAAGCCCCCTTTCTCAAGAGTAACGATCAGGAGACCGATCATGAACACTTGGAAAAATCTGGCCGGTGTCTTAACCTTTTTCGCAGTTTTTGGCCTCTCAATCGCCGTCATCAAATTTATCCATACGCCCTTCGGCACGGTTGTCCGTGGCTCAAGAGCCGCGCCCTCTTCCGCCCGGATTTTCGCTCCACAGACGGCCTCCGGGCTGGCGTCCTACCGGGTGCAACTGGTTTCTCTGGATTTCGAAGCGCGGAAGAGCTACACGACCTTGACTCTCGACAGAGACCTTAACCAGCCCGTGCCGGAAAGCGTGTGGGTGCGAACCTATTTTTTCAGGCCGGGCGAAGCGCGCGCAGGTTGGTCTACGGAGGCGGTCGAATTCCAACACCCGTTCAGAAACGGGAACACCGTCACTCTTACCGCTGCTGCCCGGTGCGGTTGGTGCGATCAAGCCCTGGCATCGACCAACGGGTATTATGCACGCGTTCAAATATCAATCCCGTCCGGCAAAGACGTATTGACGCGCGATGAGTTGACGGATGACGACCTTAAGACAGCTTTTCCGGTCCTGGTGCAGAACAAGCAAAGTGAGCAGCAACGATAGCGGTAGATCAGCCTCGCACGAATAACAAGTAGTGACCTGGTTTCAACTCAACTCTCTGTGCATCCTCCGTGTTCTCTGTGTCTCTGTGGTGAATGGCTTTAGGAGTTAACTCACCACAGAGGCACAGAGGACGCAGAGGGGCACAGAGCACTAATCAATTTAGGTCACTACCGAAAAAGAGATCGTCTTGACATGCAAGATATAGCGGGCATGTTCATTCAAAGAGCAGCAATGACCATCACTATGCCGGGTCTAGTTCAGCCGGAGGAGGGATTTGTATGAAGCAAGAGGATCGAGCTTTTCCTTCGCCGCGTCGGAAGAGTTTATCTTTTCGCGGCGACGCATGGGCGCACAGGGGCTCTCTTTTCATAGCGCTCTCTATCGTCGCCTCTCTGCTGCTGTTATCATGCGCCCGCAGGGGCGGTGTGGATCAATCAGCCAGTAAACAGCCCACACAGTACGACAACCAGACAGCGACCCAACAAACAAACGTAGCGGCTAGTGCTAACACCGCAGCCGAGATGCAGAAGGAAGAGGCGGTCACGTCCAACGGGGAAGCGTACAGCCATCTTGATGAAAACCCTTTTCTCGAAGTCGCGCGCGCACCGCTATCGACCTTCTCCGTCGATGTCGATACGGCTTCCTATAGCAACACCAGACGATTTCTTAACAACGGCCAGCTCCCGCCGAAAGATGCCGTCCGCATAGAGGAGTTGATTAACTACTTCTCTTATGATTATCCGCAGCCGGTCGGCACGGCTCCGTTCTCCGTCACGGCTGAAGTCGCCGCCTGTCCCTGGAACAACAAGCACCGTCTGGTGCACATAGGCTTACAGGGCAGGCGCATCGACGCCGGAGACGTGCCGCCGCGTAATCTGGTCTTTCTCATAGATGTCTCCGGTTCCATGATGGACGCGAACAAACTCCCGCTCCTGAAGTCCGCGCTGGGCTTTCTGGTCGAGCAGTTGAACGGGCGTGACCGCGTCGCTATCGTCGTCTATGCAGGGTCGAGCGGGCTGGCCCTGCCTTCGACCTCCGGTGATCGCAAGGGTGAGATTCTGGCGGCCATCAGTCAGTTGGAGGCTGGCGGCTCAACCAACGGCGGCGAAGGTATCAGGCTCGCCTACAGTATCGCTCAGGATCACTTCATACGCGACGGCATCAACCGTGTCATCCTGGCGACGGACGGCGATTTCAATGTCGGTGTGACGAGCGAAACTGATCTCGTCCGCCTGATCGAAGAGAAACGTCAGAGCGGAGTGTTTCTGACGGTGCTGGGGTTTGGCACGGGCAACATCAAAGATTCGACGATGGAGAAACTGGCGGACAAGGGAAACGGCAATTACGCCTACATAGATGACATCGAAGAGGCGCGCAAAGTCTTCGGCCAGGAGGTCGGCGCAACACTCGTCACCATCGCCAAGGATGTTAAGCTACAGATCGAGTTTAACCCCCGGCAGGTCGCCGGTTATCGCCTCATCGGCTACGAGAACCGCATCTTGCGCGAAGAGGATTTCAATGACGACCGGAAGGACGCCGGAGACATCGGCGCAGGTCATAGCGTGACGGCGCTTTATGAGATCGTGCCCGACGGGCAGAAGGTTGAAAATCCGGGCGTCGATCCCTTGAAGTACCAGCAGCCACCGGCTCCTTCCGAGATCGCCAGGAGCACGGAGATGCTGACGATCAAGCTCAGGTACAAGGAGCCGAACGGAGCGGAAAGCCGTTTGCTGAGCATGGGCGTCGCGGACGCGCATACGCCGCTCGACGCCGCTTCCGAGAACCTCAGGTTTTCTTCAGCCGTCGCGGCCTTCGGGATGCTCCTGAGGGATTCAAGGTACAAAGGCACTGCCAGCTACGATAACGTCCTACAACTCGCGCGCTCATCATTCGGCACAGACTTGCAGGGCTACCGCGCGGAGTTCACCAAACTGGTCGCGACAGCCAAGACTCTGTCGGCGCAACGCCCGTCGCGAGATTGAAGGTGGTGGTGTACTGAAAGACTCATCGACACGCTGATGTTCGGACACTTTAGCCCTGTCCCGTAGGGACTTGATGAAAATAGCCCAGCGATTCATCGCTGGGAAAACAAGGTAGACGGCGCGCCGAGTCCCGTAGGGACGGCTGATCCCATGACGATTCAGCCGTCCCTACGGGACTGTCATCGCCGTTGGTCGTAAACCCAGCGATGAATCGCTGGGCTATTTTCATGTCGTCCCTCACGGGACGAAAAAATGTTCGGACAACAGATCGACGCCCTGAGTTGAGCGGGGCGATGGCGTGCGGTATGATTCGTAAATCAAAGCTTAGCTTGTGAGTGGCAGCTTGGTAGGTAAATGGTCGGTATGTTATGTGGTACACCCCTAACGTAGCAAAGAGACAAAAGCGCTATCGAGCTACCGAAAAGGGTAGCCGGAAGCACCGCGAATATATGCGTGACTATATGATTGCCTATCGTGAACGCCGCAAGCAAAGCAGCGATTACGACCCGGAAGAAGAAAGGCGCAAGTGGCGTGAACAGCATCGGCAGGTGAGGGAGAGGGCAATGGAGTGTCTCGGAGGTAAACGGTGTGTTGGCTGCGGGTGCGACGAATTTGCCCTTCTTGAGATCAATCACGTTAATGGCGGCGGTCGGGCAGCAGCAAAAACAAGACAGAATCGCCAACTCTATCGGGATATTATCAACGGTAAAGTGAAGCTAAGCGATTACAATATCCTCTGTCGGGTTTGCAACGCATTACATTACGTTCGAGATATTTTGGGCGTAGAAGGTCATAAGGTTATATGGAAGCGTAGCCGAATGGTAAGGAAGCAGTCTTGAAGTGCGAGACGAGGTTGCGTATATTGAGTTAAGCTGACGGAGAGTTGGCAGAATCGGCTATTGCACCAGTCTTGAAAACTGGCGTCCGAAAGGACTTGGGGGTTCGAGTCCCTCACTCTCCGCCAAGATCAACATGAGTTCCCGACGAGCCGTTGGCGCGCCCCCAGGCGGAGCCGGACGGCTTGATTGTTTTATCGAGTTCAGAAAGAGAGCGCGCGCTTAAGAGAGAAGCGCGAGTGGGAGGTAAGAAGTTGTTTGTGCAGATGCAGATGTGGAACAATTTTGTGGCGATGGTTGGCGGTCAGCTTATGACGAGCGTCTGGTTCTGGCAAGACCACGGTCTCAACGTGCTGGAGCGCATCTGGTCTTACGTCAATCACAAATTCACCATCGGCAACATCAGCGTTTCGCTTTCCAGTCTCGTCTTGGGCGTCCTGATATTTCTGCTCGCGCTGGTCGTCTCTCGCACGCTGCAATCTTATCTACAGCGTCGCATGGAGCAGCATGGGAAAATTGATCAGGGTCTACAGTATACGATCTTTCGCCTGGCGCACTACCTGATCATCACCATCGGCGTGCTCTTTGCCCTGCGGCAGGCTTTCGCTCTCGACCTGACTTCGCTGGCCGTTGTCTTCACGGCTTTATCGGTCGGCATTGGTTTCGGTCTACAGTTCATCGCGGGCGACATCGCGTCCGGTTTCATACTGCTTTTTGAGCGACCCGTGCGCGTCGGGGACTTCATCACGGTCGCGAGCGACGGTAAACCCGACACGGAAGGCCGTGTTCAAAGCATCAACCTGCGCACGACCGTGGTCATGACGAATGACCGCATCGCCGTCGTCGTGCCCAACTCGAAACTGGTCAACCAGACGCTGGTCAACTGGTCATACGCAGACCGACGCGCGCGCGTCTCGATACCCATCGGCGTCTCTTACGATTCGGATGTGGAGCTAGTCACACGAACACTCCTGCGCGCCGCCGAAGGCATCAAGTTCGTTATCGACGATCCACCGCCAAGCGTGCAATTCCTTCGCTTCGGCGACTCGTCGCTCGATTTCCGGCTGCTCGTCTGGACGGCCAACCCGCGCCGTCATCCGCAGATCAAGAGCGACATCAACTATCGCATCAGACAACTCTTTCTCGAAGAGGGCATCAACATTCCCTCCCCGCAGCACGAAATTTATATACGCGGCGGCGCTCTCCAACTGAAGACCAGAGGTGACGGCCTTGAATCCGAAGAGCACGTGCTGAAGGAGGAAGAAGAAGATCAGATGGCTGGCTTACGCCGCTAATAAGTCACATTGGACAAAAACCCTTATTCGGTTTAGGCTAAGGGCGATGACTGAGTGGCTGTTCATTCAGTCAATCTGTTGCCGATTGCGGAATGCGGATTTCGGATTGACGCTTCGAGAATCTCGCAACTGTTATCTGAGATTGATGATCTCAAATCTTCAATCCGCATTCCGCAATCCGGATTCCGCAATTATCTGATGCGCTCAGTTCGTACTCTTCCAGCCACCCGTCCAACGGTCGCCGATAAACGCGAGGCGATTTTGCGCGCCGCGACGCGTGTGTTCGCCGGTAACGGTTATTTCAACTCGAAGGTCGCAGACATCGCCCGCGCGGCGGGCGTCGCCGACGGAACCGTCTATCTTTATTTCAAGAGCAAAGAGGAGATTCTACGCTCGATCTTTGACAGGACGGTGGATGAGGCGATCACGGAGGGGCGCAAGCAGTTGGAAGCCATCGCTGACCCGCGCGAGAAGCTGCGCCGCATCGCGCATCTTCATCTCGAACGTCTCGGCGCGGATCGCGACCTGGCCGTCGTCTTTCAGGTTGAGCTGCGCGGCTCGACCAAGTTTATGGAGGAGTTCTCGGCGGCAGGCTTCGCAGAGTACCTGCGTATGATCCGCGCTTCGATTGAGGAGGGGCAGCGCGCGGGTCTCTTTCGGGCTTCGATCAATGCGAAAGTGGCCGCCAAAATCTTTTTCGGCGCGCTCGACGAGATGGCGACGAACTGGATTCTGTCAAAGCGCCGCTACAAGTTAGCGCCGATGGCCGATCAGGTGCTCGATATTTTCCTGAGCGGGGTGAGCGCCAGATGAAGGCTACGACGACTCAGATGGCGACCAGTGCGGATGCGGTGTCGCGCCGACGCGTGCCGCTGCATGAAGATGAACCGGCGACGCTGGTCGAAATGTTCGAGCGTGCCGCCCAACATCAAAAAGCTGATGCGCTCAATTACAAACGGGAGGGCGCGTGGCAGGCGATCACTTCCGAGGAGATGGTCGCGCGCGCGCGCCACATTGCGCTTGGCCTTAACTCGCTCGGCGTGTGCCATGGGATGCGCGTCGGGCTGCTCTCGCAGAACTGTCCCGAATGGACGCTCGTCGATGCGGGCTCCCTTTTTGCGGGCGCGGTTGACGTCCCCATCTACACGACGCAGACGCCCTCTCAGGTTCATTACATCCTGAATGATTCCGGCGCGCGCGTCCTCTTCATTCAAAACATCGCGGCCTTTGAGCGTATTAAAGATGTGATTCAAGAATGCGCGGCGCTTGAGCACCTCATCTTCTTTGAGCCGGAGGGCGCTCAGAGTGCGCAGCCAACGAACTGGCTCGCGCTCTCGGAGCTTGAAGACAGGGGGCGCAAGCTCGAACTAGAGCAGCCCTGGCTCGCGGAGGAGTTGAAGCGCGCCGTCTCCTCGGAAGACCTCGCCACGATCATCTACACTTCGGGGACGACGGGCGAGCCCAAAGGCGTGATGCTCACGCACGCGAACCTCGTCTCGAACCTGATCGACTCCAGCGGGCATCTCTCGTTCTCCGTCGAAGACATCGCGCTCTCCGTGCTGCCGCTCTCGCATGTGCTCGAACGCCTCGCCATGTACATGTACATATTTCATGGCATGAGCGTCTACTACGCCGAATCGCTCGAAAAGCTCGGCGACAATTTCCGCGAGGTGCGCCCCACAGTGTTCGTCGGCGTGCCGCGCCTGTTCGAGAAGATTTACGCGCGCATCAAAGAAAAGGCTGCTTCGGAAGGGAAGATGAAAGCCGCAGTGCTCGCCTGGGCGGTCGGTGTGGGCAAGGACTACGCGCGACACCTCCTCAATCACCAGCGGATGCCGCCCATGCTCGCCTGCAAACAGAGGCTCGCTTCGCGCCTCGTCTTTTCCAAGTGGCGTGCGGCCTTGGGCGGGCGGGCGCGCCTCTTCGTCTCCGGCGGCGCGGCGCTCTCCGAAGAGATCGGCTACATCTTCGCGGGTGCTGGCCTGCCCATCGTGCAGGGCTACGGCCTGACGGAGACTTCGCCCGTCATCTCCGCCGGAACGCTCGAAGATAATCGCATCGGCACGGTGGGCCGCCCCATCCGTAATGTAGAAGTTCGTATAGCACCCGACGGCGAGATAGAGACGCGCGGGCCGAACATCATGCGCGGGTACTACAACAAGCCGGAAGAGACAGCGAAGGTCTTCACCGCCGACGGCTGGTTCAAGACGGGCGACATCGGCACACTCGACGCAGATGGATTCCTGCGCATCACGGATCGCAAGAAAGAGTTGTTCAAGACTTCCGGCGGCAAGTACATCGCGCCGCAGCCCATCGAACAGCGCATCAAGGCATCGCGCTTCGTCAACCAGGTCGTGCTCATCGGCAACGAGCGCAAATTCCCCGCCGCCCTAATCGTGCCCGACTGGGAGCAGCTACGATCCTATGCGGAGCTGAAAGGCATAGAGGCACGCACGCCCGCAGAGATGATCCGCCACCCGCGCATTCTTGATCTTTTTCAACGCCAGGTTGATGCCCTCACGCCCGATCTGGCGCAGTACGAGCGCGTCAAGCGCATCGCGCTGCTTGAGCACGAGCTGACCATCGACAGCGGCGAATTGACGCCGACGCTCAAGGTCAAGCGCCGTGTGGTAGACGAAAAATATAGAGACATCATTGATCGTCTGTACGAAGAAGCAGAAGCGGCGACATGAAATAGCAAGCCTGTTCCGGTCAGGAAGAGCGGAGCAAAAGGCTCGCCGTCCTGACCTCTGGAAACAACTCGCCTGCTGTGATTCAACCGACACCATCTCTCAGGTTGAAAACAATGGCTTGACACGCCTCGCGTCCGGTTCACTTCGCGATCTTATATAGATTGCAGAATAAAAGTAGGCGGGGGACGATCCACGAAGCAACACGAAACGACACGAAGGGAGGGGCTCTTTCGTGTTGCTTCGTGTCGAGCGCGTGGATCGTTCTCCGTCCTCTTTTGATTGCGTCTGGGTATTACTTGATGTTGGAATCTGGCCTTAACACTTCCCAGAGCAACACGTTGCTATTTTCCATTCCGGTCGTGGCGAGACTCTTTCCGTCCGGGCTGAAGGTCGCGGGAGAGCGCGCTTCCTCCAATGTTCCGATCACTTCTCCGCTTTTGACATCCATCAGCCTCACCATCTTGCGGCTCGATGTCATCAGAAGGCTTCCGTCCGGGCTAAAAGCTATCTCTTCTATATCGAACATCCGGTCGCTGAAAAATTCTCGTGTGAAGCCTTTAACCGTCATCGCAGCTCTTAACTTCCCGGTTGCGACCGTCCACAATTTGATCGTGTGCTCGCCGTCTGAGCCCGAGTTGTCCAGTGTCGCAAGCATCGCGCCGTCAGGGCTGAAGATGGCTTTGAAAACGATTCCACCGTTTGGGAGGGTGGCGTTTAGTTTCGCGGTCGCGACCGTCCACAACTTTGTCTTTCCTTCGCTGCTTGCCGTCACCAACAGATGACCGTCCGGGCTGAAGCTCATCGAATTGATAAACGACAGGTGGCTGCACGCCATATCTTCCTGCGTTCTACGGGCGGCTTCATCTATCAGCGTCGCACGCAACTGGCCTGTCTCTGCGTCCCGCAATTGCACGTAAACATAAGGGGCTGTTCCACTGACCACGGCCACCGTTCGATTATCCGGGCTGAAGACTAATTGACCTGCGCCGACACCGGAGGAGCAACACTTCCCTGAAGGAGCGGTCAGGTCATACCCGTCAAGTCTCGTTTTCAATTGTCCCGTTGTCGTGTCCCACAATTTTGGAACCCCGTTTCCATTCTCTGTGCCCGCGATGCGTCCGTCTGGACTGAGCTGAGCGCTCGTGTAGGGATCAGGTCTTGGCGGGTTAGCTGTACTCATAAACTTCCAGAAAGCTTTAAGCCCTGGCTGTCCGGGCTCGCCTTGTTGCAGGGTCGCTTTTAATCGTCCCGTCTGCGTGTCCCACAGCTTGGCCGCCTTTCCCTTATGCCCCGTCAAGAGCGTCAGCCCGTCGGGGCTGAAGGCTATGGTATAGAAGCTCTGCTCGTTAACTACTTTCGTCATCAATTGGAGCGTCTTCGTGTTCCACAGGCTCAACGTCCGGTCACTAAACCCATGCGTCGCGAGGATGCGTCCGTCCGGGCTGAAGATCACATGATAGCCCCGCTCGGCTTTCTGAGCGAAGAACGTGGCCTGCAACTTTCCGGTCATGGCGTCCCACAATTTCACAGTCCTGTCTAAGCTGCCTGTCGCTAGGGTTCGACCGTCTGGACTGAAGACGACCACAACCGTGGGCTTTGTATGTCCGCCCAAGCGCGCGCGCAGACGCAACGCGAGCGCCCCTTTCTGCGTCGCCGTGAGCTGGTTCTGCTCAATAGTTTGTTGAGGGGCACGAGTTCGTGCGATTAATGTCGCCCCGTCATGTGTTGTATAGCTTCCATGAGCAGCGACTATCATAAGACATAGGTTCAGCGCATGTGCGATCATCAACCGCACGGCGCTTGATAATGGAAACAGGTAAAGATTGCGCATCTGATCCTCTCCCCCTGGCGATGATTGAGGTGGCGCGCGCCGAAGAATGCCGGACAGGCGTCTCCCATCCCTGACGTGCGCTTGAGAACCTGAAGCGTAGCCACAATCTTCAAGAACGTGTCGCAGCAATGTGACACTTAACGAATTGTCATACCGGATTCCGAAGAGAAAGATTGGCCGAGGGCGAGCCCTATCGTGGCCTCCTGCGCCGTACCTGCGCTACACTACTCAAACAATAATTTAAGAGGCAAACAGTTTTCACCGGAGAACATGAAGAACGAAGAGGAGCGTCAACTGCTCATCATCAAGCGTGTCCACGAGGAGGGACGCAACATTCGCTCATTCGACATGCTGCCGGAAAGCGCGGCTGATGCGCATGGGCTAGAGTTCGTGCCCGGACAGGTAGCCGTACTGCAAGTGGCGGATGAGCCACCCTCTTACTTCGCTTTCGCGAGCGCGCCGGAAGATGCAGAGCTTGAATTTCTCGTCAAGCGAGGCGGCGGCACAAGCGGCCACCTCTTCGAGATGGGCGAGGGCAACCTGGTCTCGCTCGTTAAGATAGTCGGGCACGGCTTTGCGCTTCACGAGCAGAAGGGCAAAGACCTCGTCTTTGTCGCGATGGGCACGGGGGTCGCGCCCCTGCGCTCCGCCCTGCGACATGTCCTCCGGCATCCAGGCGATTTCGGCCAGCTCGTCGTGCTCTACGGCGCGCGCACCCCCGACGATTTCTGTTATCGCGGCGAGACGGAAAGCTGGGAAGCGGCGGGCGTGGAGCTGCGCCAGGTCATCTCACGCCCGGACGGGCACGACTGGTCTGGCCCGACGGGCTATGTTCAGTCGCTACTCGAACACGTCCTGCCCGATCTACACGCTCCCGTCGCGCTCATCTGTGGCTCCTCAGAGATGATCGGACAGACACGCGACCGGCTGCAACAGATGGGATTCGCGCCGGAAGCGATCCTGACCAACTATTAAAAAGAACATCAAACGCAAAGGACGCAAAGTGGAAGACGCAAAGGATGAGAAACGCATCTCCTTTGCGTCTTGCGGCTTCTTTGCGTCCTTTGCGTTTAAATCTCTTCTTCTCCTACCCTCAACTGAGATGCTTCGGTGTCGGTGCGGCGCGCGACTGCCGGATTGTTCGTCTCTTCCAGAAGCGCAGTGAAACGCGGGTCGCGCCGTAGACAGTCCAGTTGCGGGTCAACGCCGAGCCAGACCAGCCGCGCGTCGCGTATCGAGAGAGCGCGCTCCAGTTCTGTGAAAGCGCGCTCCTTGTCGCCCAGGTTGCAGTACACCGCTGCGAGCAGGTAAGGCGACACGTAGCGCGCAGCCGCCATCTGTTCAATCTCCTCAAGGAGCGCATCAGCCTTCTCGCGTCTGCCCGCAGATGCGTAAGCGGATGCGAGCCAGGCGAGCGTGTATGGGGTTCTGCCCAGCACCTCGACGGCCTTTCGTCCCGCTTTAATGGCTTCCTCAAACTGCTTCATGTGTAACAGCACCACGCATAGAAAGATGAGCCCCAATCCGTAACGCGGCTCTTCGCGAGCCAGTTTGCGTACGGCCTCCGCCGCTTCCTCATAATGTCGCCCATGATAATAAGTCCAGCTCAAAGCGTGTTGAACGATGGGCGTGAGCGGATCGAGTTCGAGCGCGCGGCTCACCTGTGCGAGAGCTTCATCAAAGCGCCCCGCCATCCCCAGAAAGTAGCAGTACCACAGCCGCCCCATCACGTAGTTGGGGTTAAGCTCAACCGCGCGGCTCAGGTGGCGTTCGGCCAGCTCCCAATCAAAATCATGCATGAGCGTGGCGAAACCAAGCGCGGCGTAGCCCTCGGAGAGCGTCTCGTCGAGCGTGACAGCCTTCAGCGCGGCCTCTTTAGCCGCCGCCGAAGTTTCGCTGAAAGGCAGAACGGCATAGACGCCGAGCCAGTTGTAGTAATCGGCGATCCCTGCGTAGGCGAGCGCGTAATCGGGGGCATAGGCGACGGCCTGGTTGTAACAGACCAGAGCCTTCGCGAATCCCTCTTCCGTGAACGTGTTCCAGTAGTAGCGCCCACGCAGGTAGGCTTCAAACGCTTCCGGGTTATTCGTCCCTTGCTTCTTGAGCTGTTGGTGTTCATGGCCTGAGAGATGCGGGACGAGCGCGCCTGCGACCTGCGCCGAGATGGAATCTTCAAGTTGGAGCACGTCTGCCGAATGTTCGTCGAACTGTGCGGCCCAGCGCGTGGCGCTTTCACTGACGTTGAGAAGCTGCGCGGTGACCCGAATCCTGTCGCCGACGCGGCGTAGATGGCCGTCAACGACGTAGTCAGCATTGAGCTCGCGGCCTGCGGCCAATGGGTCTGTATCATCTTTGCTGTAGCGCAGGACGCTGCTCGTCGGGCGCACGCGCAGGCTGCGTATGCTGCTGAGGCGCGTAATCAAGGCGTCTGCCAGCCCGATGCCCAGATAGTCGTCGCCGGTGGTATCGGACGCCGAGCGGTTGAGCACTTTGAGCGGCAGGACTGCAACCACCTTCTCGCCCGTGGCGGGGGCGCTCGTCATGGGACGCGTGCGCGCCCCCACTTTCTCTCTGCTGCTGGCTGCTTGAGCCGAAGAGGTCTCTCTGACGACGAAGTGCGGCGCAGCCGGGTTATGCGTCCGGCGCAGCAGCTCAATAAAGCGCGAGTCGGCGCGAAGGCTCTCGAACTGCGGCTCGACGCCGAGCCAGACGACCCACGGCTCGCCATCTGTGACGCTCTGTTCAAGCAATTCCAAGGCACGCTCGCGCTCGCCTAAGTGTAGATGAATGAGGGCGCGGTGATACGGCGTGACGTATCGCTGGGGAGCCATCTCCTCCAATTGTGCGAGCACGCGCCGCGCTTTATCAGTGCGTCCGGCTTCAGCATAGGCAGCACCCCGCGCGGCCAGGTTGAGCGGGATTTCGCCGCCTAATTTAACGGCCTTCTTCGCCGCATCGAGCGCTTCATCCAATGCGCCTGTGCGTCGCAGCGCCCAACTCAGAGCGAAGTATGCCGGAGAGTAGTTCGCATCGCTGCGGAGCAGGGCGTGTCCTTGCTTGATGCTCTCCTCAAAGCGCCCAGCCTGGTAGAGACACCACTGGCGGTTGTAAGCGTTGAAAGGGTTAAGCGGGTCTAGCTCGCACGCGGTCTGCAACTGCGCGTCCGCCTCACGAAAGCGCCCTTCCATGGCGAGCTGGCAGCCGTACCAGACGTGTGCCATGGGGTAGTTCGGATTAAGCTCGATGGCGCGACGAAAGTGGACTCCGGCGGTCTCCCACTGCGATGCGTGTCCGAGCAGGGCGAAGCCGAGCGCCGTGTATGCTTCGGCGAGCGTGTCGTCCAGTTCGACGGCGCGGCGCGCAGCCTCACGCGCCGCCGCGAGGCATTCGGCGGGAGGCTGTATGCTGAAGATCGCGAGCCAGCCGTAATACTCTGCGATGGCGGCATACGCGGCGGCGTATCCGGAATCGAGCGTGACCGCACGTTGGTAGTAGTTGATGGCCTTGGCGAAGTTCTCTTCGGTCAGCAGGTTCCAGTGATAGCGCCCGCGCAGGTAGGCTTCAAACGCTTCCGCGTTATCCGTCCCGCGTTTTTTGAGCTGTTCACGTTCGTCGCCCGAAAGCTGCGGCAGCAGAGAGCACGCCACCTGCTCGGAGATCGAGTCTTCAAGCTGAAGCACGTCCGCCATCTTTTCATCGAACCGGCCAGCCCAGCGCGTCGCCCCCTCGCCGACGCTCAAAAGCTGCGCCGTGACACGCAGCGTCTCGCCGACGCGCCGTATATTACCGTCGACGATAAAGTCTACGGCCAGCTCCTGTCCGGCCACGAGCGGATCGTCCGCTTGACTGTAGCGCAGGACGCTGCTCGTCGGGCGCACGATAAAACGCCGCACGTTCGACAAACGCGTAATCAAGGCATCGGCCAGCCCTACGCCCAGGTATTCATCTCCCGTGTCATCCTTCTTGGGCGCGCCGATCAGCTTGAAGGGCAGGACGGCGAATGAGATGCCTTCCGGGCGCGCCCCCTCGCTCGATATATTGGACGCTGGTGTGCGCCTGTTCGGAGACGGAGCATAAGGGGGCGCTAGGACGGGCTGGCCTTCCAGATAACGCGTGATGTCGTCGCGCAGCTCCTGTGCTGTTTGATAACGCTCCACAGGCTCTTTCCTGAGAGCTTTCATGACGATGCGTTCGAGATCGCCAGCCAGCTCGCGGCGCAGGGTTTCGAGGCTGGCGCTGCGAGCCTGGTAGATAAATTCCAGCGTCGCCGCTTCGTTCGGGTCGGTCGAGACCAGACCGTCCGCGCGTGTGATGCTCGCGCTCAGGCGCTCCGGCTCCTCTTCGCAGATGACGCGCGCGATCTCGTGCAGCGCTCGATTTTTCAAGTGATAAGGACGATGCCCCGTGAGCAGCTCATAAAGGAGCACGCCGAGGCTGTAGATGTCGCTTGCTGGGGAAGCGCTCTCGCCGTTGATCTGTTCGGGGCTGGCGTATTCGGGCGTCATCAAACGCATCGCCGTCAGTGTCGGATCAATCGTATCGGCGGACAATTCCGGATTCAGAAGTTTGGCGATGCCGAAGTCGAGAAGCTTAGGCACGCCGCCTTTGGCGATGAGGATGTTTGAAGGCTTGATGTCGCGATGGACGATCCCGGCCTGGTGCGCGTAGTGAACGGCATCCGCGATGAAGCGAAAAAGGTTGAGCCGCTCCCTGATGCTCAGATGTTGAGCATCGCAGTAGTGATAGAGGGGACGCCCTTCGATGTACTCCATGATGAAAAATGGGAGTCCGTCGTTGGTCGTACCGCCATCGAGCAGGCGCGCGATATTCGGATGATCCAGATTGGCGAGGATTTGGCGCTCGTTGCGAAAGCGGCGCAGGATGAAGTCCGTGTCCATGCCGCGTTTGACGACCTTCGCGGCGACGCGCTTGCGAAAGGCATTGTCGGCGCGCACGGCTTCATAGACCGTGCCCATGCCCCCACGACCGATCTCACGCTCAATGCGATACGCGCCCAGGCGTTGCCCGAGCAGCGGATCGTCAGCCTCCTCCTTCATCAGCGCGGCCAATGCTTGCAGGCCGCGTCCCTGATAGACAGGCTCATCTATAAAATCGCCGGCTTTCTCGTACTGCGTGAGCAGCGTTTCGACCTCATGCTTTAAGGCGTCATCGCCCGCGCACACCTTGGTGATGTATCGCTCGCGCTCACCGGGAACGAGGTCAAGCGCCGCCTGAAAAATCTCTTCGACTTGTTGCCAACGCTGGGGGTGCATAATAACTATAGGGATGAGGGATGAGGGATGAGGGATGAATGAAAAGAAAGAACGGGCGGCGCTGGGTAGACGGTACTGCTTTTTTCTTTATTCATCCCTCATCCCTCATCCCTGCCTTTGCATTTGTCCGTGAAGCCAGGCTTTCGCCATGCGCCAGTGACGTTTGATCGTGATGGGCGTGACGTTCAGCACCTCCGCCGTCTCTTCGACCGAAAGGCCGCCGAAATAGCGCAGCTCGACGATGCGCGCCTTCTGCTCGTCAATCACTGCTAAAGCATTGAGCGCCTCGTCGAGCGCAAGCAGCTCACTGCTGCGCTCATCCACCCTGTCAATGTTCTCGTCCAGGGAGAGCTTCTGGAAATCGGCCCCGCGCTTCCCCGCGT
The DNA here is from genome assembly GCA_036386415.1 of Pyrinomonadaceae bacterium. Classification (GTDB taxonomy): domain Bacteria; phylum Acidobacteriota; class Blastocatellia; order Pyrinomonadales; family Pyrinomonadaceae; genus DASVVT01. The sequence continues at coordinate 27,792 of DASVVT010000024.1, forward strand.
TCACCTTGCGCGCGTGATCCACCAGCAGGCGGCGCATGATCTGGGCGGCAACGCCGAAGAAATGGGCGCGGTTCTGCCAGTTGACCCGCGTCTGGTCAACCAGTCGCAGGTACGCCTCGTGAACGAGCGCCGTGGCTTGCAATGTGTGATCGGGACGTTCGCGGCGCAAATAGTTCGCCGCGAGGCTCCGCAGCTCATCGTAGATGAGCGGCAACAACAGGTCAACTGCGGCTCGGTTGCCGTTAGACAACTCGATCAGCAGTCCGGTGACGCTCTCCTTACCGTCTTCGTTCCCCGGCAGATTTCCCTGTCCTGCGCCCACGGAATAAGTATAAACAAATCCAGACACGGACGCGAATGACTCTCTTTGGTGGGAAATTTTCCTCACGCCAATAGACTCCCCCGCCCCGTTTCGCGTTGGCCGCCAGCTAAAGCAAATCCAGACGGCAGACCGGTCTATATATTTTTCTGATACCTTTTCAGATCTGTTTACGCGTTAGAAGATGAAGGATTAAGGAGCCTTCATATTAATGCTGGGAGATAAAAAGATGAACACACAAAAGGTTGCTGCCGCCGCGCAGGCGCCGCAGTCCGCGCCGCCGGAAGCTGTTTTGATGCAGATGGTCGCCGGTTGTTTCGTTTCGCAAGCCGTCTCGGTTGCCGCCAAGCTGGGGCTCGCAGACCTCGTCGCGGATAAGCCGCAACGGGTCGCCACCCTCGCCGCGCGGACACAGACGCACGAACGCTCTTTGTATCGTCTGCTCAGAACCCTGGCGAGCGTCGGCGTTTTCGTTGAGACAGACCCGCAGGTCTTCGGCTTGACGCCGCTCGCCGAGCCCCTGCGTACGGGCGTGCCCGGCAGTTTGCGCGACATAGCGATCTTCATGGGCGAGGAATGGCACTGGCGCGTCTATGGCAACATGCCCTACAGCGTCCAGACAGGCAAACCGGCCTGGAGCTACACGCATGGCGCGGAGGTCTTTGACTACTTCGCGCAGAACCCCGCGCACGGCGAGGTCTTTAATCGCGCCATGACGAGCTATTCGCAGCATGTAGTTCCCGCCATCCTGGAGGCCTACGATTTCAACGGCATCAAAAAGCTGGTTGACATCGCGGGCGGCCACGGCCTTCTGCTCAGCAGCGTCCTGAAGGCGAACTCCGGCGTGAAGGGAGTTTTATTCGATCTGCCGCACGTCGTCGAGGGCGCGAGGCCCTTGCTCGAAAAGGAGGGAGTCGCGGATCGCGTCGAGATAATGAGCGGAGACTTCTTCTCAGAAGTCCCGGCGGGTGCTGACGCCTACATGATGAAGTTCATCATACACGACTGGGACGACGAACGCGCCCTCAAGATCCTGCACAACATCCGGCGCGCCATCGCCGAAAACGGTCGGCTCCTGATCGTCGAAACGGTCATTCCCGAAGGCAACGAACCGCACTTCGGCAAGATCATGGACATGGAGATGCTCGTCTCTCCGGGCGGCATCGAGCGCACCGCAGAAGATTTCCGCGAGCTACTCGGCCAGGCCGGTTTCAAATTAAACCGCGTCGTCCAGACCAACTCGCCCCTGAGCATCGTCGAAGCCGTCAGGGCCTGAAGCCTCCACGAAAAATAGATTTTAATCGGACAGGCGCGTCCTCTGGATGATGGCGCGCCTGTCCGATTATGTGTACAAGCAAATGTGGGCTCACTCATCAAGCGAAAAAGAATTCTCACTTGAATCTACGCCCTTGCTGAATGAATACTCATTCAGTATGATAGGGGTCTTCTGGCAGGATTCCTCTTGGAAAGGCGTTTCCCTTTTATGTTTCGGATCGAAAAGGCTGCGGTGTTGGGGGCGGGCACGATGGGGGCGCAGATCGCTGCGCACCTGGCGAATGCTGGCGTACCCGTCCGTTTGTTGGACATTGCGCCGCGTGAGTTGACGGCCGAGGAAGAGGCGCGCGGGCTCAAATTGGAATCGCGTGAGGTGCGCAATCGTATTGCGCGTGCTGGACTGGAAGCGGCGAAGAAGGCTAAGCCCGCCGCGTTCTTCACGCCTGACCTGGCGCGGCTTGTGACGGTCGGGAATTTTGAAGACGACCTGGCGCAGCTTAAAGATTGCGACCTGATTATAGAGGCGGTGGTGGAGAATCTGGAGATCAAGCGCAGGCTCTACGAGCGCGTAGAGGAGCACAGGCGTGCGGGCTCGATCATCGCGTCGAATACGAGCGGCATCCCGATTCACCAGTTGGCCGAAGGTCGAAGCGAGGATTTTCGCGCACACTTCCTGGGCGTGCACTTCTTCAATCCGCCGCGCTACCTGCATCTGGTCGAGATCATCCGCACCGAGTGGACGAAGCCGGAAGTCTCCTGCTTCATGTACGGCTTTCTGGATCAGCGTCTGGGCAAGGGCGTCGTGCCGGCGAAAGATCGTCCGAACTTTATAGCCAATCGCATCGGCACGTTCGGCGCGATGGTGACCATCGGGACGATGCTCGAAGACGGTTACTCGATTGAAGAGGTTGACAAGATGACGGGTCAAGCGGTCGGGCGTCCCAAGTCTGCGACCTTCCGCACGTTCGACCTGGTCGGCCTGGACGTGTTCGGTCACGTCGTCAAGAATCTTTACGAGGCGCTACCGGAAGATGACGAGCGTGAGGTTTTCGTTGCGCCGGAGTTTCTCTCCAAGATGATCGGTCGCGGCCTTTTGGGCAACAAGACGAAGGGCGGCTTCTACCGCAGGCAGAAGGGCGAGGGCGAGAAGCAGGAGATTTGGACGCTCGACACGGCTTCGCTCGAATATCGTCCGGCGCAGAAGGTTAAACTTCCCGCGCTCGACGTGGCGAAGAATATAGAGGACACGGGCGAGCGCATTAAAGCGCTGGTGTGGAGCAAGGATCGTGTCGGCGCGTTTCTCTGGAAGACTATGTCGCGCACTTTGCGCTACAGTGCGAACCGCATCCCGGAGATCGCTGATACGGTCGTGGAAGTTGATCGCGCAATGCGCTGGGGCTTCAACTGGGAGATGGGGCCGTTCGAGTTGTGGGACGCCATCGGAGTGGAAAAAGCGGTCGCGCGGATGAAAGAGGAGGGGCAGAGCATACCTCAGAACGTCGAGCGGATGCTGGACGCCGGCGCAACCTCCTTTTACAGGAACGAGCAGGGCGAGCGCTCCTACTTCGATTTCGCTTCCCGTCAGTATGTGCCGATGAGCGAGCCCGTGGGCACGATCATCTTGAAGTCTGTCAAAGAGCGTACGGGCGTGATCAGGAAGAACGCGGGCGCGTCTTTGATAGACATCGGCGACGGCGTCGCGTGTCTGGAGTTTCATTCGAAGATGAACGCCATCGGCGGCGATACGCTACAGATGCTCAAGCAGTCGCTCGCCGAAGTGGAGAAGAATTTTCTGGGGCTGGTGGTCGGCAATCAGGGCGCGAACTTTTGCGTCGGCGCGAACATCATGCTGATGCTCCTGGAAGCGCAGGAGGAGAACTGGGAAGAGCTGGACATGATGGTGCGCGTGTTTCAGAACGCCACCATGAGCTTGCGCTACTCTGCGCGCCCGGTCGTCGTCGCGCCCTTCCAGATGACCTTTGGCGGCGGCTGCGAGATGGCGCTGCACGCGGATCGCGTGCGGGCGGCTTCAGAGACCTACATCGGGCTGGTCGAAGTCGGCGTCGGGATCATCCCGGCGGGCGGCGGCACGAAGGAGATGCTCGTGCGCGCGCTCGATTCGATTCCGAAGGATATGTCGGACGCCGATCCGTTCCCGTTCGTGAAGCGCGCTTTCGAGACCATCGCGCTGGCGAAGGTCGCCACGTCGGCTGAAGAGGCGCGCGTCCTTGGCTTTCTGGGGGCAGACGACACCATCTCGATGAACACGGATCGTCTGATCGCAGATGCCAAGCAGGAGGTGCTGGCGCTGGCTGCGAGCGGGTACGTCGAGCCGCAGCCGCGCTCGGACGTTCTCGCGCTCGGTCTTCCGGCGCTCTCGACACTAAAGCTCGGCATACACCAGATGAAGCGAGGCGGGTTCATCTCCGACCACGATGCCTTGATCGGAGAGAAGCTGGCGCGCATTTTGACGGGCGGCGATCTGAACCACCCGACGCGCGTCTCAGAACAGTATCTGCTAGACCTGGAGCGCGAAGCGTTCCTTTCGCTCTGCGGCGAGCGCAAGACGCAGGAGCGCATCGCGCACATGCTGAAGAGTGGAAAGCCGCTGAGGAATTAACAACAGTAGACAGTAAACAGTAGTCAGTAGTCAGTAGAAAAGAAAATCGGTTGATGGGTTTGATAACTGATGCTCTCAATCATAGTAGACGATTGAACGACACGCTCTGTCTTTCTGTTCTACTGACTACTGACTACTGTCTACTGTCTACCAAGGGGTAACTATGAGAGAAGCAGTGATTGTATCCGCCGTGCGCACGGCTGTCGGTAAAGCGCCTAAGGGGACGCTCAAAGATACGCGGCCCGACGAGATGGGGGCGGCGGTTATCAAGGAGGCGATGGCGCGCGCTGAAGGGTTGGAGGCCGCAGAGATTGAAGATGTAATTATGGGCTGTGCGATGCCGGAGGCTGAGCAGGGGATGAACGTCGCGCGTGCCTCCATGATTCGCGCCGGGTTGCCCGTCGAAACCAGCGCCATGACGATCAATCGTTTCTGCTCTTCGGGGCTGCAATCAATCGCCATTGCGGCTGACCGGATCAGGACGGGCGGCGCGGATGTGATCGTCGCGGGCGGACTTGAGACGATGTCTATGATCCCTATGGGCGGGCACATCATTCGTCCCAACCCGTACCTGGTCGAACACTACCCGGACTTCTATTTGAACATGGGGCTGGCGACGGAAAACGTGGCGCGCAAGTATGAAATCTCTCGCGAGGAGCAGGATGTGTTTAGTCTGCGGTCGCACGAGCGCGCGGCGCGAGCGATTGAAGAAGGTAAGTTCAAGGACGAGACAGTGCCGCTCAACGTGTACGTAGAGGAATTGGACGAGAAGGGGCGAAAGCAAAGGCGCGAAGTGGTCTTTGAAAAGGATGAAGGCGTCCGCCGTGACACGAGCATGGAGTCGCTGGCGAAGCTGAAGCCTGCCTTTCACGTCAAGGGGACGATCACGGCGGGCAACGCTTCGCAGATGTCGGACGGCGCGGCGGCCTGTGTGGTGATGTCGGATGAGCGTGCGCGCGAGCTGGGCTTGAAGCCTCTGGCGCGATTCGTCGCCTACGCGACCGCCGGATGCCCGCCCGAAGAGATGGGCATCGGGCCTGTCTTCGCCATCCCGAAAGTCTTGAAGATCGCCGGTCTCACGCTTGACCAAATCGATCTCATCGAATTAAACGAAGCTTTCGCCGCGCAGTCACTCGCCGTCATCAAGGAGCTGGGACTCGATCCCGAAAAGGTGAACGTCAACGGCGGGGCTATCGCGCTCGGCCACCCTCTGGGCTGCACGGGCGCGAAGCTGACGGCGACGATCCTGCGCGAGCTTGAACGCCGTAATGGGCGTTACGGGATGGTCACGATGTGCGTCGGCGGCGGCATGGGCGCGGCGGGAATATTTGAAAGAATGAATCAGTAGACAGTAGACAGTAGTCAGTAGCCAGTAGAAAAACAAGCTGGCTTCTTTCTACTGGCTACTGACTACTGTCTACTGTCTACTTAAAGAAAGGAAAATCATGTCAGCCGCAGTCGAAGAGAAACAGATCATCAAGGGCGGCGCTTTTTTAATCGAGGAGCGCACGCCGGAAGAGATTTTCACACCTGAAGATTTTACGGAAGAGCACCGCATGATCGCGGAGACGACGCGCGAGTTCGTCGATAACGAGGTGCGCCCGCGCATTGACGAGCTGGAGAAGCATGATTGGAATCTGGCGCGCGAGCTGATACGCAAGGCGGCAGAACTGGGCATGATCGGCGTCAACATCCCGGAAGAGTATGGCGGGCTCGGGTTAGATCAGACGAGCGGCGCGCTGGTTGGCGAAATGATCGGGCGCTCGGCCTCGTTCGCCACCACGCTCGGCGCGCAGAGCGGCATCGGCCTGCTCCCGATCATCTATTTCGGCACGGAAGAGGCCAAGCGCAAGTACCTGCCAAGAATCGCAGGGGGCGAGATCGTGACGGCCTACGCGCTGACAGAATCCGGTTCGGGCTCGGATGCGATGGCCGCGAAAGCGACGGCGCGGCTCTCTGAAGATGGCACGCACTATATCCTGAACGGTGAGAAGATGTGGATCACCAACGGCGGCTTCGCAGACCTCTTCATCGTCTTCGCCAAAGTTGACGGCGATAAGTTCAGCGGCTTCATCGTCGAGCGGCAGGAGGGACTCACCTCCGGCGCTGAAGAGCACAAGATGGGCATCAAGGGATCGAGCACGACCGCGCTGGTTCTCTCTGATGTCAAGACGCCGGTCGAGAATCTCCTGGGCGAAGTGGGCAAGGGAGCGAAGATCGCCTTCAACATCCTGAACATCGGTCGCTTCAAATTGGGCGCGATGTGCAACGGCGGCATGAAGCTGATGATGCACGAGGCGGTGCGCTACGCGAACGAGCGTCACCAGTTTAATCGCCCCATCTCCAGTTTTGGCGCGATCAAGGCGAAGCTGGCCGAGATGGCGATTCGCACCTGGGTCGGCGAGGCGATGGTCTACCGCACGCTCGGATTGATCGAAGCCGCCATCAGCGACACCAAAGACCCGAACGCGAAGCTGCGCGCCATTGAAGAGTATTCGGCGGAATGCTCGATCATCAAGGTCGCGCTCTCGGAGTACTGCGATTTTGTGGCCGACGAGATGGTGCAGATTTTCGGCGGCTACGGCTACTCGGCGGACTACCCTGCGGAGCGCGCCTATCGCGACTCGCGCATCAATCGCATCTTCGAGGGCACGAACGAGATCAACCGCATGCTCATTCCCGGTCGCCTGATGAAGAGCGCTTTGAGCGGACAACTCCCGCTTCTTCAGGCCGCGCAAGGCTTGATGGACGAAATCCTCTCGCCGGGGATGCCGAGCCTTGATGAAGATGAAGGCATCCTGACAGCCGAACAGAAACTCGCGCAGAACGCCAAGAAGGTCGCGCTGATGGTCTTGGGAACGGCGGCGCAGAAGTACATGATGAAGCTCTCGGATGAGCAGGAAATTCTGATGGGTGTCGCGGACATCATCACCGATACTTACGCGATGGAAACCGCGATCCTGCGCACGCAAAAGCTCGCGGCCTCACAGGGCGAGGAAGCGGCAGCACGCTACATAGACATGACGCGCGTCTTCTGCAACGATGCCGTGGAGCGGATCGATGCTCACGCCAAGAACACGCTCGCAAGTATGAGCGAAGGCGACGAGCTGCGAACGCTGCTGGCGGCGCTTCGTCGTTTCACCAAGTTGACGCCGATGAACACCATCGCCGCACGCCAGCGCATCGCAGACGTGATGATCAAGGCGAACAAGTACGGTTATTAAAAGCAGTAGACAGTAGACAGGAGTCAGTAGAAAAGAAAGACAGAGCGTGCCATTCAATCTCTATTATGATCCAGAGTATCAGTTATTAAACGCATCGACCGATTTTCTTTTCTACTGGCTACTGACTACTGACTACTGACTACTGTCTACTTTTTCATCATGCACATCATTCCTATCTCAGTGCCGACGCCGTTTTATGTCGGGCCGGTCAATGTTTATTTGATTGCGGAAGACCCGATCACGATCATTGACACGGGGCCGAAGACGAAGGAGGCGGTCGAGGCGCTGCGCGAAGGCTTGCGGCGGGCGCGGTTCAAGGTCTCGGACATACGGCGCATCGTGTTGACGCACGCGCACGAGGATCACTGCGGCCTGGCGCGCACGCTCAGAGATGAAGCGAAGGATGCTGAGGTGCTTGTGCACGGGTGGGAGACGGGGCATCGCGCCGCGCGTCTCGCATATGACGAGCAGCGTGTGCTGCTTGAGCGCGCGGGCGTGCCCGTTGAGGAGATCAGGGAGATGCGGCGCATGTACGAGAGCGTGCGCGCGTATGCAGACTCTCTGGCCGAAGGCGAGTACGGGGAACTGGTCGATAATGCGGAGCTTGAGTTTGCCACGGGAAGCCTGCGCGTTGTGCACACGCCGGGACACACTCCGGGCTCCTGCTCGTTTGTGCGCGAAGCCAACCGCACGGTCATCGCAGGCGATTGCGTGCTGAAGCGCATCACGCCGAACCCGATCCTCTCGCCCGACCCGGTCGATCCGTCCAGACGTTTTCGCTCGCTCGCCGAATACATGGTGAGCCTCGCACGCATACGCTCACTTGCGCCCACGCTCGTGCACGGAGGGCACGGCGAACCCGTCACCGACTACGAAGAACTGTTCAATCGTTACCTGCGCGCCATACGCGAGCGCCAGTCGGAAGTCATACGCCTCGTGCCCGCAGGGGGCGCGACCGCCTGGGACGTGGCACGCGAACTCTTCCCCGGCGTGGACGACATGCACCGCTTCCTCGCCGTCTCCGAAGCGGTAGCCCATCTTGATCTAGCCCACTCCGAAGGCAAGCTCGCCGTCGAACTCAGCGACTCGCGGGAAAGCTATAGAGCAGTAGACAGTAGACAGTAGACAGGAGTCAGTAGAAAAGAAAGACAGAGCGTGCCATTCAATCGTCCACTATGATCGAGAGTATCAGCTATTAAACGGATCGACCGCTTTTCTGTTCTACTGACTACTGCTTCCCCAGTCTACTGATCCCTTCTCTGGCCTTTATGAATGCTCCGCCGGGCACGTTGCCGATCTGGATGGCGGCATTGAACTCTTTGAGGGCTTCGTCCGTGCGGTCGAAGAATTCGAGGATGCGTCCCATCGCTTCGTGAGCGCGAGAGAGAAGTGCCGGATCGGTGTCAGCCGATGAGGCGTTGACGGCCAGACGATACTGCGCGAGCGCGCGATTCAACCTCTCGCTCTGAAGATCTTCGTCCGTCACATTCTCAGCCGAAAGGCTGGCCGCCTGGCCGAGCGCGAAGAAGATGCGAGGCTCGCCCGGAAACTCCTGCAAGAGGGCGCGCAGGCGTGCTTCGGCTTCCGCGTAGCTCTTGAGTCGCAGCATCTCTTCGACTTCGACGAGACTCTTAACGAGTGCCGAGCGCCCCTGTGAATCACCGTCTACAGGCTGTCCTTCGGCTGCTCGTTGCGCCTGGCGCGTCTGCTGCGCCGCGACGGCGCGCGCGCGTGCCTCCTTGTATTCAGCGGGGCGAGCGTTCTCACGAACAGGATCGAACGAGGCGATCATGTCCGAGAAGGAATTACCCACGTCGAAGCCGGAGCTTTCGACTCCGCGCAGTGCTTCAGCGAAGTAGAAGGCGAGCACCGCGCCCTTTTCATAAGCGTCTGCGAGCTGCGCGACCGCTTCGTCTGAGATGGCAGCCTGTGCGGTCTGCGATTCTTTGACTATCGACGCACGCTGGGCTGCATCTTTAGCGCCCTGAAGACGGCGCTGCGTCTCACGCGCGAGCGCATCCAGTCGCGCCAGCTCGTCCAGCCGCACTTCTGAGGCAGCGACCAGTGAACGCGCGACCGCAGAGAAAACGTCCGCTGTGACATTGCTTCCGGCCTTGGCGCGCTCGTCCAGCAGTTGGCGCAGGTGTTCGCGCCGCGCCGCAATGTCGCGATTGAAGCGTATGATGAGCGGATCAATGACGTATTGCAGGTAAGCGCGGCGCAACTCAGACGAAGCGGGATCAATATCGTAAGGGACGATGGCGTAGTAATCGTCCCCTATGACGCGCAGATTGATTGCACCGGGCTGGGCGAGCAGGTCTGGCACGATGTAAAAGCGGCGCTGTCGCTCGCGCACAGTGGTCGTCGTCGCACCCTTCTTCCTGGAATCCCCCGGGCTTTTCACGGGCACGCGCTCAGCCACCGTTATCACGGGCTGCGTGTGCAGGTAAGATAAGACGGAATGTATCATCCGCGCTGTGGGCTGGCGCAGGCGATCACCCTCGCCCTGATATGCCTGAATGTAATCGGGCAATCGCTCGTCTATTTTTGACTTCTGATAGAACTCGCGCACGAGCGGCGCGAAGTCCAGAACTTCCAGCAGACCTGCGGGCAGGTCGTCCGTGCGCACGGGCGACTCAAACATGGGTGGCGGCCCCAGCGCGTAGGCGAGTGAAACGTAACGCGCGGCCTGTTCGGCGGGCGTCGCAGAAGCAGTCAAGAGCTTGTTGCGCTCATAGAAAGTCTTGAGGCGTGTGCGCAAGCCTGCATCCAAATCCATCTGATCGCGTCTCACCCTCGCGCGAAAACGAGAGGGCTCCTGCCCTTTGGGCGTCGGATCAAACCCGGCTGCATCGAGCGCCGCCATCATGACAATCAGGCGCGGCTCAGGCTGAATGCGCACGCCGTAATCAGCCAGATCAATAACGGTTTGCGGACGCGGCTGCGTGGTGGCGGCGGGAGTTTGAGCTGGACGCGCCGGAGGAGAAGGAGAAGGAGAAGGAGTTGGCGAGGCGGACGGACTGTTTTGCCCCCTCGCGACGCCGCACACGAGCGCCACGAGCGCCATGATGATGAAGAAATGTTTGCTCATAAAGAATGAATTAACTGGCTCGAAACTTTTAAGGGCGCGAGAGTGCGGGGGCACTTCCCTTCCCTGAACGTCGAAAGAGTTGTAGAGATGCTCGGCGCGCGGCGCAGGATGCCAGGGAAACGGTAGTCAGTAGCCAGTAGTCAGTAGTCAGTAGAAATGAAAATCAGTTGTTGATGCGTTTGATAACTGATGCTCTGGATCATAGTAGACGATTGAATCACGCTCTCTGTCTTTCTTTTCTACTGACTCCTGTCTACTGGCTACTGTCTACTGCTCTTCGCTTTCTCGCGCGCAGCCAGCGTAATGTTAATGGATAGGCGGCGAGCGAACAAACGACGGAGAGCACCATGCCGCCGATGGCGAAGGGCAGGAGCACGTCGAAGCTGTGTCGGAAGAGCCGACGCCAGTAGTCGGCTGTCAGCAGGTGCGGGTCTTTCAACAACTCCAACCCCTCCGCGGGCAGCCCCATTGGTCTCCCCATGAATAACGCGCCGATGCCGTAAGAGGCCAGGATGATCGGAACGAGCGTCAGGAACGGATTGTTGATAAAGGTTCCGGAGTAGATAGCGACCTTGTTGAAACGGAAGAGGAAGGCGAGCACGGTCGCCATGATCGTGTGCAGGCCGAGGAAGGGCGAGAAGGCAATGAAGACGCCGATGGAGAAAGCGAGCGCCGTCCGCTCCGGCGGGTCGTCAATCGCGAGCAGACGGCGAAGAGTGGCACGCAACATGGATGAGTTTCGAGTTACGAGTTTCGGGTTTCGAGTTAAAGCAGCGAACCCGAAACTCGAAACCCGAAACTCGAAACTGCTTACTTGTAGCTGTTGAGCGCTTCCGATTCGTTTTCGTAAACGTCGAAGACCGTCAAGAGCTTGGTGATCGCGAGCAGGCTCTCAAGTTTATCTGTCAGGTTGAGGAGCTTGAGCTGCCCATCCTCCTTGGTGATCGCCGTGTGGCTTGAGACCAGCTCGCCGATGCCGCTCGAATCCATGTAGCCGACGCCACCCAGGTTCAAGAGAATCTTCTTCTTGCCTTCTTCAAGCAGGCGGCGGATGGCGCTGCGGAGCGCTACCGAGCCTTCGCCGATTGTGATCTTGCCATTCATGTCCAGAACGGTCACGTCTCCGGCCTGACGCTCTCTAATATCAAGTTCAGCCATTGCGGAAAGTCTCCTTAGGAAATTTTTGATTTGCGATTTTTGATCTCTGTTTGGCGAAGGATATTTAAATCCGCTTCCAATCACAGATCAAAGATCGCACATCGAAGATGGTTTATCTCTTCTTGGTCATGTGCACCACCGTGCCGCCTTCCGGGTGGTGCGACCAGGTCAGTTCATCCATAAAAGTACGCATGAAAAAGATGCCGCGCCCGGATGTCTTCATCACGTTCTGCGCATCGGTCGGATCAGGAACGCTCTCCGGGTCGAAGCCTTCTCCACGGTCGCGCACCGTAACTTCGAGCGCGTCGGGAGAGACATTGAAAGCGATCTCGACCGATTTCGTCTCGTCCAGCCGGTTGCCGTGCAGCACCGCGTTGGTCACGGCTTCGCGTACGGCCATATCAACTCCAAAGGCTGTTTCCTCGCCAAAGCCCGCGCGGCTCAAGACTTTGGCGGCGGCTGCCGCCGCTTCGGCGACCGCTTCGATTCGGCTCGGCAAGATGAGTTCAGTTGTCTGCTCGGTCACAACTAAAGACATAACCTTTCCAAGAGCCGTCCGGCGGGCGTGGCTACTTATACAGACTTCGGAAAGCTTACCGGAAGAATTCAGGGTGTAACATGCAGGCGGGTCACGTGTCAAGAAAGGAGAAATGCAAGGGACAGAATACAGGAGACAGAAGACAGAAGACAGAATGAACGGCTTTAACTACGTTTCTTCCATCTTCTGTATTCTGTCTCCTGTATTCTGTATTCTATGTCCATGAGAATTGAGCCTGCGCGACGGATACGTGGACGCTTGCGCCTGCCCGGCGACAAGTCCATTTCGCACCGCGCCGCGATCATCTCGGCGCTGGCGCGTGGGCAATCTCGGTTGACGAACTTTTCGACGAGCGAAGACTGCGCGGCGACGCTCCGCTGCCTGCGCGAACTGGGAGTCGCAATCGAGCGCGATGGAGCGGGCATCCTGGTTGAAGGCACAGGCTCTCAGGGCTGCTGCTCTCTGCGCGCGCCGTCCGTTGCCCTTGATTGCGGAAACAGCGGTTCGACCATGCGTATGCTGGCGGGCGTGCTGGCGGGACAGGAGTTCGACTCGGAGCTGACGGGCGATGATTCTCTGCGCTCGCGCCCGATGAGCAGAATTATAGAGCCTCTGGAGATGATGGGAGCGCGCGTGGCATCCGACAGGGGTCGTGCGCCGCTGCGTGTCAGTGGCCGCAAGCCCCTTGAGCCTATCCGCTATGAAATGGCTGTTGCCAGCGCACAGGTCAAGTCATGCATTCTGCTCGCCGGTCTCAACGCAGAGGGGCGCACCGTCGTGATTGAAAAGCAGGGCTCAACGCGTGATCACACGGAGCGCATGTTGCGCTGGTTCGGCGTTCCCGTGGAGACCTTTTCGGAAGAACATGATGGTGCATGGCCGGATGTGGTGGCGGTTGATGGCCTCAAAGCATTGGCGGCTCGCGATGTTGCTATTCCGGGCGACATCTCGTCAGCCGCTTTCTTCATCGCGGCGGCTGCGCTTCTGCCCGGCTCAAGACTTGAGATCAGCGACGTCGGTCTCAACCCGACGCGCGCGCAAATCTTGCGCCTGCTTCAGTCGCTGGGCGCTCGCGTCAGCGTTCGTGAGATGCGCGAGCACTCAGGGGAAACGGTCGGGGATGTACAGATCAGCGCGGGCGCTGGTTTGTCACCTGCGAAGCCGGGCGAGTCTAACGTTCTGCGCGGCGCGCTCGTGCCGCAACTTATCGACGAGCTACCTTTGCTCGCCGTCGTCGGAACACAGGTCGAAGGCGGCATGACGATTCGCGACGCAGCCGAGCTGCGCGTCAAAGAGTCTGACAGAATCTCAGCGACCGTCGAGAACCTTCGCGCGATGGGCGCGGAGGTCGAAGAGTACGCGGATGGATTGGCGGTGGCTGGTCGGCAGCAGTTGCGCGCAGCCATGCTCGACGCCAGGGGAGATCACCGTATCGGTATGGCCTTCACAGTGGCCGCCCTTATTGCCGATGGTGCGTCCGAGATCAAGGGCGCTCGAGAGTGCGTCGGCGTCTCGTTCCCGGAGTTCTACCGTTTGCTAGCAGACATCTCTGAGCGATGACGACATCTATCCGGCGCATCTTCATCACGGGCTTCATGGGCGCGGGCAAGACCACCCTCGCCTCGTCTCTCGCGCGGCGACTCGATTGCCCCATGGTCGATCTGGATCAGTTCATCCGTGAGCGCGAAGGACGCTCCCCCCAACAAATCATAGATGAAGACGGTGAAGCGCGATTTCGCGAATTGGAAACGAGCGCCCTGCGCGCTGTTTTAGAGAATGAAGCATCGTGCATCATCGCGCTCGGCGGCGGCGCATGGGCTTTTAAGCAGAACCGCACGCTCATCGCAGAGCGAGACGGCTTCACCGTCTGGCTCGACGCTCCTTTCGAGCTATGCTGGCGGAGAATCAGAAGCGAGGGCGACAAGCGCCCGCTCGCGCGTGATCGTGAAAAGGCGGGACGGCTATACGACGAGCGGCGCGCGCTCTACGGACTCGCAGACCTGCGTGTGCAGGCCACAGAAGAACGGAGCGCCGAGGATGTGGCCGCAGAAATTGAGCATGCCTTACTGCATCGAAGGACTAAGTTGTAGTAAAACTACCCCGAACAAATTCAGAAACATGATAGGAGTCGAGTTATGAGCGAACAGAAGGGAGACGCGAAAGCGCTGAGAGTAGCGAAGGCACTGAAGAACGCTGACAACTGGAAACACCTCGCGCGCTGGCACGGGAGTGGCTATTACGAGCTTCAGACCGAAGATATAGGAGACGTGCCCGTGCGTCTCTTTCTCACGCCGACACTTTTAAATGATACGGAAGACATCCTCTATCGTCAGATCGTCAACGCGACGCGCTTTCCGGGCGTGCGCCTCGTCGTCATCACGCCCGACACGCACTACGGCTACGGCGTCCCCGTCGGCTGCGTGCTGATTACGGACGGCGACAGCGGCGCGATTGCGATGGGGCCGGTAGGCTACGATATTGGTTGCTTCACGGCTGACACTCTGATACCCCTGGTTGACGGTCACTCTCGTCCGATTGGCGAACTGGCGCAATCAGCCGAGGAGATATTCGTCTATGCTCTTTCTCAAGAGCACAAGGTTGTCGTCGCAAAGGCGACAGCGGAAAAGACTCGGACGAATGCTCCACTCGTCAAAGTAACGCTGGATAACGGGAGAGAAATTACCTGCACGCCGGATCACGAATTCATGCTGCGAGACGGAGCGTACTGTCAAGCGCAAGGTCTCAGACCGGGCGTATCCTTAATGCCTTTCAACCTCCGCGCCGACAAGGACGGTTATAAATTGATTCAACACCCTGCCACCGGAACGAGCCAGCGAGTTCATTGGCTAATGGCGCGTTGCGATCTGCTCGGTGAAATTCCATCAATCAAAGGACAACAAACAATTATTCATCATCGGAACTTTAGCCCTGCCGATAATAGCCCGGGAAATCTTCAGTTCATGGGCGACCGTGACCATATGCGCTATCACCGCTCGCATGCGGAGAAGTTTACACATTTCCAGTCACAGGAATTTGAGTCACGTCGTATTAAGGCGATTGCCGAAAAAGCAAGTACCGTCGAAGGGCACGCGTACTTCGCCGAACGTGGAACGAAGAACATCCTTGCGTACATGGCTAACAGGCCGGAACACTTTCGCGCATCTGTCGCCGGTAACGGTGAGCGCGGGAAGAAATATCTGCTGGCATATAACACAAGTTCCGAAGGGCGGCGCAAATCATCCGAGGTTGCACACCGTCAATATGTTTGCGAAACGTGCGGGGAAACGTTAACGGGAGGGTTTGGTATTCATAATCACCGACGCTGGCGTCATGGTTACAATCACAAAGTCGCCTCCGTCGAACCTTTAGAAGAGATGGCTGATGTTTACTGTCTGACAGTCCCTGAATATGGAAACTTTGCGCTCGATGCGGGAGTGTTTGTGCACAACTGCGGGATGATGAGCGCGCGGTCTGATGTGGCGGCTGAAGAAGCCACGATGGATAAGAAGCTGAGATTCAATCGGGCTGTGATGGAGCGTGTGGCTTTTGGGGCGGGCGGCAAGAGTCACAGGTTAGGCAAGGTGTCGGAAGGGGAGTTTCAAAACCTGGTGCGGGGTGGGGCTGAGTATTATGTCGAGCGATACGGCGCGACCTTTGATCGCAGCCGCGCCGAGCGTCATCGCATTCCGGTTGACGATGACTGGCAGATTCCCTGGGGTGGCAGGGGGAGACCGGAGCGTGGGCTGGAGCAGTTAGGCAGTCTCGGAAGCGGAAATCACTTTATAGAATTACAAAGGGAAGAGGATGCGGGCACGCTCTTCGTGCAGGTTCACACGGGCAGCCGTGGGTTCGGGCACGGGCTGGCGACGAACTTCTTCGACATGGCGAGAGAGGAGCGCCCCGAAGCGATCACGGATATTGATCTGGGCTATTTCACGCCCGACTCGCGCCACTACCAGGATTACCTGAACGCGGTGGCGGCGGGCGGCAACTTCGCCATCCTCAATCGGCTGATTATCTTCGAGCAGGTGGCCGAAGCTTTCCGTGAAGTTTTCGGGGATGAGCTGGAATTGATCTATGAGATCAGCCACAACCTGGTGCAGAAGGAATGGCATCCCGAATTCGGAGACGTGTGGGTGCATCGCAAAGGGGCGACGCGCGCTTTTCCAGCGGGGCATCCCGCGCTGCGCGGCACGTTCTGGGAAGAGACGGGTCATCCGGTGCTGATCCCTGGAAGCAACAAGGACTATAGCTACATCCTGCGCCCGCTGTCCGGCGCAGAGAGGAGCGGGTACTCCGTCAATCACGGCGCGGGTCGCCGCCTCTCGCGCGGGGAGGCGACGCGCAGTTTGTCGCAAAGAGCGATAGACGACGAGTACAGAGCAGCCGGTATCCTCGTCAATATAGATGGACGCGTGCCGCTCGATGAAGCCGCGCCCGCGTACAAGTCTTCAGAAGAGGTGGTCAGGGCGGTCGTCGATGCAGGGTTAGCGGAAGTGCAGCATAAGCTCTGGCCGCTGGCTTCGCTTAAGGGAACGGAGGAGCGAAAGCAGAAGCGAAGGAAGGGGAAAGGCGCGGGCAAGAAGTCGAGCGAGCACTTTTAAGCGCCCTGACAAAATTTAACCACAGAGATACCGCAGACACGGAGAGAACAGAATCAAGACTGATTGAGTAATTCCCTGCTCTCTTATTTCTTAACTGCTTCTCTCTGTGTCTCTGTGGTTAAGATTTCTATTCGCGCTTTGTAGACCTGGATAGAGATTCCTCACCAGATCAAACACCGTGACGATCAAGGCGAGAGCCATTAAAAAGGCCACGTAAGGTATCAGGACGGGTTTCACTTCATTGGGGAAGAGGTAGGGAACGTAGCACGCGAAAGACGCGCCGATGACAAGCACGGGGACGAAGAAGAATCTCGGAAAATAGAGGGCGTAGATGATCGAGAGCACGTCCGCCGGAAAGAAATATCTTTCGTGCATGTACGGGAGCGAGAAGGGCAACAGGATCGCCGATACGAGCGCCAGCTTGACGATGATATTCTTCTCGAATGCGACCCGGCTCTGATAGACGACAAAACAGAGCAGGAAAACCAGCGCCAGGGTGAAGAAGAGGCTGGCCTTCTCAATCACGCGATGATAAGGCAGCCACTGGTAAATGTTCGGCGCGTTCAAGGTCAATCGGCCGATGTATTCCCCGGCATGACGTTGATGAATCAGCAAGAGGTTAACGAACGGCTTGCCGATCAGCCAGGCTGGCAGGATCAACACCACGTAGACTGCCGGAATCCACAGGAAGACTCTGAGGGGCATCTCTTTCTTCAACAAGAGGAGCAGAAAGAGCGGGAATAGAAACACAGCCTGCAACTTCAAGGTCAGCGCGACGCCTAAAAAGATGACGGAGGCTGTGGGCTTCCTCTTCATTATGAAGTAAACAGAAGCCAGCAGGGCGGACGTGTAGATCGCATCACATTGTCCCCACATGGCGCTGTTCAGAAAGACGGTCGGCGTAAACAGCGTGATGAAGAACGAGAGAATCCAGAGAGTTTTGCTCTCGTATTTCAGACGGACGATGAGCATCACGAGCGCTGCGAGCACGAAGTCGAAGACGACGGAAAGCCATTTGATGGCGTACAGCTTCGGGATCGGGAGATAGGTGGTGAGCGACAGCAGATAGAGGTAAGGCGGCGTGTAATTGTAGAAGTCGTCCTTGAGAGCCCTGAACCCGCCATGATCGCGTATGTAGTCGTACCAGGGACTCAGAAAATAGCCGTAATCGCCGCTCTCATACTTGAACAGCCTCATTCTGAGGATCAACGCGATAATCAGGCCGACGACCGAGAAGATGAGATTGTCGAGCGCGGCGATGCGCGACGAGATACGCGCGACGTGAGTTTTAAGAGCTGGCATCTATCCTCCCAGGTCTGAGGGAGCAAGCTTAAATCCGTCGCCTGTCCTAACACGTCACAGAGGGTTTAGAGAGTGACATCCGCGCTCAGACGATAACAGGGATTTAGTTGAAGGTTAAATGCTTATAGTGTATGTTTTCGCACGGGACACCCCGCAACGATACACAATATCGTCCAATTCAGTTAGAACGTGCAAGGGATGAGCTAGATCAAGCTAAAACAAGTAGGCTGCGAATCAATATGGGCGGCGGCTGAATGTGCATCCGGCCAACTGGTCTGCACCCGAAACGGATGGAGGCAAAATTCTAGTGGGCTCACCGAAGATTGTCCTGACGGCTTCGTCTACAGAAGCGAGCGAGTATAAGCACAGCATCTGGCAACAGATGCTCTCGGCGACGATTCCCTATAAATACAGCAAGACGTTCTTCAACGAAGTTTCGTTCACCAACGAATCGTGGCCTGATGGACGTGCCAAGTATGTGCCCAACGGTCTGCGCATGGTCGAGACGCTGCTCTTGAGAGACTACGCCGAGGCGGATGTCGTCACCTGCTACATCGAGAATCTCGAAAAGTTCGTCGGGCCGGAGACGAAGGTGCTCGCCATTCACGCCCACAACCCGCTCGGCATCTCTTACGCGACTGACGTCTATTCAAAGCTCGGCGGCGAGAACTTGATGCCGCTGAATGCCCACGAATTCCTGAAGATCATCACGCATCCGGTCATCAGAAAGTATCAGCCGAAGATCGTCGTCGGCGGCCCCGGCGCATGGCAACTGGAGAAAGCGGATCGCCTGGACGAGTTCAAGATCGACTACCTTATCGACGGCGAGATCGAGCACGTCTTCAGCGACCTTTTCCGGCGCATCATCGAAAATGATCCGGAGCTTCCACGCATCATTAAAATTCCGAAAGAGATGCAACCCTCTGTTGAAGAGATTCCGGTCGTGCGTCATCGCTCGACCTTCGGGGTGGTCGAGATTACCCGTGGGTGCGGGCGCGGCTGTCAGTTCTGCTCGCCCGCGACCAAGGTCGGGCGCTCCTTTCCGCTTGAGCACATCATGGAGAGCGTGCGCGTCAACGCCCGCGAAGGCGCGACGGAGATCATGATCTCATCCGAGGACATGTTCCTCTATGAGCAACTGCCGAACTTCATCACAAACGCGCCCGCGCTCGAAAAGCTTTTCCGTAGCATCATCAGTGTGCCCGGCATCAAGACGATTCAGACCTCGCACATCACGATGGCTCCGGTCGTCAAAGACCCGACGATTATCGAACGATTGACCCCGCTCCTGGTGCCCTATTCGCATGTTCATCACAAGGACTCGACCGATCCCGACCAGTGCATGATCGATCCGATCATCGGTCTTGAGACGGGCAGCCCGCGCCTCTTCAACACCTACATGAAGGGCAAGGCTTACCCCTATAAGGCTCACCAGTGGCGCGATGTCGTCTTGAAGGGGATGGAGATTTTGAACCGTCACAACTGGTTCCCCTTCTGTACCTTCATCATAGGGCTTCCGGGCGAAACCGATGAAGATACAAAGCAATCGCTGGACATGCTCTCAGACCTGCGCGATGCCAAGGGAACATTCGTCCCGACGTGGTTCGTGCCGCTTGAAGACACGCGCATGGCGAAGAAGCAGAGCGCGAAGCTCATTGAGATGACCGACCTGCAATGGGAGTTTTTCTTCACCTGCTGGAAGTACAACCTGGAATTCTGGCACGGCGGCTCGCGCGCCAACGCCAAGTTCTCGCTCGGCGTCCCCTTCTACTACAAGATGCTCGGCAAGCGTCTCTTCGGCGAAGGCATCAAATACCCGCTCTATCGCTTCGCAGGCGTGCCCGACCGCTTCATGCGCAAGCACCTCTACCTGGATTTTACGGGGCGCAAGCGCAACAAGACCGGCATGAAGCCGTTTGAGCAGGAGATCATTCCGGGGTTTGAGACCGTCAAGGGTCTCAACATGATCGACGCCAGCCAGTTGCAGCGCGCCAAGACCGGGATCGGAGCGAGCGTCGAGTCTATCCATGCCGCCGGTGATTGAGGCGGCCACCGCCGCCTCTTCAATCCTGAGAGTCTTCTTCAACGGAACGTGGCAGGGAGCGGGCGGCAAGCCTTCGGTTAGCTTTCTACATTCTCAAACCCCCTGGTGGCTCAATCTGCGTACCGGCCTTCCCGGTTGAGTATCCGCTGACGGGCTATGCCATGAAATGTTTTGTCTCATCCCATCATAATTTATAGAGATGGTAGGGTCTCTGCCCCGTTTACATTTATAAACAGCGGGCTATCTCAGAAATTGACCCGCGACCCTCAACGGCCAGGCAGTGGCTACTCGATCTTTTCCCTGACTGTAGCTCTTTGACCTGAAGATTTTGTCTACTTGTTAATTCGGCAGCCAGAGGCGCGCGGTGTGCGTCCCTTGGCTAAGCGCTAGGTTGCCCTGACATCGACTGAACAGTTGGAGGTACTAAAATGGCTCTTCGAGACTTCTTCACAAACCTCTTTCACCAGCGCAAAGCAGAGAGAGGTGGGCTTCCCGAATACACCTATTTCGACCACCTGTATAGTGAATACCTCGCGTTTAAATCGAGCATCAACGATGATGCGGCCCACGTGCTCTTCGACGATATTCATTCGTGCAGAAAAAAATTGAACCTTACGTGGAATGATATTTACGCCTTCGAATTGAACCTCGTCAAATTTCTTCCGCTCGAGACCCTGCGACGCAAGGATATAACCTTGCGTGCGAAGTTCCTCAGTGTCTTCGGTCAGAAAAGATATGACGCATATATCGCTTCAGAGCCGCCAAATCCGGCGACCGAGAATGATCCCGAGAAGTTGCGCGCAGACATCAGATACTTGCTTGACGAGCTTTACCTGGTGTATGCCGCCGTGGTTTCGCGCGAAGGATTGCGCAAGTGGCTGACGGTTCGGGCCGGAGGGGCGACGCTCGCACTCCTGGTCATCATTATCATCTTTTTCCTGTTGAGCGCGGTGGGGAGTCCGTTGAGGGGCTTTAGTTTGCCTGTCCTGCCCATCCTGGTGGTGCTTTTTGCAGGAGCGATGGGCGGCTTTGTCAGTATGCTTCAGCGCCTCCAAAGCGCAACCAGCGAAGGCGACCCGATCTATAATCTCTCCGTCTTCTGGTACGGAGCCTACGCTATTTTCTTCGCACCATTGACCGGGGCGATCTTCGCCGTACTGCTCTACCTGATGTTTACCGGCAGTATCCTGAAAGGACTATTCTTCCCCAACATTTACACCCCACGCGCATCTCTCGTAACTATCGCGCCGTCACCCTCACCATCCCCGTCGCCATCCCCGTCACCATCGCCATCGGTATCGCCTTCGCCCGCAACAGGCGTCTCACCGACGGTCACTCCAACATCCAGTCCAGGAGCAACGCCTGCGGCGACGGCGAGCCCAACACCGTCGCCCAGCCCCTCGCCCCCGGCGGCAGGTAAGGCGACACCAACGCCGTCACCGTCACCAACGCCGTCACCATCGCCATCACCATCGCCATCGCCCACCGCCTCACCGACGCCGAGCGATAG
Source organism: Pyrinomonadaceae bacterium (assembly GCA_036386415.1). GTDB lineage: Bacteria > Acidobacteriota > Blastocatellia > Pyrinomonadales > Pyrinomonadaceae > DASVVT01. Next base: position 49,477 of record DASVVT010000024.1, read on the forward strand.
CCTGTCGTTCAAAGACTTTTTGAGGAAGTCAGGACCGGTTGGCGGAACTGATTACGCGCTGCTCATCATCTGGTGTTTCATCGCCGGATTTGCAGAGCGTTTCGTGCCTGATTCTCTCAACCGGCTGGTCGCGAGTAAACAGGGAGAAGCCGAAAAGAAAACTTGAGTTCGTGCGGGCTTGATGATCGACGCTGCGCGCCGTCCAGACGTTAGCTTCTAGGTTCTCTGCCCCCGATTGTTTCAGCCACGTGGCCGGGGGCGGAGAACTCGTCCTTGATCTTCTGCAACAGCCAGAGCGGTTTGCCCTGCTCTTTGCGCCCTTTCATCCTGAAGAGTCGCCAAGCGCCTTTCAGACGCTCGCCCTGAAGCTCAAACTTGAGCGAACCCTTGCGCCAGCTCTCAGCGGCGTCCGTGCCATCCAGTAGCTCAAACGTCCCGATGTCCCAGCGGTAGACCATCCCCGCCCCATAGCTCCCTTCGGGAAGCTCTCCCTTGAAGGTTAGATAAGAGAGCGAATGATCCTCAACTTCGACCGCCAGACGCTTCACCTGCGTGTCGAGCGACGGCCCCTTCGGGACAGACCAACTCTTCAGCACGCCGCCGATTTCAAGCCGGAAGTCCCAATGAAGGTGGCTCGCATGATGCTCCTGCACCACAAATTTAGGCTTGCCCTTCATCGAAAGCTCTATCGAGCATCTTCCTCGTCCGCGTCCACGGGCGGAAGGTCGCTGTTGGCCGGGCCGTTGAAGACATGCCCTCGGGCATCATAGCGTGAGCCGTGGCAGGGGCAGTCCCAGCTCTTCTCGTTCGCATTCCAGGCAACGATGCAGCCCAAGTGACGGCAGACAGCAGAGACTTCGTGCACCTTGCCCGACTCATCGCGATAGGCCGCGACCTTCGTCAGACCGCGACGAATGATTGCGCCCTCACCCGGCGCAATCCCTTCAACGGAATCCACCTCGCCGGGCGTCACGTAGTCTGTGAACTGCGCGGCGACGTTGAGATTCTCTTTGGCGAATTCACCGGCAGCCCTGAGCGTGAGGCGCGAAGGATCGTAGAGTGTAGCCCACTCGTTCTCGCGCCCTATGATGAGATCGGTGAGAAGGATGCCTGCAATCGTGCCGTGTGTCATCCCCATCCCGGAATCGCCTGTCGCGATCATGACGTTCGGCGCGTCTAAAGGATTTCGCCCGATGAAGGCGACGCCGTCGATGGTCTCCATGACCTGGCCTGACCAACGAAACTCTATCTCCTCCATCACGGGGAAACGTTTGCGCGCCCACTTTTCAAGCCGCGCGTAGCGGCGCTTGGCGTCGTGCTTCTGCCCCGTCTTATGATCTTCACCTCCGACGATCAGCACGTCGTAGCCACGGCCTTCATCGCCCGCGCCACGCGCTTCGCCTTCCTCCGCCATGCTCTGAATTCTCACGTAGTGGTAGGGGTCGAGCGTGTCCCAGTAGAGCGCCTTCGGGACTGTGCCGCGCGCCACGCGCGCGCCGATGACATACGTCAGATAGGGAGCCTGCTTGGTGTGTATGGCGAAGAGGTCGTTGACGGGAGTATTGGTCGCGACCACGACCCACCGGGCAGAGACGGTTGCGCCGTTCTCAGTTTCTATACGCGCATTGTCTCCGCCTTCGATCTTGCTCGCGTGAGTCTCTGTATAGATGCGCCCACCGTCTCTACGGATCGCACGCGCGAGCCCGGCCAGATATTTGAGCGGGTGAAACTGCCCCTGGCGTGGAAAGCGCAGGGCTGCGCCGGTATCGAAAGCCTCAATGGGGGCGCGACGGACGCGCTCAACACCGTCGATCCCGGCGCGGTGCGCGGCCTTCAATTCATCATCAAGCTCTTTTTTCGACCTGTGTGCTCCTGTGAAGAGAAAGCCGTCGAGCCGCTCGAAATCGCAATCAATCCCTTCATCTGTGACGATCTGCTCGATGCGATCAATGGCCGCCGTGTGGCTCGCGGCTGTAAGGCGCGCCCCACGCTCTCCGTGCAGACGCTCGATCTCGTAGTAGCGGTCGTCAATCGCGTTTGAGAGATGAGCCGTCGTCCGTTCGGTCATGCCTGCGCCCACAGGCCCGTCATCCAGCACGACCACACTTTTGCCCTCGCGCGCCAGCAGGTAGGCGGTCGTCATCCCCGCGATGCCTGCGCCAACCACGCAAACATCCGCGCGCGTATCCTCTGCGAGCGCAGAAGACCCGGATGGGACATCAGCCGTCGCCATCCAGATCGAGACGGTGTTTCCAGAATCGCCCTGCATAGTTTTCTCTCTGAATGGAGTCTCCGCTTTTCAAATAAGAGAGACGGGCCGCACGCGCGCGCGTGTGAGCTATCGCTCTCCCTTGAGCCCTTTATCGCGCAGGTCTTCTTCTACCGTCTCCTCATCGCCTTCGGCTGTGCCAGGCGTCCTGCCCGGATCACCCGTCTGATTCTGGGCGCTCGATGATGTCCCGCCCGGATCACCCGTTTGATCGTCGCGTCTCTTCTCTTCTGCCATTCTTCCCCCTCTCTCAAAAAGTTTCGAGTTTCGAGTTAAAGAAAAGGTTTTGAACTCGAAACCCGAAACCCGCAGCCCGAAACCTGCTTTACGGTTTGAGCACGATCTTGATGCAGTTGTCCTGCTTGTGCTTGAAAATCTCGTAGCCTGCGGGCGCATCCTCCAGTTTCATGCGATGCGTGATGACGAAGGATGCGTCGATCTCGCCATTCTGGATTTTTTCGAGCAGCGGGCGCATGTACTTCTGCACATGCGTCTGCCCCATCTTGAGGGTCAGTCCCTTGTTGAAGGCTGCGCCGAAAGGAATCTTGTCGAGGAATCCGCCGTACACGCCTGGAACGGAGACGGTGCCGCCCTTGCGACAGGCGTTGATCGCTTGTCTGAGCGCGTGCGGGCGATCCGTGGCGAGAAACATAGCGGTCTTCGCCCGGTCATAGAGAGCGTCAAGGCTTCCCGTGCCGTGCGCTTCGAGGCCGACGGCGTCGATGCAGGCGTCAGGCCCGCGCCCGCCCGTCGTCTCTTTCAGCTTGTCGAAGATATACTCGTCGTCGAAGTCGAGCGTTTCAGCACCGCCCTCTATCTCGGCCATGCGCAGGCGCTCCGGCACACGGTCGATGGCGATGACGCGCTCGGCTCCGAGCAGGTACGCGCTCTTGATGGCGAACTGCCCGACCGGCCCGCATCCCCACACGGCGATGGTGTCGCCCCGTTGGATGTCGCAGTTCTCCGCAGCCATGTAACCCGTCGGAAAAATGTCGGAGAGAAACAGCACCTGCTCGTCCGCAATACCTTCGGGAATCCTGACCGGGCCGACATCCGCGAACGGCACGCGCAGGTATTCTGCTTGCCCGCCAGCATAACCGCCAGTCATGTGCGAGTAGCCGAAGAGTCCCGCAGGCGAATAGCCGTAGAGCTTCTCTGCGATCCAGGCTTTCGGGTTCGAGTTGTCGCACAGAGACCACATCTGCTTCTGACAGAAGAAGCAGTTGCCGCAGGAGATCGTGAAGGGGACGACGACGCGGTCGCCGACCTTCAGCTTCCTGTTTTCAGACCCGACTTCGACGACCTCGCCCATCGGCTCGTGGCCGAGGATGTCGCCCTTCTGCATCGTCGGGATGTATCCGTCGTACAGGTGCAGGTCTGAGCCGCAGATCGCCGTTGATGTGATCTTGATAATCGCGTCGCGCGGGTTGAGTATCTTCGGGTCGGGGACGTTCTCGATCCTGACATCCGTTTTGCCGTACCAGCAGAGAGCTTTCATCTATAAAACCCCCTTAATCAGTAGACAGTAGACAGCGGTCAGGAGCCAGTAGAAAAAGCGTGCCTTTCTTTCTACTGTCTACTGTCTACTGTCTACTGTCTACTCTTTTAAGCCGTTGCGCTACGTCCAGATGACTGGCCGGTCGTGGTCGAAGTCTCGCCCGCCTCCATCACCTGTTTAAAGCGGCGCAGGTCTTCTTCGATCTGCTGTGAAGGCTCTTCGCCGAAGAGCTTGGCGATGGTCGCGCCAATGATGCCGCCCGGCGGATCGTACTTGAGGACGACTCTCACCTCCGTGCCCCGTCCCCCCGGCGCAGCCTGGAAGTGGACGCTTCCGGCGCTATCCACGTCCGCGCCTTCGAGCGAGCGCCAGGCGATCAACTCGTTCTCTTTCTCGTTATAGATTTCGGCGTCCCATTCGACGCTGCTGCCCGCAGGAGCTTTCGCCACCCAGTGCGAACGGTTGCCGCCCGTTGTGCGCACCGATTCGAGATGATTCATAAAGCGCGGCAGGTTCTCGAAGTTGCGCCAGAATTGGTAGAGTTCTTCCGGCGAGCGGTTGACCGTCACAGATTTCTCGACCTTGATGCCGCGCGACGCCGGAACGCTCACCACAGGGTTCTCGCTGCCGCCTGTTCCCGTCGTATTGATGCCAAGCGCGTGATACATCTCGCAATGCCCGGTCGTACCGCGATAAAGAAGGCTGCCGCCGACCAGCGCCAGCACAGCGCCGCCGACAGAGCCATTCGTAATGAGCCGCGTGATGCCATAGAGCGCAAGCGCCCCGCCACCGATAGACGACGCCCAGCGCTCAATCTCACCGACGTTGACATTGCCACGGCCATGACCACCGGGCGCGCTCTGCTGCATGCCGCCGGTTCCCTGATCGCTCGCGATGCCTGCCTCTTGAAGTGCTTCCTGCATTGATTCTGCCATATGCCTTGTCTCCTCTGATGGTTCTATCTGTTCCGGCGAATACACTCGCAAAAATTTATGACGATAACTGCCCGAAAACGTCTCGTTGTTGTGACACTGAAAAGCAGTAGCCAGTAGAAAAACATTTGCCAGCGAATCTACAGGGTATCAGCGACACCACCCTCTACGCGGAGCGCCTACTGACTACTGTCTACTGGCTACTGCTTATATCCCTCCGGGTGCTCCTGCATCCAGTTCCAGGCTGATTCGATGATTAAACGCAAGTCCTGCATCTCGGGTTTCCAGCCAAGCTCACGCTTGATCTTTTCGGAGCTGGCGATGAGAACCGCCGGGTCGCCCGGCCTGCGTGGGCCGACATGGACGTTGATGTTTCGTCCAGTGACGGCTCGTGCCGTCTCGATCACCTCGCGCACGGTATAGCCACTGCCTCCGCAGCCCAGGTTATAGATGGCGCAACGCTCGTCGAGTATGCCGAGCGCGAGGATGTGCGCGCGCGCGAGGTCTACGACGTGTATGTAGTCGCGCACGCACGTCTGATCGCGCGTCGGGTAATCGTCGCCAAAGATTTCGACGAACTCCCTGCGCCCTGCGGCGGCCTGTAGGACGATGGGGATGATATGCGTTTCGGGATCATGCGATTCGCCGCACCTGTGGGTAGCACCGGCGGCATTGAAGTACCTGAGGCTGGCGTAGCGCAGGCCGTGAGCTTCATCGTACCAGCGCATCGCACGCTCAAAAGCGAGCTTGGTCTCGCCGTAAGTGTTGGTCGGGTTGGTCGGATCGGTCTCTTCAATCGGCTGCTTGGCTGGCTCGCCGTAGGTGGCTGCGGTCGAAGAGAAGACGATGCGCCGCACCCCCTCACTGAGCATCGCATCAAGCAGCGCCAGCCCTGCCACGACGTTGTTGCGATAATACTTGGCCGGATTCTGTACGGATTCGCCGACGAGCGAGTCAGCCGCCATGTGTATGACGGCTTCTATCCCATGCAGCTTGAGCGTGCGACGAAGCTCGTCGCCGTCCATCAAGTCCGCCTCAACAAATTTCGCTTGAGGAGCAACGGCCTCACGATAACCCTTATAAAGACTGTCGTAGACCACCGCTTCGTGGCCGTCCCTGAGCAGCTCTTCCGTCACCACGCTGCCAATGTAACCGGCTCCGCCTGTCACCAGAACGCGCATGATTTTTGAGACCGATCCGACAGGCGCAGACCCTGACACTGAAAAGTGTTCGGCCTACGCGCGTCTTCATAGAAACCTCAGATTTAGAGAGCGTGCCCCATCATAGCATGAAGCGCTTCACGGAGTCGTAGCCCGGCTTAGATTGAAGCAGGGCGGGAGAATGATGAGGTGAGGATTCGAGCGCAAGGGAGAAAGTCGCAAAGTGCTGCGCAAAGCATCTACTCCGCAAGCGCTGCATTTTGCGACCCCCGGCGTTTCATAATCCTCATTCAGAGATCATCCCGACTCACGAAACCGAGACGGCGCAAGAAGACCTGCGAGGCGGCTAAGTTGAGGGTAGAGATAATCGTCGAAAAGATTGTCTAACACTGCTCCCATGATATATATTAAGGCGCGTTGCAACAGCTACACCTCAATCTCGCGGCTGATTAGTTGCCTCATCCCTTGTTGAGAGCCGTTGCTGCATGACATTTCATAATTCTACATGCTGCCCCTCGTCGACGTTTGATGCGGAAGCCTTCTTGGTCTCTCAACGTCGATCATAACCGGGCTAGCATTGACGAAGGTCGTCAGGCCGGGGCGCAACCCTTCGCCCACGGCTGTGGCCTTCCTTTCTCACCACCGAAAGGATCGAACAAGCGGGAGTGTCTGATTTGAAAAGAACCCCCTTGCAGTTAACTCAAAAACACAGAGGAGGACGAATCATGGCATTGACCCTAAAAATCGTTCCGTGGGGACCGACGCAGGCGACTGTGACCACACTCTTAACCGAGATGGCACAACGTCGCTCGATCAAGGCTCGTCTGGACGCAACGCGCAACCGATTTCTCAGGCTCAAGTTGGTTGATGAAGAGAAGACCGCGCGCCCGACGCCGCCGAAGAAATACCGTGCCATAACTTATGATTACACCAACAACCAGACTGTTCAGCTCGAAGGAAGTTTCGACGACCCGCAGAGCGTGGAGATCTCGGAGCTGGGTCGCCAGCCGTTGCCGAACGCCGACGAGTTTGACGCGGCGGTTCAGATTTTGCGCAACGACCCTCGGATCGGCCCGGCCATCAGCCAGGGACAGGTGCAGCCCTTCAGGCCCATGCCGCCGCTCATCGAAGTCGAGCGACCCGATGGGCGCACAGAGCGCACGCTCGCCGTCGGTCTGGCCGCCAAAGAGGCACGACCCCGCCACCGCATCGTCGGAGTCAACATGATTAATGAGACGGTGTTGTCCGACCCCCCCAACGTTCCCTCTCCCAGCTCGACCCTATGCGGGCCGCCTGCCATGGGCGGCTGCGAGAGTACAGGGACGTCCGGGCAGGTCAAAGTTACGGTGAGCCAGGGAGCGACCGTGCTCTGGGAGTTTGTCGTCCTCCGGCCAGCCGTCTCGTCCGGCGTCGTCGGCTCCGGCGTCGAGCTACGACACGTCTTCTATAAGGGGAAGCAGGTGCTCTACCGCGCCCATGTGCCGATCCTCAACGTGGAGTATTTTGAGGACGGCATTGCCGACGGCTGTGGGCCGGTCTATCGCGATTGGCAGAATCAGGAGAACTGCTTTGAAGCCAAAGGCGCGGACGCGATCCCCGGCTACAGGCAGTGTACGGCTCCCGCCAAGACGATTCTCGAAACCGAGAGTGACGCGGGCAATTTTCAGGGCGTCGCCATCTACGTGCAAAACCAGGAGGTCATCGTGGTCAGTGAGATGGCCGCCGGGTGGTATCGCTACATCAGTCGTTGGAGCTTTAACGCCAACGGAAACATTCGCCCGCGCTTCGGCTTTGCCGCGATAGAGAACAAGTGCACCTGTCATAAACATCATCATCACGTCTACTGGAGAATGGACTTCGACATCAATACGGCGTCGAAAAACGTCTTCGAGGAGTTTAACTCTCCGCCTCTTGGCCCAACGAATTGGAGCTTGCACAAATTCGAGGTCAATCGCCAGCGCGACGCTTCACACAAGCGCAAATGGCGCGTCAGGAACACGGCCACCAACAGTGGTTATGTTCTGATACCGGGGCTCAACGACGGTAATGCGACGTCCTTTGGAGTCGGCGACATATGGGCGATGCGGTATCGTTCCACGGAGTTGGACGACGGGCAGGGATACACAGAAGACCCGACCCTGGCGAAGGCTCATCTGGACAAGTTTATCGCCAATCACGAGTCGATTGAGAACCAGGATGTCGTCGTCTGGTACGCCGCGCACTTCCTCCACGATGAGGAGCACGGTGAAGCAGGCGGCCACATCGTCGGCCCGGAACTCAGGCCGTTCAACTGGTAAGTATTTGTGAAGAACTGCGACGGCAGCTCCCAAAGGGATGTTTGCCCTTTTGCGGCTGTGGCCGCCCCCGC
>DASVVT010000025.1:0-32231 GCA_036386415.1 Pyrinomonadaceae bacterium
CGGGTCTATGAAGCAGACGCGAAAGATGTAGTCGCCCACCTGCGTGACCTTCGGATTCGTAGACGACGGCGTGATCATAGGCACTTTGGCGGCCTGCGCCTTGGGCGCAGCGGCCAGGCTGTTTGATGAAGCGACCTCGCCAAGCAAGGCAATAACCTTATCCTGATTAATAAGCTTAGTTACTACAGTTGCGGCCTGTTCAGGACGGCTTTGATCGTCCTCGATAACAAGCTCGACCTGACGACCGCCCACGCCGCCCGCTTTGTTGATCTCATCGGCAGCCATCTTGATGCCGTTGACGGTTGATTGCCCGAAGCTAGAGATCTGTCCCGAAACAGGTGTGTAGATGCCAACCTTAATATTACCTTTGGCGGCTGCTTGGCTACTGGATGGGCTAGAATGTTCATCAAGAGCATCGCGTGATGTCATGAGGGCGATTAAGATGCCGACAACGAGCAGCGCAACGAAGCCGCCGATTATCCAAGATAACCGATTCGACTTTTGCGTGGGCTGTACGCTTGGCATCAATGGGTGCGTAACAGCAGGGAATGGCGCGGATTCAGTCGGAGAAACGAGCGGCGGGGAAGTTGGCGCAGCTACTGTTGGCGAAGCAACAGTAGCACTTGGCTCTTGTGGTGTTGGTGATAAATCAGACTCGGAGGCGGTCGGCGGCACTAGCGCGCGCCCTTGTTCTCGTGTCCCTTGTTGCAGCGCCGGGCTAACAATGGTCGGCGGTAAGACTTCTGCCTTCGCTTCATTACTATCGGCGAGCATGCGGGACTGGCTCGCATCGAGCAATGCCCCTCGCATCTCAGCAGCAGTAGTGGGACGTTGGTTGCGACCTATTGCCAGTGCCTTATCCAGAATCGCAGCGACACCAGCCGGAACCCGCTGATTTACTTCGTTAGCGGAGCGCAATGGATCAGGTTGTCCATCCGTCGTCGCCGTCAGACGCGTCAGGACATCAGGTGGTGGCACGCCTGTCATCAGGTGATAGAGCGTCGCCGCCAGTGAGTACAGATCGCTGCGAGGGTCTGTCCCCATCCCTTGAATCTGTTCAAGTGGTGCGTAGTGTGGCGTGAAGCCGAAGATGCTGCTTGATGCCGAGACGCGCGACATCGGCCCTGCGAAGCCCTTGGCAAGCCCGAAATCAAGCAGGATAACTTGGCCTCTAGCCGTCAGCTTTAAGTTTTGCGGTTTAATGTCGCGGTGAATGATAGATGGCTCCTGCGTGTGCAGGTAGTCGAGCGCATCGAGCAACTGGTCGGCCCAGCGTAGAACATCTTCCAATGTGAACGGGCCACCTTGACGCTGTAGCATCTCCAATAAATCCTCGCCGGAGATGAACTGCATCACGAGAAACTGCCCATCACCTTCCATAAAATGATCGCTGACTCTCGGCAACGCGGGATGATGCAACCTGGCGAGCAAACGCGCCTCGCGCTCAAACTGATTGCGCAAGCGCTCATCTGTAAAGAAGGTTTCCTTGAGGGCAACAGTTGTATCAAGCCTTTCATCTACAGCTTCATAAACAGTACCCATGCCACCCTGTCCGAGTTGGCAAACAACTCGATAGCGATTTTGTAAGATGGTTTCCGGGGCAAGCATTATGAGGTCTCCGAGCCGTCCGCGTCCACGATCAGATAGATGCCAGATTAATGCATCTTGTTGAACAACGCTATCTTATCATACACCTTCTTTTCAACGCCTTGTGATATTTGATGTAAGGTCGTCTTTAATCACTTGGCCACCTTTCATCACGAACTTGACGCGCTGAAGCTCCGTGATGTCTTTGAGCGGATCGCCTTCGACGGCAATCAAATCGGCGTACCTGTTCGCTTCGAGTGTCCCGACGCGATCCTGCCAGCCGAGCAGTTCGGCGGCATTGACCGTGGCAGCGCGGATGATTTCCAGAGGTGACATCCCCTCGTCACGCAATGCCTCGTACAATAGCAGGCTCGCCTGCCCGCGCGTCTTGCCTGGAAACTTGAAGAGCATGTCAGAGCCTGCGGCGATCTTGACGCCGATCTTCATAGCACGCCTGAGACGCTGTGGGACGGTTTCGGCGTAGCCCTTGAGATACCCTTCCAGGTCGGCCATGTCTTCCGGGGAAAGATTACGCGGGGTCAGGACGATGCTGCGGATCGAGGCGGCAGTGAAATCCGTCGGCACGAGAAAGATGCCGCGTTCCTTCATCGCTCGCAAGGTCTGATCGGAGATAACGCTGCCGTGCTCTATCGAATCCGCAAAGGCTTCGACAGCCGTCCGAGTCCCCAACTCGGTCGTCGCGTGGACGGCCACCTTGATCTTGCTTCGGTGCGCTTCATCGACGATGGCCTTCATCTCTTCGAGCGTGAGGACACGCGCCCCTGCATCTATGACCACCTTGATGACATCGGCACCCATGGAAGTCGCTTCACGCACGGCGCGGCGCGCCTCTTCAGGGCCGTTGACGACCGCGTATTCCTGCGCGACGATCTCACGCGAGAGCACGGACTGGCTGTGGAGCTGGCCGCCCGCAGGTGTCAGCTTGCGTGTTGAAGCGAGGATGCGCGGCCCCTGCACCCAGCCCGCGTTGATCGCGTTGCGCAGGGCGACATCACCGTTTATGCCTGAAAGACCGAGGTCGCGCACCGTGGTGATGCCTGCCTCCAAATCTTCACGCGCCATCGCAGCGCCCATCAGCGCCCGCTCTGCCATGCTCATCTGCGCGATAGCGAGTATGGCCGCCTCGTCCGTCCCCAGACGCCCGTCCCAGATGCTCAGCAGATGCGTATGGCAATCTATGAGGCCGGGCAAAACCGTGGCGCGTGAGAGGTCTATGACGCGCGCCCCCGCAGGAGCGTGACGCGACACGGCTGCGCTTGCGCCGACCTTCTTGATGCGCTCGCCTTCAATCAGAATGGCCTGATCGACGAGAAGGCTTCCGGTGCGCACGTCAACCAGCCGCCCCGCCTTAATTAAAACGGATGCCTTCGCCGGAGGGGACTGCGCCGGTACAGAATTGAAGAGAAACAGAAAGGCACAAAGACACAAAAGAAGAGGCGATTTAAACGCAAAGGGCGCAAAGGTATTTCGCAAAGGAGTTGATTCTCTGCGTCCTTTGCGTCTGCACTTTGCGCCCTTTGCGTTTAAATCTGCTTTATATGCCGATTTGCTGTGATTCATTGATCCTCTGTTAGTTCAGCTTTTTCCGCAGCACGGGTGCGAGCGGTGCAATGCCGATCTGCTGGCGCAGCCAGTCGGCGCGGTCACGTAGCGCTTCGATGTCGTTCAGCTCGTGCCCGGTATCGTACCACTTGACGGTCTTCGGCTCGCTTCCAGCCTCGCTATACTGCATCGCCTGTTTCTCCGAGACGAAGCGATCACGTCGGGCGAACTGGAAGAGGATGGCAGAGGGTTTTGCGTGGCTCACGTAATGGATGGGGTCTACGGGCGAGAGGATTTCTATGTCCCGGTTGAATTTTCCTTCGCGGTTGTTCTGGCGCAGCCTCTCCGTCAGGGTCGGCAGGCCACCCATCAGGACGAGGGCTTTGATTCGTTTCTCGACACCGGACAGGATACCGCCCATGTGGGCTCCCAGAGAGAGCCCGACGAAGCCCAGACGCTTGGAGTCTACGTCCGGCCTGGACGCGAGCAGATCGACGCCGCGCCTGAGGTCTACGACCATCTGAATGTATAGATCGCGATTGACTTCCGGCTTGCTGGCATCGAAATCACGACGCCAGGGAGCGGGGCGATTATAGGGCGCGTCTATCAGGAGCGAGACCGCGCCCGCCTCCGCCAGTAACAACGCCTCGGCCAGAAAACTTGAGCGATAGCCGAAGCCCCAGTGCATGAAGACCACCCCGGCGAAAGGGCCGCGACCCGCAGGCGTGACGAGATAGGCCGGGACGCGCCCGCCCTTCGGGCTCAGGTAGGTGATGTCGTGTACTTGAACGCCGCTCTTGTCTTCAACCTTACTCTCCCGCACATCGAGCGGCGCTCGGTTATCATAATCGAAAAGGCGCACCAGCTCCGGGAAAGGCTTGATCTCCTGTGCGGCCAGGGCTGTTGTCCCGGCAAGCCCCGCGATGATGGTCAGAAGCAGGCATCGAGCGAGTCGTTTCATGGCTTCACCTTATGCTGACGGGACGATCACAATGTATTCTAAAGACCCAGCCTCTTTTTTATGACGGGGGCGAGCGGGGCGATGCCAATCTGCTTGCTCAGCCAGTCGGCGCGGTCACGCAAGGCTTCAAGGCTATCCACTTCATGACCCACGTCGTACCACTTGACGAGCTTCGGCTGGCTGGCCGCCTGATAGTATTGCTGCCCCGCATGTTCTGGAATCTCCACGTCGTAGCGCGAGAACTGGAAGAGAAGGGCAGCGGGCGCGGCATGTTTAATGTAGTGAACGGCATCGAGCGGAGCTGTGACGGACACGTATTTATCAAGCTGCTCTTTCGTCAATAGCTTGCGAGCCTGTTCGCTATTCGGGTCGGTGGCCGTGCGCAGCGAGGTCGTCCAACTCGGATCGCCAGCCATCAGCACATAAGCCTTGATGCGCTTCTCCACGCTCGCCAGCACACCGCCGAGCGCCCCGCCGTAGCTGTGGCCGACGTAAGCGATGCGTTTCGCGTCCACGTCCGGCCTGGAGGTGAGCAGATCGACGCCGCGCCTGAGGTCTATGACGGTCTGGATGAGTACGTCGCGATTGTTTTCGGGCTTCGTGATGTCGAAAGGTCTGCGCGACGGTTCGGGGCGGCGAAAGGGCGCGTCGATCAGGAGCGACACAGCGCCCGTCTCGGCCAGCAGCACCGCCTCTGCCAGGAAAGCCGTCCGCGTTCCTGAATCCGGGTGCATGAAGACCACCCCGGCAAACGGGCCACGACCCGCAGGCACGACCAGATAAGCAGAGACCTGCCCGCCTTTCGGACTCGCGTAAGAGATGTCATGAACTTTCACGCCGCTTCGATCATCAACGCCGTTCTCTTTCAGATCGAGCGGAGCTTTCCGGTCGTATTCAAACATCCGCGCCAGCTCAGGGAACGGTTTGACTTGAGCAAACGCTACTTGGCCGAAAGGCGCTATCAGGAGCAGGCATAGAAGAAGAGGTCTCATCGCATCACTTATGTCAGGCTCGAAGCAATCCGCATTCACTCTCGCGGCGCTTTGCGACGCAGCCCGCGTAACATGAATTATCTAATACAACTTCGTCAACTCTATCCCGCTGTAATAAGATTTCAGAATCTTGTCATAGGTCAGTCCGGCGCGCGCCAGCCCGTATGCTCCGACCTGGCACATGCCGACGCCGTGCCCCCAGCCGCGCCCCGTAAACAGGAAGCCCGTCACGCGTCCCGCCTGGTCGTACTGGCGGTCTATGACGAAGAGCTGCTCGCGCAAACCGAGCGCGGAGCGTATGCGCCCGCCGCGTAGGTGCGCCGTGCCGCTTGTGCCGACCATCTCCAAATCTGTGACGCGGCGCGAGGAGCCGCGCGCCGCGATGCGCAGGTCTGTCAAAGAGCCTATCCCGCGCGACCAGCGCGCGAGACGCGCCTGTGCCGCGCCGAGGCTCAATTCCGAAGTCCAGTTCGTGAAGGGCGAGAAGCGCTCTGCTGCCGCGCCGTCCTGTGCGGGGCGTACCTCCATGTAATCGACCTGCCCGCGCGAGTTGACGTGAAAGGTGACGGGCTCGCCCCCCATGAGCGCGAGCGAGCGCATCTGGTAGACGCCTTCGCCGAAAGCGCGGAAGAGGTATGCGTCTGCGCTGACCACTATAGACTGGTCGCGATTACGACCCGAGCGCAGGACGAGCGCGCCGCCATTTGATGGGCGCGTCGTCCCCTTCTGAAGAGACAGGAGTCCACGCGCTTCCAGGATGCGCACGATGGCGTGAAGCATACGCCCGCGCGACATAGCTTCGCGCGGGCGCAAGGTCGCGTCCGGGTAGAGCGAGAGAAAGCCTTCGCGCAGGAGCAGCGCAACGTCTGCGCGGTTGGGCGCGGGAACCTCAGCGGCGTCGCGAAAGGCCAGTAGATAATCTACGTCCGCATCGTCAAGCAGCGTATCGGCGCGGCCCTGCCCGTAGACGGCTGAGGCCAGAGCGGTGCTGAAAGCTGGCGGACGCGCGGCATCGTCTGAGACGGACGGCGCTGTCTGGTGCGCGAGACGCGCAACCACGGAGAGCCACGCGCGCACATCTGCGGCAGGTGCAGCCGCCGCAAGCCAGCCGTCCGTGACGCGCGTAGAGGACAGCGAGAAGCCGTGAATGGCGAGCAGCGCCGCGTCGCGCGCAAGTTGAGCGTTCTGCTCTTCGCGTATGTCTGCGGGCTCGCGCGAAGTCTTAAGCGTGAAGGGCGCAAGCTGCGCCCTGCCTTCCAATGAACACTCGCGGCCACGCAGGTAAGGGACAGCCTCGCCGCCAAAGATGTTCTCGGCATTTTCCGTGCGCCCGCCGCAGGTCGAAGTGTAGAGCGCGTTGATCGGCTCGCCTTTGTAAGTGGCGATGATCCCGCGCGTCTCGTCTACGGCGCGCGACGAGAGCGGGTGCTCGGTCGAAAGTCCACCGTAAACCTGCGAGCGCGTGGTCGGCAGCAGATCGAAGCCCTGCTCTGCAAAGTTGTCGCGATTCCTGACGGCATAGGTGCGCGCGGCAATCGCCTGCGCCTTCTGAGCTTCGATGGCCGGATAGCCGCCCGGCGACAGCTCGTTCGGCACAACCCCGCGCACGTAATCTTCCAGACCCAGTACGTTGACCACCGTGAGCCCTCCGCTCGCGTTGGCGAAGACTTCGAGACGCCCGCGATACGGTTTATCGTTGAAGCGCACGGGAGCGGATGACTCATTGTCCGCCGAGAAGGTGAGCGGAGCGCGTGAGCTGAGCATCTGGGTCGCGCCGGAAGCGTAAACTACCAGCTCGCGCAGCGGCGCGCTCGTGCGCGAGACAGGACGCACACCGCTCGCGCTCGAAAGGCGAGCCACGGGAGCCGAAGCGAGATTCCCACCCGCGCCGGAAGACGAAGCGCGAGACGCGCCTGCGACTTGCGCGCCCGCCTCATTCACGATTGACGCGGATGCGTAGCCTGCATCCCTCAGACGCGCGCGCAAGGACTCTGCCTCAGTGCGCGAGAGACCCGCACCGACGCGTATGCGCCAGGTGTTTGTCGCGGCGTCGAGAGCGATTTCGGGCGCCTGGCCTGTCTGCTCTCGAATGGCGCGGGCGGCGCGGTCTGCGTCAACGCGCGTCGCCGCACCCGTCATCTCAACCCGAAACGTCGCACCCTCTTGAGGGAGCGAGGCAGGTGAGAGGTTGCGGGATTCTATGCGCACGCGCGTGGCCGCGAGCTGCGTGGGCGCGACTACGTTCTGCTGTGTGGCTTGAAGCTGCCGTCCGGTGGTCGAGATACTGACGGAGCGCGCGTCCGTCGTCAGCCCGATGCGTATGGTCGGCTCTGCCGTCAGACGCGCCATTACAACAGGCGCGCTCGTCGTCGCCGTCGTGGGAGTTTGTGCGGATGTCCCTTGCGCGCGGCGCGGGCGCGTCTGTTGTGATCCGGTATGACCCTCCTCCTCCTGCGCAAACGCCACAGACGATACGAGCAGGGCGGGCGCGACGAGAAAGACTAGGAGCTTCGAGCGTAGGCGGCGGCGCATCTGTTTTGGTCTCTCATCTCGCGGCCAGGATAGGATGACTGGGGAGATCATGGTTGGCCGCGCGCCTCATACTACTACATTTCACGGGGCATGGAGCGCTTTTCTCCCGGCGGCTTTGCCGCATAGTTGTGCGGAAAGCCTTCGGCTTTCCGGCCCACAGTCCTAAATTATAGGCGAGGCTGCGCCTCGCGTATGGCAAGACGTAGCCTTGCCGATAAAGAGAGAGGCACGAGACGGAAAGGCAGAGCCTTTCCGCACAGCACGGGCGGCCGCAGCCGCCGGGAAACATCCCAACTTTCCGATTTTTATTCAGCCCGCGTATCGCTCCTCAACCGTCGCGGCGAAGACAATCGTGCCGAGGAGACCGACAACGCCTGCCGTGATAAAGGGCGTCTGCGGCGCGAGCTGCCAGAGCAGGCCGCCGATGAACGCCGCCGGTGTAATGGATAGGCTTCGCACGAGATAGTAGAGACCGACGCTGCGCGCGCGAAGGTGGGCTTCGGCAAAATCCACGATCATGGCCTTGCGCGACGGCTCGCCGATCTCACGGAGTCCGCCGATGATGAAGGCAAGCGTGAGCGAGGCGAAGCCACGGCTCAAGACAACCGCGACCGGAAAGAGCGCGAAGCAAAGGAAGGTGGCGATGACGAAAGGCTTGCGCCCGATACGGTCTGCGATCTTTGCCGAGGGGACATAAACCAGAATCGCCGTCGCCATCTGTATCGCGACGAGCACCCCATACTCCGCGAGGCTGACGCCGATGATGTTCGTCGCATAGAGAATGATGAAGACTTCGGCCAGTCCTTCGCACGTCCTGATGATGATGTCCGAGATGAGCAGTCGCTTGAGCGCCACATGAAAGGAGCGCCACACGCCTGCGATGCGTGCTGGCTCGCCGATGACGATGGGGATGTTGATGGCTAGTATGACGAGCACGGTGACGGTGGCAAGGATGAGCGTGATGACTATGCTTAGGCGCACTCCTCTGAGAATCCCGACGGCTGCGATCAGGGAGCCGCCGAGGATGGGCGCAAGCGTCATCGGCACGCGTTTGAGCATTGATTGAAGAGTGAAGCCCATCGCGCGCCGCTCTTTCGGCAACGCGTCGCCGATGACGGCGAAGATGGCCGGACTCGCCATGCTGCTCCAGGCCATCGTGAAGGCCAGACCGACGAAAACCAGCGGCCACCAGGAAGCCAGTAGATAGGCGATGTATCCGATCGAGGCCAGCGCGATGAAGATGAGGAAGGCGCGGCGGCGTCCGAGCCGGTCGGCGAGCCACCCGCCCGGATACTGGTAGATCGCGTCGAAGAAATCCTTCGCCGTGCCGAACATCCCGATGGCGACCGTGCCCGCGCCGAGCGCTTCCAGATACTTCGGCAGAAACTTCTTCCACAACTCCTCGCCCATGCCGACGAGGAAGATGGCCGCCGAAACGGCCAGCACGTTGCGCTCCAGGCCGAGGTAGTCGCGGACGTTTTCGCGTCGTCTATTCAAAGTATCCGCCAGTGTTCCATGCTTTGCCGCACACCTTCAAGCGTGCCCGAGCTTTATTTAATTACGATGTCTGGTAGTAGATAATCATCGGAGATATTCTTACACGCCTCCTCGGCAGTGCCGCGTTCTTAAACGGGATGTCCTGACCGTTCACTCATCAACGGCAGACGGAATCAGGACTCTTCGTGTAGTGCAAGACGCTGTGTCCCCCGATTCCCCGACAGCAGTACCAGTCTATAATTTCGATGATTGAGGTCAAAGGAAGCCACATGGGAAAATTTGAATCATTTATCAGAGCATGCCGCAGTATCAACCGACGCACGGCTCAATTTGATCGTGGTGCTTGGGCGACATTGGCGCTGATCGGAACATTGATCCTGCTGTCGCATGGCATGGCTTGGGCGCAGTCTCCCAACACGGCGACGATGATCGTCGTCGTGGTCGATCAAGCCGGTGCTGTCGTGCCGGATGCCAAAGTTTCGGTGGTGAACATCGCGACCGGCGCCATGCGCGAGGCCGTCTCTGGAGGCGACGGCAGCGCCACCATCGCGGCGCTGCCGCTGACGGGAACCTACAGGGTCACCGTGTCCCGGGAAGGATTCCGCAACGAAGAGCGCACGAACATCGCGCTGCGCGCGGGTGAGACCGCGACCCTGAAGGTGATGCTCATGGTTGGCGGCGCGGGTGCGGCGGAGGTCACCATCTTCGGGACGACTGAAGGCGTGCGCTCTGATCCGGAGATCGGCGTCTCGCTCGACAGCTCGCGAATTGACGAGACGCCGATCCTCGGACGCAAGGTTTCGACGCTGCCGCTCCTCAATTCTGCGTTCCGCCCGGCGAAGGGGACGGGCGATCTCTTCGTCAACCAGACGTACTTCGTCACCGGCGTGGGCGGACGCCGCCAGACCACGGTCACGCTCGACGGCGCGAACAACGATGAGGCGTGGGGCCGCCAGACGGCGATTGCCACCGTGCCGCTCGGCGCGATCCAGGAAGTGACGGTACTCTCAAACGCGTTCTCTGCCGAATTCGGCTGGTCAACCGGCTCTGCCCTGAACATCGTCACCAGGTCTGGCACGAACGATCTGCACGGCGAAGGAGTGGTCATGTTCCGTCCCGGCGGCTGGCAGGCGAGGAGGTTCTCGACCAAAGGCTTCTGCCCGCTGTCCGTGCCGACGTGCGTCACGCCCGACACGCTCGAGGCGATCAATCCGGTCGACATCCCGGACGCTCTGAGCCAGTTCTCCGGCTCAATCGGCGGCCCGATCAAGAAGGACAAGACCTTCTTCTTCGTCACGGCGGACTATACGCATCAGGATCGGACGACGTTCCTCTCGACCTCGCTGCCTCTCTTCGTGTTGCCGCCGAACGGCGACCTTTCTTACACGGGGCACTACCGCCAGTTCCTCTTCGACGGGCGGCTCGACCACAGGCTCACGTCGAACCAGACGTTAATGGCGCGGGTGAACGTTGATCGGTTTTTCGACGACAACCCGCAGGACACCGTGGGCGGCACAAGCGCGCCGAGCACCGCGCGCAGATACACGCGAAGGTCTCTGACGGGGCAGGTCAATTACACGTGGGCGGTCAAAGCAAACGTTGTCAACGAGGCGCGATTCGCCTTCCTGCACGGCGATCCTGTCACCCTCTGGGAAGCCCTGAACCTCTCGACCACCTACACACGCGGCAACGGGAATGGGGCTGTGCCCTTCACCATCGGGCAGTCGCGAGTCGCCGACTTCCGGGGCAACCAGGTGCAGTTCGCCGATACGCTCTCGTGGTCGAAAGGCCATCACTATCTGCGCTTCGGCGGAAGCCTCATCCATCACACCTCAGCCGGATCGGGCAGCGAGTTCGGTAACCCAGTGCTCGGCACTTTCACATTCCCCACCACTGGCTCGCGGAACAAGTTGCCCTTCGATCAGTTGACACTGGCCGACGTGCAGAACTACTCGCAGCCGATAGATTTCGGCATCAACAGCTATAGTCTGGGGCAGTGGCTCCTGACGGGGTTCGTGCAGGATGATTGGAAGGTGAGACCCGATCTCACTTTGAACCTGGGCTTGCGCTACGACCGGCAGACCCTGGCGGACGCGACGGCGAACTTCGCGCCGCGCGTAGGCTTCGGCTGGCATCCGGGCGGCGACCCGCGCACCTCCATTCGCGGCGGCTACGGCATGTATTACACGCAGATTCGGACCAACGTGGTCGCCGGCTACCTGCTCAACGGGCTGGACGGATTGGCGACCTATACCGCGTTTCCAGGGGAAATCGGCTTCCCGACCTGCCTGACGTGTGCCCCGGTGAACGTTGACCCGAGTACGCTGGCGGCGACACAGATTCCTCCGCGCGACATCACGATCAGGGCGGGACGTCGAGAATTCTACGAGGCTCAGTTCGCGAGGTTCGGGCTAAACTTCGACGCGCTGCTGCCGAATTACCCCGACAAGCTGGTGAACCCGCGCAGCCACGTCTTGACCATCGGCGTGGAGCGCGAGGTGATCAGGGGATTGTTCGTCGGGGCCGACTACGTGCACCAGCACGTATCCGGACTTGATCGCACGGTAGATTTAAACGCCCCGTCGCCCTTCGACCGCACCGCGCCCGGACAGATGCGCTGCTTAATGGGTCATGTGACCTGTAACAACGCGGAGGCTGCCGCCGCCGGCAATCTCACCCGTCCGATCTTCCCGCGCGCCAGTGGCGTGCGTCAGGTCAACGTGATCATGAATCTCGGCGAGGCCGACTACAACGGATTGCAGACGCAGCTCACCTACCGTGGCAACTCGCGCATCTATGCCGCCATTAGCTACACGCTGTCGAAAGCAACCAACACCTTCGAGCCGGACGGCAACGGCATCGGGCCAAGCGATAGCAACATCGCGCGGCTCGGCGAGCAAGAGCAGGGCCCCAGCGTGCTTGACCAGCGTCACCGCGCGGTCGTCATGTTCAGTTACCGTTTCCCGCACAACATCACCGCCGGAACCCTGACACAGCTCGCGTCGGCACGTCCATTCAACGCCACGACGGGCGTCGATAACAACGGGGACGGCATCCTCAACGACCGACCGGTCATCTTCGGCAGGGTCATCGACAAGTCGGAGTTCCGCGGCACCCCGACCTCCGACGTGGCGATCTTCATCGAGAAGCGCTTCGCGTTCTCGGAGAGCAAGGCCCTCCTGCTCAGGGTCGAGGGCTTCAACATCTTCAATCACGGCAACTATCTCGGACGCGGGGTCACGGTTTACGGCAATGGTGAGACACCGGCGCCCACGTTCGGCCAGTTCGTGGGCGGCGTCGGCACGGCGCCTGTCGCGATCCCTGCGTTCGCCAACATTGACCCGCCACGGATGTTCCAGTTGCAAGGGCGGTTCATCTTCTGAGCGAAAGCGGCTGATGTCCGGGAATGAAGAGCGCTGGTGGTTCCGGCGCTCTTCATTTATTCTCCTGCTGATGCCCACCGCAGTCCCCGCGACTGTCGAAGTCTTGAGTCCATATAACGTATGACATTTTTGCAGACACATATCTCATTCCTGATGAAACGAATCCTACTTGTCGCCACGCTTTCTGCAATTCTCATCTCGGCGATTAGCTGTGGACGCTTCTCCAATTCAGCTAACGACGCGAAGGCCGAGCGCCTGGTGGTCATCTCGCAGACCTACAACGAAATCATCTGGGCTCTCGGAGCCCAGGAGCACGTTGTCGGAGTCGATTACTCGAGCACATATCCTCCAGACGTAAAGAAGGTGCAAACAGTAGGGTATCACCGGGCGCTCAGTGCCGAAGGCATCCTTTCGCTGCACCCGACTGCTATCATCCATGACAACAACATCGGCCCGCCGCAAGTCGTCGAGCAGCTTCAGGGCTTGAACATGCCGATGAAAACCTTCACCGCGAAGAACGATTCGGTCGAAGGTACGAAAGCCCTCATTCGCGAAATGGGCGCCTATTTTCATAAGGGAGACCGGGCGGAAGAGTTGTGCCGCACGCTCGACGCCCAAATGGCGGCTTCGCTCGAACGGGTCAAGCAGTACACGGATCATCCAAGGGTCGCGGTCATACACTTCGGACGCGCCTCCAACGTTTATCTCGTCGTAGGTCGTGGCGGAGGCGGGGACGGCGGCGCGGCAAGCCGAATGATAGAATGGGCGGGCGGAGAGATGGCGATTGACGCCCAGGGAATGCAGCGGATGGCGTCGCCGGAAACAATCGCCCGGGCGAATCCTGACGTCATACTCGTCACAGATTTTGGCTACGACCGCCTCGGAGGAGCTCTGGATCAGATCAAAGCCTTGCCGGGCGTCGCTACCTCCAACGCTGCCAAAAACAATCACATCTACCGCATAGAAGAGAATGTGCTGATGTACTTTAGTCCGCGCTCCGGCGAAAATATTGAGAAAGTGGCCGCGATCATTCATCAAAAGTGACAAAACAACGCGGGACCCAGCGAGCACTTCTCTTCGCATTGACCTTCGCCACGCTCCTCGTGCTGGCTGCGTCTATACGCTACGGGGCTATCGACTTTTCGATTCCTGCCATCGTCCGGGCGCTGGCCTCTCTTCTTCCCGGACAACCTGAACCCACTTTGGATCAACGCATTTTCCTGGAGCTGCGCTTGCCTCGCGCTATTCTCTGCCTGCTGGTCGGCGCCAGCCTCGGCGTGGGCGGCGCGCTGATGCAGGCGCTGTTTCGCAATCCGATTGTAGAGCCGGGACTCGTCGGGACCTCAAGCGGCGCTGCCTTCGGTTCGGCACTCTTCTTTGTTCTCGGTGGCGTCCTCCACCTCAGCACGGGTCTGTGGAGTCTGCCTATCGCCGCGTGTATCGGCGGCGTCATTTCAACGTACCTCGTCTTCCTCCTCGCCCGCTCGCGGGAGGATGGACGAGCCTCGATTGTGATGCTACTGCTCACAGGGCTGGCCGTAAATGCACTCTTCATGAGCGCCATAGGGTTTCTGTCTTACATCGCGCGCGACCCGCAAGCCCGCTCGATAACGTTCTGGAGCCTGGGCACGCTTTCGGGTGCGAACTGGCGCGCCGTCCAGATCGTCGCCATTTCGACAATCGGAGGATCGACGGTCGCGCTCCGTTACGCAAAGCAGCTTAACGCGTTGATGATCGGCGAAGAGGAGGCGACCTACCTCGGGGTGAACGTGAACCGGCTGAAGTGGATCATTCTCTCCATCAACGTCGTCATTGTCGCCGTCGCGACGGCGTTCACCGGCGTCATCAGCTTTGTCGGGCTGATCGTCCCGCACATTCTGCGAATGATGCACGGGGCTGACAACCGCTTTCTGATCGTCGGGAGCGCGCTGATGGGCGCAATGCTCTTGAGCCTGGCGGACCTTGTCGCTCGGCTTTCGCTGCGGCCAGCGGAGCTGCCAATCGGCATCGTCACTTCGGCGGTGGGCGTACCTGTATTCCTGTTACTGCTGCGCCGCCGCCGATACGTGTTCTGACGGCCTATGTCGTCCTATGCCGGTTCTTCCGGGGATTATTACTCAACTCATTATGCTGGAAGCCAGCAACATCACTTTCCGGGTTGGAAACCGCGCGCTCATCTCCGAGGTGTCAGCACGGTTCGCGCCAGGCCGCCTCCACCTGGTAATTGGTCCGAACGGCGCGGGCAAGTCAACTCTCATCAAGGTGCTGGCGCGGCTGCTGCGTCCCCAAACTGGCAAGGTTGAATATGAAGGCGCAGACATACATGAGCGGAGCGAATCCGAACTCGCGAAGCGTCGCGCAGTGCTCTCGCAGGCCGTCGAAGTCGCGTTCCCGCTGACCGTTCGCGAGGTCGTCATGATGGGTCGCTACCCGCACTTCGGAGGCCGTCCAGGCCCCACAGACGAGAAAATTACAGATGAGCTTATGGAAGCCTTTGACGTCACGGAATTCAGCGACCGCAACTATCAGACTCTCAGCGGAGGCGAACGCCAGCGCGTCAACTTCGCGCGCGTGCTGGCGCAATTATGGCGCGCCAGCTCCGGCTCGTCCACGGCTTCCGGTTCTCCCTCGACGCTCTCATCTTGCCGGTACCTGTTCCTCGATGAGCCCCTGACATTTCTAGACATTCGTCACCAGATCGCATTCATGAAAAAGGTGCGCGGCTTCGCTGACGCTCCTGATGTGGTCACGGTGGGAGTGCTCCACGATCTGAATCTCGCTGCCCGCTTTGCAGACCAGATAGTGTTGCTGAACCGTGGGACTGTCGTGGCAACCGGCACTGCCGCCGAGGTGCTGACGACCGACCGCATTCGGGATGTGTTCGGCGTGGAGCCGACATTCGTACCCGTAAAGCAAGCTGGCGTCCACCTCATCTTCGACTGAAAGATTCAGGTCGAAGCTAATGAGAGCCGCTATAAATGGTAGTAGGAAGTAGAGCCGCTTATGCCAGTACAGCCTGCGATTAGCGGGCAGCACTGAGAAGCTGTTTGAGAAGTCCCGTAGGGACTAGATGACAATAGCCCAATGCTTCAGCGCTGGGATTAAGTTGCCGAAACATAATAGTGAGTCCCGTAGGGACGGCTGAATAAAAGTATCAGCCGTCCCTACGGGACTCTCTTCTGTTGGTCGCGACTGTTCCCAGCCATCAATGGCTGGGCTACTATCGCTCAGTCCCTACGGGACTGTTCAAACAACTTCTGACAACTTCCGTCAGACTGCTAAAACAGTAACATTCGCACCAGCCCGACGAGGCCGCCCGCGATGACCACCCACAGCACATCCGCCTTGAACCTGTAGAGCGCGATGAAAGCTGCGAGGCTTAAGAGGATCGCGAACCAGTTCGTCCCCGAAGCCAGGCCGTGCGGCCAGATGACCGCCGCGCCGAAGACGAGCGCGAGGTTGAGGATCACGCCGACCACCGCCGCCGTGATGCCGGAGAGCGCCCCTGTCAGGCTCTTATTGCCGCGCAGCACCTCTATGTAGGGCGCGCCGATGAAGATGAAAAAGAAGCAGGGGAGAAAAGTGGCGTAGGTCGTGATGAGTGCGCCGACAATCGCGCTCGCCGTCTGGCTCATGCCTTCTGGATGATTCCATCCGGCCATGAAGCCTATGAATTGCAGCACCATGATGAGCGGCCCCGGCGTCGTCTCGGCGAGCGCCAGGCCATCGACAGCCTGCGCGCGCGTCAGCCACCCGTAAACACCTGACGCGGCCTGTATGACATAGGCGAGCACACTGTAAGCCCCGCCGAAGGTGACGAAAGCGGCGACGGTGAAGAAGCGATACTCCTGCGCGTGCAGGCTCCAGCGTCCGCGCCAGGCGACGAGCATCGCCAGAGGCAGCGCCCAGAGAATGATTCCCATGATGAGCGTCCTGATCGCACGCGCGCGCGACGGCAGCGTGTGCGCGTGCAGCGGCGCATCGTCGGCTATGACAACAGGGGCTGGTGATTGGGCACTGTCGTTTAAGTTTTTGTTTATCTCTTCGCCGCCTGGCTTTTTATCTACGTCTCCTGACGGCGATCCCCCAATACCTAAGCCTATGAGTCCGGCGGCAAGGACGATGAGAGGAAAGGGGATGTGGAAGAAGTAGATGGCGACGAAGGCTGCGGCTGCGATGATGAAGTGGGCACGTCGCTTGAGCGCGCGGCCTCCGATCTTCAAGACGGCTTCGACGACGATGGCGACGACGACCGGCTTAAAGCCGCTCAGCACACCCATCACAAGAGGCACGCTGCCGTAGGCCGCGTAGATGTATGAGAGGCCGAGCAAGATGAAGATGGAGGGGATGACGAAGAATGCCCCGGCGACGATGCCCCCCCATGTACGGTGCATGAGCCAGCCGATGTAGATGGCGAGCTGCGTCGCTTCCGGGCCGGGCAGCAGCATGCAGTAGTTGAGCGCATGCAGGAAGCGCTCTTCCGAAATCCAGCGCCGTCGCTCGACCAGCTCGCGGTGCATAATGGCGATCTGTCCCGCCGGGCCGCCGAAGGAGATAAAGCCGAGCTTCGCCCAGAAACGAAACGCCTCTGTGAAAGAGACGCGACGGGAAATAGCGTAGGGCGTAGGGCGATGGGCAGTAGGCAGCGAGGCGCTTAGCTGCTCATCATTTGCTGCTTTCTGCCCGCTGCCTTCCGCCTTCATGCCACCCTACTGCCTTCTCTGCTTACTACTGGCTGCCTTCGCGTCGAGCGCTGACGAGGCGAGCGTATGAAAGCGGCGGCGCACGCTGTTGATGTTGACGAAAGGCAGAGAGCGCGCGTGCGTACGATTGGTGAGCAGGATGAAGGTGCGTTCGCGCGTCGGATCGTTCCAGCAGCTCGTGCCCGTGAAACCTGTATGGCCGAAGCTCGCGGGCGGCAATTGAGCGCCAGCCGTCGAGTCCACCGTCTCGGCCAGTTGCCAGGCGAGAGAACGCGCCTCTTCGAGCCCTTCCGTCATGTTCGTGTGAAAGAGCGCGCACGTCTGCGGCGCGAGCAGCTCCGAGAGCCCGGCGAAGAATTGAGAGGCGAGGCGCAAGGTTTCGCTCGCGTTTGAGAAGAGTCCGGCGTGCCCTGCTGCGCCGCCGAGAAAATGTGCGTTGCCGTCGTGCACCTCGCCCCAGATCAGCCCCTCGCGCCAGTTCTGATACTCGCTCAGCTTAAGATCGGCGCACATCCCGCGCTCGAAGGCGTTGCCAGTCTCGCAGGCCGCCACGCCGGTACGCATCGCCAGCTCAGGGTTGAAGAACGTGTACTGAAGTTTGAGCGGCTCGAAGATTTCGTGGCGCGCGAGCGTGCTGAGCTGCGCGCCCGACACCTTTTCGAGCAGGAAACCGAGAGCGATAAAGCCCAAGTCGCTGTAGCGTACGTGCGTGCCCGGCGTGGATTCGAGCGCTTCTTCGGCGATGGCACGAAGCGCCCCTTCTTTCTCACCGCCCGCAGTGATGTAGAGCGGACGCCACGCCGGAAGACCCGAAGCGTGCGTCAGCAGATGGCGTATGGTGATGGCACGCTTGTCCGCCCGGTCGAGCTCCGAGAGGTAACGTGCCACAGCGTCGTCAAGCTGTATCTCGCCGCGCTCGATCATGCGCGCAGAGAGAAGACCCGTCACGAGCGGCTTGGTCAGCGAGGCCAGATCGTAGATCGTATCCAGCCGCGCCGCGTGCTGCTCAGGTTCACGCACGGCATGACCCAGCGCATCGGCCAGCACCGCGCGCCCGTGCTCTGCTGCGACGTAAACGGCGGAAGGGAAGTCGCCCGCCGCGATGCGCTCCGCGAGCAGGGACGAAATCTCCCGGTCAGGAGTGGCTTGATTCATGACGATAGGATTAGCCACAGATACACGCGAGATGAACACGGATAAGAGAAAGAAAGGAACGAAGTGAAGGAACTGTCTGCCCTTTTTACCATCTCTGTTTATCTCTAGTGCATCTGTGTTTTTATTTCGGAGATTCGCTGACGGCGATGGAAAGCGGCAGCCCGGCCTGCTCGACGTGCTCGCGCATCTTTTCGAGCGCGCGCAAGGCCAGTGCGAGCGCGCGGCGTCCCTCGCGACCGGAGACGGGCGAAGGCGCGCCATCCCTCGCGGCCTGAATAAAGGCTTCGATCTCTGAGCGCAGCGGCTCTACATCTTCGACCTCAGGATGGTGGACATGAACGCCCGGATGCAAGCTCCCGCCGCCCGCCGGGGGGGCGAGGCTGCTGATGGAAGCGCGTCGCGTCGTGTAATCGACGGCGACGTAATCATGCGGCTGGAAAAAGCGCATCTTGCGGATTTTCTCCGTCCCGACGCGCGAGGCCGTGATGTTGGCGACCGCGCCGTTGGCAAACTCCACACGAGCGTTGGCCGCATCGACGCGGTTTGTCAGAACGGGGATGCCAACGGCGCGTACGTCCGTCACTTCCACCTCTTCTCCAACTAACCACTGCACGATGTCCAGATCGTGAATCATCAGATCGAGCACGACGTCTATGTCGAGCGAGCGCGCGGTGAACTCTCCGACGCGATGAATCTCGAAATAGAGCGGGCTGCGCACGTGTGGGCGCAGCGCGACGAGCGCCGGGTTGAAGCGTTCGAGATGTCCAACCTGAAGCAGCGCGCCGCTTCCGGCGGCGGCGGCGATCATCATGTCCGCCTCTTCGAGCGAGCGTGCGATGGGCTTTTCGACGAGCACGTGGATGCCTGCTTCGAGAAGACGGCAGCCGATCTCGCAATGTGATGCGGTCGGCACACTGAGGCTCACCGCATCGACATTGCCCACCAGCGTGTGCCAGTCGGTCGTCCAGGCTGTCTCTCGCTCACCGGCGACGGCGCGCGCCCTCTCTGCCTCAAGATCACAGACCGAGACGAACTCTGTCTGACCCTCTGCCGCCAGCGCTGCGTGAATGCGCGCATGCTGGCGACCCAGGTGTCCGACGCCGATGACGGCTGTACGAAGTGTCATGGTTTACAAATACAGTAGACAGTAGACAGTAGTCAGTAGTCAGTAGAAAAGAAAATCAGTTGACGCTTCTGATGGTGCTCAACGTAAACTAGAGCAGAGAATATAACAGACAAGCTGTTTTTCTACTGTCTACTGGCTACTGACTACTGTCTACTGTTCTTCGAGGTGACTATACTTGCAACGTCCGACGCTTGCCAAGCGCGCCTGGCTTCTGTTTCCGCTGGCGACTGTGGCGTTCTACTTCTACGGTCTCGGTCATCTGCCTTTCATAGGGCCTGATGAGCCGCGTTATGCTGAGGTCGCGCGCGAGATGTTCATGCGCGGCGATCTAGTGACGCCGACCCTGGGCGGGCATGAGTGGTTTGAAAAACCTGCGCTGCTCTACTGGATCGTGATGTCCGGCTTCGCAGCGTTCGGTGTCTCGGAGTGGGCAGCGCGTTTCGGCATGGCGTGTGCGGGACTTCTAACGTCGCTCATCATCTACTGGCTGGTGCGTCGCGCGTTTGAGCGCGCCGACCCAGCGGGCGCTGAGAGTCGCGGGGTAGCACTGGGGAGCGCCACAGCGCTCGCGTCGAGCGCGGCGATGATAGGCTTTTCGCGCGGCGTCAACTACGACATCATCCTGGCGCTCACGCTGACGGCTGCGCTCGCCTGCTTCTTCGTCTCCGAGCTGGAGGGTGATGTCAGGCGCAGGCGCTGGTGGCTGGCCGGGTTTTATGCGGTGATGGGGGCGGCGCTGCTGGCTAAGGGGCTCGTCGGCATAGTGCTCCCGGCGGGCATCATCGCCGCGTATTTCCTGATGCGGCGTGAGCGTCCCCATCGCGTCGCCCGTTTGAGTCTGCTCTGGGGTGTGCCGCTGGCGCTGGCCGTCGCCGCCATCTGGTACGTGCCCGTGACCTTGAAGCATGGGTGGCCCTTCATAGACCAGTTCTTCATTCAACACCATTTCCAACGCTTCGTCTCGAACAAGTATCATCATCCGCATCGGTTCTACTATTACGTGCCTGTCCTGCTGATGCTCGCTTTCCCCTGGACGGCGTTTCTGGCGACGGCGCTTGTGTCCGGCGTGCGGCGTGGCACACTGCGTGCGCAAGGCGTCGAGGCGAGGTTGCGTGTCTTTGCGCTGGCGTGGTGCCTTGTGCCGGTCATCTTCTTCTCTTTCTCGCAATCGAAGCTGCCGGGTTACATCCTGCCAGCGTTGCCGGGAGCGGCGCTTCTGGTCGGCGACCAACTGGCGCTTTTCCTGCGTGGCGAAGGCGGAAAGGTGACGATGCGCTTAACCGGCGCGCTGCTGCTTTTGATAGGCACTGGTGCGGTAGTCTACGTGTTGCGCACGGGCTACTTACAGACGAGCTGCGCCATCATCATCGCTATGCCTCTGGTAATTGCGGGCGCATTCGTCTTGTTTCTGGCGCGCATGGCGCGGGCGCGCATCGTCCTGACCGCCAGCGCCATGTTCGTCGCGGTAGTGCTGACCATCCATTGCGCGGCCTGGCATGTGGGAGAGAGCGAGTCTGCGTACAACCTGTTGCAGCAGGCGGACGCGCGCGGGTATGCTTCGGCTCCCGTCTATCACATGTACACGATGGACTACACGACTGTGTATTACGCGGCGGGGCGTCTCGCCTACGGAGCAGACGGCGAACCCGTCCGCTATGAAGGCGCGGCTCAGGTGGCGGAGGAGGCGGAGCGTCGCGGCGGCCCGATACTCGTCCTCATCCACTCCAAATATGCGGAGCAGTTGACCGAATATAAGCGCATTCAAACAGAGGTGATCGGCGACAACGGCACGGTCACGCTTGTCGCCGTTCGACCGAGATAGACGCCCTCAACGCTGCTCAGAGCGTGTCTAAAAAGGGGAGCTAGTGGTTTAAAGCTAATTTCGATTGAGCGTAAGGAACAGTGGAGAATTAAACGCAAAGGACGCAAAGGAGAAGAAGACGCTGGAGATCGCAAAGAGCATGGCTTTCTGTCTCTGCGCCCTTGGCGATGCACTTTGCGTCCTTTGCGTTTAGATCGCCCCCTTTTAGACACGCTCTCAGGCTTGCAAGCCCTTGTCTTGGATCACACTGCTCCTGATACACTATCCGAGCATGGCTATGAATCAAGAAGATTTCGAGGCGAGGGTTAAAGAGCTGGAGGATTACGCGCGCCGTCATCCAGGAAGCTACAGGCTGCGCGTCGGACTCCTCGCAGCGCTGGGATACGGGTACATCGTGTTTGTGCTCGCCGTCCTGATCGGGCTCATCGTCGCAATCGTCTACTCTTCAGTGAGCATGAGACTGAGCTGGCTGGGCAACAAAGCGGGCTGGTTGTTGTTAGCCTTTGCAGCGTTCATCGTGCGTTCCCTGCAAGTCCAATTCCCTGCGCCGCAAGGTCTGGAACTGAAACGCCATGACGCTCCGCGCCTCTTCGAGATGGTCGCAGAGATAGGCGCGTCGCTGCACGCCCCGAGGTTTCATCACCTCCTGCTGACAGATGATTTCAATGCCGCCATCGTGCAGATTCCAAAACTCGGCATCCTCGGATGGCAGAGAAACTATCTCGTCATAGGGCTGCCGCTGATGCTGGCTCTTCCGCCCCAACAGTTTCGCGCCGTGCTGGCGCATGAGATGGGACACCTGTCGGGCAATCATGGCCGCTTTAGCGGGTGGATTTACAGGGTTCGCATGACGTGGATTCAACTGCTCGAACGTCTTCAACAGGAGTCGCACTGGGGCTCGTTCGTTTTCAACTCCTTCGTCAACTGGTACGCCCCCTTCTTCAACGCCTACTCGTTCGTGCTGGCGCGAACGCAGGAATACGAAGCGGATCGCAGCGCCGCAGAAGTCGCGGGGGCCGAAGCCGCTTCGGAAGCGCTCATCAACCTGGAGATCAAAAGCAGGTTTCTCGATGAGAAATTCTGGCCTGACATCTACAAGCAGGCAGACGAAAAGGCAGACCCGCCTGCGGCCACCTTCGCCACCATGTACCATGCGCTGCGCGGAGCAGCAGCAGCAGCAGAGGCCGCGCCTGCGGACGCTACGAAGTGGCTCACCAATGCGCTCGCCGCGAAGACGAGCTATGACGACACGCATCCATGCCTGTGTGACCGTCTGGCGGCGCTCGGTTATCTTCCTGCCGGTAGCGCACGCGACGGCGATGAGGCCATCCGGCCACCGCTGCCTGCGCCGCAAGCTGAGAGTGCGGGTCAACATTTTCTAGGTGACGCTGTCTTGGACTACATCAAGCGCCTTGACTCTATGTGGAGGGAGCACATCCTGCCGCAATGGCGCGAGCGACACCGCTACGCACTGAAGACGCAGCAAGACCTACAGCAGCTTGAGGAGAAAGCGCAGCACGAACCGCTCACGGATGAAGAGAGGTGGGATCGCGCTCGCTGGACGGCGGAGTTCAAAGGAGAGGAGGCGGCCATCCCGCTGCTCGAAGAGATACTCGCAGCCGAACCGGATCACCTGGGAGCCCGTTTCGTGCTCGGTCAACTCCTGCTTTCGCAGGGCGAAAGCCGTGGCATAGAGCATCTGGAACGTGCGGGCGAGCGCGCCCCCGAGCTGATGTTTTCAGCCTGCGAGCTGATCTACCAGTTTTTGAAGAAGGAGGGGCGCGAAGAGGAAGCAGAGCGCTACACCGAGCGCGCCCGTCAACACTACGACATGCTCGTCGAAGCCGAGCAGGAGCGGCAATCCGCCAGCGAGCGGGACACGTTCGAGCCTCACTATCTGCCATCCGCCGACGTCGAGAGCTTACAGCGGCAGTTGGCGATGTATGAAAGTATCCGCACGGCCTACCTTGCGCGCAAGGTCGTCCATCGCCTTCCTGAAAAACCCTTTTACGTGCTGGGCATCGTCACTCGCCATCCCTGGTACGCGACCGCCACCGGCAAGAAAGACGGCGCGCTTGTCCAGCAGCTTGTCAATCTGGCGCTTCCAGGCCACTTCTGCGTCATCATTCTCAGCGAGAGCCGGAGGAAACTGAAAGAGCTTCTGAGCAACGTCGATGGGGCGCGCATCTATGATAGCTGATCTCTGTGGTCTATTTTCGTCAGGCGTGCTAGAGCAAATTTCAATCGGGTGTAGAACTGTAGGGGCAGGGCTTGTCCCTGCCCCTACAAATTTATCCTTGTCTGACATTCATTTGAAAACCGCTCTAAGGGACGGCGCGCAGGTTGCGGTCGAAAAAGTCTATCACGCGGCGGTCGTAGGCTTCGCCCTGTTCACCCGTGGCCGAAGGAAGATTGAAGCCAGTGAGCGGCAGGTCGCTCTTTAACTCCACGCTGCTCTGCTGCGGGAAGCACTGAGCGAGCGCGATGGTTGAGTCGCGCAGGTAGCCCGCCTCTTCGCCAGTCAGGAGGAGCAGGCGACGGTCGTTTAATGATTGGGCGGCGGCGCAGGACGGTGCATTCTTGTAATGACCCAGAAAATAGAGGCGCGCGCCCCAGCGCGTAAGCTGGTATAGCGGAGCGTTATCCATACTAAGACGATCACGGACTGCGGCACGCAGCAGATCATCGGGAGCGGCGGGCACGGAGTCAAGGACGAGTGCGCGCACACTCGTCTCGTGAGCCGCTGCTTCGAGCGCACTGTAAGCTCCAAGCTCGACGCCGTAGATGCCTATGCTGCCACCGGCGAGGGGACGTCCCTGCGCTGTCTTGAGCGAGCGCAAGTAATCGAGTGCGGCGTCCACATCCTCCGCTTCGCGCGTCCCGAAAGATGTCCAGGCGATGGCCGGATCGAGCCCATGCCCGCGCAGGTCAGGCCAGAGCACAGTATAGTTTGTCGTCTCGTTGAGCTTGACGCCGAGATTGAGCAGCCACGAGCGATCCGCGCCGTAGCGATGAAGCAGGATGACGGCGGGCGCTCCCTCGGCTCCGCGCAGCAGCCAGCCGCGCGCCTGCGTCTGGTCGCGGTTAGGCCACGTTTCATCCGTCACCTTGAGGCCGCGATCACTGAGTTGGGAAAACTTTTCGGGCGTCACGAGGTAGGGACGACGCGGCGGGTGCGCCACGGCGTAGACAATCCACCCGACCGCCCCCGCCGCCGCCAGCACCAGCAGGAGCAGGATCGGTAAAAACGTTCTGAAAAGTCTTCTTCCGGTTCTTCGTCGCGGTGGCATCTAATTACAGTTATAAGAGACGAGTGATAAACGACAGATAAGCATAAGCCTTCTCTCGTCGCTTGTCACTCATCACTTATCACTCATCACTGCCTTCATCGCCTGAGCATAATCTTCCGGTGTGTTGATGTTCGTGAAAAAGAGTGGCGCTCCCTCCAGGTCTGCCAGCTCGCTCGACGCGACCCGGCGCGCTCGCACGGCGCGCAGCAAGGCGCGCGGGCGTCGCTCATCCGATGCGATCAGCTCTTCAGCCCGCCTTCGACAGGGCTCGACCGCGTAGAGCGCGCACAGTGGCTGAAGGCGTGCGTCAGTTTGTACAGGCACGACCGCGTCAAAGTTCTCGCGCAGGGCGGCGAGCCGCGCGAAGAGCTCTCCAGTCACGTAAGGAAGATCACAGGCGACGACCGCTGCCCACGGCGCGCGACAGGCACAGAGCGCCGCATGTAAGCCGCCCAGCGCTCCCCACTTCTCGTAAACATCAGGCACAAACGGAAGCCCGGTCGTCTGCGCACCTGCTGCGCTTCTTGCGCCCACCACGCTCACACGCGCGGCGATGGATGAGAGCGCACCGGCCACACGCTCGACAAAGGAGCGCCCGTCCAGATAGAGCTGCGCCTTGTCCAGGCCCATCCTGCTCGATGCGCCGCCCACGAGGATGAAACCTTCAATCGTCATTAGATTTCGAGTTTCGGGTTCACTATCTTAACAAGTGTGCGACTTTTTCAGCCCGTGCGCGCGGGTGACTGATAATAGTGAGAGCGATTCGTGGCTCTCGCTACTATCAAGCGTCCCAGACGGGACGAAAAAGAGCTACACCCCTGGTTCATCTTAACTTGAAACTTAAACTTTATTATCATGTTGCGTAAGCCAGCAGCAAGTGAAACGTTTACGGCAGGTTGAGCATCATAATAGTCGCCGTGTGTGGCTGTCGTGCACCGTGCTGGCGGGCTGGCCCGCTACGGGTCGAAAGCCTGGCGCGAGTCGCACTCTTGACCGTTATTGAAAGCCAAAGTTATAGTCATTGTGATGGTGGCGATTTCGCTTCTCCCTCGTCGCTCTCGCGCAGTAGCGCCATCAGCCCAGGGCGATCAGCAAGCTTGCTTCCTGATGCTCTACTAAATGTCTTGGTTGAAGTCTCCAGAGGTAACTAGATGAAGAGAAGTTTGACAGTGGCGCTCGCCGTAACCTTTTTCGCGCTGGCGAGCCTGCAATGCCTCCCCGTCTCGGCACAGAAGCCTGCGAAGTCTGCGGCGGCCAAAGCCGACCGCACAGATGCGCGCCTGTTTCCCCTAGAAGATGTACGCCCCGGCATGAAAGCGGTCGCGCGTACGGTCTTTGCGGGATCGAACTCTGAAGAGTTCGGCGTGGAAATCCTCGGCGTGCTGCCTGGATTTCCGGGGCCGCGCCAGTCTGCGATCATCGCTCGCCTGACGGGCGCGAATGCCGAGAAGACAGGAGTCTTCGCCGGAATGTCCGGCTCGCCCGTCTATATCGACGGGCGACTTGTCGGAGCCATCGCCTTCAGCTTCCCATTCTCGAAAGAGCCGATTGCGGGCATCACGCCGATCAGGCAGATGATAGATATTTTCGAACAGGGGTCAGGACGTGGGACGCGCACGCCGCAGGAGCCGCGCGCCGTCTCGTTCACACAGCTTGCCTCGACCGAATGGAAGGCGACGTTGCCGAAGCCCGCCGTCACAGCCGCGCCGCTGGTCGCGCCCGTCGCCGCCAATTCACCGATAGCCTCCCTGATGGGACAGCAGTTCGCGCCGATTGCCACGCCGATGGTCTTTGGCGGCATCAGCCAGGAGTCGCTCGCTCTGTTTGCGCCCCAACTGATGGCGCAGGGGCTGCTGCCAGTCTCAAGCGTGGGCGGCGCGGCCTCTATCACGCCGCTTGCTCCGATAACTGAAAAGACGCTCCTGCCTGGCGATTCGGTCAGCGTGCAATTGGTACGCGGCGACTATTCAGTAGCCGCTTCGGGCACGGTCACATTTCGTGATGGTGATCGTATCTACGCTTTCGGCCACCCGTTTTTGAGCCTCGGCGCGGCGGATATGCCGATGACGGAAGCCTCTGTCGTCACGGTCGTGCCCAACGCTAACAACTCCTTCAAGCTCGCCGTGCCCGGACAGATGGTCGGCTCCATCTCGCAAGATCGTGCGACGGGTATCTTCGGTCAACTCGGCAAATCTCCACGGATGATCCCCGTCCGCGTCAACCTGCACACGAGCCGCGACCGCACAGACACTTACAATTACGAAGTGGCGAGCGATCCGTTTCTGACGCCGCTTCTGCTGAACATCACGATCTTTAACACGATCACATCGAGCGAGCGGGCGCTGGGCGATTCGACCATCAGCGTGCGCGGGCAGATCAACGTGGCGGGGCAGAAGCCCGTCGAGGTTGACCGGCGCTTCTCCGCGCAGAACTCCGCCGTGCTCGCCGCCGGAGCGGTCGCCGTGCCCGCCTCCGCGCTCCTCTCATCCGGCTTTGAGGACGTGCAGATCAACGGCGTCACGCTCGACATCGCTTCGACCGATACCAAGTACACGGGAACGCTGGAGCGCATCGCTCTCGATAGAACCGAAGCGCGACGCGGCGAGAGCGTGGAGATTCAGGCTTACGTGAGGACGGAGTCTGGCAAGCAGTTCGTCCAGAGAATACCCGTGCAGATTCCACTGGACGTGCCGCTCGGCCAGCTTCTGGTCTTCGTCGGCGATGGCGGCGCGCTTCAACAGGGCTCAGCTTCGCAGGCTTTCGTTCCGCAGGATTTGGGTCAGCTCGTCAGCGCCATCAACGATGTCAAGAAGAGCGACCGGCTCTACGTCAAGCTCTTCCGCATCACGCCCGGCGCAGTCATCGGCACCAAAGAGCTGCCGAACCTGCCGCCCTCCGTCGTTGCCACGCTCAACAGCGATAGGACTTCCGGCGGCTACACGCCCACCCTGCTCTCGCCCATCTACGAGAAGGAGCTGCCGCCCGCCGAATTCGTCATCACGGGGCAGCAGTTGATCGGAATCAACGTGGTGCGGTAAGGACGATTAAACGCAAAGGGCGCGAAGTACGTTCGCAAAGGGCGCAAAGAGATTCTCCTTTGCGCCCTTTGCGTCTCTTTACTTTGCGTTCTTTGCGTTTAAATATTCCTCTCTCTCTGCTCGACGATGAAGAGAAACCGCTGCTCTGATTCGGGAATGTGAACGGCCACATAGCTGAGGGCGTTTCTCTCGATCTGTTCACGTATATTGCGGCCTCCGTAAAGCAACAGCCTGCTCCGTGGCGGCGACCATTCCAGCAACTTCCCAAACAGCTCCTCGAAACGGTCGAGCGCGCGGCATGTGATAAAGTCTGCCTCCGGCGCAAGCGTCTTTTCAAATCTCTCTGCGATCACACGCGATCTTTCGTGCGCGCCCACGCGACGCGACGCTTCGCGCAGGAAGACAGCTTTCTTCGGTGAAGATTCGATGAGCGTCGCGCGTAGATCAGGGCGCACGATCAGGCAGGGGATAATCGGCAGTCCTGCGCCGGAGCCTATGTCAGCGCCGCGTGAGTTTTCAGAAAGATAAGAGATTGCGAGCAACGATTCAAGCACATGGCGCGTCGCAAACTCTGTGGGCGAGCAGGGCGCAACCAGGTGCAGCCGCGTGTTCCAGGCATTCAGGAGTTTGTAATAGTCAGACAGTCGCTCGATATCATGCGCTTTCAGCTCGAGCCCGAAACGCGCCGCATGCTTTTCAAGCGCGCTCATAAATTCATCGGTTGATGTAGTCTCGGCCATATCGTCTTGAGCGCCGCCTGGCGCGTGCATTAGATTAACGGAACATCTATCCGGTGCACAGGTTAAATGGCAGCCTGAGGATGATCTGTTAGAATTAGCACTTGAGGCGGCTGCTCCTACAGAAGAGAAGGATATGAATACTGCAAGCACTTATCGAATCATCGCGCAGGCGGTGCTCTTACTGGTCGCGTCATCTTACGGCCTGGCGCAGTCCAATGCTCAATCTCCAGACAAGCCGTGGCTTCCCGCGATCACTTCGCGCGCCCAGTTTGATACGCTCGCGCGCACCTATGATCCGGACACGCCCTACGCTCTGCCGCACGTCCTGTTCGTCATAGACCGCAAGGACGCGAACAAAATTTATTACGTCGATACGAAGCGCTATGCCTTTCATAAAGATTTCGTCAACGGCACATACCTCTCCTTGGAGCGCGGCGAGGAGTTCTTTCAGAACAACTACCTGAAGCCCAACCGTCGCTTCATCCTCGGCACTATCGCCTACCAAACGCCCATCAAGCGCTGGACATTCGAGTTCTGGGAGGGCGACCTGATTCCCGCCGAGCAGATTAAGCTCACCTATGACGCGATTAACAAGAGTTTCTTCGAGGCGGTGGCTTTCAAGCCAAACTCTTTGCGGCAGGATGAAGCCTCAGCCGGAATCGAAGGCATGCGGCGCGTCTCGCAAAGCGAGATCGCACGCGAGCAGGAGTATCAACCGCTCAACGTGGCGCGCGGCGTGGGGCGCATACACATCGTAGAGAAGCTGGACGAGCACGTCGAAATCGGCTACAACGAGATACTCGTGCTCAATGAAGTGCCCGTCCAACTCCCGCCCGTCGCCGGAATCATCACGACGAAGCCTTCGACGCCGCTCTCGCACATCAACCTGCTGGCGAAATCCTGGGGCGTGCCAAACGCCTACATCAAAAATGCTCAGGAGTTGTTCCGCGCATTGGACGGGCGCTGGATCGTGCTTGAAACAAAGCGCGACACGTATTCGATCAAGCCCGCCGACAACAAGGTGCTGGATGAATACCAGAAGCGTATCACGGCGCGCACAGACCTGATGACACCGCGCTTCGATCTCTCTGTCAAAACGATGGCGCGCCTGAGCGAGCAGACGGCGAAGGCGGTCACGAGTTACGGCGCGAAGTCCGCTAACCTGGGCGAAGTGATGAAGGCGCGTCTCAAAGGAATCGTCGTCCCGGAAGGGTTCACCATTCCCTTCTATTACTACGACCAGTTCATCAAAGAGAACAAGCTGGAGGAGCAGATCATAGAGATGCTGGAGGATCAGCGTTTCGTGCATGATCCGGCCTACCGTCGTGAACGCCTCTCCGCGATGCGCGAGCGGATCACTCAAGGGCAGGTGAACGAACAGCTACGCGCAGAAGTCCTGCGGAGGGCGAACGCGGAGTTTGCAGGCAAGGGGCTGTTCGTGCGCAGCTCTACGAACAGCGAAGATTTGCCGAACTTCAACGGCGCTGGTCTCTATACGACCATCCCGAACGTCAAGGGCAACAAGGAGCTGATCGAGGCGATCAAGGCCGTGTGGGCGTCCGTCTGGAACTTCGAAGCCTATGAAGCGCGCGAGCGCGCCGGTATCATTCACACGAAAGTATTCATGGCCGTGCTCATACAGGAGGGCATCAACTCGGAAAGCTCCGGCGTGATGATAACGACCGACCCCTTTAATCGAGACGACCAGGACGCCATCTATATCAGCGCCAAGCGCGGCCTCGGCATCAAGGTGGTCGAAGGCAAGAAGATCGCCGAACAGATCATCTTCCGCCCCAAGGCGGATGCAGTGCAGGTCTTAACGCGCTCGGAAGAGGACAGCCTGCTGACCTTTGACGAGCGTGGCGGAGTGCGTGAGATTCCGATCACGGGCGAGCGCGCCGTGCTCAAGGATGAAGTCGTGCGCAATCTGGTGCGCGCCGCCCAGGAGGTCGAGCGCCTCTTCAATGGACGCCCACAGGACATCGAGTGGGCTTACATGCGCGGGCAGATTTACATCCTTCAGTCGCGCCCCTTCATCGCCGGAAGCTAAGAGAACCGAGTGACCAGTCAAGCCTGATTTGTGACCAGATAGAGGTAACGAGAGAGATGTTGAGACCGATTCCGATAGCCGTGATCGCGCTGTGTAGCCTGGCCGCTCTGCTCTTCTGTGCGTGCGCGGGCACATCTTCCAACACCAACCAGATGACCGCTTCAAACGCGAGCACGCAGAGCGCTACGCCATCGCCATCTATTTCGGCTCCGCCAGCCAGCGCCGCTCAGACGCCCGTGAGCGGCAGCGGCGGCGAACCGATAGATACCGCCAAGTACGATGCGGAGATCAAGCGGCTGGAAAAGCAGGCGGGGATGAGGCCGGGCGATGATGCGTCGCGGCTGGCGCTGGCTAAGGCTTATCTTGCGCGCGGCAATGCCCTCACGCAGGCGAAGCAGTACCGCGCCGCCCTCGGCGATTATCGCCGCGCGTTGCGCTATGATCCTGATAACGAAGAGGCACGCCAGTGGGCTGCGATGATTACGGGCATCATTCAGCAGATGGGACGCGAAGTCCCCACAGAAGGCAATGAGCCCCCGCCTCTTCCCATGACGCCCGACACGATTGCGGGCGATGATGATGAGTCACCGACGAAGGAGCCGAAAAGCAATAAGAAGGCTGGAAGCAATAAGCAGTAAGTCATCCTTAAACGCAAAGGACGCCAGGGAAAGCTCGCAAAGGTCGCAGAGAATCTATTCTTTGCGACCTCTGCGTGCCCTTCCTTCGCGCCCTTTGCGTTTAAGGTGCTCCTACACGCAAACGAAATCCGATCTAGAGCAGTTTGCATATCAGTTTACCGCGTAGCCACAATGTTCGAACCAAGCGCGTGCGTCAGACTCAGTCACAGTGGCGAGGGCTTGCTTGATCGCTGTTTCGAGCGCCTCGCGTGTGCGCGCCTTGGCTGCACGTAAGAATGTTTTGATCTTTGACCAGCATCTTTCTATCGGGTTCATGTCCGGCGAGTAGGGCGGCAAGAACAAGAGATGAGCGCCCCTCTGCTCGACGACCTCGCGCACAGCCTGAGAGCGGTGCGCGCCCAGATTGTCCCAGATGACCAGATCGCCCTCGGAGAGCGTCGGCGCTAGCACCTCACGCACAAAGACGAGGAAGATGTCGCCATCAGTTGCGCCGTTGACGGTCATCAACGCCTCAACGCCTGAGAGCGAGAGCGCGCCGAGCATGGTCACGTTCTCGCCGTAGTTCTGCGGCACGGTGTCCACGACTCGCTCGCCACGGGGTGCACGCCCAAAGAGCCGCGTCAGCGCGAGGTTGACGCCCGCCTCATCCACGAACTTGAAGCGGCTGAGGTCGAGCGAGCGCGTTGTGCGCCGGTAGACACCGCGCAAGCCTCTCACCCTTGGCGTGTCGCGCTCTGAGGCGTGGAGCGACTTTTTTTGCGCGGCAGCCCGAGCTTCGAGAGCGCCCGGCACACCGCTGAGAGGCCAACCAGAACGCCAGCCTTGCGTGCCAGATGCTCACGCGCCTCTTCCAGCGTCGCGTCAGGCGCAGAGGCAATCAGTTGCCGCAACTCCTTGCGGGCCGTCGAGTCAATGCGGGCGGGCGCGCCACCCGCACGTGGCAGTTGGTCAGGCGAACCACGTTCGCGCTTTCTGCGGACGAAGTTGCGCACCGTTGCCGGGCTCACGCCGAACAGTTCGGCGATCTCGCGCTGCGAGCGGTGGCTGCGCTCGTAGGCCGCGACGATCTTGCGGCGCAAGTCGTTGGAGTAAGCTTTCATGCCAGTTATTCTGAACGCTTACTCTTGGTAAACTCAAGAGCAAACCGCTCTAGA
>DASVVT010000026.1:0-83323 GCA_036386415.1 Pyrinomonadaceae bacterium
AACAACTCTTCATCAATGCGAAAGAACAGTTCTATGGTAAATTCTTCGGTGGTCACGATGGTAGCCTCCTCTTGCAAATGGTTTGGTCACCACTGCATTAAGAGGTGAAATCGTGACTTTTTCAACTAGCACCATTGGTTAGTTAACGCTCAGCCTCTAAATTAGAGTAGACAACAAAGCATGGTGCTGCGGTTTTTCTACTGGCTACTGACTACTGTCTACTGTCTACTCAAATCTTATGAATCAATATCGCATCTCGCAGCTTGGGTTCGAACCAGGTTGACTTGGGCGGCATGACGCCGCCTGCGTCCGAGACGCGCAGGAGGTCGTTGATGCTCGTCGGGTAGAGCGAGAAGGCGACCGCTGCGCGGCCTCCATCGACGAGCCGTTGGAGTTCCTCTGCGCCGCGAATGCCACCGACGAAGTCTATACGCTTGTCCGTGCGCACGTCCTTAATGCCGAGGATAGGATCGAGCACGTAGTCTTGCAGCACGCTCACGTCGAGCGTCGCCGTCGGGTCGTTCGGGTTGGAAGCCCCGGCCACCATTGCTGAGTCGATCAACAGGTTGTACCAGCGCCCGCCTAGATACATGCTGAACTGCCCACGCTCAGAAGGCCGTGGCGCGCCTTCGTCGTCCACGCAGAATTTCTTCTTCAACGCCGCGAGAAATTCATCCGGCGACATACCGTTTAGGTCTTTGACGACGCGGTTGTAGGGCAGTATCTGCAACTGGTCTGCGGGAAAGAGCACGGCGAGAAAGTGGTTGTACTCTTCATCGCCCGTGTGCTCAGGGTTCTTGTCGCGCAGTTCGGCGCGCGCACGGCTGGCGCTGGCGGCGCGGTGATGCCCATCTGCAATGTAGAGAAAGGGCACGTCGCGAAAGGCTTGCACGAAGCGCACTGGGTCCGGGATGTGCCAGATCGTGTGCTCGACGCCGTCAGGAGCCGTGAAGTCGTAGATGGCTTCGGTGATGGTCGTTTCCAGCACCATCGTGTCTATGTTGCGGTTCGCACGGTATGTGAGAAAGACCGGGCCGGTCTGTGCGCCCGTGGTCAGTATGTGGCGCGTGCGGTCGTCCTCTTTGTCGCGCCGCGTGCGCTCGTGCTTGCGGATCAAATCCTGATCGTACTCGTCTACGGAGCAGCAGGCGACGACGCCAATCTGCTCCTGCTCGCCCATGATCAAGCGATAGAGATAGAGGCTCGGCGTCTCTTCCATCTCCAACGGGCACTCTTCCATCAGGCGCGCGAAATTCTCGGCGGCCTTTTCATAGACGGCGTCGCTGTAAATATCCGTGCCTTCGGGCAGGTCTATTTCGGGGCGCGAGACGTGCAGAAAGCTCAGCGGATTGTCGGCAGCAAGCGCGCGTGCCTCTTCCGTATTGACCACGTCGTAAGGCACGCTGGCGACCTCTGCGACGCGGGAAGCTGGCGGGCGCAGAGCGCGAAAAGGATGAATGACGGCCACGGGCGTTCTCCTTTGAGATTAGCGATCAGCAAAGAATAGTCTGGAGTCTGGAGTTCGGAGTCATGAGTCAGTATGTAAGACTCCAGACTCACGACTTCAGACTCCAGACTTTGAAAGCTGAGCGCTTATCTTAAGACTATTCGCTGGCAAGTCAAATTGCCAAGCCCCGAAAGCAGTGTGACGTGTACGATGGCTGCCAGCCTCCCGGCTCGAAGGCCAATGTCACCGCAGAGATTTCACGCTAGCTCGAAGAGTTTACTATTTACGATTAACCATTTACGATTTACGAAAGGAGCAACCAAACATGGCAAACCTTGCGAGCCGTACGTGCGTGCCGTGTCGCGGCGGCGTCCCGCCGATGCGCGGGGGTGAGATCGGAGAGCTTTTAGCGGAACTGGACGGCTGGGAGGTCGTCCGTGAACATCATCTCGTCAAGACCTACACGTTCAAGGATTTTCGCGAGGCGCTTGCGTTCATCAACCGCGTCGGCCAACTGGCGGAAGAACAGGGACACCACCCGGACATCTGCTTCGGCTGGGGACGCGCAGAGCTGACCATCTACACGCACAAGATCGACGGCCTCAGCGAGAGCGACTTCATCCTCGCCGCGAAGATAGACGAGTTGTGAGCCGTTATTATCTGATGGCGCGTGGGCATGTTATGTCGTCCCCGTTGATCCCCTGTATCCTGCGGTGGTGAAGATTTCTCGCTCAGCTCGCATCGACTCCCAGCGCCTCGCGATAAATCCGCTCCGTCTGATCGACCATGCGTTCGAGGCTGAATCGCTCGCGCGCCACATGGGACGCACGATCACTGATGCGCGTTCGCTCCTCTACATCTTCAAGCAGCCGTGTGATAGCCGATGCGAGCGCCTCCGCATCAGCGACAGGCACGAGGAAGCCCGTCACGTCGTCTTCGATAATCTCGCGCGCTCCTTCGGTCGCAGTGGCGACCACGGGCGTGCCGCTCGCCATCGCCTCCGCAATCGCGAGGCCGAAAGATTCCGTGTACGAAGCGGAGACGAAGATGTCCAGAGCTGAAAGCAGGTTCGCGGGCGACTTTACCCATCCGGTTAAATGCACGCGCCCGCCCAGATCGAGTTGCGCGATGAGACGTTCGACGTGTGCGCGATGCTGGAGCGTTCGCGAGGTGTCGCCACCGGCAATGATGAAATCCACGTC
This sequence comes from Pyrinomonadaceae bacterium, assembly GCA_036386415.1. Taxonomy (GTDB): domain Bacteria; phylum Acidobacteriota; class Blastocatellia; order Pyrinomonadales; family Pyrinomonadaceae; genus DASVVT01. The sequence goes on from DASVVT010000026.1 coordinate 2,650, forward strand.
CGCGAAGCGACGCGCGATGATCGCCGCCGCGCGCAGGAAATCCTCCTGCCCTTTCAGAGGCTTGATCTCTCCGAGCATCCCGACAAGCCTTCGCGACACAGCTATGCCCGCGCTCCTTCGGAACATCTCCCGTCGCGACTCGCGCGCCGTCGCGTCGAAGCGTTTCATGTCAATCCCGTTCGCTACCAAGCTGATCTTGTGCCTTGGAAAGAGTCTTTGCGCATCGACGGCGCGGGCGACCGCCTCAGAGACGGCGATGACGCGCGCGACTCGCGAGAGGGCGAATCGGTGAAACCTGTGGAGCGGAAAGAGGACGTGGCGCGTGATGACGAGTTGCGCACCATTTGAAGCGCGCTCTACGGCGAGCGCGGCCAGCGGGTAGTCGCGCGCCATGTGCGCGTGCACAATCTCTATGCGATACTTTCGCACCAGGCGCGCCAACTCCATCGCGCTCCCAACGTCGAGCGCATTGCGCAGCCGCAAAGTAAAGAGATTCTTTTCCGGCAGCGCGGAGAGTTCTTCATAAAGCGGAGAGCGGGGCGCGAGCGCAGCATACACTTCATGGCCTCGCTCGGCCAACGCATTCGCCAGATCGGCCACATGCCTTTCGCCGCCGCCAAGAGCGCGCGCCGAACTGATTTGAAGAATTCGCACAACAGAAGTCAGGAGACAGGAGACAGTAGTTAGTAGCCAGTAGAAAAGAAAGCAGAGTGCTCGCTTTGCTTTCTATGATTTAGAGCATGAGCATCAAACGAACCAACCGCTTTTCTTTCTACTGGCTACTGACTACTCCCTAACATTGTCTCATCGTAGCGTGCCAGTAGATCCGCCGGGTCGTCGTAGATAGCTATGCAGCCTGCCGCGCGCAACTCTCTTTCAGGGAAGCCGCCAGCCAACACGCCGAGTGTGCGGAGCCTCAGTTTGCCTGCGGCCTCCGCATCATAAGGCGTGTCGCCGACGACCACCACTTCGGCAGCAGCGACATCGCCCAACTGTTTGAGCGCAGCTTGAAAGATGTCTGGATGCGGCTTGGATTTATCAGCATCGTCGGCTGAGGTCTCCTCTTCGATGAGGTCTTCGATGCGCGCCACGCTTTTGTATACGGCAAGCTCCTCTTTTTTGGCCGAGGAAGCGAGCGCGATCCGCTTATCGTCCGCCTTGATCCGCTCGAACAACTCGCGCACCTTCGGGAAGGGGCGCACGCGCGCAAGGAAATCCCGCCTGTAAAGCTCAGAGCGATACTCTTCCATCTCTTCGCCGAACTCATCCAGCTCGTCTCTGGAGAAGAAGACCGGCATCAACTGGTCGCCGCCCTTGCCTATCTGGTGACGAACCTGCTGGAAAGGAATGTCTTTACCGTAATGCTTGAAAGCCTCTTTCCATGCCTGGGCGTGAAGATCGACAGAGTCAACGAGCGTCCCATCAATATCAAAAATGACAGCTTTAATCATCAAGCGTTCCCCCTTGCAGGATTATCAATTGAGCCTACATTACAACACCCCGTTCGTAAATCGTAAATCGTGAATCGTAAATTGATAAGAGCCGGTTCGTCGATTCAAGATTTACGAAGAGGGTGTCCTAATCAACATCGGCGGGCACAAAATAGCGGCAATCATTTGTTCCGCTTTAGTACGTCGAACGAGAGGCGCACGCGCGCGCCGGGTCTGTCAGGGGTTGACATGGCGTGCACAGGTGTCACAACATAAACGGTAAGTTCCCCGTTCAAAAGGCGAAACGAAGCGTGGTCGGCACGGATGTTGCTGTTGAAAGCAAGGTGTGCGACCAGCGGTTTTGTGCTTTTATTTTATGAGCTTTGAAAAGCTGAAGGAGTAAGGTTATGGCTAAAGCTAAATTGGTCACGGGACTGTTTAAAACGCGCGTGGCGGCTGAGGCGGCTGTCGATGCGATCATCAAGCGCGGCTACACGCGCGACGACATCAGCGTGCTCATGTCCGACGCCACGAAGAATAAAGAGTTCGCCGTTGAGACCCGAACGCACGCGGCTGATGGCGCAGGGATCGGCGGCGCAGTCGGCGGCGCGGTCGGCGCAGTGCTCGCGGCTATCGCGGCGGTCGGTACGGCCATCGCCCTGCCTGGCATCGGCCTCGTGGTCGCTGGCCCAATCGCAGCGGCGCTGGCGGGCGCGGGCGCGGGCGGCGCAACCGGCGGCATCATCGGTGCTCTGATCGGCGCTGGCATCCCGGAGCATCGCGCCAAGGTCTATGACGCAGGCTTGCGCGGCGGCGGCATCCTGCTCGGCGTCGAAGCCAAAGATGACGATGACGCAGACAAGCTGGAAAGACTGCTCGAAGACATCGGCGCTGAGCACGTCAGGCAAGAATAAAAGGGCAGTAGACAGTAGACAGTAGACAGTAGTCAGTAGTCAGTAGCCAGTAGAAAAGAAAGCAGAGCGCTCGCTTTGCTTTCTATGATTTAGAGCATGAGCATTAAACGAACTAACCGCTTTTCTTTCTACTGACTACTGGCTACTGACTACTGTCTACTTTTCCAAGGAGTTTTATGCAGAGAACGGAGAAGGTGATCGAGATCGACGCGCCGGTTGAGCGCGTTTTCGATTTCTTCAGCGATTTCGAGAGTTTTCCGAGGTGGATGCGTAACATTAAAGAGGTGCGCTACTCGGGGCGTCGCTACACGCGTTGGACGGCTGATGCGCCTTTCGGGACGAGCGTCGAATGGGAAGCGGAGACGACCAGTTTCGAGCCGGATCACAGAATCGCATGGCGAAGCGTGCGCGGCGACGTGTACACGGAAGGCGAGGTGACCTTTGACGAGACGAGACGCGGCACAACACGCATGCGCATCGTGCTCGGATATGACCCGCCCGCCGGTCGATTGGGAGCGCTCGTCGCGCACCTGTTTGGTAAGGACCCTGAGCAGCAGTTGGAAGAAGACCTTGAGCGCTTCGCGGATGTCGTCGAGGGAGCTCGCCGCCCCCGCACGAGCCGCGCGCCTTACGATGAACGCGAGGGCGGACGTGGCTCCGCGCGTCCTCTACGCGACGGAAGACGGCGCGCTGGCTTCCGCGAGGACTTCGCAGGCCGTGGTGATGCGCGTGAGGATTATTACGCGCCGGAGGAGGATGTGCGGCGCAGGGATGACCGGGACGTTGTGCGTAGCCGCGCCGGAGCTGATGAAGAAGACGATGAGCGACGGCGCGCCCGACGCTCGCGCCGTCGCTTCGAAGAGGCGCTCAGAGAGGCGCGCCGCAGCCAGTTGGAAGGCCAGCGGCGCTATCGCGAAGAGAGAGAGCGTGATGAGCAGCGGCGCTACGGGGAACGGCGCGAGCATGAGTGGGATGATTCACGCGCTTCGGATGAGCGGCGCTTTGTCACCGCAGAAGAAGATGCGAGGCGTCGCGCGCCGGATGAAAGGTTGAACAACAGGCGGCGCATGAGCGAGCCGGATGATCGTCGCTCCGAAGATGATCGCCACAGGCCCCCTTTCCGTCATCCGATGACGCCGCGCGAGTGGGAACGGGAACAGGAGAACCGTCAGCCGGATGACGACTACTCAAGGGAAGCTTTCCGTCGTGGCATAGATAAGCTGATGGACGAGCCGCCGAGCAATCGCTGGCGGCGCTGGGATTAAATTCAAGCAGCAGCGAATTAATTCAACACTCACCACAAAGGCACAAAGGCAAGTTATCTCTTGCCTTTGTGCCTTTCCGGTCTTTGTGGTGAATTGTGATGTGCTAAGCCGAGTTGATGTTCACCAACATCAACTGCGGATCGCATCGCCCACGTCTTTGATGGCATCACCGACTTTGCGCTTGGCTTCTCCGTACCCTTCCTGTAGTTTTCCACCGGCGCGGTCTGCCGCTCCTTCAGACTCCATCTCGCGGTCGTCAACCGCTCGACCAACATTCTCTTTCACAGCACCCTTGGCCTGATCGAATTGGCCTTCAATCTCATCTTTGTTCGGTAAACCCATGACTTAATCCTCCTCTTACCCCGTAACTATTCCGAAGCGCTCCTGCGATCATAAGCCACCGCACAGGCGCTATTACCTGGCTCAGAATTGGCAAGCCATGTGCCAGCAAGATCGCCCTTTCGGTAAAGCCCGGGCGCGGGGCATGAAACCGTTGTATTCAGAGTCTGATACGGGCGCGAGAAAGTGCGGCGCGCCAATCTTGACGAAAAACTTAGACATGCGCGTTTCCGTACATCTAGGCGGGCGCATGTGCTTTGTCTTCGGACGAATGGACGGGAAGTGTGCCTGCGATGGCTTTACGGTTGTAATCAGGCTTTGGAATGTAGAGCGGGAGCCTGACCTCGAAGCGCGTGCCTTCGCCCGGCTCGCTGACGACCATGATGCGACCGCCGTGACGCGTGATGATGCCGTGTGAAGCAGACAGTCCGAGGCCGGTTCCCTTCTCGCCCTTGGTCGTATAGAACGGCTCAAAGATGCGCTCGACGACTTCCGACGGCATCCCGCACCCAGTATCCGCCACCCAGAAGCAGGCGGCATCAATTTCGGCGCGCGTCCCCGTCTCGATCATGCCGCCGCCCTCACAAATCGCATCGACGGCATTGAAGAGCAGGTTGAGAATCACCTCGCGCAGCTCAGACGCCTCTCCAAGAACAAGTACCTCGCCCTGATTCTCTACGCTCACGTTGATGGGACTGAGCCGTTCCATCGCCTTGTTCTGCCATTTCGGCCTGGCAATCTCAACGCTCGAAGCGATCAGCTCGGCGAGATCAAGGGGGGCGAACTCCCTGGCCGGGTCGCGGCGCGCGAATTCGAGTATGCGGCGCAAGGTCTGCGAGCCTTCGGCGACGGCGCGCGTGATCGTCTCCAAACTTTTCACCGTCGCTTCATCCGTGCTGCGCATCAGGAGTAGTTGCGCGCGTCCCTGTATGACCGTCAGGGAGTTGTTCAAATTGTGAGCGACGCCCGCCGCGAGTTCCCCTACGGCGCGCAGCTTGTTCGACTGCGCCATGCGCTCCTGCGTGAGGCGGCGCTCGGTCGTATCGCGCAGGAAGACGAGCAGCCCTGCGACGTTGCCGTCCTTCCAACGCGGCGAAGTGTGCGCTTCGACGTAGCGCACAGTGCCATCTGCGCGCACGACCTGAACTTCACACTGCGCGTCTTCGCCTGCGGCCAAAGTGCGGTCGAGATGCGCCTGCGCCGCTTCTTTCGACTCGGCGGCGACAATCTCGCTGAAGTGACGGCCTATCAGCCCGCTCTGCATCGCATCATGAGCCGCTTCGGCGCGCTCATTCATCCAGATGAAGCGACCCAGCGCATCGAGCATGTAGATTTCGTCCGGGGTGAGGTCGGCAAGGCTGGCGAGAAATGATTTATGCTCGAAAGCCTCCGCCTCTGCGCGCCGCAACTCCGAGACATCGCGCGCGATGACGACAGCGCTTTTTGTCGGACTGCCGCCCGCATCTTTGACGGGCACGACCGTGACGAGCACCGGGCGGTCAAGGTTAGCGCCCGTCATCATCTCCACCTGAACCATCTCACCGAGAGCCTGCGCGCGTTCCACCACACATTCTGTAGCGCCTTCGACGCGCCAGAACATCTCACAACAACGCAGCCCATAGAGCGAATCGGCCTGCGAGTTTTCCAGGAGCACGCCCGCGCGGTTGACGCGGCTCAAGCGTCCACTGTCGTCAAATAGAAATGTTCCTTCAGGCAGAGCGTCAAAGGTCGCCGCCCACTCGCGTCCTATCGCGACGAATTCATCGTAGAGCCGGGCGCGCCGTTGCGCCTTCAAAGACTTCTGCTTAGCCTTCTCGTATTGCTGTTGAAGGACGCGCAGACGTTCATTGAAAGCCCGTCGCATCTGCGCGTACCTGTATGCCGCGAGAGAAGCGACGACGGCGAACAACAGAATGGGGAAGGCTATTAGCGTTGTGGCCGAAAGCTCTGGAAAGATGAAGAGCGGAGCGGCACAGCAGACGAAGAAAACGGCTGTGGCAACCAGGACATAGGGCCAGACGGGCTGGCTCAACGCGCCTGCTCCCTGTTCAGAAACCGCCCGAGCCGGAGGCATCACACGGTTATCAGCTACATCTGCTTGAGAAGGATTCAATTGGCTCATCTTATTCAAAAAAGGCGAGTTTAAGCGGCCACAAGGTGCAGCGCCGCGACAGGCAAAACTATGTTAGCAGATATTAAACCGTGAGGATAGGCCAAAAAGCGAGCTTTTAGCGATTATCACTGCCAGGGTGCGGGAGATTTAATCACACAGAAGCGGAAGAGGAACGCCGCAGACAAGCTAAATGATGCTTTCCTACGCGATACTCTACGCTGTGCTGGTGTTGATGATTTCTAACACCAGACAAGCAGAATAAAAGAAGGGGGACGATCCACGAAGGAACACGAAATGACACGAACAGAGGAGATGTTTCGTGTCGCTTCGTGTGCCTTCGTGGATCGTCCCCGTCCTCTCTTTTTATTGCATCTTGGTTTAGTCTTACAGTCGCTCGCAGATGAAGGCGATGCCCTGACCGCCGCCGATGCAGGCCGTGGCGAGGCCATAGCGCCCGCCGCGCCGCCCCAACTCCATCAACACCGTCAGGACGAGGCGCGTGCCGGATGCGGCCAGCGGGTGGCCGAGGGCGATAGCGCCGCCGTTGACGTTCGTGCGCGAACGGTCGAGGCCGAGCTCTTTTTCGACGGCCAGATACTGAGCAGCGAACGCTTCGTTGACTTCGATGAGGTCTATATCTTCGAGCTTCAGCCCGGCCTTCTCAAGCGCTTTGCGCGTGGCGGGCACAGGGCCGATGCCCATGATCTCCGGCTCGACTCCGGCGTAAGCCCAACTGACGATACGTCCCATGGGCTTGGCATCTTTCGCTTTAACGTAATCCTCGCCCGCGATGACGAGAGCCGCCGCGCCGTCAACGATACCAGAGGCATTACCAGCCGTGACGAAGCCGTCCTTGCTGAAAGCCGGACGAAGCTTGGCTAAGCCTTCGAGCGTCGTATCGGGTCGCATGTGATCGTCTGCGTCAAAGAGGGTCGTCCCCTTGCGGGTCTTGATTTCGACGGGCGTGATCTCTTCGGCAAAGATGCCAGCATCTTTGGCGCGCCTGGCCTCTTGCTGTGAGCGCAGCGCGTACTTGTCCTGCTCCTCACGCGAGATTTCATGACGGCGCGCAAGGTTCTCAGCAGTTCCGGCCATAGGCGTGTTGCAGTAGGTATCCAGAAGCGCGACCATCAGGCTGTCTTCCAGTTTGCCCTGCCCGAGCGCGAAGCCTGAGCGTGCGCCGTAGATGACGTGCGGCGCTTGCGACATGGACTCCATGCCGCCGACGAGCGCCGTCTGCGCCTCGCCAAGCTGGATCATCTGTGCGCCACTGATAATCGACTGGATGCCGCTGCCGCACAGGCGATTGACGGTGAGCGCCGGACGATCAAAGGGGATGCCCGCTTTGAGCGCGACGTGGCGCGCGCCGTAGATCGCATCGCCGGAAGTTTGCAGCGCGTTGCCGATGATCGTATGGTCTATCTCTTCGGGAGATACCCCGGTCGCATCGAGCGCGCCGCGCGCGGCAATCGCGCCCAGATCAATAGCCGAAATATCCTTCAGCGCGCCGACATATTCGCCCATCGGCGTGCGCTTGCCGCCCAAAATAAACACGTCACGAGACATTCTTTTTACTCAGCCTTTCTATAGTGGAAATTCCGCACGGTGTCCGAAACAGCAGAGAGTAACAGACCTCTGGACGGCGCGTCAATTTGAACAAAAACCGCCTGAGAGCACTTCTGCCAAGGGGCGATTAAACGCAAAGGGCGCAAAGGTGAAGACGCAAAGGATTAGAAACTCTGCGCGCCTCCGGCGTCTTCATCTTTGCGCCCTTTGCGTTTAAATCTTTTCTCACGCCTGCTATTTAGATGCTTTAATCAACGGGCAGTTGCACGTTCGGCTAATCCGTGAACCGGTGCTGCGCGCGGTAACGATGGAGCAGTTCTTCGAGGAATCCTTCATAGGTGAAGGTCGCCAGATCATAGGCCGGACGCAGCTTGTACATAACCGGCATCGCCACGCGCCAGGCCATCCACTCGCGCGTCGCATCGCGCAGGTCCCAGCGCCGTCTGAGGAAGGTTTCGACGACCTCTATCTCGGCTTCGGTCAGGACGCTCAAGTCTGCTGTGAACTGGGCTGGTTTGAATGAGCGGCGCAGCGCAGAGTCGCTGACGGGCGCGGCGAAGACTTGATCGAAGGTAGGCGCTTCGGCCTCGCGCTCACGCACGACGACCGTCCCGGCGACCATATCGCCGACGCGTTGATCTCGCTCGGTGATGAAGACCGAGACGAGCCCGATGGAGTAAAAGGGCGCGGGCATCATGTCGAAATTGCGCAGGAGATTTCTCACGGTCGCCTCCCAGAAAGTGATAGGGCGGCCATCCTCGCGTAGGACGCGCAGTTTCAGCCAGCGCTTGCCGGGCGTCTGCCCGTTCCACAGCCATTCGAAGAAGACAAAGTAACCCGAGAGGATGAGGAATATGAAGATGATGAGCGCGGCTTTGATCCACTTCGGGGCTTCCGCCACTTGATCGCCCAGGCTGGAAAAATCGCCGATGATGCTGAAGGCGATGATAATCACTGTCAGGGTTACGATCTGCAACGTATGATCGACGGCGCAGGCGAGAAAGCGATTGCCGATTGAAGCCAGCGCGAAATGCAGCGGCACGCGCTCCGGCGTTTCAATCACCAGCGTCTCTTCAGTCGCGAATGCTGTTTCGGCAGACATTGTCAAAGCAAATGCGGATTGCGGAATGCAGAATGCGGAATGAAAAGAAATATGACGCGCATTAAAGTTCTCTTTAACCCGTCATGCCGCTTTTTATCAACCGCCCAATTTTATGTCCCTCGCACGCGCAGGAAGCGGCGTTTGCCGACTTGAAAAAGGCTCTCTTCATCCCTCTTGATTAACACAACGACGCCTGTGTCTGTTTGGCTCACATCGCCTATACGCACTCCACCTTGTTTGATTAACCTCCTTGCTTCGTTCATTGACGCCGCGAGTCCGACTGTGAAAAGGAGGCTTGGGAGAGGCCACACTCCCGCTTCTACTTCTCGCATCTCTATCTCATCTGGTTTTTTTCCAAAGTTATCTGCCGCTTTGTTTGCTTCTTGAGCAGAATAAAAATCGGTGACGATAAGTTTTGCCAGATCAACCTTAAAATCCATAGGGTTGCGCTCGCCGCTTTCTGCTGCTGCCTGCATCGCTTTAATCTCTTCTGTGCGCCAGTCCGTCAAAAGTTCATAGTAGCGCCACATCAATTCGTCAGAGATGGACATCACCTTGCCGAACATCTCCTGCGGCGCTTCGTTGATGCCGATATAGTTGCCTAGAGACTTGGACATCTTCTGGACGCCGTCCGTGCCTTCCAGGAGCGGCATGACGATGGCGATCTGCGCTTCCTGCCCGTACTCGCGCTGCATGTTTCTGCCCATCAGCAGGTTGAATTTTTGATCTGTGCCGCCCAGCTCAACGTCGGCACGAAGCGCGACTGAGTCATAAGCCTGTGTGAGCGGGTAGAGCAGTTCGTGTAGGGCAATGGGTCGCTCTTCGTTGAGGCGTTTGGCGAAATCGTCACGCTCTAAAATTTGTTTGACGGTGACATGCGACGCGAGACGTATGAATCCGGCTGAACCGAGCTTGTCCATCCACTCGGAATTGAAGCGAATTTCGGTCTTTTCAGGATCGAGCAACTTGAAGATTTGTGCCTTGTAGGTCTCGGCGTTGGCCGCAATCTCTTCGCGTGTCAACTGCGGTCGCGTGGCGCTCTTGCCCGAAGGGTCGCCGATCAGCCCCGTAAAATCTCCGATCAGGAAGATCACGGTGTGACCCAGCTCCTGAAACGCGCGCAGCTTACGTATGACGACGGTGTGCCCCAGGTGTATGTCGGGCGCAGTCGGATCAGCGCCGAGCTTGACGCGCAAAGGCACGCCGGTGTGCGCAGATTTTTCGAGCTTCGCGCGCAGCTCATCTTCGCGGATGATCTCGACCGTGCCCTTACGCAGGTAAGCTAATTGTTCGTCAATGGTCATAAGCTATCAGAATTTATGATTTAAGATTTTGGATTTGAAATTTCAGATAGTAATACTTAAACGCTCACTCTTTCGCCTTTGCCCTGACCTGCGTTTTCGCGCCTGCCGATGACGCGTCGCCCGACGATTTCGTAATCTCCTCGCACGATACGCGCGACGGCTTCCGCATAGAGACGATGCTCTTCGACGAGGATGCGCGCAGAGAGCGTCTCTTCCGTGTCGTCGTCGTGAACGGGCACGGCCACCTGGGCGATGATCGGCCCGGCGTCCAGTCCCTCATCTACAAAGTGAACGGTACAGCCGCTCCATTTGACGCCGTGCTCCAGGGCTTGCCGGTGCGCTTCGAGGCCGGGGAAGGCCGGAAGCAGGCTCGGATGAATGTTAAGGATGCGCCCGCGATAAGCTTCTATGAACTCCGGTGAGAGCAGGCGCATGTAACCGGCGAGACACACGAGGTCAACTTCATGTGCACGTAAGGCCGCGATTGTTTCACGGTCATGCTCAACGCGCGTGCGCCCGCGCCGCTCGATCAAGAGCGTCTTCAAGCCCCGCTCCTCTGCACGCACAAGACCCGCTGCCCCCGCCTGGTCGCTGATCACGACGGCAATCTCGGCATCGGCAATAACACCGTCCTGCACGGCATCAGCCAGCGCCGACATGTTCGAGCCGCGCCCGGAAATCAGAATGCCAATACGATAAGACATAAGTCTGGGGTCCGGGGTCTGGAGTCTGGAGTCAAAAGCCGTCGTTTTCTGACTCTTGACTCCAGACTTCAGACTCGAGACTTGTTTATCCGATGATGACTTCGCGATTCCCCTCTGTGACGCGCCCTATTCGGTAGCACGCCTGATCGCGGCGGCTGAAATGGGCTTGGACGCTTTCGGCATCCTGCCCGCCGCAGATGATGACGAGGCCGACGCCCATGTTGAAGGTGCGATACATCTCTTGATCGGGCACCTGCCCGATCTCCTGCATGATCGTGAAAACGGGCAGCACAGGCCAAGTGTCGCGCGCGATTGTGACGCCCGTGCCTTCAGGCAGGATGCGCGGGATATTCTCCAGGAGGCCGCCGCCTGTGATGTGCGCCAGCCCTTTAATCACCCCGGAATCGAGCAGCCCTTCGACCGCCTGAAGATAGCTGGCATGTGGAGCAAGCAACGCCTCGCCCACGGTCGTCTCAAGCGACGGCAGTCGCGTCGAGACCTCATAACCGGCCACTTCGAAAAAGAGCTTGCGCGCCAGCGAATAGCCGTTCGTGTGAAGCCCATAGGACGGCAGCGCGAGCAACACGTCATCCGGCTCAATGCGCCGTCCGTCGATCACCTGGTCGCGATCCACGATGCCGACGATGAAGCCTGCCACGTCGTATTCGCCTTCCGCATAAAAGCCGGGCATCTCTGCCGTCTCGCCGCCCAGCAGCACACAACCGTTCTCGCGGCATCCCGTGGTGATGCCCTCAACGATGCTCGCCACGGTGGCGGGCGCGAGCACGCCCGTCGCAATATAGTCTAGAAAGAAGAGCGGGCGCGCGCCCTGCACCAGGATGTCGTTGACGCAGTGGTTGACCAGGTCGCGCCCGACCGTGTTGTGTGTGCCGGTCATGAAAGCGATCTTCAGTTTCGTGCCCACTCCGTCAGCAGAGGCGACGAGCACGGGATGCCGTAGAGCGGGAAACGCGGCATCGAACATTCCGCCGAAGCTTCCGATCTCTGAGAGCGTTCGCGCGTTGAAGGTCGTGCGCGCCAGTTCCCTGATCTTGCTGGTCGCGACGTTCGCCGCGTCTATGTCCACGCCCGCGTCGCGATAACCGATTGATGGCTTCATCTGGGTTTCTACTTCTTACCTTTGGTCGTGGTCTTCTCTTTCGGCGGTTTGGGCGGCGGGCCGAAGTCGCCGTAGGCTATGAAGCCGCGACTCGCGGAGTCGTCCTTCTGCGCCTCGCGCCCCGTCAACAGATCGCTCGCCGCCTCTTTCCCGGTCTTGATCTCGTAGCCCTTGCCCTTGGTCGTGATCGTGATCTCGCCCTGCAAGTCCGTGCGATAGACTTTAATGCCTGCGGCTTTCAAGCGATCCAGCACGACCTGCGCCGGATGCCCGTAGCGATTCCATTCCCCGTTGGAGATGATCGCGACTTCGGGCTTGATCCTCTTGATGAAGTTCTCACTGGTCGCGTACTTCGACCCGTGATGCGCGACCTTCAGCACCTTCGCCCCGAGGTTCACGTCTTTGTTGATCATGCGATCTTCCGTGACAGCCTCTGCGTCGCCGGTCAGGAGCATGGAGAAGTTGCCATAGTCTAAGCGTGCGACGACCGAGTTGGCGTTCGGCTCGTTGCCGCCGCCTTTCAACTGCTCGCGCGTGAAGAGAGGCTCGATGGGAGCGAGGATGGTTAAAAGAGCGCCGCCGCCCAGGTCGTAGGTCTTGCCGGGCTCGGCCTTCACATACTGCGCCCCGTTCTGCTTCACGGTCTCAAGAAACTCCTGGTATGACTTGACCGTCGGCAGTTCTTTCCCGCCTGGAAGTTTGCGCGCCGGTGCTTTTTTACCTTTGGCGGTCGTCGCTTCATCTTCCGACACGGCTGTCGGCGGCGGCACTCCGCTATCTATGACCGTGGTGACGCTCGTCGCCTTCAGGACTTCATCCGCGCCGCCAAGGTGATCCGGGTGCGCGTGTGTGGCGATGAAGTAATCGATCTTCTCCACCCCGTAACGCTTCAAGGCATCGAGCACAGCCTTGCCCTTGCCCGTGTCGCCCGCGTCGATGAGCGCCGCCTTGCGTTTCTTGGTCTCAGAGTCTTCAGGCCCGACGATGAGGATCGAGTCGCCGTCCATAGGGCCTACGTCGAGCACGTGGACGGAAAGCTCGCCGCCCGAAGCAGAGGGCGGCAGATAGCTCTTATACCAGCGCCAGCCGAAGAATCCGGCGGCGGAAAGAAAGAGGATGAGAATTAAGAAGAAAGCGGGCGCGCACCCGCGTCTAACTTGAGCCACGACGATTCGTTCTCCCGTAAATAGAGTTGTAGACGACGGATTTTCTCAGTACACCTTTGACCTTCGTCCTCATCTGCGCCTTATCGTCAAGCCTGTACTCTCTTTCATAAAAGTCCCAGCCCTCCTGCTCGCGCCCGGCGTAGATGTATTGAAGCACGACCTGCAAGACCGTGCCCAGATAATCCCCTACGTCATCTTCGTGCCGCGTCGAAGCAAGCTCGCGATTCGCCTTGTTGACTTCATCAATGTACTTCCCGATGTCTCTGAGCAGGTAATCGGCATGCGTCCGGCTCGCGGGCAAGTATCTCCCGGCGCTTTTGTCATACTTGAACGCGACCTGTGCAAAGGGCGAGCTGGCGTGCGACAGGCGATCAAAGTAGTCGAACGCCATCACGCTTTGCGTGAACTCGTAGACTCCGTCATGGTCAATATCAATAAGGAGCGGACTAAAGTCCACGTCATACGTGAGGTTGTCGTAGAGCTTTCTGAGTCGCGGCGCGGCGAGATCGTAAATCCAGACCGAGTTGCAGCAGTGCGCGCCGCCCGAATGCTGGTTGATGATGAGCTGCTTACCCTCGCCGCCGAGCAGAGAAAAGAGCGCGATGTTTGTGAAGTCAAGCGACGGCCCGCCGCCATCTTTAAAGCTCACGAGCAGACGCCCGCCCTTGCTGATCGAAGCCCAGGAGAGCTGCGTGCTCTCGTTGAAAGAACGCGTCACCTCGTAGCCGTTATAAGAGACCTTGTTGCCTTTCACGTAAAGGTCTTCAAGATTAACGGTCTGTGCCGGGACAGAGAGCGCAACGAGCAGATTAAGAGCGAGCGCAAACGTAATGAGACGCAGCTTCAACATCCTTCTCTTTACCTATTTAATCATCCCCCGACGGGACGGGCTCGCGCTCACGCGCCCACTGCGTTTCGGCCTCGCGCGTGATGCGTGTCGGGTAGCGCTCCGTCCAGCAGGCGACGCAGGAGGAATCGGCATGGATGCCCGTCGCTTCGAGCATGCCTTCGAGCGAAAGATAGCCGAGCGAGTCCGCTTCGATGAAGCGGCGAATGTCGTCCACGGACATCTGCGCGGCGATCAAATCCGATTTGTTCGGCGTGTCCACCCCGTAGAAGCAAGGGCTTATGGTCGGCGGGCAACTGATGCGCATGTGAATCTCGCGCGCGCCTGCTTCGCGTAGCATACGCACGATCTTCTTGGAGGTCGTGCCGCGCACGATGGAATCGTCTATCAGAGCGATGCTCCGCCCTTCGATCAGATGGCGCACTGGATTGAGCTTGATGCGCACGCCGAAACTGCGTATGGACTGTTTGGGCTCGATGAAGGTACGCCCGACATAGTGGTTGCGCACCAGCCCGTGACGGTAACGGAGCCCGCTCTGCGATGCGTAGCCAATCGCGGCGGCGACACCCGAATCGGGCACGGGCACGACGATGTCCGCGTCCGCCGGATGCTCTATGGCGAGCCGTTTGCCCATCTTGTGACGCGACTCGTTGACCGAGCGACCGTAGATGATCGAATCAGGCCGGGAGAAGTAGACGTGCTCGAAGATGCACATCGCATGCTGTCGCTCAGGCAGCGGGTGCGAGCTGTGCAGCCCCTCGCGGTCGATGACGATCATCTCGCCCGGCTCCACGTCGCGCTCGTAGCGCGCGTCGATCAGATCAAAAGCGCACGTCTCGCTCGCCACGACCCATGCGTCTTTAAGGCGACCCAAAGCGAGCGGGCGAAAGCCGCGCGGGTCGCGAATCGCGATCAAGCCATCGGGCGTCAGGAAGAGCATCGAGAAAGCGCCTTCGGTTTCGCGCAGCACCTCTGGAATCGCTTCCCTGACATCCGGCGCATGCGAGCGCGCGATGCCATGTAGGACAACCTCCGTGTCCGAGGTCGAGGAAAAGATCGCGCCCTCTCGCTCCAGCCTTTTTCGTTCTTCGGTGGCGAACGGCAGGTTGCCGTTATGACAGACGGCCACCTGCCCGTGCTGGCAGGCGACGAGGAAGGGCTGAGCCTCGCGTATAGAGACCTCACCGGCGGTCGAATAGCGCACATGCCCGATGGCGCTCGCGCCCGGCAGACGGTCGAGCGTAGCCTGGTCGAAAGCGTCCGAGACGTGACCCATCGCCCGCTCAGAGCGTAGCTCCGCGCCGTCAGATGCGACGATGCCGCACGACTCCTGACCGCGATGCTGCAACGCATAGAGACCCAGGTACGTCATGCGCGCAGCCTCCGCATGACCGTATATTCCGAACACCCCGCACTCGTCGCGGAACTTGTCTGTCACAATGTTGCCCAACAGTATGGCCTCGACTATGAAATGATCTCACCAATCCCGACAGGTTGAGCTTATTAAACCAGCGCCCTCATTCTAAAGGCAAAAGGTAAAAGTAAAAAGGGGAAAAGAAGTAGACAGTAGACAGTAGTCAGTAGCCAGTAGAAGAACCGCAGTGCTATGCCTTGTTGTCGAATATGATTTAACGGCTCAGCATTGAAACACATCAACCGCTTTTTTTTCTACTGGCTACTGACTACTGTCTACTGTCTACTTCTTTTCCCCTTTTGCCTTATCTCTCGCGCCTTCGCTATTATGCAAGGAGGATTCAGGGATGAAAGGTCAAGGGGGAACATGGACAAGGTCACGGTTTATGGCGCGGACTGGTGCGGCGATACGAAGCGTACGCTTCAACATCTGGACAGTTTGGGTGTCGCCTACGATTACGTAGACGTCGAACAGGACGAACAGGCATCGCGTTGGGTCAAGCAACACAACGAGGGGAAGGAACGCAAGCCGACGTTGAAGATCGGCGAACAGGTGCTCTCCACTCCAAGCAATCAAGAGCTCGAAAGCGCCCTGCGTGAACAAGGGATCGTAGATTGAGACAAAAAGGTACGGTCGGGGCGGCAGGAGTCGTACGCCGTCCCGGCCTCCGATGCAGTCTCCATCCATCAAGTGAATAAGCAAAGCCCCGCTTACAATATGGTCGCCGTCGGCTTGCGCGTCGCGCTCATCCTGGCGCTCGGCGCAGCGGTCTGGAGCATCTACCGTAGGCTGCCGGGCGACGATCCGGCGACGAACGGTGCGGGCTCAATCGGCGAAACCACGCTGCTCGTCTCGCTGGAGGCGTCGCCAGATGAAAGGGACGCGCCGCTTGATATTCCGGTTGAGCTTTACCCCGTTGATGTCGCGGCGGTGCGACGCGAGTACCAGTCGGAGTTGCGCGCCGGAATGCGTTTCGACGATTTTCTGAAGCAGCGTATGAACGGGCGCGTTCCCATCAAGGCGCGGCTCGATAAGGCGGGACGTGCTACCGTGCAGGTTCCGCCCGGCAAGTGGTGGGTGCACGCCACGCTCGCGGGTACGCTCAACGTCGAATGGCGACTCCCGGTCAACGTCGCCGGTCGCAGGCAGACCATTGAGCTGACACCTGAAAACGCCTACGCGCGGATGAAAAGTTTTTGAAGAAGTAGACAGTAGTCAGTAGCCAGTAGCCAGTAGGCGCTCCGCGCTAAGGGCGTTGTCGCTGATACCCTGACGCGTTCGCTAGCGAAAGCTTTTCTACTGACTACTGTCTACTGACTACTGACTACTGTTTTTATGCTTGCCTTACGTTACGAAGCGGGCCGCCTCGCGGTCGCAACAGTTCCGAAGCCTTTGGGCGCGGGCGAGGCTTTGGTGCGCGTGACGCTCTCTGGAATTTGTAATACGGATGTGGAGATTGTGCGCGGGTATGCCGGTTTCCAGGGTACGCTCGGACATGAGTTTGTCGGTCTTGTTGAAAGCGCCCCTGATGCCCCGCACCTCACAGGGCAGCGCGTGGTCGGAGAGATTAATGCAGGGTGTGGGCATTGCGAGCTGTGCGCCTCAGGTGATCCGCGCCACTGCCCTGCGAGAACGGTGCTCGGTATCGTCGGGCGCGACGGCGCGCATGCGGAGTTTTTACGCCTGCCCGTGGTCAATCTACTGCCCGTTCCCGATGAAGTGCCGGATGAACGCGCAGTCTTCTGCGAGCCGTTAGCCGCCGCGCATGGCATCATGGAGCGCGTGGCCGTGACCGCAGGAGCACGCGTCGCCGTCATCGGCGATGGCAAACTGGGACTGCTGTGTGCGCAGGTGCTGGCGCTCGCAGGCGCGCATGTGCTGCTCATCGGCAAGCATCCGGGCAAGATGGAGATCGCGGCGCGGCGCGGAGTTGAGACCGTGACGGTTGAAGAGGCGCGCGGGCTGCGTGCGCGCTCGATGGACGTGGTCGTCGAAGCATCCGGGGCAAGCGGAGGCTTTCAGCTTGCGCTCGGCATCTTACGCCCGCGCGGCGTGCTCGTCCTGAAGTCCACTTTTCATGGCGCAGCCCAGTGGGACGCGGCGCGCATCGTCGTCGATGAGATCAGCGTCGTCGGCTCGCGCTGCGGTCGCTTTGCGCCTGCGCTCGACATCCTTAAGAACGGCGCGGTCGATGTGGCGAGTCTTATCAGCGAAGAATACGCCCTCTCCGACGGCACACGCGCTATGCACCGCGCGACCGAAAGGGGCGTCCTGAAAGTCCTGCTCAGACCATGAAGAAGTGGTCGCACGCAATGGCAAATTGCGATAATACAGTAGTTATCTTGACTAATTCAGGAGCAATCCAATCTCAGATCAGCGCAATCTTGGATTAGATCAGCGCAAGCCAAGTTTGGATTGAGTAAGTCAAGCTTGGATCAGAGCAAGCCAAGCTTAGATCAGAGTAAGTGAAACTTGGATTGGAGTAAGTGAAGCTTGAATTGGAGCAAGTGAAGCTTGGTTGAGGCCAAATGAAGCTGCGACCAGATTGCCAAACAAAATACTGGCTACCGGCTGGTAGTGTCCTACTTTGATTAATGCTCTGTGCATCCTCTGCGTTCTCTGTGTCTCTGTGGTGAATCTTGTTTGAAGAGACTCACCACCGCAGACACAGAGAACACGGAGATTACACAGAGAAAAGCTGAAACTAGGACACTACTTACCGGCTACTTCCTTTGCGGCTCGTCGCTTGTTTCGTTATACTTGAGTTCTTCTCTCTGGTGCTTTGGCTCCCTTGGCACGGCGGTTAGGCGGCATTTGTAAAAGTGCCGTACGTCTTCAGGTTTTTATCGAAGGTGGTGTGTTATGTTAGAGCTTCTTCCTAAGGATCAAATGACGGGCGCGGAGCGCTTGATGTTGCGCAAGCTTCGCGTCTGGATCGTCGCCCTGGCTGTCACATGTGTCGTCGCCGGGATGGGCATCGGGGCGCTTCTGGCGGGACGCAACGCCGTGGCGCAGAACGAATCGCAGATTGCGCGCGCGCCTGAAGCTTTGTCGGCTTCCTTCGCCGAGATCGCTAAGCGCGTCGAACCGGCGGTCGTCAACATCGACACGAAGACGGCGACGCCTGAAGTGGCAGACCGCGACGGCGACGACAAGGACGAAGACTCATCCAACCCGCTGCTGGACCTGTTCCGTAAGCAGGCGCGCCGCCCGTCGAAGGGCGTGGGCAGCGGTTTCATCGTCGATCCCAAAGGCTACATCCTGACCAACCAGCACGTCGTACAGGGTGCGACGCGCATCGTCATCCGCCTGCAATCGGGCGAAGAGTTTCTAGGCCGCATCGTCGGCGTCGATGAAGAGACGGACGTGGCGGTCGTCAAGGTTGATGCCGGGCGCGATCTTCCCACCGTTAAGCTGGGCGACTCGGACGGCGCACAGGTGGGCGACTGGGTGCTTGCCATCGGCTCGCCCTTCGGTCTGGATCAGACGGTGACGGCTGGCATCATCTCGACCAAGGAGCGGCAGACGCCTTACTTCTCCAGCTTCCAGCAGTTTCTTCAGACGGATGCGGCGATCAATCGCGGCAACAGCGGCGGGCCGCTCGTCAACATGCGCGGCGAGGTCATCGGCATCAACTCGCAGATCGCCACCTCGACCGGAGACTACAACGGCATCGGCTTCGCCCTGCCGTCGAACGAAGCCCGCTTCGTCTACGGGCAGATCACTTCGGCAGGCCGTGTGCGGCGCGGCTACCTCGGCATCAATCTTGATTCGGTGAAGGCCGAATTCGCACGCGTCTACAATCTGCCCGAAGCCAAGGGGGTAATCGTCACGGACGTGCGCGAGCCGCAAGGCCCGGCGGGCAAGGCCGGTATCCAGCCGCTCGACATCATCATCGAATTCAATAATCAGCCGGTCGCGAACGCTCAGGACCTGATTAACAAGGTGGCCTCGACGCAGGTCGGGCAGACCGTGCCCGTCACCTTCCTGCGCGATACAAACGGCAAGCTGGAACGTCGCACGGTCAACGTCACCGTCGGCGAGCGACCGGGCTCGCTCGCACCGTCAGACCCATACTCGCCTCCTGCGCCCAAGGAGAAGGATGGTGCGCCAAGCACCAGTAATCTCAAGCTCGGCATCACGCTCGCGGAGATGACGCCGCAGATTGCCGAGGAGCGAAACCTGAAGGGCGTGCGCGGCCTGCTCGTCAAGGACGTTGACCCGAACGGCATCGCCGCGGACGCGCGTCCCTATCCGGTCAAAGAAGGCGAGGTCATACTGAGGATCAATCGCATGCCCGTCGCCACGCTCGCCGATTTCCAGCGCGTCATCAGCGGGCTCAAGCCGGGCGACGCCATCGTCTTAAACGTCGCCAGCTACAACAAGGAGTTCGAGCGTATCGTCCAGCGTATCGTCCAGTTCACTTACCAGTAAGCAGTCCGGAGTCTGGAGTCAAAAGAAAGACTGGCTCGCGGACTCTCAGACTCTCAGACTATTCATGGCACAAGCAAAAAAAGCTCTTAGTAAGAATGGCAGGAACGGTCGGAAGGGTGCGACGCGTGCTGCCGTCAAGACCTATCACAACTACATCGGCGGCGAGTGGGTGACTTCTCATTCGGGCGAGACGTTTGAGAACATCAATCCGGCGGACACGCGCGATGTGGTGGGGCGTTTCCCCGTCTCGACGAAAGAGGACGTGGATCAGGCGGTCGAGGCCGCCGCCGACGCGTTCAATCGCTGGCGGCGCATGCCCGCCCCGCGCCGCGCAGAGATTCTTTTTCGCCTCGGCGAGCGTTTGATCCGCAACAAAGAGAAGTTCGCGCTAGCGATGACGCGCGAGATGGGCAAGGTCTTGAAGGAGACGGGCGGCGATGTGCAGGAAGCCATCGACTGCACCTTCTACACGGCTGGCGAGGGTCGTCGTCTTCACGGGTTCACCACGCCCGCAGAGATGCCAGACAAGTTTGCCATGTGCGTGCGCCAGCCCGTCGGCCTCTGTGGACTCATCACGCCCTGGAATTTCCCGATGGCGATTCCCTCCTGGAAGCTCATCCCGGCGCTGGTGTGCGGCAACACGGTCGTGATCAAGCCCGCAGAAGACACGCCGCTCTCGACCGTCAATCTCGTCAAGGCGTGCGAAGAGGCTGGCGTCCCGGCGGGCGTCGTCAACCTCGTCACGGGATTTGGTGAGACGGCTGGCGCGGCCATCACAAATAATCCACAGCTTCGCCTCATCTCCTTTACGGGCTCGACCGAGACGGGACGCATCGTCGCCTCTTCCTGCGCCGAGCGTAACGCCATTTGCTCGCTGGAGATGGGCGGCAAGAACGTCATCATCATCCTGGATGACGCAGACCTTGACCTCGCGGTCGAAGGCGCTGTCTGGGGCGCGTTCGGAACCTCTGGTCAACGCTGCACGGCCTCCTCGCGCCTCGTCGTGCACAAGAAGGTCTACAAGCAGTTTACGAAGAAGCTCATTGAGCGCGCCGAAGGTTTGCGCATCGGAGATGGCGCAGACCCGAAGACGGACATGGGGCCGGTCATCAACGCAGATGCCGTGCACAAGATCATGGGCTACATAGAGATCGGCCAGCGCGAAGACGGAGCACGGCTGGCAAGCGGCGGGCGTCGATTAGAGAAGGGCGAATACGCTCACGGTTATTTCATAGAGCCGACCATCTTCACAGATGTCGCACCCGACATGCGCATCGCGCAGGAGGAGATTTTCGGCCCCGTCACGACTGTCATCCCGACCGATTCGCTCTCTAGCGCCATAGACATCGCCAACGGTGTCCGTTACGGATTGTCCGCAGCCATCTACACGCAAGATGTCAATCGCGCCTTCCATGCCATGAACGAGATGTATACGGGCATCTTCTACGTCAACTCTTCGACCATCGGCGCGGAAGTCCATCTGCCCTTCGGCGGCACGAAAGCGACGGGCAACGGCCACCGCGAAGCGGGCACGCAGGTGCTGGATATTTTCACCGAATGGAAGTCCGTCTACGTCGATTACAGCGGCAAGCTCCAACGCGCGCAGATTGATGAGATTGAGCCGCAGTAAGACAAGCAGATGTCAGATGCTGGATGCTAGATGTTAGTAAAAAGCAGATGGAATCGAGCGGAACAATAAAAAGCCATCGCGATCTGATTGTTTGGCAGAGGGCGATGGAACTAACGGTCGCAGTTTATCACGCCAGCAAAAGTTTCCCGAAAGATGAAACTTATGGCCTGACCAGTCAATTACGGCGAGCATCAGTATCAATCCCGGCGAACATAGCAGAAGGCCAAGGCCGGAGGCTGGTGAAAGAGTTTCAGCAGTTTTTAGCACATGCAAGAGGATCGCTGCTGGAAGTAGACACACACATGGAACTAGCTTTGCGTCTTGGATACATTGATAAGCAGCAACATGCTGCTATACATGAAAAGATTGATGAGGTCGGGCGCTTGCTTAATGGCCTTCTCCGTTCATTAAGTTCTAACATCTAGCATCTAACATCTAACATCTGGAGCGAAGCGATGATTGTCGGACTGCCGAAAGAGATCAAGGATAACGAGTATCGTGTAGGGCTGACGCCCGCCGGCGTTCGTGCGCTGACGGACGCGGGTCACAGGGTTGTGGTCGAGCGCAGCGCGGGCGAAGGTTCAGGCTTCGCGGATGATCTTTACGAGCGTGCGGGCGCAACCCTGCTCGGTTCTGCGGACGAGGTTTGGGCGCAGGGCGAGATGATCGTCAAAGTGAAAGAGCCGATTGCGCCGGAATACCCGCGCATGCGCGAAGGCCAGTTGCTCTTCACTTACCTGCATCTTGCGCCTGACAAAGAACTGACCAGAGAACTGCTGGAACGCAAAGTCACAGGGATAGCTTACGAAACGATTACTGACAAACGCGGCACGCTGCCGCTTCTGACGCCGATGTCTGAAGTGGCCGGGCGCATGGCGGTTCAGGTCGGCGCGCACTACCTTGAGAAGATGAGCGGAGGTCGCGGCATCCTTCTGGGCGGCGTGCCGGGTGTTCCGGCGGCGCAGGTCGTCATTATCGGTGGCGGGGTGGTCGGCACGAATGCCGCCAAGATCGCCGTCGGCATGGGCGCACACGTGACGATCATCGACAATAACCTTGATCGCCTGCGCGAGCTGGACGACATCTTTCTCTCTAAAATCTCGACGCTCGCCTCCTCTGCTTACATGATACACGACGCGATCTCGCAGGCCGACCTGATTATCGGCGCGGTACTCGTTCCGGGCGCGGCGGCTCCACGCCTCGTCACGCGCAACATGCTCAAAGATGTGCCGAACGGCGCGGTCATCGTCGATGTCGCGGTGGATCAGGGCGGCTGCATCGAGACGACGCACCCGACGACCCACTCGAACCCGACCTACTACGTAGAGGGCGTGCTACACTACTGCGTCGCCAACATGCCCGGCGCAGTGCCGCGCACCTCCACCTTCGCCTTAACCAATGCGACGCTGCCTTACGCCTTGAAACTAGCCAACAAGGGTTTCATGGAGGCCATTACAAGTGACCCCGGCCTTAAGGCAGGAGTCAACACCTACGCCGGACACGTTACCTACGAAGCGGTCGCGCGCGACCAGGGGCTTGAATATACGTCCTTAGATGCGATGCTCGGCAGTACAACGGTCGGAGCGAAGACGGCGTAAGGCAGTAGACAGGAGACAGTAGTCAGTAGTCAGTAGAAGGAAAACTGAAAGAGGGCAGCGAGTTGATTATGACTCGTTGCCCTCTTTCTTTTCTACTGGCTACTGTCTACTGACTACTGTCTACTTCTTTTCATGCTGCTGTGAGCATCAGTCTCGCCAGGCAGCCCGTCAGTTCTTCTGGACGCACCGGCTTGGCGAGATAGACATCGGCGCGGTCTTCTTCGCTATGCGAAGAGTCTGCGCGATCCAACCCGCTCAGCAAGACGACGGGCAGACGGGAGAACTTTGGATGGCGTCGGAGAAACCGGCACAGCTCATAGCCGTTTAAGTGCGGCATGATGGCGTCGGTGACGACGGCATCAATGGGTGAAGCGAGCGCCGCTTTCATCGCTTCCAATCCATCTGCGGCGGCGATCACTGTGTATCCGGCGCGCTGCAAGATGACTTCCAGGTAGCGGCGTATGGAACGGTCGTCCTCGACGAGCAAGATCGTACCGCGCGGGGTGCGCTTCTCAAAGATGGGGTCGGTCGCGGGCATATAAGTAGCGGAAGAAGAAGGGGTTTTATCGGGTGTGCGCATCATCGAATAATCTGACCTCGCTCGTTCCAGCGGCCTTCCAACGGATGAAGGCCACCCGTGGGATTGGCAAGCCGCGTGCCCCACTTGTCCGACTCCCCTTTCAAACGGTCTTCAGGAGCCTGCGAAGCCCGCTCACTGGCCGCTCATACCAGGGCTGCAACTAGATCATGCATAAGGCTTTGATCGTGCCAGGGAGAGCCGCTCAGACCGAGAATTCAGTAGCTTTGCGGTGCGTCGAGAGGTCAAAATCCTCTGTGCCAGATCGTCATTGACCTGTCAATGTGAAAGACTGGCCGGTCATTATGCCAGGTCATAAAGCTTCACCGTGGCAAAACGGAATGACCGTCTTGAAAGCAGAGGCAAAGAGGAGCCTTCCGCTATCAGCTCTAGCTGAGAATATTTCTCCCGAACAGGAACGGATGGTCTGTGCGGCGCGTGAGGGAAACAGGCGCGGGACACGCCTTTGCGCTCGCGAAAGTGATCGAGGGCAAAGGCGTGCTCCGTATCTCTTTTAACTGTGCTCACTACGAACGGGATTTTACGATCCCGTCAGAAGCCGCATCAGGTAGCTGTACCGCGTCGGCTTAAAAGCCGAACGCAAAGGCTCATCTTCGATCTGGCTGGGCGTCGCTTCGATCGTCGCAAGCAGCGCCGCCAGATACGGCTCTGTTGTCGGGTCACCCCGCCAGCCTGCGGCCAGATCAGCCAGGGCATTCATTTGGCTCTCGCTGCTGATGGCTTGGAGTGCCTGACTGACGCCCACCCCTGATCTGCTCGTGATTCCACCAACATCACCATCTGTGGAGAGACTGGCAGCAAGCGCACGGGTGCTGTCGATCTCGACGGGCGTAGCCAACGCCGTCGTCGAGCACGCCTTGGCCGTGATGATCAGCGAGAACGCACGCACGTTGCCGGTGTCAATAGCGCCTCTGTCCGAGACGTTCAGAATCCAAGTGCCGTTCGGATTCTGCCCGTCGAAAGCCGACAGCGGGCTGGCCGGCTGGAACGTCCCCGTGTAGGGAGCCTGAGCAGGCGTAATGCTCTGAATCGACGGGCGAGTTGTGGCATCGTCGTCGAGCAGCGTGTTGCAGAAGTTCTGGCCGCTATTATTCACACCGCCGGCCTGGTCCATCAAGGTGACGACCGTGCCCGCCGGCGATTTCAAGGTGATCCTCAAATCACCGACCCAGGTATGATCTATTCCGACGGTGGTCGCACCCGTGGCCGTTGTGCAAGACGTCCCGCCGATCTTGAAATTGAGGTCGGAGATGTTGCCTGTAAAAGTACCAGCCGGGATCGAGAGCGAAATGTTAACGCCCGTCGTCGTGTTATCCGGGATCGGGACGGGACCGCCCGCGTAAGACCTGGTGACGGCAGTGCCCGTCTTACCCGTCGGAACAGAGAAGGTCAGCACTCGTGGACTGCCGCCGCCCGTATACGTCACCGTGAGCGTGAAATTGATGTTCGCTCCGCAGGGCACGGTGGAAGCCACGCTGAAAGTGAAAGGCGCGGCGTTAGTTGCGCTTCCTGCGGCGGCGATGTTCGGATAAGCCTGCGTGCCCGCCGTGATCGTCACACCGGCGGTCGAAGTCGTCAGTTTTCCGCTCACGGCTGTGGCCGTCGCGTTGCCTGAATTCTTCAGTTGAATGGTCAGCTTGTTGCCGCTCTCGCCGGGTTCAATGATGGTGTCGGCGTCGCCGGCGTTGCCGTCCACGGCAGTCACCGTGCCGAGGTCTATGAAAGGCGCAGGGGTTGATGAAGGCGGCTTGATGCGTCCCCACCAGGTTCCCCAGCGGCTGAAGCCGCCCGACACTGGAGCAGCGTGCTCCTGTACCGTCCAGAGGTCTGTATCGTTGACGGGGTCTACGACCGTGCTGCTGTAATCGCCCCAGCGATTCCGGTCGCCGCCAAAGATCTTGTAGTAAGGGGCGCTGCCCGATTTGAGCACCACTTCGGTGCGCAGAGTATTGACCGCGTCCGTTCCGGCGCGAAAAGCGTAGTTGGCGCTCGCATACTGCTGCGAAGAGAAGCGCGAATAGCCGATCAGCACGTCTTTGTTGACGTTGACGGCGATGGACGGGAAGCCGTAGAACTTCGCGCCGGTCGAATCGTCAATGCGTCCCCTCTGCTGGATCGCGCCCGCCGGGGTCAGTTGCCACCACTGGATGGCGCTGCGCGTCGGCGTCGCAGAGTTGGGGAGAAAGATCGTATGAACGCACCACAGCGATCCGGCGCGGTAGACGACGTTCTGGATGCGCGAGTCGTTGTTCTGAATCTTGTTGGACGAGCCGAGCTGCGGCGCGAAGTCGTCGCCGTTTGCCGGGGCGAAAGTCCAGGTGGCCGGGCTGGTCACGAAGGTCTGCGTTGCGCTGTAGGTCGGCGCGGCGGCAGTCCCGCCTAGACTCCTGATGCGCAACTTCGAAAAGCCGTCCCAGTCCTCGATCAGGTACATCGTATTGAGCGCATTGTCGTAGGTGATGGCCGGAGCTTGCGTAAAACCGCTCGTGTCCTGGAAGACCTTGAAGGGGCCAGTGCCGGCGTAAAGACTGGCCTTGTTGAAGGCGTAGATGTGCGAGCGCTTGAAGCCAGAGGCCGGGCTGACACCGAACATGTTGACCGTGACGACGATCCAGTTCTTATTGAACCCGAGGCTCGGATAATCGGCCCACGCCGCGCCGGTCGAGTCAGCATCCACTTTATAGCGATTCCACAGTCCCGTCGGGTCGCTGGTCTTCGAGACAGCAATTAATACAGCCGAGGTCGGCTCGTCGCCATCAGCCGTGACGGTGAACATCCAGCTATTGTTGTATGGATCATAGAGCACCTTGGGATCAAAGGTGCTGGGGTCGCTGCCGGACGCCCAGGGGCCGGGCATCCCCGCCCAGAAGCTGTCTAAAGAGACCGTGCTGATCGTGGTGCCCGTTCTGTTCTGAATGCGTATCTGAGTATTGAGCACGACCATCAGGTGATTGGGGCCGACCGCTCCATGCGTGTCTGGAGGAATACTGGTGTTGTTATCTTCGAGCGCCTTAAAGGTCGATGACGGCGCGGGAGAAGCCACCAGCGGCGCGTTCGGCTCGGCAAAGCTGTCGGACGCTTGCGGGGCGTTGGTCGCGTCAACGGAGGCGGCAGCCCGACGCTTTAGAAGCGGTCCCGGCCCCCCCGGCTCACGAATGACCTTAGGCTCTTTGAGAGGAACCGCCGGAAGCAGCGATTGCCGGTTAGCCAGTTCGCCGAAATTTACAGACGACCCTTTCGTCGCCACGCCGGACTTGCCCGTGCTGGATTGGGGGGCGTCGATTGTCTGCTCTTGCTGCGCAGAAACAGCGCTTTCCTGTTCCTGTGCCAGCGCCAGATAGCCTGCGCTGAAAACCACACCAATGACCAGCAGGATGAGGTACGGCCAGTATTTGTGATCTCTTTTCATTGATCCTCCTAGGGGAACGAGACGCTGTCTCAGGTGTAAGGCCAAAACAGAATGAGCCGATGCTAGAGGCTCAGGCAATGTAATGCTTCAAAAATATGGGGGTCTGCCATAACGGACTTATGGAAACCGCTAAGAGTGACGTAACTGCGCGCTGACTTTGCGGCTAGACGCCTGGTGACGGCACGCGAGCTTAGATGTCATGTCACGCTTTTAAGATGGTCGATATTGCTAGCAAATCTCTCGGCAGAACGTGCGAAGAGAGGCGTCTCCCCCGGCTTAAACCCTGCGCCGCTGCCGTGCGAAAGATGGTGCTCTCTGGCCGACGGCGGGAAATAACCGGGGACGAATGCATAGCGGTTCCTTTCAATGCCTACACCCGCCGGCCAGAACCTCTTGCACGCGCCGGCAAGCGTAGAGCAGACAAAATAACCTCTTGGAGGCCGAAATGTCAACGTAAACCGGTAGTAATTCTGCAATTTTTAGGATGATTTTTCACTAAGCGCGCGAGGCGACGTTAAGGCTCTGGGTGCACCCCATGTTATACTGGGGTTTTCGCCCATGACCCGCCGAGATAGCCGACGGGCACAATGCCGATTCAATTCTGACCACCGCGCCCGGAAGGCACGTTTTCAGAGCGCGTCCGAGGATTTAAGTCTTCAGATGTACGAGTTTGCCGTCACACCAGCCGTCACGCAGATACGCCGTCGCGGGGTCGAGATCACGGAGGTCTTGGCCGCGAGCCTCGGCGCAGAACTGGAATTGGAAGCGGGCGACCGTATCGTTAAGGTCAACGGGCGCGTGGTGCGCGACTATCTTGATTTCCGTTTTCAGACGGGCGGTGA
The DNA here is from genome assembly GCA_036386415.1 of Pyrinomonadaceae bacterium. Lineage (GTDB taxonomy): Bacteria > Acidobacteriota > Blastocatellia > Pyrinomonadales > Pyrinomonadaceae > DASVVT01. Next base: position 30,445 of record DASVVT010000026.1, read on the forward strand.
GACGGAGCTTGTCCTGGAGGTGCGCAAACAGAGCGGCGAAGATTGGGAAATAGAGATCGAGCGCCATGAGGGCGAAGATTTCGGTCTCAGCTTCGAGCAGATCGTGCCGCGCCAGTGCGCCAACGAGTGCATCTTCTGTTTCTGCAAAGGCAACCCCGAAGGGGCTCGCCCCTCGCTCTTCATCCGCGACGAAGACATACGGCTCTCATTTCTTTACGGCAACTACACGACGCTCACCTCCATCACCGAAGACGAGATGCGCCGCATCATCGAGCAGCGCCTGACGCCGCAATACGTCTCCGTCCACGCGACGGACATGGAGGTGCGCGCCTACCTGCTGGGCGTCGAGAAGAAGCGCGCCGACATCAACGCCAAGCTCGAGCGAATGATGGAGGCCGGGATAGAGATTCACGCACAGGTGGTGCTGTGTCCTGAGATCAACGATGGCGAGGTGCTGCGCCGCACCATCAGCGACCTGGCGGAGCTTCACCCGCGCGTCAAGAGCGTCGCCATCGTTCCGCTCGGCCTGACCCGCTACAACACAGACCGGCGGCTGACGCCTGTGACGCCCGCCTTCTGTCGCCGCACGATCCGCGAGGTCACCGGCATGCAGCGCGAACTGCGCGCGAGGCTGGGCACGACCTTCGCTTTCCTCGGCGACGAGATTTACATACGTGCCGGGCGCAGCCTGCCCTCCCGCAAGCACTACGGCGATTACCCGCAAATTGAGGACGGCATAGGCATGGTACGCTCCTTTCATAACGAGTTTGAAGCGCTCTGGCGCAGGCTTGAGCGCCACTCTGGAAAACAGAGGGCTGTGCCGCATCTTGCAGCGACCGTGATGACGGGCACGCTCTTCGCGCCCATCTTGAAACAGAAGCTTGACCGCCTGAACGCGCGCTTCGGCACGAGCCTTCACGTCGTAGCGGTCGAGAATCGCTACTTTGGTGGCGACGTTTCGGTGGCGGGGCTGCTGACGGGTAGCTGCCTGCTGGCGGCGCGCGATGCCGTTCGTGGTGAATCCGTCATCATCCCGCGCTCCTCAATCAAAAGCGATGAACCCGTGATGCTCGATGGCATGACGCAACAAGACCTCGAAAAACGCCTCGGCACTCCCGTACACGCTCTCGACTTCAACGCCTTCTCACGACTACTTCTTTAGGCGTATTTAATTTGTAGAGAAGCTCTTAAACGCCGGAGGTCGCAAAGTACATCGCAAAGGAGTAGATTCTTTGCGCTCTTTGCGTCTTCTTCCTTTGCGCCCTTTGCGTTTAATTCCCTTCTTCTAAGCTGAGAGCGAGCGCCCGCACAATGATTCGAGAATACTGATTGGGGCTGCCTCCGGCACGACGAGCGCGGCGGGCGGAATGATGTAGGTCTGCTCCAAAGCGAACTGGCCGGAGAGGACTGCGTGCGGCACGGCGTCCGTGAAGACGATCCAGGTCGCGCGCGGCGGAAACTCAAGCCGTATCTTGTCGCAGTTCTCCTGAAAGTCTGCGTTCTCCTTGAGGTAGTCGTGAAAGCGCAGCATGAAACGATCATAGGCGGAGCGATCCGAGGCCAGGAGTCCGGCGGCACGCATCAGCCTGCCAGCGCCACGGCGCAAGTAGTTGAGCGGAGAGGATGCGCTCTTTGCCACCTGTTCGAGTCCCGCTTCACGCGCGAAACGTCGCGCCAGAGCGTCGAAGCGGTCGGTCGTATGCCAGATGCGCGCCTGCTCCGGATTGATGTTGGTGAAGACGCGCAGGATGCGCCCTCCTTTCGTCGGGCGGCTCGGGAAAGCGTCCACGTGTAGCAGGTCGTTGCGTTTATGCAGCGAGAGGTCACGCCCTTCCTCTTCGAGCGGACGGTAACTGGCAAAATCTAAAGACCAGTGCTCTCGATAAGGCGCGAGGAAGACGGAGAGAAAGCGCGTCACCTCTTCCGAGTAATGGCGCATGATGCGGCGCAGGCGCTCTACGCTTTCGGCTTCAGAAGAAGAGAACCCGCGCAGCACATCCCGGTGCGGGCGATAGGAGACGTTTTTGTGGATACGCGAATCGCCGCGCCGCTGCGCGAGCAGAAACGTGCGGTCTTCTTCCGGCAGGTCAAACGGAATCTCTTTGAAGAAGAGAATTTGCCCCTGCTCTAATTGACGGCAGTACCAGATTGCTCGCGCCGCCTCGTCCGGCACGTCCACCCACCCGCGCGGGTATTCGTAATCATTAACGGTCAGCCATGACATCTTTTCGACGCTCATTATAAGCACGCACCGTTGATTCGCGAAATTTCATAGAGATCAGATGTCATTTGCAGATACGGAAAAGCGCGAGACGCAAAGAACGCAAAGGTTTTTCGCAAAGGTCGCAGAGAGCTGAATTTCTTGGCGACCTTTGCGTCGGTTGCTTCTTTGCGACCTTTGCGTTTAATTCTCTTCTTCTCTTATGCTCACTGACATAAGATAAGATGAGATGGGAAACGAGAGCAGGCAAACAGAGCGCATGACGGCGACAAGCGGCGGCAGGAAGATTCTTGATGTCGGCTGCGGGAATAACAAGTATCCGGGCGCGGTCGGGATAGATTTCAACCCGCGCACGCAGGCCGACGTGATACATGATCTGGGAGTCGTACCCTACCCTTTCGAGGATGATGAATTCGATGAAGTCTTCAGCCACCACGTCGTCGAGCATGTGCCGGACGTAATGGCCTTCATCTCAGAACTGCACCGGATCACTAAGCACGGAGGACGTATACGCCTCATTACGCCGCACTATTCAAACCCGGACTGGCCGACAGACCCGACGCACCGCAACCATTTCAACAGCTACTCTTTTAACTGCTTCATGCAGGATCGCCAGCTCTTCCCCTTCTACACCGACGTTGAGCTGAAGCCTGTCCGCACTTACGTCTCTCTGGCAAACCTGTGGCGCGTGCTGGGGCTGGAATTCATCACCAACCTGGATCAGCGCTGGCCTGCCCTGCGCTTCACGCGCAAGTTCTGGGAGTTCTACCTGAGCTATATCTTTCGCGGCAAAGAGCTGCACTTCGAGTTCGAAGTGGTCAAGAAGAAATGATGAATGCGGAATGCGGAATGCGGAATGAAAAAGAAAGACAGGTTTCTGGTTTTAATTCATCATTCCGCATTCCTAATTCATCATTTTCTTTGTTATCCTTGACTCGCATGGCGACCTCGACAGCAGTCAGTCAACTCTCACTCGCGCCGCTCGGGGCGGGCGATCTCATTGATCGTGCCGTGCGGCTCTATCGCCGCCATTTCATGACGCTGATACGCATCAGTGTGCCGCCCGTGATGGTCTCTGCGGTTGGCTCTGTGCTGTGGGATATTGGCTGGCGCGAGTTGTTTGCGGCCTCTGGCGGGACAGGGCTCGCCCTCTACTTTGTGTTAGCGGCCACGGGACTGGTGCTCTGGATCGGCGGCAGTCTCTTCACACTGATCGTCATGGGCGGCGCGACGCGCAACCTCGTGACACACCTTTTGTGGAACGAGCCCGTCTCGGCGCGCAGCACCTACAGGGCTGTGCGGGCGCGATTCTGGGGACTTCTCGGCGCGACCTTTCTGGTCGGCGTGCTGGTCAGTCTAGCCTCCATCGTCTCCATCTACGCATGGATATTCGCCCTCTTCATAGTCTTTTTCATCACGGGGTTGGTGACGATGGCTCTGCCCATCTGGATTCCCAGCATCATGGGCGTCGTCGCCAGTCTGGCCGTCACCTACGGCGCGATCTGGCTCTTTTTCCTGATGGTCGGGCGTTTCGTCTATGTGCCGCAGGTGATGCTGGTCGAAGGCAAGGGCGTGTTTGCGTCGATCAGCCGCAGCGCCACGCTCGCGCGCGGCAATGTGCGACGCCTCATGGCGATGGCGCTCTTCAGCACGTTTGCGGCCTACTCTGCCCTGATGCTGCTGGTCATCCCGCTCGGATGGTATGGCTACCTGAACGGCATCAATCCGTCGCCCTGGAACTATGCGAACTGGCCCGCCTGGTATTCGATAGGCTATAACGTCGTGCTGCAATCCAGCTACATCCTGCTGGCGCCCGTGTGGATGCTCGGACTCTCGCTGCTGTACGTTGACGAGCGCGTGCGGCACGAAGGCTACGATGTGGAACTGATGGCCGCGCGCCGTCTCGGCGAGATACCAAAGCTCTCAGGCGGGATGGTCGCGCCCCTCGCCCCGGCCCTTGTCACAGGGCAAGCGGCGACGCCGACGCCAACGCCCCAGCCGCGAGGCTCCATACTCGGCCTTCAATAAAAGGATGGAAATGATCCCCGAAGACACACGAAACATCACGAAACGAGTGGCGCTTTCGTGCGGCTTCGTGTGTCTTCGTGGATCACCCTTATCCTCTCCTTTGGCTGCCAAGCGAGACAGGCTGCCGCTCGCTCTGCGGCGCGTAGTTGTTCGTCCGGCTTCGGCATTACTGCTCCTCCTCGTCTGCGCGCAGTTGTCTCAAGCCATCCCGCTCGCCGAATACAGGGAGCGCGTGGGCAGCGCAGCAACGGCGCTCGAATCGCTCTCGCTCCTCTATAAAGATGAAGAGGAAGAGGACTACGCCGCACGGCGCGCCGCGACGCTTCGCAGCGTGCGGCAGGACATCCCGCCGAGTGAGACCGTCGAATTCAGTGGCACGACCATGCGTGTAGAGAATGCCTGGCTCCACGAGGCTTTGAAGGATTACGAGGGGTTGTGGGTCTCTGATCCACGCAGCACGTCCACGCTCAAGCGAATCACCGAACGCCTACACGCGCTCGACGAGCGTCTGAAGGAGGTCGAAGCCGGGAAGCCGGAGGCCGCCGCCGAAGGCAAAGAAGCTGGCCGGAAGCGGATGGCGACGATTCTTGCGCGCGAAGAGTATCAGAAAAAGCAGGCTGAGAAGGGCATGCTCGCGCGTCTCTGGGAGCGCTTCCTGAAGTGGCTTGCGAGCCTCTTCCCCGAAACGAAGCCATTAGCGCCGAGCGAGAGCAGGCCCGTCTCGCGCCTGGCTCAGATCATCGTTATCGCGCTGGCTCTCGCCGTCATCGCATATTCGGTCTGGAAATTTGCGCCGCGCCTGCTGCGCCGCAATGGCAGAAGTAAAGGCGGCGAAAGGGGCGGGGCGCGCGTCGTGCTCGGCGAGACGCTGGCGCCGGATCAGACGGCCGCAGACCTGCTCGCCGAAGCAGAGGCGCTGGCACGCGCGGGCAATCTTCGCGCAGCGATTCGCAAAGGCTACATCGCGCTGCTCTGCGAGCTTGGCGACCGTAAGGTGCTGAGCCTCGCGCAACACAAAACCAATCGAGACTATCTGCGCGCCGTCGAGAACAGAAGCGCGCTGCACCGTGAGATGCAACAACTGACCACAAGTTTTGAGAACCACTGGTACGGCTTTGCGGCGGCGACCCCGGACGATTGGGCCTCGTTCCGCGCCCGTTACTATGAAGCACTTAGACAGTAGACAGTAGCCAGTAGGCGCTGTCGCGCTTGCGTGCACTGTCGCTGACACCCTGAAGATTCGATAGCGAAAGCTTTTCTACTGACTACTGACTACTGTCTACTGTCTACTTCCATTATGCGCTCGCGTCTTGCCATCATCATCACTATCGCGCTCGTCATAGGGCTGCTCATTGCGCTCAATGCGACGTCTTACGTGAGCACGGAGCAAAGGGTCGATTCGGAATTCCACCCCAACCGCTCGACCTATAACCCGAGCGCGACGGGGACGCGCGCGCTCTACGATTTTCTGAGCGAGACGGGGCGGAAAGTGATCCGCTGGCGCGACACGCCCGCTGCCCTTCTGGACACAGGCGGCGTGTCGCGCCCATCAACCTTCGTCGTCATCGGAGAGACGCGCGTCCCCTTCGAGGAAACGGAAGCGAGAGCTTTGCTGCGCTGGACGGAGGGCGGCGGTCGTCTCGTCATTATCGACCGGCGACCGGACGTGCGCCTGCTCCCGGCTTCCGGCTACTGGCATGTCTCGACAGAGCTTCTACAATACCCGTCGCTCGACGTGCATTCCGACAACGTGGAAGAGATGACGGCGGGCGTCCAACCGGCACGCGCCTCCCAGCCGACCCTTTTGACGCGCGACGTGGACTCGGTCGTGACATCGCGTTTCGCAGCCATCATCCGCTCGACGGCGACAACAGACGAGAAGGAGACGGTGACGGATCAGGACGCGGAAGATGAAACGACGGATGAGAGCGAGGATGAGAGCATTGAGGATAGGATGAATCTGCTTCAGACGACTCCACCGCCACCTGCGACCAGGCAAACGCCTCGCGCATTGCCACCAAATAAGGGCGGAGGCTACGGGCCGGGTGTCGGGGATGGTTCTGCTGCGTCGCCGGTAGTCATGCCCGTATCGCCCGCGCCGGTGGTTCACTTGGCAGACAACAGGGGGGCGCTGCTCGTCGATTATCCGCACGGGACGGGACGCATCATCATCCTCAGCGATCCTTACGTCGTCGCCAATGGCGGGATCAGTCGCGCAGACAACCTGCAATTGGCCGTCAACGCAGTGGCAGGCGCGGGAGGTCTCATCGCTTTCGACGAGTATCACCAGGGTCATGGCGTGACGCGCAACGAGTTGCTCGCCTATTTTGCGGGCACACCCGTGCTCGCCATGCTCGCGCAGCTCGCGCTGGTCATCCTGATAGTGCTCTGGACACAGGGACGCCGTTTCGCGCGTCCGCTCCCCATTGCGCGCGTTGACCGCCGCTCCAAACTTGAGTTCGTCGCTTCTATGGCCGAGCTGCAACAGCGTTCGCGGGCATATGATCTGGCTATCGAAAACATCTACGCGCGCACGCGTCGCGCGCTGGCACGCTACGGCGGGGTGGAGAGCGCTGCTTCGAGCGCAGAGATCGCCCGTCGCGTCGCCGCCCGCTCGAAGATCGACCGGGAGGCGTTGGAATCACTGATGCGCGAGTGTGAGGACGCCATCGCGGGTGAGCCGATCAACGCGCGCCAGTCCCTCGCGCTCGTCGCACGACTGCGCGAGGTCGAGCGCAGCCTGGGACTGCGCATGCGCGCGCGCGAAATCCGGCAGGCGAAGGAGATATAAAGAAAGTTTTAAACGCAAAGGGCGCAAAGGAAGGCACGCAGAGGGCGCAAAGGGATTCAACTCTCTGCGCCCTTTGCGTCTTCTACTTTGCGTTCTTTGCGTTTAAAACTTTCCCTGTGTTAAGAATCGCCCGAATCAACCGGCGAACTTGTAGCCGAGGCCGTGGATGGTGAGGATGAACTGCGGGTGGCGTGGATTGGGTTCGAGCTTCTGTCTGAGCCAGGCGACGTGAACGTCAACGGTGCGCGTCGAAGGCATCGCATCGTAGCCCCACACTTCGTTGAGCAGCTCGTCGCGTGAGAGTGTGGCTCCGCGATGCTCTATCAGGTAGCGAAGCAGCTTGAACTCCAGAGCGGAGAGATCGACCCTCTGGCCGTCGCGCTCGACTTCGGCGCGGCGAAACGTGACGCGCACCGTCCCGAATTGATATGTTTCGGGAAGCTGCGATGAAAGGGATGCAGCACCTGTGGCAGCCGCAGGCGCGCGCCTGAGCAGGGCTTCGATGCGCGCCAGCAGCTCGATCATCTCAAACGGCTTGGTCACGTAGTCGTCAGCGCCGAGCTTGAGACCGACGACGCGGTCAAAGACCTGGCCGCGCGCCGTGAGCATGATGATGGGAGAATGTATGCCGCGCTGGCGCAGGTCGCGGCAGACATCGAAGCCGTTCTTGCGCGGCAGCATCACGTCCAGGATGATGAGATCGAAGGCTTCGCTCTCCGCCTGTGCCAGTCCCGCCTCACCGTCCTCAGCCGTCTCCACCGCGTAGCCCTCTGTCAGCAGACGGTCGGTCAAAGTCATGACCAATCCGGGCTCATCTTCGACGAGTAAAATTCGCTGGTTCATAATTAGTGCGGCAGTCAGCTTTCAGCCTGTGGCCGACCTTTGACGGCTGATCGTTGAACGCTTCTGCTGCCGGGTCGCATCGTCGTCGCCCGCGCGCGCGGACTGTGGCTCAGCGGCGACGACAGCAGCCGGGATGTGCAGCGTGAAGGCGCTGCCGCGACCGGGCTTGCTTTCGACCGTGATCCTTCCGCCATGCGCTTCGACCGTTTGCTTGACGAGGCTCAGGCCGAGCCCGCTGCCGTGAATCTGATTGGCCGTCGCCTCCTGTCCACGATAGAAGGGCTCGAAGATGTGCGGCAGATCGCGCGTGCTTATGCCCGCCCCTCTATCCTCAACGGTGATTCGCACTTCCTGAGAGGTAGACTCCTCGCCTCTTCGCGCACGCAATCCGATCCAACGGCTCTCGCCCGCATACTTCATCGCATTAGTGAGCAGGTTTTGCAGCGCACGCTCAAGCGACGCCCTGTCGGCCAACACTTTCGGCAGACCCTGCTCGATCTCTTGATCGACCTTGAAGCCGCCCTCTTCGACGAGCGGCTGGCAGGCGTCGAGAGCGCGTCCGACCAGGTCAGCGACTCCGACGGCGCGCAGCTCAAATGTTTTTCGTCCAGCCTGTGCGCCTGCAAACTCAAGCACCTGCTCGACCATCTTCGTCAGACGGCGTCCTTCATTGCGAATCAGCGCGCCGTATTGCTCGACCTGAAGGGGAGCGCGTGCGACCCCGTCCGCCAGATTTTCACCCGCCGAACAGATGACCGCCAGCGGTGTGCGCAGTTCGTGCGAGACTCCTGCCACGAACTCCATCTGCTGGCGTGCGAGCTTTCGCGCGCGCGCCGTCGAGATAAGAATCAAGCCGACGCTGGCGGCCAGCAGGAGCAGCACGCCGAAGCTGACCATCAGGTTGCGGCGACGCGCGAGCGCGACCGCAGCCTCCAGTGAGCCAGCACGATGTTGAATCAGAAGCTGCCAGCGCCCGTCCGCGTCATTCATCGCGGCGACAGCGCCCGATTGGTCTTCCTTGATCGAGTTGTGATAACGGAAGGTGACGCTCCTTGAACGTCTCTCTTTCTCCGGCTCTTCAGGGCGCGGGGGAGGAGCTTGCACGCGCGCGATCCTCAAGCCCTGGAAGGGACGCGCCGGAGGCGTAAGAGGCTGAGCGTCGCCAGCGCGCACGTTTCTCTCAAGCACCAGCACGTCGAACTGATCGAGTCTGAGGTCGAAGATGTTGGCCGTGGCATCAGCGCCCGGTCGCGCTTCAAAGGACTGGCCTCCTGCGTCCGACGTGTAGATGACATCGCCGGGGCGGCTGCGACTGACGACCGTGAGGTTGTAATCCAGCCCGTCACTGCTTGAGAAGTAGCTTCTGGCGAGCGCCGGAATAAACTCTCTCCTGATGTAATCCTGGTTGAGCTTCAGAATGGTGTAGCCCGGAATGGGAGGACGCGCAACCTCCTTGAACATCTTGCCGCTGTCCGGGGGAATGAAAGGCGCGAGCGGGACGGTCGGAATCACGAGCGCCGGAATCTCTTCCGCAATGGGCGCGAGGGAAATCTCCACATCCGCGCCGTCTTGAGAGTTGTAGCTTCTGTGCTCCTGCTCAAAACGCTGGCGCAAAGATGCGAACTCGGCAGGCCAGTCGGCGGGCTCAAACCGGGATGCCTCACGGTTGAAACGAGACAGGCGGGGTGCGTCCGGCGCGTCCATCTCGACCATGAACAGCTCGCTCAAGAGCCCCGGATAGGGAGCGCTTCGCATCCAGTTGTCGTAGCGCTCGGCATAAGCCGCTCCGGCATGTTCCGTGGGGCTGGCCTTCTCCAGTTGGAAGTTGAGAAAGGCGCGCGTGATCTCGCGGTTGAAGTCCTGGCCGAAGCGCGACGAGCCCGCGCGCAGGCTCTGTTGCATGCGCTCGCGCTCGCCCTGGCTCACCTGCCCCAGCCAGCGATACTGCAAAGTGGCGAGCAGCGTCAGCAGCGCCACGAGCGCGGCGACCAGCATCAGCATTAAAGGTGGTTGGCGTCTACTTAACTTCAATCTGAGGCGATTCTAACATAGGCGTTTCATTGCGAAACCGCCCGCAGAGCAGATTTTACATTCTTAACAAAAGGGTGAGGGGAGATTAAACGCAGAGGGCGCAAAGGAGGAAGACGCTGGAGGCGCGCAAAGAGATTCAACTCTCTGCGCCCTTGGCGAACAGACTTTGCGTCCTCCAGCGTTTAATTCTCTATTGACTGAACCACTCTCTCATTTGACAACCTGACACGGTGGGCATATCGTTTCACTGTTCGGAGCAGTATTGGCTGGACTCCACAACTCTCTCTATCCAGCCTTCTATTCAAACCCGCGTTGTCGCTCCCCAAGCAGCGCCCAGTTTATTTAAGGAGACTTGAATGAGAGTCAAAGGTCTAGCATGGAGCGCAACTCTGCTCCTTCTTCTTGTTGCCTATTCGTCAGCGCTAGCCCAGGATGCGCCCCAGGCCAATGCGAAAGATGAAGCCCAGGCCCAGAAGATAGATTCCAGAAGGCAGCGTGCAGGCTCAGACGCACCGGCAGCGCCTGCCGCCGTCATTAACACCAATGGAGGCGCGGTCAAAAACGTCTGGGCGGCCACCAGCAACACCTCCACAATCACCACCAGCACCGCTTTTGTTCAGCTTGCGGGCGCAGCACGGACATTCACAGTTCCCACCGGCGGCGATACGGTAGTGATAACTTTTTCAGCCGAGTGCGAGCTGCTTCCCTCAGATAATGATGGAAACGATTGGGTGGGCGTGCAAATCCGGGATAACAGTACGGTGATCGGAGGAGGCCCCGATGGATCATTCTGTGGAAGCCAGGCTTATGGTCAGCATTCGATGCAGATCGTGAGAAGACTGGCCGCCGGAACTCATACCATCAAAGTTTACTGGCAGACAACAGATGCGACCAAAGAAGCCTGGCTTGATGACTGGGCGCTCGTGATCCTGCAAAGCGATTAGACGCTTTAGCCGAGAATCGAAGGTGAGCTTTCCTTCAGAAGGGTCGTCGGTGTGGCAAGCGACATCGGCGGCCTTTCGTTTTTGGAGGCGTCCGCGTTGAACGAGTTGTGAGACGCGCTTTGAATGAGAAAGCAAAATACAGAACGGTTAATCTCTATTATGAGATTGAGGAGTTAACAAAAAAGCGCCCCGAATGACAGCCAGGCAGAGGCGCCTGTCTTGACGCAACGTGACAGTCAATAAGGAAAGCTCGAGTTGAAGCGTTGGAAGGTCTTTAGCCTGCTCCTCCTACTGCTGGCAGCCGCCTTAGCTGCCGCGCTCATCTTCATGCAATCGAATTGCCCGCTTGAGGGAAGCGCACTCACGCAAAAGATGAGGGCCTTTGTCCGGCTCAAGAACCGCACTGGTCTGCCGCAGCAGGCTGATTTCGATGGCCGGGTGACACTCGCCGCACTTTTACAGCCCGGCGAGGACCGTTCGCGCTGGTCTGCCTCGCGTGCTGCCGCTATCGAAGGCTACGTCGTCGGAGTCAGTATGGGCGGCATCGAGGCAGCCAACTGCTACTCGCTCAACACGTATGATACACATATTCATCTGGCGCTCCGCCCGGATGCGCCGAGGCGGGAGCAGGTGGTCGTGGAGATCACACCGCGTATGAGAGAGCGTGCGAAAAGTCTTGGTCTGGATTGGTCGGAGCTGACACTCAGGCGCGAACTTCCAGGCCGCTGGTGTCGCTTTGAAGGTTGGCTGCTTTTTGACGAAGAGCACGCGAACGAGTCGGAGAATACAGCGCCCGGGGTTGCGGGTAATTGGCGCGCGACGGCCTGGGAAATCCATCCTGTAACTCACCTTAAAGTGATGAGGTGAGCGGATGGGATGCTTGAGTTAGTAGTATCCCGAGGTTCATCTCAACTCTCTGTGCCATCTCCGTGTTCTGCGGTTCCTGCGGTGGTGAGTTCTTATCTTGGTAAACTCAACTGCAATCTGCTCTAAAGTCTCTACCGCCATCCTTAACTTGACTAGTCGCACGGGCAAAGCTTCACAGCCACCAATCGCCATGCCTTTTACAATTAGCAGTCAGCAGATTTTACATTCTTAACAAACTCTTTTCGCCCTCTTAACCACATGCGCCTGAATCTCTGCCATTATCGCGCCCGTCAAAAGGGAATGCGCGGCGCAAGGGTTTTCGGTTGATGTTGAGGCAGCGCTGCACCGGGGCCAGGATGCGAACGCGTCCGGCTCAAGAGAAATCCAGGCAAGGAGATTGAATTTTCATGCAAAAAGTAACTTCGCTCATTCTGCAAATTGCGATGGTCATGGGAGCCATCTATTACCGTGTCACAGAAGTCAGGGCAGACTTGTCAGCCGCTCAGCAGGAGGCGAACGCGAATGTGACGCGTGCGCTCGACCTGCTCAAGCAGGCGCGTCTGGCGATGGGCGGCGAAGACGCGCTCAAGGCGCTTCAGAGTCTTTCCATATCCGCCACCGCTCGCCGCACCTTTCAGGATCAGAACGGACAGCCACAGGAGCGCTCAGGAAAGGTGCAACTCTATCTTTCTATATCCGGCAAGCTTGAAGCCGGGAAGGCGAGCATGAAGCTCCCTCCTGCGCCGCGCGGCGATGGCGCAACGCAGGCAGACAGGGTCTTCATCATCAAGAAGGCTCCGGGACATGAGAGCGCGGGCGCTGTAGATAAAGCGGCGGGCGCAGGAGGGGAAGGCCAGCCGCGAAAGAGAGTCGTGCGTCTCGACGGGCATCAAGCGCCGATGGCGGCACATCCGATGGGCGTTGCGCCCGTACACTTCCTCTTAACCAGTATCCTCGGAGCACCTGCCCCTTTCCCGGTTGAATACAGCTACGCAGGCGAAGCGCAGGCCGCGTCCGGCAGCGTTGTAGACCTTGTCGAGGCGAAATATCCCGGCGGGTTAGTGGTGCGTCTCTCTCTGGACAAGCAGACGCACCTGCCCCTCAGTATGACGTACAGGACGTTGATGCCGCCACCCCTCGGCGCTGGCGCGCGTGTCGTCTTCAGACATCGCATCGGCACAGAGGGCGAGGCCGAAGCAGATGTCATGCCCGCCCCGGAAGCGGGCGACGAAGAGATTCCTGACATTCTCATAGAGGAAGATACGAGGGTGAACGGCGGTAGCCCATCACGGGAGAAGTTTCAGATTCCTTTGCCGCCACCGCAGGAAGTGGAAGCGCAGGTGAGCTTCTCAGACTTTAACGCGACGGGCGGCATTCTCCTGCCGCACCGCATCACGCAAAGCTTCGACGGCGGCAAAGTGTTTGAGACCTGGGAAGTCGAGACATACGAGATCAACTCCCCATCCAGGCTCGAAAACCTGAAGTAGTAATACTAAGTAGCAATCAACAAAGGACGGGGACGATCCACGAAGTAACACGAAACGGCACGAAATGAGACGAAAAGAATGGGCTCTTTCGTGTTGCTTCGTGTCGAGCGCGTGGATCGTCCTCCGTCCTCTTTTATTCATTCTGCTATCTGGTATAAGGTTCAGGCCGCCGGGCGTCTCAAAGTCAAAAGAGGCAGGGCAGAGATTCTTCACTACATCTCTCTGTCCTGCCTTATGTCATCTTCGCCCGCCTCGCTAAATCCGCGCGCATCACGGCAAACGTAGTATCAGATAAAGCTGGATGAGAAGGGGACGCCGGGCGTACTATGAGCCGCATGAACGCGAAAACTTACCCTGACGAATCATCTACGCCGCCCGACGGGGTGAATGAACGGCTAGCCCATTATCCGCTGCTGGACGCGATCATCGAACGCCGCTCGCGCCGCTTCGGGAAAGGGATGAGCCTGAACGGCGGCCCGCTCGCCTTTCAAAGCGAGGCGAGCCCGCAGCCGCTCAGTCTGGAGGACGAGGCGGCGCTGGCCTTTGCGGCCTGCGGTATCACCGGGGCGGCACTGGCCGAGCTGCCCTATCAGAGTGGCGACGTGCCGGAGGCCGGTGGCGGCCAAATCATAACGCACTTCATAGGGCGCACCGTCGCCAGTGGCGATGCGATCCACGCGGTCGCCGTCTTCGTCATCAACGACCAGGGCGTCTGGATGCTCAAGCGCCCGCAGGATTTTCCACGCGCCGAGCTTGCAGGTCTGATATCACTGGCACGTCAACACAGGCTGGTCGAGCTTTACGAAAAGAGTCGCGTGCGCATCCACGACCAACGACAAGACGTGCCGCGCGAGCTTCCCTTCGTGCCGCCCTTCAACAAGTGGTCTGCCAACCTGCCGGGCACGACCTATTTTCTGCCGGTCAACGAATTCACAGCCCTCTTCATCAACATCATGCTCTCTGCCTTCAGCGAAGAGTTCGGTTATTTTCTGGTCGATGAGCGCAACGGTTTCAAGCCTGCGGGCGTCAGGCGCTTCGGGCGCTCTCGCGGCGGCCACCTGCACGACGACCCGCGCGACGGGCGCGTTGGAACAATCGGCTCGATTGAGACCTGGCTGTGCGAATTCGCGGCCATCGAGCAGGGTCAGATGCTGCAAAACCTGGGGCTCATGACGCAGGCGCTGGGGCTCGGAGGTTTCCCACACTTCGCCGCGCATCCTTTCATCTGGTTTCAGACGCTCGGTTTTCGTATGGAAGAGATTCCCCTCTCTCGCTTGATCGGAGCTGGGACGATCACGAAGAGGCTCATGAAAGCTCTCAAGCGTGATGCGCTGATCCCTTCAGCCGTCGGTTTGGAGCGCGACGGTGAAACGCTCATCAAGCCGTACTGCCCGCCCTACTACCGCAACATGGAAGAGGCCGTGCTGGCGTTCGTGGAATATAAGTACCGCGCAGGCCGAGGCACGTTTCGTGACGGCGGCGAAGCGACGAGCTGGCAGGACGGCGCGAAGGTGCAGGCAGGCATTCCGGCTTACTCCGACGAGACGATTGCCGCCACCATCGCCTGCTGCGACTACATCTACAAACGCTACGGGCGCTTCCCCACCCTGAGCGGCCCCTTTCGCACGGTGCTGGCTTACCAGGCGCACCATCTTGACCTGGATTTCTACGAGCGCTTCTACCGACCGGAAGCTCTCAGCGACACACAGCGGAGTAAGAAATGATGAATGAGGAATGCGGAATGCGGAATGAAAAGAAAAACCATTCACCTATTGTTTTGGGTTTTTAATTCCGCATTCCGCAATCCGCATTCCGCATTCGCTTTGGAGGATCGGTGGCCGGTAACGATTATCATTTCGTCACGCGGTGGCGTGTGCGCAGCACGCCGGAAGAGGTCTCGAAGATTCTTGAAGACGCGGCTGATCTGGCGCGTTGGTGGCCTTCAGTCTATCTGGATGTCGAAGTACTGGAGCCGGGCGAAGAGGGCGGCATCGGTAAACTCGTCCGTTTATATACGAAAGGCTGGCTGCCCTACACGCTGCGCTGGCAGTTTCGTGTGACGGAGTCGCGCCACCCCTTCGGCTTTACCCTTCAGGCGCTCGGCGATTTTGAGGGGCAAGGCATCTGGACATTCGAGCAGGATGGCGAGCATGTGAATATCACTTACGACTGGAAGATCGGCACGCGTAAGCGTTTGCTCAACGCGCTCTCGTTCCTTTTGAAGCCGGTCTTCGCCGCCAATCATCGCTGGGCGATGGCGCGCGGGCTGGAGAGCCTCAACCTGGAACTGGCCCGCCGTCATGCGCAGAGCCCCGAAGAGGCCGCGCGCGTTCCGCCCCCACCGCGCCCGACGTTCCCACACAACAGGCTTGGTCGTAGATCAGCATAGAATGCAAGTTATATTGCAACAGGACATGTTCCGATAAAATGCTTATGCATGCCAACGATTTTGAGAACCGGCCCTTATCGTTTCTACTTTCATAGCCATGAACCTAATGAACCGCCACATATTCATGTTGATCGTGATAATTTATCTGCAAAGTTTTGGTTAGACCCGATAGACTTGGCTTATAATCTGGGGTTTAGCGCAAGGGCGCTACGAAGGCTACAATCTTTGATAGAAGAGCATCAAACAGAGTTGTTGGAGGCATGGAATGGGTATTTTGGCGTTGGCGGCTGATGAGCGTGTCGCAGGCGTAGAGTTTAATGATGATGCATTGAGCGTCACCCTCATGGATGGTCGGGTCATAGCCGTTCCGCTTGTCTGGTATCCAAGATTATTGGAGGCGACGGAGGCGGAACGGAACAACTGGCACATCAGTGGCGGCGGGTATGGAATTCACTGGCCTGATATAGATGAAGATTTGAGTACCGAAGGCTTGCTTCGTGGCGCACCAGCACCTCGCAAACAGTCGGCGAAATAGTTCTCCTGGTTTTCCGTCAATCGGCTACCACCCGCGTTGAATCTCCCAGCGATCTACGATGCGCTCGCCTTCGAGCACTTGATAGTGCGAATGCTGCGCGGCGGTCAGGCACGAGTGATTGGCGAGCACGCGCACGCGCGCTCCGACCTTCAGACGATCAAGATTCGCATCATCAACTCCGGTAATCTCGCCGTGCTCCTGCGACAGAGCAGCGACACGCAACCCCGTATCGTCTCCTTCAAGACCAAGCACCAGACCGTAGCCGCAGGCTGCATCCAACTCGATTGCGCCGCGATCCTTTGAGAGCGCGAGCGCTCCGGCGTCAATCACGACTTTGCGTCGCGTGCGATCACGATGAACGACCGCCGCGAGCACCGTCAGGGCGCAATCTTCAAGCGCACAGCTACCTAGAGTCGCCTGAAACGCGTCGAAGAAGATGTAGTTGCCCGGTCGAGCCTCGTCTATGCCTTCCAGGTGATCGACGCTTGTGATCGTCGGCGTCGAGCCGATGCTGATAATAGGCACGGGCAACCCTTCGGCGCGCAGACCGGAAGCCGCCTCCAGCATGAGGTCTCGCTCGTGCCGCGCCACTGCGAGCAGCTCTTCTTTCGAGCGGCAGTGATAGGAATGGCCTGCGTGCGTGAGAATGCCCGCGAAGCGCAAGTTGGACGCATCCATGATCCGTCTGGGAATCTCGAACGCCTCCGGCGCGTCCATCTCGACACCGCAGCGATGATAACCGCAGTCCATTTTCATGTAGAGGTCTAGCTTGACATCAGCACGCCGCGCAGCTTCGTTCAAACGCGAGGGGATCGACAGGTCGTCCGTGATGAGCGCCAGCCGCTCGCAATTTTTCGAGAGCTCAATCGCCTGCTCGAATTTACCCGGCTCGATGGGCACGGCGTAGGTGATGTCTGTGAACCCGTGCGAAATGAAGGCACGCGCCTCTGCGAGCGTCGAGACGGTCAATGCCCCTGAATGACCTTTCGTTTGAATGCGCGCCACCTCGACAGACTTATGCGTCTTGACGTGTGGCCGAAGTTTTGTCCCGAAGCCCGCCACGCGCGCACCGACGCGCGTCGCATTGCGCTTGAGCCGCTCTATATCGAGCAACAGGGACGGGGTCTGGAGCGATTGCAAATCCATCATATGCGTAATTCGTAAATCATGAATCGTAAATCGCCGAACCGTTTCTCTTTTTCCCCGACGATTTACGTTCTCCAGGTTTCAGTATAAGTGCTCTTCGTCGCGAAGGCCGACGGCGACAGGAGCGACAGTGCCCGCCGCGCGCCGCTCCCAGGCGCTCGTTTGCCAGTTGTCGATGGCGTCCTTGTCCTTTTGCAGAATCCAGACGGGGAGAGACATGTACAGGTACTCGGCCAGCGCATAGACGTAAGGCTCGTACATGCGGCGCAGCTCCGCGAGCCTCTGATCGGCAGCCGCACCGTCGCGCAGAGGGATACCGGCTGCCGCGAGGCTCATTCTCAAGCGTGAGAGGTCTGCGGGTGGAAGACGATCAGGCTCTGGCGTGACAGGCGGCGTATAGAGTATCTGGGCCAGGTCAACGATGGCGTGGCGTGCCATGGCGAAGGTGAGCCGCGCCTGCCAGGCCGACACACCTTTGACGCCGACCATCACGAGCGTGCACGTATCCAGAATCGTCGTCAGCGCCACCAGCCACGACTGGTTATCGTGCTGCGAGCGGAAAAAGCAGAGGACGGGATAAGAGAGATGGCTCTCCATCAACTCCGCAGACCAGCGCTCCCAATCACCCAGAAACTCATCAAGCTCCTTCATATTGCCGCAGGCGGCATGACGTTTGAGCAGCTCCGTGGCGCTCGAAGGCGAGCCGGAGCGCGCGTCCAGCAGAGAGATGTTCACTTCGCGCCGCGAGAATGCCTGGTAGAGCACGGGCAGGTATCCGATGACGATGGCGATAAAGCCGAAGCCCGTTCCCGCCTCGACCGTTGACAGGAAGCGGCCAAGGCGTGTCACCGGCACGACATCTCCGAAGCCGAGCGTGAAGAACGTGACGCCGCTCAGGTAAAGATAGGTTCCGAAGCCTGGGGCTGCCTCATACACGTTAAGGCTCACGTAGTGTGCCCATTGCAACAGCGCGAAGCCGAAGATCAGCCCCACCGCCCAGATGTTGATGAGCACGGGCAGCGACAGCGGCCCGTAAATGCCAAGGTAGCTGTCCCGCCGCTTGCCTCTGCGTATGCGGCGCGCGAGCGCAGCCCAGGGCATCCACGTGTAGCGATAGAAAAGTCTGGTCAGGCGAATGCGGCGCGTCACGCGCCTCGGCAGGACGATGGTCTCGAAGGCATCCCAGAGGACGGTCAAAATCAGGATACAACCGGCGATTGTTAAAAGCGCAGTCATCTACATGGCTCCTGCAACATCAATCGGGGGCATCAATCTTCTTGCGCCCCCGCGCCTCACTCGACAAACGAAGCAAGCCGGGCGAGAAGACTTGACCGGAATTCCCTTTGTAACTATCATTGTTACAGTCGCTGCATGATAACTCGTTTGTGAATTAGTGGCAAGCGCATGTGTAGAGAGAAGAGATTAAACGCAAAGAGCGCAAAGGAGGAGACGCAAAGAACGCAGAGAAGCAGCCTCTTTGCGTCCTCTGCGATGCCCTTTGCGGCCTTTGCGTTTAAACGCCTCTTTAAGTCAGGAAGGAGTTCTAGATGAACAGACTACAGGGAAAGTATGTGTTGATAACCGGAGCCTCGCAGGGGTTGGGACGCCAGTTGGCAATCAGTTATGCGCGCGAAGGCGCGGCGGGTCTAAGTATTGTGGCGCGTAACAAGGATGCGCTCGACGAAGTGCGAGCGCGCATCCGCGAGGTGGCGCCCCGGACACAAGTTGTCGTGATCGTCGCCGATCTGACCGCGCAGGAAGCGGTCGAGCGCGTCATCGCTACGACGCTCGCTGAATTCGGCGGGCGACTCGACGTGCTGGTCAACAACGCCTCGGCCATCGGCCCGACTCCGCTGCCTTACCTGCTCGACTACCCGCTCGAAGATTTTCATGCGGTGATTAACACCAACCTCGTCGCCCCGTTTCTGCTCATCAAGAAAGCGCTGCCCGCGATGGTCGAGCACGGCGGGTCGATCATCAACGTGACGAGCGACGCGGGGCGCGTGGGCTACCCTGGCTGGGGCGCTTACGGCATCTCGAAGTTCGGCATCGAGGGGATGTCGCAGACGTGGGCGGCTGAGCTTGAAGGAAGCAACGTGCGCGTCAACTGGGTCGATCCCGGCGAGATGAACACGGCGATGCACCGCGCCGCAGAGCCTGAAGAAGACCCCACGCAGTGGGCTGACCCGGCGGACGTGACGGAAATCTTTATCTATCTCGCTTCGGATGAATCGCGCGACGTGAACGGGAAAAGATTCCAGGCGCAGGAGGAAGATGAAACGGTAGACAGTAGTCAGTAGTCAGTAGACAGTAGAACAGAAAATCCATTAGTGTGGTCGATATTGCGTACTTTAAATCATAGTAGATAACAGAGCTTGAGGCTCTGTCTTTTCTACTGGCTGCTGACTACTGTCTACTGTCTACTTTCGCGATGCCCGCTCCCTTCTCTTTCTACCTTCCGCCTGAGCTTTCGGCCAAAGAGCCGCCGGAGCGGCGCGGGCTGGCGCGCGATTACGTCCGTCTGATGGTCATCGACCGCAAGACTCACAGCGTAGAGCATTCCAGGTTCAATCGCCTCGGCGAATTCCTGCGCGCGGGCGACCTGCTCGTCTTCAACACGAGCCGCACGCTGCCCGCTTCACTTTCGGGTTGTGAAGTGCCCGGCGGGCCGTGCATAGAGGTTCGCCTCGCAGAGCATCTCGCGGACGGCGCATGGCTCGCGCTGCTGCTGTGCCAGCGAGGCGATCCCTTCAGTTGCGGCCTGCGCAGCGGCATGCAGATAGACTTCGGCGAGGGCTTGACGGGGACAGTCTATGACCGCGATGAGAATATTCCGAGGCTCTGGAAGATGCGCTTCTCGAAAGAGGGGAGCGAGCTATTGCAACTGCTCTACCGTCTGGGGCGGCCAATCCGTTACGAGTATGTCTCGGCTCCCTGGGATTTGGATTACTACCAGACCGTCTATGCGCGCGAGCCCGGCTCGGCGGAGATGCCATCCGCCGGGCGTGCCTTCACCTGGCGACTGCTCTTCGACCTGCAACGCCTTGGCATAGGCACGGCCTACCTGGTGCTCCATACAGGACTCTCTTCTTACATGGACGATGACCTGGACGCGCAGCACCCTGCCTCTGAAGAGGAATATTTGATCAGCGAGACGACCGCCAGCAAGATCAACGCGGCGCACCAACATGGCGGACGAGTGATCGCCGTCGGCACGACCGTCGTGCGAGCGCTGGAATCTGTCGCAGACGAGAGCGGGCGTGTTCAGGCAAGCCACGGCTATACGCGGCTGCACATCACTGCCGATCACCGGCTCAGAGCCGTCGATGGACTGCTCACGGGTCTGCACGAACCGGAAGCCAGCCATCTAGACCTGCTGACAGCCTTTCTTCCCGCAGAGAAGATTCGTGAGGCTTACGAGGAGGCCGTCCACTTAGCTTACCTGTGGCACGAGTTCGGGGATTTGAACCTGATCCTTTAGAGCGGTTTTCAAATGAATGTGAGACAAGGATAAAATTGTAGGGGCAGAGGACTTGTCCTCTGCCCGCTCAAGAGCGAAGACGGGCAGAGGACTTGTCCTTGCCCCTACAGCGAAGACGGGCAGAGGACTTGTCCCTGCCCCTACAGTTCTACACCCGATTGAAATTTGCTCTAGCTCTTTGCGTCCTGAGTGCGTTTTGGCCTTTGAGACCCCGGACTATTCCTCATCCCCGCCTTGCCTGATGATGATGTCCGTCTCGTTGCCAACAGAAGTGATGATAGCCCTGATGTCCTCACTGCGTAGGATGGTCATGTTGCCGCCGGGCACCTTCACTGTCTCGCTCGGCTTGATCTTGTCCGTATACCACTGGACAACTTTATCTGTAGGATCACTGGTTCTGAGTTGGAGAACGTGGCCGTCCCTTTTCGTTACGTCTAGAAGTGTCTTGGCATTGGGATAGACGAGCGCGCTGCTGATCGGCGCAGAACCGCCGCTTCCAGATGGTGGTGCCGGGGGTGGCGGTATTTCGGGGACTGTCACGACCGGCGTCTCAGGACGACTATTCCGATCACTCGCAAGCTTCATGGCGACGAGCGCGATAGGAAAGATGAGCAGGAGGAGCACGAGACCCGCGAGCAGCACCCTGGTCGTAGAAGAAGATGGCTGTAAAGACTTCGTCACCGGAGCAGCAGGTGGGGCGGGCATCTCACCGGGGGACATGTATGCCGGGCCGGTCAGCGGCGAGTTGATGTGCTGCGTGGCGGCGTTGGGCTCTCGGTCTCGCGTCGCAAAGACTCGCGTCTCCGCTTCGAGTACGCTTTGTGCCGGGGCTTCGGGCGCGGGCTGGCCGCACCGGCGGCAGAATCTAGCCCCGGCTGTCATCTCAGCGCCGCACTTCGTACAGGTCGTGCTTGACATAATCGTTGGCCGTAATTGATCGCTCTCTGATGCTTCTGTAAGATTATCTCAGGAATGAAGGACAGGCAAACACAAGAGTGTCTAAAAAGATAAGCAGAGTTTTCAGTGAGTAGAGGATTAAACGCAAAGAGCGCAAAGTCTGATCGCAAAGGTCGCAGAGAAACGACCCCTGGCGTCTTCTTCCTTTGCGTCCTTTGCGTTTAATTTAGTCCGAAGGGATATAGACGAGCGAACAATGGAAGAGGATTATACAAACGACCGATTATCTATTAATCTATCTTCCCAGGAACTCCCCGCTTTGGTCGAAGGTCGTGACTACTATCTTGAGGGAGGCTATATGGTGTTCACAGCCGCCTTTCTGCTTCGCCGTGGCTACTGCTGCGAGAGCGGCTGCCGACACTGTCCCTACGGGGAAGGCGCTGTGAATGCCGTCCGTCCGCCTGCAAATAAATTTCAGCCATGAGGAAAGCGATGAAGTTTAAAAAACTCCTGAGCGCACTCCACATAATTCTTCTGACGGTCTCCATCTGCTCTCTTCCGGCACAAGCCGACGAGGGCATGTGGCCTTTTAACAACGTCCCGCGCGCCGAGATCAAGAAGCGTTACGGTTTCGATGTGACGGACGCCTGGCTGCGCCGTGTCCAGCTTGCGTCCGTCCGCTTCAACAATGGAGGCTCCGGCTCTTTCGTCTCGCCGGACGGGCTGGTGTTGACGAATCATCACATCGCCGCAGACACCCTGGCGAAACTGAGCACCCCGCAGCGAGACTTCGGGAAGATAGGGTTCTATGCCCGCACGCGCGCCGAAGAGATGAAGGCTCCAGACCTTGAGCTGAACGTCTTGATGAGCATCGAGGACGTGACGGCGCGCGTCAACGTCGCGGTCAAAGAAGGCATGTCCGGGAGGGAAGCCAACGAAGCGCGAACCCGTGCCATCAGCATGATCGAGGACGAGTCATTGAAGGCGACCGCGTTGCGCAGTGATGTCGTCACGCTGTATCAGGGCGGACAGTACAATCTCTACCGTTATAAAGTGTATACGGACGTGCGTCTGGTCTTCGCGCCCGAAGCCCAGATTGCAGCCTTCGGCGGCGATCCCGACAACTTCAACTTCCCGCGCTACGGACTGGACATGGCGCTCTTTCGCGTCTACGAGAACGGTCAGCCGGTGCGCGTCGAGAATTATTTCAAGTGGTCAACGACCGGTGCAAAGGCGGGCGAGCTTGTTTTCGTTTCGGGCAATCCGGGCTCGACCCAGCGCTTGAATACCGTCGCTCATCTGGCCTACCTGCGCGAGACGGGCATCCCGCTCTATATCAAGTATCTCGAACGCCAGCGCGCGCTCCTCAAGAAGTACGGCGCGAAAGGTGAGGAACAGGAGCGGCTCGCACGCGAAGACCTGGCGAGTGTGGAGAACAGTCTGAAATCTTATCGCGGGCAAATGGAAGGATTGCAGAACCGTGCGATCATGGCGCGCAAACAGAAGGCTGAGGATGAGCTGCGCCGCTCGGTCATGTCGGATGCGCGCAAAGTTAAGGAGTACGGCGACGCCTGGGAACAGATCGAGCGCGCGCGCAAGGGGCTGCCCGCTTACGAGCGCGAGCGCAGGTTCCTGGACAGCGAATGGGGTTTCAACTCGCAGCTTTTCAACCTCGCGAGAAAGCTGGTGCGCCTCGCGGAGGAGAGCGAAAAGCCGAACGGCGAGCGGCTGTCCGAATACACGGATGCGCGCCGCGCCTCGCTTGAGCTTGAGTTGTACTCCCCCGCCCCGATCTACGACGATTTCGAGAAGCTGAAACTCGCAGACTCGCTCGCCTTCATGCGCGACGAGCTGGGCGCTAACCACGCGCTCGTCAAGAAAGTATTGAACGGCAAGACGCCGGAAGCGCGGAGCGCGGAGCTGATCGAAGGCACGCATCTCAAAGACGTGGGCGCACGCAAGCAGTTGGCCGCCGGAGGCCGTCAGGCGATTGAGAAATCCGATGACCCGATGATCCGACTGGCGCGCGCCATTGACCCTGAATCGCGTGCCGTGCGCAAGCGTTATGAGGACGAGGTGTTGGGCGTTGAGCGCGCAAGCTACGCGAAGATCGCGCGCGCGCTCTTCGATCTGGAAGGGACGAAGCTCTACCCTGATGCGACCTTCACGCTGCGGCTCTCCTACGGCGTCGTCAAAGGCTACATGGAGAACGGCAAACAGGTGCAGCCCTTCACATACTTCGCGGGTCTTTACCGGCGCTCCGCCGAGCACAATCACAAGTCGCCCTATGATCTGCCGCCGCGCTGGGTCGAGAAGAAGGCGGCGCTCAACCTGCGCACGCCCTTCAATTTCGTCACCACCTCCGACACCATCGGCGGCAATAGCGGCTCGCCCATCATCAATCGCCGCGCAGAGCTGGTCGGCCTCAATTTTGATCGCAACATACACGGGCTGGTCGGCAACTTCATCTACGACGAGACGCAGAAACGCAACATCGGCGTCGATTCGCGCGGCATGCTCGAAGCCCTGCGCAAAGTTTACGGCGCGAATGAGGTGGCGGAGGAGTTGGAAAAAAGCAGTAGACAGTAGTCAGTAGCCAGTAGTCAGTAGATAAAAGCAGAGTGTTTGCTACATTGCCTTTTATGATTTCGTTGAAACGTTAACTACGGCTCAACCGCTTTTCTGTTCTACTGACTACTGTCTACTGACTACTTCCTTCCCGAGGTTCGACGTGGAGATTGAGACTATAGAGCCCTTCCTGGATTACTTCGAGAGGATTCGTGAGCGCACGTTGAGAGTCATCAAATGTATTCCGGCGGAAAGAATCGACTGGACATACAGCGAAGGCAAGTTCACTTTCGGCGACGTGATCCGGCATCTGGCGGCCATTGAGAGATACATGTACGCGGAGAACGTGCAGCTCAGGCCGAGCCGCTACCCGGGGCACGGGCGAGAGCTGGCCGACGGCTACGATGAAGTGCTCGAATTCATGAACCGTTTGCACAACGAGTCGATGATGATCTTTCGCACTCTCAAGCCGGACGATCTGCGGAAGAAGTGCGTCACGCCGGGGGGTGTGCCCGTCACGGTCTGGAAATGGCTGCGCGCGATGGTCGAGCATGAGATACATCATCGCGGGCAGATTTACATGTATCTTGCGATGCTCGATCTTCCCACGCCGCCCATCTACGGTCTGACATCTGAAGAGGTCAGGGAAAGAAGCAGGTCATAAGAGACGCCTTGAGCGGGACGCCAACTTTCACTCCACAGGACACGAACTTCGAGTGGCGCGTGTGCGAGAGCTTTGCGCGACAGAAATTGATGGAGACCATCGGAGCCACGCTGACGCGAGTTTCCGCGGGCGCGGTCGAAATCGAGCTTCCTTTCCGCGAAGACCTGACACAGCAGCACGGCTACCTGCACGCAGGCGTGGTGACGAGCATAGTGGATTCAGCCTGCGGTTACGCCGCGATGAGTCTTACACCTGCCGGCGCAGACGTGCTCTCCGTCGAGTACAAGATCAACCTTCTCTCACCGGCGAAGGGCGAGCGTATGATCGCACGCGGGCGCGTCCTTCGTGCGGGGCGGAATCTGACCGTCTGCGCGGGTGATTGTTTCGCCGTCAATAATGGAGAGGAAAAGCTGGTCGCAACCATGATCGCCACCATGATGACGGTGGAAACAGTAGCCAGTAGACAGTAGTCAGTAGCCAGTAGAAAAGAAAAGCGGTTGATGCGGTTTAATGATGCTCAACACAAATCATAGTAGCGAACATGGTAGACATTCTGTTTTTTCTACTGGCTACTGACTACTGTCTACTGGCTACTTCCTTTCATCTCAGGCTCGATTGATGAAAAGATTTGCCAGAGAGTTGTTGCATATCGTCCTCATTGTGCTGGGCATTCTTTCGGCTGGGCTGGGCTTGAAGGGGTTTCTGCTCTCAAGCCGTTTCATTGACGGCGGTGTGACCGGCATCTCCATGCTGCTCTCGGATGTGCTCGGATTTCGACTGTCGATTCTGATCCTGATTGTTAATCTACCCTTTATCGCCCTCGGCTATCGTCAGGTTGGTCGGAGGTTTGCGATTAAAAGTGCGCTGGCTATCGCCGGGCTGTCGCTTTGTCTGGCGTTCGTCCATTACCCGGATGTCACGCCGGACAAACTGTTGACGGCAGTCTTCGGAGGCTTCTTCATCGGCGCTGGCATCGGGCTCGCGATACGCGGCGGCGCGGTTCTGGATGGAACGGAGATCGCAGCCCTGCTGGTCAGCAAGAGCAGCCCGTTCTTAAAGGTCGGCGATGTCATCCTCATCCTGAACGTCTTCATCTTCTCTGCCGCAGCATTTTTTCTGGGGATAGAATCGGCGCTCTACTCGATTCTGACCTACTTCGCGGCATCGAAGACGATTGATTTTCTGATTCATGGGATTGAGGAATACCACGCCGTCATCGTCGTCTCAGACCACAGCGAAGTGATCCGGCGGGAGATCATACGCGCTCTCAATCGCGGCGTGACGGTCTATAAAGGTCGCGGCGGCCTGAGCGGAACGGAGCAGGATATTTTGTTCTGCGTCGTGACCCGATTGGAGATCGGCAGCGTCAGGGAGGTCATCAGAGAGTTGGACGAGTCGGCATTCATCGTCGTCCATACCCTTTCGAATGTCGAAGGGGGCGTCGTCAAGAAGATCGCCTTACATTGATTGAAGAGTACGCATAAATGCGCCGCGCGAGCGGCCACTTGAATTTAGCAGTACGTTGAAACGCCGGTCTAAAATAATTAGCGCCCTATAGAATGGCGATTCAAGCACAGGCTGATAACCGGATGGAAGTACGAACCCTGCTCATGGCGAAGAACGACATGCTCGCACTCATCGGCATGGTGAAGTCTGACAAAGAGGCTTCGATCACGACGATTGATCCGCGCCAGGAGCGCCCGCTCGTGAAAACCTATGAGCCCTGGCTCGTCGCAGACGAATTCAAAAAGGTGCTGCGCCTGAGCCTGCGCAACGGCTGGCACATCATTTACGATGGCGAGCCGCTGTGGGGGTGAACGAAGGGATGAGGGCGGAGGGATGAGGGATGAATAAAAACAAGACCGTCTTTCTTTATTCATCCCTCATCCCTCCGCCCTCATCCCTGCTCTTGAATTTCTCAGACCAGCGCATGCGTCCCGTGATCTGCATCACGACAAAGAGCGTGAGGATCGAGCCGATGGTGATCGCGAGGCCCGTAAAGCCTTTGAAGAAGAAGGCGTAGGAGAACATCACGAGGTAGATGAACTGGCAGAGGGCGGCCTCACGGGTAGCGAAGCGTGTTCCCGTGACGAGGCGCAGGTAACTGACGACCAGGAAAACGGAGACCATCGCCGAGACTGTGAACGCCGCGTGGATCGAGATGTGATCGACGAGGTAGGCGAGCAGCAGGTGGAACGAGAAGAAGGCTGCGGCGAGAAAGAAGTAGTTCATCGGGTGCAGCTCTATGCCGCGCATCGTCGTGATGATGAACATCAGAAAGAAGAAGAAGAAGAGCGAGATAGGAGCGAAGAGACTGATGCGCCCGGCGAGCGGCCCCGGTTGCAGTTTCTCCGGCATGACCATCCCGATCTGAAAGCCAGACACCAGATTCTTGTAGCTCCAGAGAAGCTCCCAGCCCTCTGCTGTCTCCTGCTTCTCCGACGGTGACAGCGCATTTTCAGGGAAGTCTATCTCCTTGAAGTTGGTCTTCATACGCAGGGAGAAGTCGCGCACCTGTGCGACATCGACGCCGAAATTGTAGCGCCAGTCGCGCAGCCCCTGTGAACGGTAGGCGACTTTGAGCGTGGCCGTCTGCCCCGGCGCGACCTGTGCCGTAGCAGACGCCATGTTCTGCTCATTCGAGAGCGCCACGGGGACATCATCGACGGTGAACAGCAGATCGTCATAGATGGCGCGCTGCGCTGGAAAGTTCAGGTAGAAGGTGACCTTATCCTGGCGGGTCGTATTCCTGAAGGTATAGACGCCCGTGAAGGCCACCTTGTAGGTGCTGTACCAGAGCAACCCTTTCTGCCTGTGTTCGAGATCGAAGTCAACGTTGATGCGGCTGCCTTCCAGTGGCAGCCAGGTGGTCACCTTCTCCTGATTCGTGCGGATCACCCTCTGGCCGTTATCAAAAGTCTCAACCTGTTTAGAGAAGACCTCTTCAGCGGAGGCGCGCGGCGGCGATTGATTGTGCGGCGCGCCCCAGATGGAGACGACGCGATTCTCTAGGGCCGAGTCCGATGAGTATGTCCGTGCGAAGATGGTCGAGCCTAAGATTCCCCAGGCGACAGAGGCACAGATAAAGATAGTAAAGATGGCGATGATGCGCTTGACCATAATCAGACTCTTCTCCTTCAGAATTTATCTAACCGACATGATCCAATTAGATACCCGGAGAAGAATTGACGCAGGAGCAAAGGCCACGCAACGCTACTGTGGCTAACCACAGGACATTGCTGAGACGCTGTTTGGGAATAATCACCGAAAGAGAATGCGCGATCAATAGCTGCTCTCGAACGCCTTGAGGTCTTCCTCAAGCTTCCACTGGAGGCGCGCCTTCTCGCTTCCGGCAAGGTATTGCTGGCAACTGTTGGAGAGTCTCACCCCCGGCACATCTTTCGCGCATTGTGAGACGGGGAGAAACTTGCGCGCGTCGCTCCACAGGCTGCCGTCAGGGATGAAGACATGTTGTAGACTGGTGCGTACCATCTTTTTCAGCTCAACGTAGCCGAGCCCCTGTTCCTCTGCGGCACGCAGGTACTCCCGCGAAATCTCCGAACGCGAAATGCCCTCGTCATCTGTCGCCAGCGCCACCGGGACGCCATACTCTATGTAGACGGCGAGCGGATGCTGCTCACGGCTGACGCCCAGGATCACGTCGTTGCTCGTCAGACAGATTTCGACCATCACGCCAGCCTGCGCCATCTCTCTCAACAACTCGTAAGGCTTGTCTTCATGCATGATGTCGACGCCGTGGCCGATCCGCTCGGCGTGGCCTACCTTGACCGAATCGCGTATGTGAAAGGTCAGTCCTTCGGGCGGGACGAGTCCGGGCGCGAGCTCGCCCGCGTGCAGCGTGATATGCGCCTTCGGATAGAGCGGGCGAAGGAAATTGAGCATCTGCATCTGCATCGAGAAGTTCTGCATTGAAGCGAGGGCGTCTTCGGGCTGAACCAGGTTCAAGGCTACAACCTTCGAGTTCGGATCATTGGCGAGCGTGAAGCCCATCACCATCTGCGCATAAACCTGTCCGAGCGACGAAGCAGCGCGCGATACCTGTGAGACATAGCGAATGGTCACGCCGCAGCCTGCGTCAGCTTGCGGCGTGCCGCACTTCAAGAGGCTATTCTTTTCCGCTTCCGCTTCCTGCAAAGCTTTAACTCCAGCCTGTGCCGCCGCCGCAATCCCACCCCTCTTCAACTTGTCCAAAGTGCTCTCGAAATTTCCATCCCAACCCACCTTCTGCCCTATTTGACTAGACATTCCGCCGTCCGGCGTGAGCATCAGTTCAAGATAAGTGACGCGGCCACGCGCCGCGCGCGACGCCGCATCGGCCACCATACGCCCCGTCTGCCCGTAGGTCGCCGCCCCGAACTTGCCGAAGGAGTCGAAGAAATGGTCGTGCCCGTTCTGCCCGGAATACTGCCAGAAGCGCATCGACCACGCGTCGATCAACTGCCGGTAGAGAATGGAGTTCGAGAGCGCTATTGAAGCCTGAACCTGTCCGGAGGCTTGATCGCACGGAGGCTCTGTCAACGTCAGCGTAGTCTGATTCACGCACAACCCCTTATCAGCCGCCCACTGGATATAAGACTCAGCATAAACGGAGCCCGACAGGTGATTGTGAAGGTCTGCGCCCTTCGGCATCCTCAACAGGAAAGCCAGCATCTGTGGAGGCGACTTGCGGATCGACTCGAAGTAGCGCGCCGTTCGCTGTTCCGGCGTCGCGCCCGATCTTCTCCCACTGGAGGATTGCGCCTGCGCGATCAGCGCGCACAACAGAAGCAGTACCAGAAAGCTGTTGAGGTTCATGAACAACGCTTTCAATGTGTGGATTCTGCGCATCATTTAAGCTCCTGAAATTTTAGTGATCGCTAACAAGGAAGGACTTAAACGCAAAGGACGCAAAGTTCGTTCGCAAAGGTCGCAGAGAATGGAAGCTCTTTGCGCCCTCTGCGTCTTCCCCCTTTGCGCTCTTTGCGTTTAAATCTTTTTCTCGGCCTTCGCCTTCACCCTTCTCTCGAAACGCTCCATCTCGATGGGTGCGCGCACGTGCGTGCCTTCTCCGATTTTATCCACTCCGTCGTGAGCCTCGACCGTGAAGGTCACCAGATGATCGCTCACCGATACGACTTCAGCCTTCGCCGTGACGATGAACCCGACGGGTGTCGCCGCCAGATGCTTGACATTGACGACCGCGCCGACGGAGACCCATCCTTCGGGCAGATATGGCTGTATGGCCTCTGCTGCTGCCAGCTCCATCAGGTAGATCATCATGGGTGTGCCAAAGACTTCCGGCATGTCGGAGTGGAAATGCGCCACGGTCGTCTCTCTGGTCACTTCCATTGATCGAGTGGCCGCAGCCCCCACAGGAATATTTGCTGTCGCTTTCATCGACCGACCTCAAGCTTTGAATCAGACGGGCAAGGCATCTTCGCAGAAATCTTTCGGACTGCCAATAAAAATTGGATTTACATGGCGCGCCGCACAGCCCACCCGGCAGGGAAAGAGACGACCCACGAAACAATACGAATCGACACGAAAAGATAAGCTCTTTCGTGTCGATTCGTGGGCGCGCGTGTGATTTAGTGGATCGTCCCCTTCTCTGCTTGTTGTATCTGGTATTAGACAGCACCCGTCGCTGCTAATGGCTGGGCTGGAGTTGAATCGGCATGCTGCTGGTGCTCGCGCGTCATGGCAACCTGCTTGCGCCCAAGCCAGAGACTAATGAGAAGCCAGATGGCGGCCAGCGGCGCAGCGACGAACGAAATCCCCGCCATGCTTAGGCCGAGCCAACCCATGGCCGGAAATGACCACGCGCCGATTTGATCTCCGGCACGATAGATGAAGGTGTCTATGAAGCTCTTGGCCTTGTACTTGTCCTCGCGGCTGACGACCGTGAAGAGGACTTCGCGCGCGGGTCTGGCGACGGCGAAGTTTCCGGCGCGCCTGAGCGTCAGAAAGATCACCAGCAGCGAGAGCATCGGCATGAAGCCCATCGCCGTAAAGCCGACGACGCTCAAGAGCGGCAGCAGCGCGAGCGTGACGCCGACGCCCAGCCACTTGAGCAGCCTGCCCGTCAAAAATGCCTGCACAAAGATCGTCAGCACGTTGACGATCAAATCTATCTGCGCGAAGAAGGCTGTGCGAGCGCCACGGTCTGTGAAGGCGTGCGCGGCGATGTCCGCCTGCTGGAAGTAGAGCAGCGTCGAGGTGATGGCGTAGAGCAGCATGTAAGCGCAGATGCCGAGCAGGTAGGGCGAGCGAAGATCGTGCGCGATGCCTGACCAGATGCCGCCGCCAATCGGCGCTTCATCCGAGACGGCAGCGGCAGCAGCTTTGCGCCGGATGGAATCTCGCGACCCCTCGAAAGCGGTCGGGAAAAGGCGCACGCACTGCGCGCTCAATTCGAGCAGCACGGCGGAGATGAGCAGCAGGTTGACGGTTCCGACCCTTTGGACGAGTGTGGCCGTCAGTCCAGCGCCGACGATGCCGCCGAGCGTTCCGCCGACGCTGATGAAGCCGAACAGGCGCTTCCCCTGGTCTGTGCTGAAGATGTCCGCCATGAAAGCCCAGAAGACCGACACGACGAAGAGATTGAAGACGCTCGTCCAGATGTAGAAGGCGCGCCCGGCCCAGATTTGATGATCCTTCGGGAGCGTCGCGAGCAGCACGAAGAAGATCAAGAGGTTCGCGATGAAGAAGCGATAGGCGATGGGGATGAAACGGCGGCGCGAGAACCTGGCGACCAGCGCGGCAAAGAGCGCATTGGCGACGAGCATCGCCAGCAGCGTCCCGGTAAACATCCACGGCAGATTTTCCACGCCGCCAGCCACGCCCATGTCATCGCGGATCGGGCGAATGATGTAGTAGCTGGAGAGAACGAAGAAATAGTAGACGAAAGAGAGCACGAGCGCGCGCACCTCGTCCGGCCTGACCTCGACAGCTTTGCGTAAAAGCCGGAAGAAGCTGCCCGTCCTATTGGTTACAGACCCCTGACCCTCTGTCTTCAAGAAGACCTCGTTTTGCAGCGGAGATTTAAACGCAGAGGACGCCAGGAAGCAGAAGACGCAAAGGACGCGAAGAAGAAGAACCTTTGCGCCCTCTGCGTGTCTTCCTTTGCGCCCTTTGCGTTTAAATCTCCCCTCAACACTCTCTCACTCTTAAAAGTGCTCTAACGCCTGGCTTACGACGCCTGTTGCTTACGCGCGTGCCACGCGGCCAGCACTTCCGTCTCTCTTTGCGGTGCGATTCCGGCTTGCAGCTTGGCTTGCCGTTCGGCTGGCTCCGTCCTGTACCAGTCGAGCGTGTCGCGCGCCGTGACGGCCAACGGGCGGAAGGTCAAGCCCTTGTCAACCGCCCGCTTGATGCTGACCTGTGTGAAGCCTGCCTCTTCGCCGCGCGGCGGAATCCACACAGGCATATCACCCCACGGAGAGACCTTCTGCGCTTCGAGAAAGTCCGCATCGACCCAGGTGAACCGAGCCTCGGAGGTCGTCACGGCCTTGATGCCGTAGAGCATCTCGGCCACTGTGAGCATTGATTTCGGGCCGGTCGCGTTGTAGATACCTGTCGCGCCCTGCTCGACCATCCGTATAGTCCACTCTGCGAGGTCGCGCGCGTCTATGAACTGGACTGGATCGGTCGGATTGCCCGGCGCGAGGATTTCGCCGCCGCGATCAATGCGCACAGGCCAGTAGGTGAAACGGTCTGTCGGGTCGCCCGGGCCGACGATCAAGCCTGGACGAATAATGAGCGCCTTTGACGGAAACCACTTCTCCGCTTCCTGCTCGGAGAGCACCTTGAGCGGGCCGTAAAGACCGAAGTTTGAGGCGCGCAAGGTCTCGCTTGTCTCCTTCATCGCATCTGCGCCCGTATACTTCGCCAACGCCGTGGTCTCGTCCATGCCGGGCTTGCTCGTATCCGAATAGACGGAGATCGTCGAGATGAAGACGTAGCGATCCACGTTCCCCTTGAGAATCTGCGCCGCATCGCGCACCCACACGGGCAGCGTCGTCGGGTTATCGATCACGACGTCCCACTTTCTCCCTTTGAGCGCATCCAGTTTGCCGTTGCGGTCGCCGAGAAGTTGCTCGACCTCTTTCGGCAACTCGCCCGGATGCGTCTTCCCGCGATTGAAGACCGTCACCTTGTGCCCGCGACCGAGCGCGTAACGAACCTGGTGCGGCCCTGTAAAGCCCGTGCCGCCCAGGATCAGTATGCGCAGCGGCTTATCCGCCCTACCCGTTGTCGGCTCGCTCGACTTCCGCTGCACCTCCTGTGCAACGGGAAGAGCGCCGGGCACCAGCCCCAGGCTTAAGGCTCCGCCTGTGGCGGCTGAAATCTTGATGAAGTTTCTTCGCGTGGTGGACATTAAATGGTTCTCCCCGATCAATGCAGCCCTTAAGGCCGTGCATTCTGTTTCATCTCAAACGAGCTTTCAGGTGTTCGTCTGACGTACTTGCTATTTTAGAGGTTGTGGCGCGCTATTCGCTCCAGATAGTTATCGCGTTGCATACGAGCGTCATGTGCAGATTGTTTCACCGCCGCGAGTAAAATTTGAAGCTCAAGCTGCCGCAGGGCGAGAGCTATCTCTCAACAAAATACGAGATTATGGATTTTGCTCTCATCAATACATTGATGAGAGCAAGACAGACCTCTTTGACGACAATCAAAGTCCCGTGTGCTTGCCGGAAACAGGATGGGATTCCATCGCTACGTTCGCTCAGACCGTTGAAACTTGCCGCCCCGTAGAAGCTTGTAGCAAACTTCATGCTGGCGAATACTTCTGGAGTGGACTTCAAATTTTGATAAAGCGCATTGAGCGTATGGAATTGGCCTGCTTGAAGTTCGCGGCTCGACGCCTGACGCTCGCTATCAGGGGAAAGATGGTGATTTGAGATGGATCATAAGGAAGCAGGGCGCTTTTGGAATGGTAATGCCGAGACCTGGACGAAACTGGCGAGAGCCGGATATGACGTTTACCGCGACCACTTCAACACACCGGCCTTCTTTGAGTTGCTGCCACGTGTGGAAGGACTTTCGGGGTTGGATATCGGTTGTGGAGAAGGCCACAACACCAGGCTGCTGGCACAGTGCGGGGCCCACGTGACGGCCATAGACATCGCAGAGGTCTTTATTGAACAGGCCAAACAGTCGGAAGCATTAGAGCCGCTGGACATCGACTATCGCATCGCCAGCGCCGTCGAGCTTCCCTTTGCCGATGCAACCTTCGACTTTGCCACAGGCTTCATGAGCTTTATGGACATCCCCGAAACGAACCGTGTGCTGATGGAAGCCTACCGCGTCCTGAAGCCCGGTGGTTTCCTGCAATTCTCCATCACCCATCCATGCTTTGATACGCCGCACCGACGGAATCTGCGCAACCGCGACGGCGTGACATACGCGATTGAGGTCGGCGACTACTTCAGAAATTTGAACGGAGAGATTACGGAGTGGATCTTTGGAGCAACACCACCGCACCTCAAACAAGGACTCAGGAAGTTCAGGACGCCCCGCTTCACACGGACGATCAGCCAATGGCTCAATCTACTGATCGACACAGGCTTTC
Source organism: Pyrinomonadaceae bacterium (assembly GCA_036386415.1). Taxonomy (GTDB): domain Bacteria; phylum Acidobacteriota; class Blastocatellia; order Pyrinomonadales; family Pyrinomonadaceae; genus DASVVT01. The sequence goes on from DASVVT010000026.1 coordinate 64,911, forward strand.
TGCTGGAGCGCATCGAAGAGCCAAGCCCAAGCGACGAAACCATCCTTGCCCATCCAGACCTGCAAGACGCCCAGGTCGTAGCCTATTTCCTACACGTCCGCGTGCGAAAACCTTCCAACCAGAAAGAGAGTGGGTCGGTGTGAAGCTGAAAACCATATTCTTCATGTATCCACATCCAGCCTCATGAAATGCTTTACCTCACGAGCACATACATATTCAGGGAACAGTATTGGGGTTGATTGCTTTTAGCAATTCGATTGAAGAGAAGGCCATGTCGGATTTGAAATTGACCCATCACTTCCCTAATTATTGACACACATGCTTATCAAAGAGTATCGTTCCGGCGTTATTCATCTTTGATTTCCTGCTGGCGGAGCTTTTTCACTACCCGCTAGCCTCACAAGAGAATAATCACCCGAACCGTGTCGTTCTGTTTCTCGCTTGGGAGCACTGACAAATTTAGTTGAGCCTTAATACTATTCTTCTCTAAATTCTCTACGCGTAAGAAGTCTCTCTTGCACACTTCTCAGAGGAAGAAGACAACATGTTCGACGAGCGTGCCTTTATCAAACAGTTTGAGGCAGCAGACGCAAAAGAGATGGCGCGCACACTCGCACGCCCGACCAGCGAGCAGGAGACGGCGCTGCGCCTCTACCTCGGTGACAGCCGCTACGAGCGCATGCATAGCACAGCCCTCCAGGCGACAGCCGCGCGCCGTGGGCTAATCACTCCCTCTAAGGGCAAGGTCGTCGTCATACACGGTATCATGGGAGCCGAATTGAGCAACTTCGATTCCCCCGCCTCGCCCGAATCGAGCAAGATATGGGTACATTACTGGCGAATCTTTCGCGGCTGGGTCGGACGTCTTCTGCTTAACCCGGACGGCCAGACCTCACGATACGATGTTCGCGCCACAGGCATCATGCAGGACTATTACGGTGAGATGGTGCTCGAACTGCTGGTCAAGGACTGGGACGCACAGTCCTTCTGGTTCGACTGGCGTAAGGACATGAACGCCTCGGCGCGCGAGCTTAACGCCAAAATCAACGGCTGGTTCGGAACGGACACCCCCGTCCACATCATCGCACACTCGATGGGAGGTGTCGTCTCCCAGACCTTTATTAAAAATCATACGCCGCGTTGGAAATCCATGTGGGATGAGAAGTCGGGCTCGAAGGGACAGCGCGGTGGCCGCCTGATCATGCTCGGCACGCCGACCTACGGCTCTTTCATCATCCCGCAAGTCATCACGGGGCTTGAGCCGATAGTGCGCAAGCTGGCCTTCGTTGACGGCAGCCACGACCTGCGCGGCGTCCTCGACATTGTCAACACCTTTCCCGGCTCGTACCAGATGCTTCCATCCCCTTTCATCAAAAGGGAGTCGGACCCGGAATGGTCCGAACGCATGCGACGCCTCTACCGTTCAGACCTCTACGGCGATCTGGGCATCTCACAACAACATCTGGACAATGCGCTGAAATTCCAGCAAAAGCTTCAGTCCGTTGACGACCCGGAGCGTCTGATCTACATCGCGGGCTATAACCAGAAGACTCTCAGCGACATCTCGGACCCGTCTCAGGTCGGATCGGCCAGCGCCTACGAGGTGACCAGACTCGGAGACGGGCGTGTGACGCACGAGCTCGGCATCCCCAGAACGAAAGATGGCGACCAGATTGAGAACGTCTTCTACATAGAAGAGGGGCACGCAGAATTGCCCAGGAACAGGGCTGTCATCTCCGTCATGGACGAACTGCTTGAAAAAGGGACGACTGAAAACGTTCTGCTGAAGAGGAGCGTCCCCGCCGGGCTTCGCAGTGCGAAGTTGCGCAGCGCGGCTGCACGCGCCGCCGAGCGTGCGCGCTTCGCAGTCGAACAAGATGCGGAGGTCGATGAATTCCGCCTGATGGTCGCGCCGCTGCGTTGGTCGCGCGGCGGCGAGCCTGAGATGACAATTTCTGAGGAAGAACGAAAGGTGCGCGAGGGCCTGTTAGGCAGCCCCGTATTTGAGCGCGGGTGGGCGCACGATAATGGGAGGCAAAAGATGAGCGAAGAGAATCAAAGAGATAATCGAACCGTAGAGATTGAGATACGTCTCGTCTGGGGCAGCATCGAAGACGCGGGTGAAGGGCGCGGCGGGCGTCGGAAACGCGCTGACGCTGAGCCTCCCATTGATGCAATCTCTGTCGGCCACTATTCGGGCGTCGGCAAACCGCTGATGGCCGAGCAGAAACTTGACGAGGCGATTACCCGCGAGTTGATGGGGAAGAAGTATCCGCCAGGCACGGACATTCCCGACATTGATAAGCTACTCGCTCTCTACTCCGAACGAAGCATTGTTCGTGGAACGCTCGGTCAGCCTTTCTTCATCCCCGACCCGCGCTCTGACAATGGGCGCCTGATCGTTCTGGCAGGGATGGGCGAGGCCGGGCGCTTCGGCGTGCCGGAGTTGACGGTCATGGCGCGCGAGCTATGCTGGTCGCTCGGACGCCTCAAGAAGCGACACCTTGCCACGGTGCTCATCGGGGCGGGGCAGGGCAATCTCCCGATAGACCAAGCCATCACGGCCTGGCTGCGCGGAATTGGTTATGCCCTGACGGGCTCCCAGCACGATAGGGACTGGCGGCTTCAGCGCGTCACCTTCGTCGAAATTGACCCGAACAAGATAGAAGATTTGCAGGATGCAATCCTGGCTTTTCAAAAAAGCTCGCAGTTCTTCGCAGGCGAGATTGAGTTAAAGATTGATTACCAGAAGCTCGACTTCTCTAAGTTGAAAAATAAGCACGGGCGGACGCGCGACGAGGAGATAGACTTCCGCGAAGAGAAGCGCCGGAAAGATAGAGAGAAGCAAAAGGAGCAGGCGCGTAAGCAGGGAATGAAGCCTTCAGTGGAGGTGGACGATCCCGTGCCGGTGCGTATCACGCTTGGCCTTGAAGGCAAGAAGTATCGCTTCGGAGCGATCACCGAAAAGGCTTCGATCCCTGAGCGCGAGATAGCGCTCGACCCGACACTGGTCATGGAGGCCAACGATAATCTCCCTAAGTTGGAAGATAAAGAGCAGCAGCTCGAATGGGGCAGGTACATGGAGAACCTCCTCATGCCGGACGACCTGCGCCCGGTCTTCTCCACCAACGCCCCTATCGTGATGACTCTCGACGCCACCACCGCGCGCATACACTGGGAGATGATCGCACAACCGGACATCTACTCCCTCTCCGACAACAAAGATAACGCCGGTCAAGCGCCGAACGCTGATCCGCTCGATTCATTTCTCGGAACGAGTCGCGGGTTTACCAGACAGTTGCGCACGACTTTCGCGCCGACGCCGGAACCGCCGCCCCCCCCACGCCGCCTGCTGCGCGTGCTGGTAGTAGCAGACCCGCAGGAAGAGGATCGCCTTCCCGGCGCTGAACAGGAAGGCAGAGAGGTCGCAGAGTTGTTCCGTTCCTTCAACGATGTCTGGCAGTTGCCGGACAATCGCGTTGAGGTCGTCACACTGTTCGGGCCTGGCGAGGCGACGCGCAACGAAGTCCTCTTCCATCTCACGCGTCGCCATTACGACATACTTCATTACGCAGGCCATTGCATGTTTGATAAGAATGATCCTCCTGCGTCCGGCTGGGTTTTCACTGGCGGCAAAATACTTTCGGCCAATGAACTGAACCGCATTGACCACATACCCAAGTTCGTCTTCTCCAACGCATGCGAGTCGGGCATCACGCCCGACCGCGCAGCGGAACGCTCGTCCCTGCTGGCTCCAAGTTTTGCCGAGGCATTTTTCGCTCGCGGCGTGGCTAACTTTGTCTGCACGGCGTGGCTCGTAGACGATACGGCGGCGCGTGAGTTCGCGCTTCATCTCTACTCAAAACTGCTCGGTCTCGAAAGCAAGAACGGCCAGTACGTGAAGGGTAATCCAGAGGCCATGCACCGTGCCATGCGCCTCGCCCGGCTTGAAATCGCCAAGCAGGAATACGGTGTGCAAACTTGGGGAGCTTACCAGCACTACGGTAATCCACGCCTGCGCTTCTTCGACAAGGCAACGCTCACGGGTTCGGGCACAGCAGCAACAGCAAGCGGGGTGAAGGGGCGATCAAACGGGCAGCGCGACGAGTCCACCGCCAGAGCAAGAAAAAGGACGGCGCGCCCTGGCGCTGGCGCAACCGCCACCGGGAAGCGAGCGCGTCGCGGTCGCACCGCCCCCAAATAGTGCACGCACGGAATATCTTTAAGGTTCGTGCGGGCAAAGGCTACGCAGTTCTGGAGAGCGTGGAACTTGAGATAGCTTCGGTGAAGAAGTTGTTGACAGACCGCCTCAACAAGACCGGCGGACAGGGAGAACAACCCTGGATAGAAAACGTCAATAGGAGGCTTGATTGTCACACAAGTAATCTGGAGCCGGTACGAGAAATGCGCAAAATGGCACTGGACGCGCGGGCTGAAATCCAGAAATTCTACAATCTTCTCTTGGAATACGGTGAGCCCACCAAAGAGTCTCTAACCCTAATGGGGCTCATATAAGTCCAGCCGACCTATGGATCAGCGCGTAATCTGCAAATGTAAAATTCGAGGAATCAGATATTAATAATGCATGATCATTCGGCTCATCTTGACTGGCGACTGGAATCTTAGCAGTTGAGATAAGAAGTTCAAGACTGACCAACACTTGCCGGGTGTTGTTTATTCACGCCCTTTTTCCGGTTCTCTGTGAGTCGCTGGCGCGATACATTCTAAGGTGGAACGGTGACGAAAGCCCACCGCCGCGAACGCGGGCAGGTGTCCGGCGGCGCGGAAAGGCATTTCTCCCCGCTGGGAGGCTGTGGATTCAGGCGAGCATTGCGATGAAGCGGACGGTGCGTGGGGCTCAGGAGATCAACTCGTCGTCGCAATGGTTTATAAACTCGCAGTGTATCACCAGCGCCTGCGTGTAGGTGTTAAGCGTCAGCCTCGGGAAGTCGCTGTGCGTGAGCGCGTTCCGGACGGTGATGGTGTGATCGAAGAGTTGTTGCACGTAGACCAGAATTGACTGGTCAACGAGCCCCTCTTTGCAACAATAGACTACGACTTTCACCCGCTCGGTGTACGTGAGTCCCTTCTTATCCTTCCCGGATTGAATGCCCAAAACGCCCTTGTGCTTGTCCAGGTCAGACTCCTCTGGGAAAGCCTTTTCGATAATAAACTTCAGGATGGCCTCGGTTCTGCCTTGCAGAAGGGCGTGTGTGTAGCTGAGGCGGTTGTAATCTTCGGTCAGCAGCCCGATGGCTAGGTCGCTTTCCATCCGATGGATCTCGTCGTTCTTCAACCACTTCTTCCCGCTCAGAGAGCGGATGACGGTCGTGAGCGTGCGGAACCTTGAGAGGTAGTCTATTTGTGTCTCGGCGTCCAAGTTGAGGCAGATCGCTTTGGCTTCCACGGGCAGCTTCGGGAACACCTGTAGGTCACGGTATCTCTCATCAGCCGTCAACAGACCGGTCGACAGTAGGCTGTCGGACAACTGGAGCCCCGACCATTTTTTTACAATGACGTAAGTGTTAGTCGTAAGCAGCAGTTTTTCGCTCGCCGCCAAACCGTGAATCTCGTGGATCAATGTGGACAGGTCCTTTATCCCGCAGGCGACCCTTAGGATGAAGTGGGCAGGCAGTCTCTGGTTCGATCCCGCGTAAATGCTGGTGATGGCGCTGTTCTGTATGAGTTTTGGAAGTACGTGAAGCTCGAACGTCTGGAAGTGACCCTGTATTTCCGCCGGGTAGTCGAGGTAAATCGTCATTACCGCATCTATCTCTCCGGGCTCTAAGTTCGTAGTTTCGAGGATCCACTTCTTGGCGCGACACATATCCTTGAACTCTTCCGAGACGGTGGGATCGTTCCAGTTCTTGCCGAGGAGGAGAATCTTCCTAAGGTCGTCGGTCATAACCGGATTCCCGTCGAAGGCACGGATGTCCTCTTCACTTATAGTTACGCCGAGAACCTTATAGTAGGAGTTGACTTCGAAGTAGGGAAACCTCGCCAACAAGGTGCTGCTGTCCGCCTTCTGCGCCGTCAGGTCGGGTGACAGCTTCCACGGGATGGTCTCCGAGATGTCGGTTATCATGGCGTAAGCGCTCTGATGAAGGTGGGAGACCATTAAATCGCTATGGCCTAGGATCGAATAACACTCGAAAGCTTTTTTGATCAACTCGGCCTCGTTGAGTATCCCGTAGGCCTCGACGCTAAGGAAGGTGATGCGGAGGGTTTTGCCGTAATAGGAGAATAAGGCCGGGTTGATCACGCCTCTGGTCATGTACTCGTCGGGGCCGTGGCTGGAAATCGGCGTGATGGCGACGCTCCCTAGTTCGGTGTTAATGCCGTAGGCGAACGCCTTGCCAATGGGTGACTTGGTTGTGGGCGTTGTCTTCTTCGGCAGGACTAGATGGTCAACGTCTAATTCGAAAATCAACAGACCTTCCTGCCGGTGTGGAATGTCCAGGGCAGGTTTCAGTCTCGCCCCCCCGGGCGCGACAGCGAACACGCTTGAGTTCCCCGCAAATTGATCACCGCCGCTGTTGCAGAGGATGACCGCCCGGCCTCCCTCCTCCCACAAAATAGTGTCTGCATAGGTGCGAAAAGTATTGATGTCAGGGGAGCACATCGATGTGAGATGTAGAACAGGGTCTTTATCCGAGGGCAGGGACTCGCGGATGGCTAATAAAAAATCGAAGCAGATGTGCAGAATGATCCAATACTTCTTGCTGTTCACCTCCCAAGTGAAAGCGGGGTTCTGGTGGTGTTTGGGCTCGTCAACCTTGCCGCTCTCCCACTGCGATAATTTCCGCTTCGTCACCCAAATCGGTTCGCTCCTGTTCGGAATAAAGACCGGGCACTGGTTGAAAATGTGTTTCCCGTCCGGCTGCCAGATGCTGTCTCCGCCAGCAATGATAATCTGGTTGTAGAGCGTGGCCCTTTCCTGTAAGCCGTCGATCATCAGATCGACAGGTAAAGTGTACTCCGGAAAAATAACGAGGTTGGCTTCTGGATGCTCGTCGTGTATGAATTCTAACACCTGATAGCATTTTTCTATCCTCGCTTCGATCTCCGTGCGGGATTTCCAGGCGAAAGTTTCACGGCTCCGAAAGAAGACCTCCTCCTTGCCGTCGGGGAAGGAAGATTTAAGCTGAACGACCGCTAAAACGATCTGTGCGCTATTTAGATTCAGAGAAACTTCCCGAACAGTTGACGGAGTGCCCATTTACTCCTCCCTTCGAGTAGATTGAATTCGACGCCACATCCGCGACGAGAATCGAACCACCCAACCTTGACCAAGAGCTTCTAACTTGAATTAAGGCGACGTGAAGAAAAATGCTCTTAAGTTTTAAAGCCAGGGGAAGTGCTGGGCTATCCCGCTCTCCGCAACCGATGGCGCGACGGGTTCGACAGCACCGTCAACCTTAAGGAAGCGCTAACCTCACCGTAACAAACTAAAAGGCTAAATGAGGGATAAGAAAAGCGCAACTATGAGCGTACGCAGAATCGCGTCGATCAACAAATGTCTGAGTGCGAAGCAATGCGCCCTTGTGTGAATGTCTCCACAAGCAGCAGATTCATATAAAGAACTCAGGCCCCTGCTTAAAGAAACTAACACATGGAACAGGGAGACGCACAATAGGATTATGAGGCCAGCACGGCTGCAAGTCTCTATGATACCGCTACCTAGATCACCTGATTAATTCTCGAGACTGAGTCCTTCGTTTTGCTGAAATGCTCAAGGCAATACCGGCAGCCCCCGTCTGTCACAAAAATATGCTGTAATATTGCATCAGTCCCTGGGGAGGGCTCAACCTGTTTTTCTTCGTGACACACATAATAAGTCCCGACGATGAGGGACATGTCATCACGGAGATTGATCTGAGGATGGCTTCGCTCGAATTGGCTAGTCGGGTTTCCGACTAGTAGGTTTGCCATAAGGGAAATCATCATTGCCTCCTGCTGAAAGCGTACAGAAAGTGGTCTCTGGGGTTACGCAGTCGTGTTCTGCCTTCCGGTTATCGTTGGTGTCTCCCTGCCTGAGACATGAAACATCGCCGAACACCTTAGCGCTTGGCGTGCGGAATTTTTACATCCCGGGTAGGTAAATTTCCCCTAACCCGACTCGCCGTAAACCATCCCAGCCCCTGCGAAGCAACCCTTATGCCATTTGATGATACTGAACCTCTTCCCGCATTTGACCATCATTGGTAGAAGGTGTTGCGTCTGGAAAGAAGTTTTCTGCTACCAGTCTTTACGATTCGGAAAAATGTCTTTCAGGGTGTAGTCAGCCTTGCTGGAAGACTTGTGTTTGTTTAACGCGTTCTTGATTCTATTAGCCGTTTCGATGGTAGGGGCTACCGTTTCGTCTTCGATCCTACTTAGGTGCCTTTCTGATAATTTAGCCTCCCGCGCCAACGCAGCTTTGATTATCCCCTCGTCCTGCCTGATGTTCTTCAAGTTGTTTTTATAACTTTTAGATTTCGTCATCCCGACTTTTCTGCTATACAGGTCTTGTCCGGACAAAAACAGACATGACCATATATTAACAGACTTTTCTTGTCAATACTGAATATGACCACCCCCTATCATTACAGGTAGTTGAAACAAGCCGGATACATCCGGACAAGGTAGTAAAGAACCTTTATGTCCCATTGAGTGCTCCTTGGGAGCAGTTGTTGTTACTACATATAAGCGAAAAAAGTGCTTATACAACCGGAAGCAGGTTTGTAGCACTAAAGCTGAAGCTCTACACGTATACAGCAACAAATGAGAAAAGCCCGTAGACACGGGCTTTTCTCATGCTATGAATCAAATCCCTTTTTGTGACGAATCACGTCCCCGAAAGTGGACGAATCATGTGGAAGAAAAATAATTAGCGTCTATACTCCTCACATTTTTCTGGCACCGAACTCTCTACACTTCGCCCAATCAAATCAGCTGTCTCATTTGTCTTGTTTCTCGCGTTGCTTAGAGAATCTACTTGACAGCTTCTTGTAGTCACATCAATACGTTCTGGGTAGAACCTTTAACCTTCTCTAGATAGACATACTGCCTCTAACTGCCTAACCAATGTAATTACTTTTTCCCAGTCAGGGCTGGAATATGAAATCTTTTCTTGACTCCATATATATGGAACAAAATTGATTAGTTCAAAGTAATGCCGTTCTTTCCTGTTCCATCGTAGAGCACTACTTATTGAAATATCCTTTTCGTGTTCTTTGGCAAATGCAAGGCCAATATTACTCAATGCACGCCAAATGATTAAAGAAAGATAACCTGCGATTCTTAGCTCGTGCCCAGGCTCTAGACGGACAGCTTTCATGCTCAAATATGAACCCAAGGCACTTAAATATTCATTGGTTAAAGCGCATCTCTTGTCCCACCCATTTCTGTTTAAGGGAAGAAATGGTAAATCCTCAACTAGTTGAACCAAATCTGCTAGTAAGAATTGGTATGTGGGGCGAGGTTGCTCGATATCAATCATTACTATGTTACCTCGATTAGTTACAATCCAATTTTCAGTATGAGAATCTTTCTTTTCAACAAGTGGTAACCATCCTATTATAGTGAATAGCGGCTCTATAGCTTCCGTTATCTCATCTGCTAGGCTTTGAGGTAATCCGGTTTGGTATGTAATACTTAACAAGCGGCCTCTCATAAACTTGCGGCTATCATTTATATACCACTCCTTTTTATCTTGAGATGCAGGATGCCATGCGTGATATGCGGCGAGAAAACCAACTGTATTGCGTAGAGCCTTCTCGGAGTAAATGGGCGAGCCGTGTTGAATCAAATCGCTTAGGGTTCTACCAATAGCCCTCCTCATACAATAAACACTAATATGTTCTAACGGTATAATTTCCAAAGGGGTAGGCACTAGAAATCGATTGTCTGCGAGCTGATCCAGATACCTTTTCAGTTCTAATGTTCTCTCTTGTTCTTCCTTTAGCCTATGTAGACGGGCAGCTATTGGAATCTTTTCATTTTTAATTGGGGGCTTGAAAACGAACGTGGCTGACAATAATCCATGAGGGTCATCCTCGATATATGCCTCACTCTTGCTACCAAGAATTTTCTGTTTTGTCTCAGGCCATTTGGCAGCTAACTGTGCTCCTGTCGACCATAGTCGGTAAGAATCTTTATTCAAGAAATGATTCCATGTCTTAGGGTCTGGGTACGATATTAAATTCGCTACTGTCCCCGCTCGAATTAAGTCTACAATTTCCGAGTACTTATCTATGATTTCGGCTAATTGACATATTGGCCATGGCCATTCTGCATCTTCAATGGTCGCTTGACAGATTGAATTGAGTCCGGAGATAAGGTGTTCAATATTTCTACCTGCTAGTTCAAAAAGCAGAAGATTGATTCTTCCAACGAGACTGTAATATTCCTTTCTATCGCGGTCATTATTCTGAACAGCATCTACCGATTCAACCCATTTCTCACGTGATTTGTGCTTGAACTCCAGAGCTTTATTTAAATTGTCAACTGAATTTTCGTAACGAGCTAACCGGTAATAACAATCACCGATCATTCCATAATTTTCAGAAGAATCATTCCCTTTACTATGGCTCTCAAGGAACATAGCCAAAGCTTTGTTTAGAATCTCTGTGTTTCCATAGTACCGGTAAAGCCTTAGATAGGATTCACCTAACTTGCTGTAGTTCGCGCTATTCTCATTACCACGCTCTCTTGAGAGTTCAAGATATTTAACAGCATCCTCGGTAAAGCCCTTTTGCTCTTCTCGATCGCCATTTATTTTAGCAATTTTAAGACATGTATTTCCGAAGAGTGCTAAGAAGATTGGATCGAGTGAGCCCAATTCAAAACACCCTTGGTAGTACTCTTTTGCGAGATAAATATCCTCAGGAATTCCAGAGAGTTTATATCTGTTATAGTAATTAGTGCCTAATATTCCATTATATTGTTCTAAATCATCTTTGTTTACTGATGCATCTTTGTTGAACCTGCTACGAATTAAATGAATAGCTTTATCGAGGTATGAAATAGCATCTTGAGGTGATTGATTTTCAATTAAAAGAGCTAGTTCTCGATAAACTTTAGGAAGAAGGCCAAATTTGGTCATTTTCCTGTCGGATAATTCAGGTGCTTCTTCTAACCACTTAACTGCCTCGCGTAAATCCTCCGCGGAACCGAACTGCATACCTCTGCCCGCGAATGCAGCACCAATATATTCTTTGATTTCGGGATCATCAGTCGGAAGGCAGCTCAAGAAGGAATCAATTGCGATACTATAGTCTTCCTTGTTAGATGAAATATCTGCCCATCTAGAATAAATCCTTCCGCGCTGCTTTAGATGGTTCTTATTCTTGCTATCTGTAAGATGTATTTGATCGTTTATTTCTTTTGCTCTCTCTAGATCAATGAGACGGTCTGGGTTTCTAAATAAGTTATAGCGTCCAAATAATGCGCTCGCTAGATTGTGATGGAAAGTGGGGTTCTCCTTACAAGCTTCCTGAAAATCCTCAATGGCTTTATTAAGAGATTGGACATCCTTCTCAACATACCAAAGTTGTAGATAAGCTTGCCCACGTCTCCCTTTCATTGCTCCTTCAGCATACTTTTTGGGGGACTCGATGGTCTCAAATGAGTTGAAGAGACGCACTGATTCTTTTAGGTGACTCGATCCTGACTCTCGATTTGTGCGAATCATGCAGATGCCCAACAAAAGATTCGCTCGTGCTAGTGAGACAAGAGTATTCGCCCCTTTGTTATCTTGACTGAGTGCGCGCTCTAATTTATTTATTGCCCTTTGGTACTCAGCCGGGATGTTAGTTTCTTCAGCATGCTCTAAAAGGGCATTCCCAAGAAAAACAAAATGTTCAGTTGCTAGGTCTCCAAGATCTTCTGCTTGTTCTAAATTATCTATTGCGGCAGATAATTGCTGTAGCCGCTCTTCACCAGAAAGAGACATGGCTATATAGTAGTGAGCAACTCCAACCATACCATAGTTAAAGCGATCCTCTCTGTTGCTCAATCTCCTTGCATCCATGAGATGTTGAAGACTTTTTCGATAATACACCTCTGCGAGCTGCGGGTTTATATCGTTTAGACTTCGCGCTGTATCGAATTCTGCTCGGCCAAGGAAACTGATATTAAGATAGCGGGTATACTCTAAGTTCGCCTTACTTTTTGTTGAGTAAACTGTTGAAAGCACGATGGCATTATCATCATTTATCTTGTTTAGAAAGGGATTTAGAATGCCCTTACAGAAGATTTGGAATAAATGATTCTTCTTATTTGCTGCCATTACTGATTGAAGAATAGCCCAAAGCTGAAAAACATTATCTGCATCGAAATTCTCATCTGGTGTAGAAACGGCTCCCCCATCATCACTCAGTACAAAATTGAGAGTCTCAGCCCTAATACCAGATAGATCGAGAATTGCCGAAATAGAATTTGCTGCTGTATCTGTCAATTGGGCCACGTACTCGACTAAGAAGAACTTGTTTATAATATTAGTTAACTTCTCTCTATTAGCATTGTTACCATCCTGACTTAATGTAGTTGACGTGTTCTTTAGATCAATATTAGCTAGAAAGTTGGGCACAGTTGCTCTGTTAACTGTTCGAGCATTTTCTTCCGATCTGTCTTCAGTAAGGACCTTGACTTTCGCAGCCTGAGGGCCTTTAAGACCACTTGCGATCTCAAACTCAACCAAATAGCCTTCTTCCAGGGTACGAACGCCGTTACCTTGAATAGAACTATAATGAACAAAAATATCCCCAGAACCAGGCTGTTCAATAAAGCCATACCCTTTATCTTTATTGAACCATTTTACTCTGCCAGTAATTCTAGCCATCTCTATCTCTCCTAAAGTATAGAGTGTTGATGTCCGTTATGACTCCGCTCTGAGGAGGTAATATGTCTCTTAAACTGTGATGACTGCGGGCTCGGCATTTGCAAAGGTACCTGCGGGCAGTAATCAGGAACCTTTGCTACCCACCCCGTGTGTGCATCTCCAGATGCGGATCGGTGCGGAGGCGGGTAAGTGGGATGAGCGTAGTATTCCGCATACCCTCTGCCTCTAGGGCTTTGCGCTCTTCGGCTCCACGATCTCGGCGCGCGTGCCAGCCGGAACTAATGATGGAGGCAAGTTCCTCTCTTGAAGCACCAGCCCGTAAGGGTTGTCTTAGGTCTATACCTTCGCAGGCATAGAGACATAGGTACCACATGCCATCCGCTGTTAGCCGGCTGCGATCGCACGTGCTGCAAAACGGTGCTGTTGTTGACGCTATAATGCCTAAGACCGTGCCATCAGTCAGACGGAAGCGTTCGGCGGGGGCCCAACTACCCTCAACGATTGGCTCAATTGGCCCATAGTGTTTGCTGAGTATCGTAAGGATACCTGCTCGGGAGCAGACCTTGTCCATTGTCCAAGACGTGGCGCCTCCCACATCCATGTACTCAATGAAGCGAACCTCGGCCCTGACCTGCTTGCCATATTCAATGAGATCCACAAGCTCATCATCATTCACTCCGCGAATCACCACAGTATCAAGTTTCAAATCCTTAAACTTGGCTTGGCTCACGGCCCCGATGCCTGCCAGAACCTTTCCATGCATATCACGTCTCGTCAACGCTCGAAACCGGTCCGGCTTCAGCGTGTCCAAGCTCACCGTGATCCGGTGAAGCCCCGCGTCGTGGAGTTCCTGAACCTGTTCAGCAAGCATCACGCCATTGGTGGTCAAGGCCAGATCCTGTATATGAGGGTTGCGCACTAGTAGACGTATCAGAGATGCTATGTCGCTGCGCAAGAGCGGTTCCCCACCTGTGAGACGAACCTTTTCAACACCCAGAGTTGTGAATACGTCCACTAATGTTGAGATTTCCCCCCACGTCAAGAGATCCTCACGTGGTAACCATGAATACTCCTCTTGGGGCATACAGTATGCACAGCGGAGGTTACACCTGTCGGTGACCGATAAGCGTAGGTTACGTAAAGGCCGCGCGAAGGCATCAGTGATACCAAAACGCCGAGCAGGTATCGATTTGTCCATCAAAGAAGGTAACATGCAACAACCCCAAGGTGCGCGCCTTGAGTAATATTCCCTGGCTCAGGAAAGACGCGTCATCGCTGGCCAGAGTAAAGATGCCATCATAGCGTTAAGTAAGTGCAAAGGATCTTCGTATTGGCCTTGGCGTATACTCCCTAACTCACCTTCCCTCAGCGTCAATAAGGACGTCGAACACTGCTCCAAGGGAGTTAATCTGCCTGCCGACCCATTCATCGGCATTGGGACGATATGCCTGTATGCCATCCTCGGCGATAACTATTTTCAGCGCATCCATTCCAACCTGCGAAGCCCCTGTCAGTTCATTGCTGCCACCGTCCCCAACGTATAAACAATCTTGTGGCAGGACACCTAGCTGGTGACAGGCATAATGATAAATCCTGGCCTCAGGCTTGCGGGTACGGATGTTCACCGAGAACACGGGTGCGTCAATGAAAGGAGCAAGGGGTGAAGACGGCCACAACATTGGTGTAAACCAATTTGTGTCGCTGATCAGTCCGATTTTGAGGCCCTGATTTCTTAGCCTGCTAAGAACTTCGACTGCTTCTAACCTTGGGATAAACGTCTGCCGCGAATACTCAAGTGCTAATTGCACGGCGGCGTGGACGCCAGACGCCGTTGGATTACTATGAAGCTGGCTGCATATATATCTTATGTTGTCATGAGCGGATGGATATTCGCCTCTTTCTCTTTCAGGCAACGTCTCACGCCACAACCGACCAAAATCTGAGCTTCGCAGACCTAACACCTGAGCCATTTGGCTGAGAACGGCTTCATATTCCTCAACCTGAAAACTGTCCACGAGTGTCCCAAAGAGATCGAATATCACTGCTCTGTATCTCATAGCACAACCTTAAATAAGTTGATACTGTAATGTCTCGGTGAAATATCTAAACGGTGTGGATTTGTGTCTCACCAAGCCGTCTGCAACAACCTTAGAAGCTCATCTGCATGCTCCTTCGGCTGTTCTCTCTCATCAGTGCTTAAGATTTTAAGTGCATCCTGCGCGAGGAGAGGGAGGTCTGTCTCGGGAACCCCTAGCTCTTGCACCCGTGTTGGCATCCCGATGGATCGGTAGAATGATTCCATAGCGTCGGCAGCCGCAGCCGTTGCTGTTGCGGCTGACATCCCCCCTTCCAATACTCCAAGTGCAGTTGCAATCCGCTTCCCACGATCTAAGTCTCGGGGCGTAGTGAGGCGTGTCACGACCGGTGTTACCGCCGCAATCGCTTCTCCTTGTCGTATATGACGGTAACGTATGTGGAGCGCCGTAGCGAGGGCATAAGCGTTGCTAGAGACCGGGTCGAACTCGTTCGGGTTATCGATGCTATCATCGGCCGATCGATTGGCGAGAAATGCAGCAGCGCATAAATCGATACGCAGATTTACATTATGTGGCTCTGCCATAATGCGAGGCAGAGTACGAAAGGCGAGCCTGAACGCTTGTATGCGATTACCTTCTACGAGTGGATTCATATACCGAACACCGAGACTTCGGAGGCTTTCGGAGAATGTAGTCGTCCCCGTTGAGCGGATTAGCTCTGGGGGCGAAGTGAGCAGTGCCTCGGCATCCCAGAAGAGTGCAATGGGGCGGGTCTCGGGGTCGTAGAACTCCATCCGGTGATTGAGAGCGTCGTTCTTTACCTCTGAGCCGGCGCGATTCATAGCACTGGTCGGCGTGGTTACAACATTGATAATTGGCGGCTTAGTGGTTACTAGGGATGGAATGACGCCAGCTTGAATGTTTGGGTATTGGCCCGTCAGTGTACCTGCCTCTACGTTTTCCGCCAGGAGGATAGCAATGACACGGGCACCGACGATTACACTACCGCCACCGACTGCGATCAGCATATCCGCTCTTGCCAAGCGCGCCTCATCTGTACCCCTCCGCACTGCCGACCAAGAGGTATTCTTATCCATAGCGTCGAATACGCCGGCATACAGGGCACCAAGTTGATCTTTGATCCGTGTAAGAAGGTTAGTCTTGTTCGTGACTGACTTACCGCAGACGATGAACACTCGTTCAGCCTTTGCACGGTGGACCTCATCAGTGAGGTGACGTAGAGCATCGACGCCAACATACAAACGCCAAGGGTAGCTCACTGAGCTAAATGTATTAGAAGCATCGATTTCCAAGATGGTTTTATATCGCACTGCGTGTTGCGATCTCACCTAACCAGGAAATTAGCTTAGGCTGTATGTCCATGAATGTATGGTAGCGGACCAAAGTGACCAGATCAGGGAATTCCACCGTGAGTTGCAGTATATTGTGGATGTTGACTCCTTTTGTTTTGACCTCCGGATTATAAAACCCAATGATCGGTTTTTTTGCCTGAATGAAGCGCATAGTATTGATCCCGGATCCAAAGCCCGCCTCGTCGTAGCAATAGATGGCGGCTTGCGCTTCATTGCAGAATAATTTATCCCTATCCAGAACGAAGGCGCTTATTACTTCATCCTTGCTCTTTCCTTCGCTATGGGCGGCGAGATAGCTATTCCACTCTTTGTCATAAGACTCAAAGGGATTGCACACCATTTGCGCTAATTCATCGTGAGCTAACTCAGGATATTGTGTTTGGTAATACCGAAAGCGCGTGTCGTACCCTAGACCGGTGGATTCTAGGATGTGGAACACATCTCTTCTGAATGTCTTGGTGTGATCCGTAGCATCGACCCCTTTGCCGCTGACAAAACATGGAATCAACATAGATCCTCTTTGGCCTCCACAGAAGTCCTCATTCTCCCTGTCTAACTTTCTCCCAAGTTCCTTAGTATTACCGGATTTTCCAATTGAGAGAAACCGGTTGGTTTTCCTGGAAATGCAAATGTCTTAAGCCATGTGCATTTCTTCTGGTAAGTAGTCCATAAATTCACCAACGCCTAAGAACAGTAGCATCTAGTCTATGCCTTAAACGAGTCATAAGCGACCTGACTTGAGTGAGGCTGGGTGTACGCTACGGTAGATCATGTTGGTTCTGTAGGCCAGTACCTATCTGTAAGCGGCGTGTTGTGAGCGAGCGTGCTTATATCGGCCTAGCAGGTCTTTGTTAATGCTGTCACTACATCTCAAGGAATTCTTTCAAGCGGCGAGGCCAATACCATCCTCATTATTGTCATGAGCGGTCGCCAATCCAAGCTTCTCCATCTTCCCATACTTCTTTTTTCCATATAGGCACGATCTCTTTTAGCCGGTTAATAGCATACTCACACGCCTCAAAGGGCACCTTGCGTTCTGACGATGCCACGGCGATTACCACACTGCAATCGCCGACTTCAAGATGCCCTACGCGGTGGACAATAGCAACATCAACACCCGCCCACTTCTCCCGGATCTCCTCACCAATCTGGCGCATTTTTAGGATGGCCATCTCTTGGTATGCTTGATATTCCAAATAGAGGACCTTATGACCACGAGACATCTCACGAATGATACCCACAAATGTTACGATCGCACCATTGGCACTTTTACCGACGTGATGCAGAAGCTGATCGATCTGGATATTATCTTCAGTGATCTCAAACATGACTATCTCCTCAAGGGACGCACTTGTATCTTTCAACTTGGCAGCACTCGGAATGAACGCTTATCAACTTGAGTTAGCCTCCGCTCACAGGAGGAATAAAGGCAATTTCATCTCCGTCGTTGATGAGAGTTTCAGGCGAGGCAAAGTCCAGGTTCACGGCGATCATAGTGCTGGCAGCGTAGCTATTGAAACGAGGGTAGTCCCGGCAATAGCGCTGAAGGATGTCTCGGGCTGTCATGCCAGGGGGGATCTCGAGTTCGCCCTCGGACGTACCCACAATATCCCTAATGCCTCCGAAGAACATGACCTTAACTTTCATGATGACCACCTCGGCTATTTTGTTCCGGTGAAGATACTAACATTGGATTATCATTCTACCTCCTAGGCCCCCTTTGGACAGCAACTATTTTTCTATTGACACATGGGGATCCAGTGCCGATTCTTAAAAGTGAGGGCTATTATCCACGAATAATAAGATTGCGAACTGAGCTACCTCTAAGTGGTTGATTCTCGGTCCTAGTAGTTGATTCGTGCAATACATAACCTTCTTTACCGATCCTTATCAGTTTCAGCAACCTTTTTAGGGAAGATGAAGCCCTTCTCTTTAATGCGGGTTGAAGTCTTCGAACCATCAGACTCGCTTCTAGTCTCCGCGACGTGTTTTGGAAAAATAACACCCTTTTCAACCATCTGGGTACGGTGAGTTCTCTTAGGTAATGCCTAACGAAACTGCACCAAATTTAGTAGCATTTGCGCCTCATGCGCCGAGCTTGTCCACAATGCAGTTATCATTGGGCGTGGTCTTTAGCCAACGGTCGTTTCAAGTGCCGCCGTTGTCATTGCTATTACCGTT
>DASVVT010000027.1:0-134758 GCA_036386415.1 Pyrinomonadaceae bacterium
GAAGACTCACCACAGAGGCACAGAGGACGCAGAGATGGCACAGAGGCTTAAATGCTCTTCAACTCTCTGTGCCCCCTCTGTGTCCTCTGTGTCTCTGTGGTGAACTGACTCTTGCCTACACCCAATTGAAATCCGATCTAGCGGAAACGAAATACTTGTTCAGAGCTTGCGCGGTCGGCAACGCCGGGCAGGGTGGCCGGAGCGATCAGGCAATCTTGGATTGCTCTGCCGAGGACAGAAAGCGAGTCTATGAAGCAGGCGCAGAGAATATAGCCCAGCCTAACACTGGGCTATATTCTCTACGCCTGCTTCGCTGGCTTGCGGCCTACTGCATTCTCTTACTCAGGCGGATAGGTTGACGGCGCGGGTATGTCGCCGTTGTGTCCCCACTGGTGAATCAGTATGCCGCCGGAGATTTCGTGTATGTACCAGACTCCATCGCCCGGACGCCAGACGGCAATGTCAGTCCTGCCGTCGCCGTCATAGTCTCCCGGCACAGGCTTATCATTCAGACTCGCTCCGCCCCACTGCTCTGCTATGTACAGGCCGTCCGAACTCTTCAAGATATACCAGTAGCCCGTCGAGGGACGCCAGACCGCTTCATCCGTCTTGCCGTCGCCATCATAGTCTCCCGGCACAAGCACGTCTCCGCTGTTGCCCCAGACGACAGCCCTTAATGAGCCGTCGGCGCTGTTACGCGTGTACCAGTAGCTATCAGTGGGACGAAACACCGTCAGATCAGTCTTGATGTCTCCTGTGAAGTCGAACAGTTCTGTGCCCCTCGGAAGGGGCGGCGTGATGGTGTACTGCGTCCCGCCGCGCGTCAGGTCGCGCTTGCCGTTGCTGCTGCCGGAGGTGAAGGTCTGGCCGCGCAATCCCGCCAGGACGGAGCCCGCGCCGATAGCCGTGTGCCCCACGGGGATGAACGGATTGAGCTTGCTGGCGGAAACCTTGATGGTGATGATCTGACAATTTGTGTCTATAGAGCCACTGTCAGCCGCGCCGCGATCAGTGTAGGTCAGCGAGCCGTTGGAATTTCTCACGGTTGTGCCGAAGGTGTAGGTCGGAGTCCCCGAAGCGTTGGTCGTGGCGCGAACGAAGAACTGATCGCCACGGTCGGAGAGTCCGAAGGTGTAATCTTTCAATGGACTCACGACAGCGAACGGCACATTGGCCGCGAAGTTCATACGCCAGTTCGCAGAGGGCGGCGCGGCTGGGAGCGCCGACACCTTCATCGTCGCCACGATGAACGGGTCTGCGCTGCTGCAAGCTTCGCACGAATACTTGATCGAGACGATGTCGAATGGATCATCCGTCGGAACAACGCTCGTCGATCCGGTCGCGGCGTCGCGGGGGAAGTCCCTCACCTGAGAGCCGTCGTAGAGCGCGGCGGGCGGTCCCGGCAGCGTAGAGCCTTCGACCGGCGCGGGGACTGTGCCACCATTGAGGGCGGGCCCACTCGTCTGGCGCGTCATGTAGGTGTAGCCATCGAAGTCGTTGTGATCATCCGTGTAGGCGATGACGGCTGCGCCCGTCGGATCGAACGAGACCTGGAAATAGTCTAGCAGGTTGCGATTCTTGTTCCCGAACGTTCCCCCCTCGGAGACGTTGCTCGCGTGTATGAAGTGGTCTGATGCCACCACCTGGCGGAACGTAGGCGTGGCGGCGTTGGCATCTGAGCTATGCGCGTAGAAGACCTGCCAGTTGGCGCTGTCCACGTTGATCGGCTCGGAGGTGCCGATCCAGACTACGCCGACGGAACCGGGCGTCGAGCCCGTCTCGATGAAGGGCAGGATGCTCAAGCTCGTCTCCGGCCCATCGCTGACGCGCACAGGCTCGCTCCAGGATGCTCCCTTATCTGTCGAGTGCGCGAGCTACGGAGCACGGCTCTCTCTTAAAACTCAAACAGAAGGGTTGGGCTATATCTCGGCAATAGATTGAAGGGTCAGGGGAAGTCGGTGCTCATCCGAGCACCTTAAGATGTCTGGGCTTCGCAGAGCAGCCAGTATCGGGATGCGGCAGGAGAAAGGGAAACCGCTCCTCCCGCGCCGCCTGCTCTGTTGTCTGATTCGGCTGCGGAGATTATCACCGTGAAACTTTCATTGTCAACGTTGCGCACGCGTGGAATAAAACTGCGTGTCCGTTTCGCTGACTCAACTTACGCCCTTTCACATCTTTCTTCACGCCTGGCAACGACAAGCTCCATATCAGACTCAAATCTCTTCTCTCCTCTTAATTTGGCCGCGCCCGCAGGAGTGTTGTAAGGTGCTCCGGTGGTGGAAAATTCTGAATCCGTACAATCAGCGAGTCATTCGAATCAAGAAGCTAAAGATATGAAGCGTCTTCTGGTCATCACTCTGTCATTCATCATCATCCTCGCGGCGGGCACAACGT
This sequence comes from Pyrinomonadaceae bacterium, assembly GCA_036386415.1. Classification (GTDB taxonomy): domain Bacteria; phylum Acidobacteriota; class Blastocatellia; order Pyrinomonadales; family Pyrinomonadaceae; genus DASVVT01. The sequence goes on from DASVVT010000027.1 coordinate 2,395, forward strand.
CTTGCGTCAAGAGCCAGCAGGCAGGGATGCAGTCGGGAGACGTTCCGACTTTTCAATTGCGCGCGCGCATCGTCAGACAGAGCGGGCAAGCGCCGCCCCCGAAGAAGTTTGTCTTTCGACTGGAAGTGCCGAAGAGTCCGCCGCAAAATGCTATGGGCGGCGAGTGGAGCCCGTGGATGACTTTCGCTCGCTCGGATGCCGAAGCGCTCTTGAAAGCGCAGCAGAACAGCTACCCGATTCGCGTCCGCATGAGAGTCAACGGCGTCGTCGATCCGACCGAGGTCGAAGCCGAATTGAAGTTGGACGAGACGGGCGAGGTCTTGAAGCTCGGCGCGGAGCTGTTCAATCCTTTCATGGGGATGGTACTATGGCGCGACCAAGACAAGCGGCCACACGCGGCGACGATGGCCGACTATAACCAGCAGCACTACTGGAAGCCGCTCGCAGACTTGCAGCTCACGGAAGCGCAGCGACCCAAGAAGTTTCTCATCGTTGACCGCTTTATCGGCGGCAGCGATGATCGCCGCGAGTGGCGCGACGGCATCGGGCAACTGGCGCGCGCCGGAATCAACACTATCATGGTGCCCGCCTCCCGCCCCGTTCGCGACTTTCTACTGGACGCGGGCGTGCGACGCACCGCATGGGCGATATACAACCCGCCCGGCTATGCCTTCTCCTACGCCAAGAAGGCGACGCCCGAGGCCATCAACGACTGGGCGCAGAAGCAGGCGACAGCCTATTCGAGAGCCGGGTTCGCGCCCGAAGAGATGGCGCTTCTGGCGATGTCGGACGAGCCTTCCTGGTACTACCCGCAGGTCTTTCAGCCCCTGCTGACCGACAACATCACGGGCGTTAATCTCTTTCACGATTATCTACGGCAACAGAATCTACAGCCTGCCGACGTGGGCGCGAAGAGTTGGGACGACGTTCTGCCTGTCGGGCGCAGCCGCGCCAAAGACCTCGCCTCGCGGCGGCTCTTTTACTGGTCTATGCGTTTCTTCTCGTGGGACGCCTCGCGCCATTTCGCCAACTGCACGACCGCGCTGGAGCGTGCCTTCTATCCAAACCTTCCGATCTACACCAACTGGAACTTCTTCAGCGGGCGCTTCTTCGTCCCCGGCCCCGTCGCGAGCAACAAGGACACGACCAGCCCGGACGCCGGAATGGGCGCGCAGGACTGGTTCGAGTTCGGAAAGCTTCGCGGCGGCACAATGCTCTGGACGGAAGACTGGTTCCCGGATAACCAGGCTTACCAGTGGTCTTTCTACAACGCGAAGATGCGCAGCATCGCCGACCGCAATGGCCTTCAGTTCGGAGGCTACGTCGTCGGGCGCGTCGCGGGTGGCCGCGAAAGCGGAATCATGCAAAAAGCTCTCAGCATAGCGGGCAGCGGCGGCAAGGCGATTCACTATTACTGGTTCGGCCCCGACTACAATTTCCCCGGCAACTGCTACTCCGAAAAGCCGGACGTGTTCAGAAAGATCGGGGAGGCCAACCGTATGATCGGCGCGGCGGAAGATGTCCTGTGGCCGGGCAAGCAATCGCGCCCGCAGGTCGCCATCCTGATGCCGCGAAGCTCTCAAGCCTGGGACGCCAAAGACATACAGCTTCCAACGCAGATACAGGATGCGACGAACACGAATCTGAACAACGATACGGTCGATTACATGGCCGAAGTGTTCGACCTCTATTTGGCCTTACAACATGACAACATACCCGTGGATTTCGTGGATGAAGATGACCTGTCCGCGAAGGGCTTGGAAGCGTACCGCGTCCTCTATATCACAGCGCCCAACATTCCGACCGAAGGGCAGGACGGCCTCGGCGAATGGGTGCGCGGCGGAGGCACGCTCGTCGAGATCACCGGCGCAGGCACGTACGACCGCTACAACGAGCCGAGCCGCGCTCTCAGCACCCTCTCAGGCATCACGGAGCATCCGCGCGAGCGTATGTTGGTGGCGAGCATAGACGCTTTGAAGACGGTCGCTAAAGGGAAAGGCTCGCAGGGCGAGTTTACGGTCGCGGGCGCGCGTGGAAACATCACGGGCGCGCGTGAAGGAGTCGAGGCGACATTCGAGGACGGCTCGGCGGCTATCGTCCAGCGCTCCGTGGGACGCGGGCGCGTCGTTCATTTCGCCTGGACTCCGGGGCTCTCCTACGTCAAGTCGTCTACAGGGACGAAAGACAATCTGCCCGTCGGCTTTTCGGACTCAATCAGACGCTGGATAGTCTACCCCTTGCAGCTTGCAGGCATTCAGAAGCCTGTCACCCTGAGCGCTCCGATGGTCGAAGCGCCGCTGCTTCTTTCCAGGGACGGCGCAGCCATCACCCTGCTCAACTGGCGCGGCGAGTCCGTCAGCGCATTGAACGTTACCGCACAAATCCCTTTCAAGGTCAAAAGAGCGGAGAGCGTCAAGCGTGGGCGGCTGACCTTCAAAGAATCAAAAGATGGTATCTCTTTCTCATTACCTCTGGACGCCGCCGACATCGTGATGCTTCGCCCCTAAACCGCTCTGGACGAGCGGATAGCAAATGGGTGTAGGCCTAGTTCAGAGTTCAGCCTTCAGGCTGATGGAGCGTGCAGGGGCGGACAGCCTGAAGGCTGAACTCTGAACTGAAGCAGCCTGAAGGCTCATCTCTCAACTGCTTTCGCTCTCTTGCTATCCGCTATAGATTCGGCACGCGCTCAGTCGTGCAATTGATCTGAAAATTGCTTGGTCAGGCGCGACCGTCGCTTGTCAGGAGGCGACAGAGCAATGTCCGATTGTGACAAAGCAACTTCCGAACGCAACAACGTAACGTCCGATCGTGACAATCGCTCGTCCGAACGTGACGAAGCAATCTTCGTACGTGACGAAGTGATGTCCGAAGATAACGAACCAATGTCCGATTGAGACAATCGCTCATCCGAGTGCGACAGAGCTTTGTCCGAATGTGACGAAGTAATGTCTGAACGTGACGGAGCAATGTCTGAGGCCGACAATCGTATGTCCGAGTGTACCGGAGCAATGTCCGCGCGTAACAGTCGATTGTCCGAGGGTGACAGAGGCTTGTCCGACCTCAGCAGAGCATTGTCAGACTCAAACATAGCAATGTCAGAGCGTGCCAGAGCAATGTCAGAGCGGGTTAGAGTAATGTCAGAGTGCGACGGAGTAATGTCAGAGTGCGACGGAGGCTTGTCCGTGTGCGACAGCCGTTTGTTAGCAGAGAATTACAGTAAGAGTAGAGAGGGTGATGGCTTGCTTCCCTTCTTCTATCTTCTGCTTTTCAGGTGCTGGCGCTCATCTCATAGCGTCCGAGCTTGAGTTGCAGGCCGCGTCTGGTGAGTCCTAGCTCGCGTGCGGCGCGTGAGATGTTGCCGCCCGTTCGACGCAAGGTTTCCGTAATCATCTGGCGTTCCAGATTCTCCACCGCTTCGGGGAGCGTCATGCCTTCCTGCCACCCAGCAGCGCCGGAGCCTATAGCCATTGATGTTGATGAAGGTGGAGAGACGTGAGCGGCTGTGCGTTTCAGCTCCGGCGAGAGATGATCGGGCGTAATCAAGGTTCCGTCTTCAGCGCGCGCCACTATGCGCTGAATCTCGTTGGTCAACTGGCGCACGTTGCCCGGCCAGTCGAAGACCATTAACAAGTCTACGGCCTGCGGCGTGATCTGTATGTCGCGCCGTCCAAACTTCTCCGAATAGTGGCGTATGTAGTAATCCACGATGGTCGGAATCTCAGAATGACGCTCGCGCAAAGGGGGCACGCGCAGGCGAATCACGTTCAGACGATAGTAGAGGTCTTCGCGGAAGCGTCCTCCGGCCACCATGTCTTCGAGGTCTGTGTTGGTCGCGGCGATGATGCGCACATCGACCTTGATCGGGCGTTGCTCGCCGAGCGGCTGAATCTCGCCCTCCTGTAGAAAGCGCAGGAGCTTCGGTTGAATGTCGAGCGGAAGATCGCCAATCTCGTCCAGAAAGATCGTGCCTCCGGCAGCCGTGCGAATCACGCCCGGTGAATCTGAAACAGCACCCGTGAACGAGCCGCGCTTGTAGCCGAACAGGTAAGCGTCCGACAGCTCCTTCGGGACAGCCGTGCAGTTGAAGGGCACGAAGACCTTGGCGCGGCGCGACGAAATGGCGTGAATCGAGCGCGCGACCAGCTCCTTGCCCGTCCCACTCTCGCCCGTGATGAGCACGGTCACGTCCGATGAGCGAATCTTGTGTATCTCTTCGACGAGGCGCGTCATGGCCGGGCTCGAATGGATGAAGCCGGGTATCAGGCTCTGACCTGAGCGCGCCGTCTGCTCCTGGCCGTCGCCCCCATCGCGCGCCTTCTCGCGGAAAGCGCACACGTCCATGCCCAGCTCGACCACGCGCAAAAGCGGCTCGATGGAGATGCCGCCCGTCAGTGTGATGGGGGCGCGCGGAGCGACGATCAACCTCGCGAGCGGAGCATTCGTCGCGCGCAGCAGCGTCATACTGACGCCATGCTTGACGGTCAACTGCTCTCTCTCCGCATCACTCTTCGCCTGGCATAACTCATTCAGCAGTCGCTCGGCCTCGGCCTTCGTGTAGCCGTGCGCGACGATCACTTTTTCGGTCTGATCGACGCATGGCTCGCCTATGATGACCTGCCGCGCATTGGTCTCCTGATGAATGACGGCGGCCAGCTCGCGCAGTAGAAGCTCGCGCGAGGCGACTGCTTCGGTCAGGCGGAGCGTGAGCAGTTGCGTGAGCGCCGAAACCTCATCGCGCCGTGCGGGTGCAATCGTGCGGTCGAGCGCGGCCTGTGCCTCTTCGGCGCGCGTCAGATCAAGACGAGCGCCAAGCTCTTGAAACTGCTGTACGGCGAGCGAGAAATGCTCCTCGGCGCGCTCCGGCTGCGCGCCCGCATAAGCACGACCGAGCAGGTAGTGAGCAAGCGCCCCGCGATAACGGTCGCCGAGCATCTCGAAGATCGAAGCGCTACGACCGAAGTGATGCGCGGCCAGCGCCGTGTCTGCCTGCGCCATCGCGAGCAGACCCAGCAGGCGCTGTGTTTCGCCCGCGACGGCCAGATCGGCTGACGATTCGGCCGTCTCATCCGTGACCATCTTCAGCTCCGCAAACGCTTCTTCAAGCTCGCCGTGCTGTAGATGTGCCTCCGCGATCAGCAGACGCGATTCATAGATGGCCTGGCGGTCGCCCGTGCGGTTGCCGAGCGCCAGCGCCTCTTGGCCTAGTTGCAGGGCACGCGGCGCATCGTTCAATAAGAGATAGCAGCGGCCCAGCGTACGCAGGGGCTGCCAGACGTACCACTTGTTTCCGTGCTCGCGCGCCAGCGCCACAGCGCGTTCAAGATAAACTCGCGCTTCTTCCAGATCGCCGCGCAGCATGCACAACTCGCCGAGCGAGTCGAGCACCATCGGGACGCGCGGGCCGTGCGCGTCGATTTCAGAGGCGAGCGCGAGCGCACGCTCCAGGGCTTCCTGCGCGCGCCTCCAGTCACCCGTCAGCATCAGGTTGATGCCCAGGTTGTTGTAGCCATCCGTCGCGTTGGCCTTGTGCTCAGTGCGCTCGTAATAGCTGATCGCCTTTTCCAGATAGCCGATGCCGTCCTGCGGGCGCTTGAGGAACCAGCAGGCCCCAGCCATGTTGGTGTAAATCTTGCCGAGCAGGTAGGGTGCGGGATGATCGCCGATCAGTTTCAGCGCCTGCTGGAAATTGTCCAGCGCAGCTTCCCAGTGCCCCTCATAAAAGTCCGCCATCGCGATGGCAAAATAAGCTTCGGCCAGACCGCGCCAGTCGCCCGTGCCGCGATAATGCTCAAGCGCCTTCTGCGCGTGGTCGCGCGCAATCGGGTACTCGTTGATGCTGCGATAGACGCGCGCCAGCGCAACATAGACGGCACCCATCTGCGCGTCAGACCCGTTCTCCGTGGCCTCGCGCAGCGTCGCGTTTAAGACGGCAATGGCTTTCGGATGATCCCCTGTGTAGTTGTAGGCCAGCCCGATCTGCACGCGTACAGAGGCGATGGCTTCCGCGCCGAGACGTGCGCGCTCCTCCGGCTGCTCGTACATCAGGACGGCTTCGAGCGATTCGCGATAATGCCCCTGCATCTCCAGCGACGCCGAAAGCATGCTGCGGGCAATGGCTAGAAGATTCGGATCGTGGCGGGTTGTGGCCTTGATGATTGAGGTGAGACGCGATTGGACTTCAGTCGTGAGACCCTGATCGAGCAGCAGGCGAACCTCTTCGATCTCTCTTTTGAGAGGCTCATTCGAAGAGCCTGGGCGTGAGCGTGACGAGGAGGAGGCGACGACGCTGCTCCGGCGCGTCTCCGATAATTGCCCGGCGGACGCTTCTGAGCTGCGCTGCTCCCCGTTCAAATTCTCGTCCTCTGTTGGCTTCTCTTCAATCATCTGAGATTACCAAAAAAAATATGCCCAGGAAGAATGGCGGATAGTTAAACACATTTGTGGCGTCTAACAAAACCCGCATCGCCCTTCAGGTAGTCATCCTGTCATGACGCCCTCCTTGAGATTCATCAACCTCTCAGCCTGCATCATCTCAAGCGAGAAAGCGTGCGAAGGGTTATTCGAGCACACCTCACCCTTCCATTCTTAAACGGAACGGCTCTGCCAAAGCTACGGACGATCACACTCTCTTTTTGGAGACGACCTCAGTTAGTCGTCCGGTAAGAAGATCATATCGTAGTAGCCATGCAGCTTGTATCCTGCTTTGCTGTAGAAGGCTTGCGCGTTGCGGTTCTGCTCATCGACGAGCAGGCAGACACACTTTGTGCGTTGCAGAAGGATGCGGCTCAACTGCGAAAAGCAACGCAGGCCGTAGCCTTTACCGCGCTCTGCCGGATCGACGTAGATGCCCTCCAGGTAGATTACTTCAGGCGTGTCGGAGATAACGTCCGCCTTGAAGATCAGGCGACCGTTGTCATCGACCCAGACCCATACGCGTCCCTGCTCTATGCGGCGCGCGCAGCGCCGTTGAAAACCCTCGGGGTCAATCTCCATCGGGTTCAGGCCGTTCAATTCGAGTGTCACGCGGGCGTGCACCTGCACGACCCGCTCAAGATCATCGAGCGTGGCCTGGCGCAGACCGTTCACGGCTTCATGCACTTCGATAGGCCACTGCTGTTCGAACAGCAGTTCACGGCAGACCAGACGCGGCTTCTCCTGAGACCTGGCGTAATAGCGCCAGAACTGTTTGGTCTTCTTTTGTTCGGTCACGACCATGCGCGCCAGCCTGCACTGTTGCGTCAGACGCGCAAAGGCTTCGAGCGCGGCGCGGCTGCGCGCTTCGATCAAGGTCAGGTGGCCGATCAGGGCGACGCCCTGAAGGCGACCCTGCGCATCACGGCACTCGTAGAACGTGCCGCGATTCAAAGAGCTCACCAATCCGTTATCGCGTATGTAGCTCGCCATGATGATGTTGTGGACATGGCGCACGGCGAGAAAGGCCAGGACTTCCGACTTATGCCTGTGGGTGAGCGGGCGGACGGTCAAAGGGCGAGTCGTCGTTGACGCCGAAGCGTGCCGGAAGAGTCGAGACGTCGTCAACTTCTTCGGCATAGATTGCGAGGCTGATTGAGGCATGTGGAGTCGTCCTTCAGTGCTTATCTATAGCCGGCTGATTCAACGACGAAGCGCGCCCGCCGCCGTAGCTTCAGGATCACCAATAGTACGGATAATTCGCATTCGGATTATTGTTCGGGTTATTGTCCTGAATTAACGGCATTTTGCTCGTGTTATCACCATTGATCATATTCTTCAAAGACTGAAGCCTGATCTGGTCGCTTGCCAGAACGCCGTCGCTCGCCAAGACGCCGTCGTCCGTGACGACGTTATCGCTCGCGAGGACTCCACCGGCGAGATATACATCGCCGCGCCCCATGATCGTCCCGTCACTGGTAATGATCGTGTCGCTCGCCAGAACTCCGTTTGTAATCAGGGATGAATCCACGGTCGGGCCGTTATCGCTCGCCAGCACGCCGTCGCTCGCCAGCACGCCCAGAGCATAGATCTTCTGGTACTTGAGGAACAGGTTGTTGCCCTTGATAAAAGCCTGCCCGGCGACGATTCCCTGCGCCCAGGAGAAATTCTGGCCGGCGATGGTCGTGCGCGCGGTCGGGAGTTTCGCGCCCGGTTTCAGCAGCGCTGCGCCCAACGGGGTGTTCGCTGACAGATCGGTGCGGATCAGCTTCGCCAGGCGGACTGCACCCTCAATGTTGAGCTGGCCTGCGCCCTGCTCGAGCATATTGAAATTACGCAGCGGCTGCGCCGTCCACATCAGTATCGCCTTGATGAGGTTCGGCGTCAGATTCGGATTGATTTGTAGGAGCAGCGCGATGGCGCCCGCGACGACCGGCGTCGCCACTGAAGTGCCGTTCATGAGCATCGTGTCGCGCTCTTCAGCATCCGAACAGTCGGCGTCCAGTTGCGTCTCATTTAGGTCGTGGAGTTCATTATCGGGGTAAAGATCATCTTCGGGTTTCGCTTTCGCAGCAATTATTTTATTGCCGGGCGCGACCAGGTCGGGCTTGATGAGATTATCGTGATGCCTGACGCGGCTGCTATCCGTCCAGTAGCTGCGCGTCGGCCCGCGCGAGCTGTAAGTGGTGACGCCATCGTCTGCGCGGCCATTCGTCCCGAAGGTGTTGGTTGCGCCGACGGTGATGGCCGAAGGCTCGTTGCCGGGCGTGTGAATAAGCCCGTACATCTTGTTGCCGTTGGTGTCTTTGCCGTTGTTGCCGGCTGCGGCGACGACCACTATTCCAGCGTCAACCATCCGGCGAACGGCTTTGCACAAGGGGTCGTTCCGGTAAGAGACGGCGGAGAGCATGCCGAGGCTCAGGTTGACGATACGAATATTGTATTTAGCGCGATTGGTCACAACCCAGTTAAGACCTTTGAGAACGATGGAGACAGTGCCCCTGCCGTGTGCGTTCAGCACTCGCACGTTAATGAGTCTGGCGTTCGGGGCGATGCCGATATAGCTGGCATTCGCGATTCGCCCATTACCGGCGGCGACTGAAGCGACGTGCGTGCCGTGCCCGTACACGTCGTCGTTTTCTCCTTCGGCGAAATTAGCGTCCAGCGGCTCGGAGACACGCCTGTTGCCGCCATTATCCGTGGTCGAGACCCGGCCATTTTGAAATGATTCGTGATTCTTATAGATACCGGAATCGAGGATCGCGATACCGATGCCCGTGCCGTCGAGACTGGTCTGCGAAGGGACGCGCGGGCGCACGGCATCCGCGCCGGTGGTGGCCGAAAGATGGCCGAGCTTCCTCACCTCGCCGTCGAAAGAGATGTATGAGACTTCGTCGCAGGCGGCCAGTTCGGCGACCGCGCTGGCAGGCAGCTCGGCCGCGAGCGCGTTGAAGTTTTCAAACTTGCTGTTGACACGCACGCTGTCGCGCCCGAGGATAGATTTGACGCCGTTGCCAGGCGCTGCCTTCAACTGGAGGATGACTTTGACGCGACCCCTATTCTCGGAGGCGACAACCTTCTCGCGCAGGTCCGGGGCGATCTTCTCTTGCGAGGAGAGTGAAGTTGACCGCACGCTGCTCTGATCCGCCAGAGACTCTGCCCTGGTGCTCTCCGTCACCAGTATTCCGGCAACCAGAGAGAGCATCAACAAGCATGAGGTGAAGATCGTAGTCGTGTTTGAACGCTTCATGGTTTTCATTTCAACTTCTCGACTCGGGGCTTATAAAATTTATGAAGACCCTCAGGATAATGAATCGGGTTTCGAGGGTTGAGCAGGGATGCCTGATCGGCTCTCCCCCAGACCATCAGCGATGATTGTCTGATCGCTCATTTTATTATATGAGCAACATTCATGCCAGCCACTGTCACGTGCGCGTATAGACCATGCCCACCCGTCGCCAAGCTCCGCAAAAGCCTAAAACCCTAGTAAAATGGCCTAAATCCTTATTCGCTTGAGCCCTTGCCCTGATCCACCCGTCGAAATTATACACGGCTATTGCGTCTTAGCACCCATTCTCCCCTGCATACCCCGTTCGCATCGCATACTTCGTTCGCACTTATGCTGAACCCCCTGTATTTACTGGCTTTTACACAACAAAAAGGTCAGGCAGCCGATATTCCGGAGCGAGCTGCGAACAAAGTATGCATTCGGGCTGATTCTCGCCGTAACCATCGGCCAAGTCGGCTTGCAGTACATTAAACAGCCTCTTTTTGCCCCTTTTTCCTACGCCAAATGCTTTGTCGCAAAGTTGGCACAATAGTTGTAGTGAGCAGTAGCGGGCTGGTTGTCATTATCGCAAGAGAGATTGAAACGGCAGCCCTTACGAAACGAGACCGGTTGAGCCGGGCACTCATAACCAATTCATTCAAGACAGAAAGGTAGCACGCAATGTTATTCCTAAAAAATAGAGCCAGTTCATTTCGTTTACTTCTCACCAGCATGGCTGCACTGCTCATCATGCTGACCGTCTCCTCCTCAGCTTTCGCCGGGAAAGAATGTAGCTTCTTCTCCGTGACCATCGGAGAGAAGACCTATACAGCCGCAGGCGGCGACATCCGCTTGATCCTGCCCGCCGCACAGGTCAAAGGGCAGACCGCGACGGTCAAAGGTACTTTCGTAGAGTTCGAGGTGGACTTGGACACCTTCACCGTCACCGACTACATACTGACGGGCGCGCCCTCATCCAGTGATGTCACGGGAGGCCGCCGCACGCGCGTCTTCGTTAGTCAGACGCCGCAACTCGCCAATCCTCTGACAAGCAACCTCGAACTGCGCCTCTCAAGGGAGAGAGTGAAACTGATCCGCGCCGGTCGTGGGGCGAAGATGAAGGTTGATGCCCTGGACTGTACACAGGGCGACATCTTCGATCTGGAGTCCGATTTTGCCATCAAGGTCGCGCACGTCCTTGACGCGGCCTTCCATTACTACAAGGACGCGGCGGGACGCACCATGTTCACGAACGGCAAAGTCATCGGTCGCGAAAGCCCGGACCTGGCAAGACTACTCTCCAGGACGACCAGGACTTCTCAATGGCAGCTCGATGCCGGCGGTAACGTGGACGCCGTCTTCGGCCAGGACGCCGTGCGACAGTAACCGTTATCCCCGATTCAGCAAGATAAGCAACTGTAACCCCCTTGACCCTTAATGTGACCCATTCATAACTCACAGCCAGCCGCTTACTCACGGCTGGCTGTGAGAAGAAAAAAGTAGGAGAAAAAATGAAAAAGATCGTTACCCTCGCTTACACGTTGGCCGCACTGATGGTGCTCGCCACCGCCCCCATGATCGCACGGGCTAATATCCAGGATCGCCCGTACGATTTCACAGATAACTTCTACCGGATGAACGGCGTTGACCCGGCGAAAATCCAGGGCCGCCGCAGCGGAGCTGACAACCTCTCTATATTTGATACGCCATTATTGTCGACCCGCCGAAACGTCAGAGTGATTCTGACGCTCCCGGCCTACAACCACAGCGGCGCGCCCTTCTTCTGGACTGTCATGGGCGAGCTTTTCAACGACGGTTTTCTCAACAACGCCGCCGGTCAGAAGGCGCGGCAGACCGCCGACAACATGATCGAATACGTCTTTCCGACGAAGGACGGTAACCCCATCGGTCTCGGCAACCTGCGCCAGTCCGTCATGCTCGACATGCGCAACGGCTACTTCAGCAACAACCCTCTGGGCTTGTGGACGCACGTCTGGGTCAGCTACACGGATCGCGCTTTCAACACGACGGCAGGCCGCCAGGTGCTCGCCGATCTGGCGAAGAGAAACGGCCTCGCCACCGACGGCACACCGATCATCAAGAACTTGAGCGAGCTGGACAATCTCTTCAGCAAGGGACTGGCCGCCAAGCGCCTGCGCAACCCGAACGGCTCGGAAGGCCCGACCTACAGCATCTGCCCGGTCATTAAAGACCCGCGCAACGGCGGAATCGCGCCTGATGCTTTCCTCGCCTACACGCGCAAAGCGGACGGGACGCCCCTGGAGCCGATGTTTCTCAATCACTTTAACAGTCTGAAAACCACAGGCGATTGGGCTCCCTAATCTTATCAACGCAGTGACTCCTGACTTACAGGAGTCACTGCGTTGACGGCTTTCGACTTTCGACGACCGCTTACACATATTGAGACGAACATTACAGTCAATGGAGATCATCATGTTACTCACCCCCACCAATCAACTCACGCGCCGTTTTTTTTCCACTCTATTTATCGCTTTATTAGGATTGCTTTGCGCAGCGCACTCGTCTTCGGCGCAAACCGTCACCTTCAGCGGCAGACAACTCCAGACCGGCGGCCAGTATCAGGTGGCCTCCGATTTCAACGCCGACGGCAAGATGGATCTCGCCGTCGCCGGTCTCAAACTTGAGGTGTTGATGGGCAATGGCGACGGCTCGTTTCAGCCCAGCGTCAAATACGCGGTCGCCAATGGCTTCAAGAGCATCCCGCAGGGCATCACGACCGCAGACTTCAACGGCGACAATAAGCTCGACCTGGCGCTTTCTCTTAACGACCCGATAGAAGTCGGGTTGTTCTTAGGTAACGGCGACGGCACGTTTCAACCGCTGAACAGATTTCCGACCAACGCCGTGGGGCTGCCAACCTCTCTCGTCGCCGCAGACTTTAACCGCGACGGTCGCCTCGACTTGATGACCTCCGACGAGTACTCGTGCAACACAGGCCCTTGCGTCATCACCAGGACGGTGACGCTCTTCTCAGGTAACGGCGATGGTACGTTCCAAACCCCGCAGCAAATTGATGTCGGCACTGCGCCGACAAAGCTTGCGGTAGGAGATTTCGACCGCAACGGCTTCGTGGACGTGACGATTGCCGCCGGGCTGGGCAAAGTTTTCATTCTTTTAGGCAACGGCGACGGCACGTTTAGAGAGTTACCCGAAATCCCCATCATGGCGCAGGTGGATAACACGGATGTCGCCGTCGGAGATTTTAACGGCGATACGGTTCAGGATTTAGTCATTGCCATAGATGCGGAGAGCAAATTCGGTATCCTGTTAGGCAACGGCGACGGCACGTTTGCCGCTTTGAGCATCGTCGTTGACGTGGATCAGCAGCGACCCGCGTCGCTCACGCTCGGAGATATTAACCGCGACGGCAAGCAGGACGTCGTGATAGGGCATAGCGACTGCTGTTCGGGCGCTCTGGACATGGGCGCGTTCGGGGTCATGTTCGGTAACGGCAACGGTACGTTTCAGCCTATCGCACGCTACATCGTCCCCGCCAACGGCAGAATACAGCTCTCCGGCTGGAACCCGGTCGTCGCAGATTTCAACGGCGACAGCAAGCCGGACGTGGCTCTGAGCTTCACCAACAACATCGGCGGGTCCACCTTCGGAACGCTCATCGCAACGAACACGACCGCTGTTGCGCCCGCGAGGCTGGCTCTCGGAACGATGAGTGCGAGCCCGGCGAGCCTCATCGGCGGCACGAACACTGAACTCAACATCCCGCTCGCACCCGGCGCTGTCGCCCCCGCAGGCAACCTGGCTTTCACCGTTACCACCAGCAACAACACGGTCGCATACATAGATTTTTCACAAACATCTCCGCCGTTTCTGATGGTCGCGGGGATGACGAACCTGCGCTTTAAGATCGGTACGAATCAAGTGACCACGCCGCAGAAAGTGACCATCACCGTCAACAATAAGAATCTGGGCAGCCGTAGCGTCAGCTTGACGGTCACGCCGCCAACCGAACCGCTCGCCGTCGGTTCGATTTCACTGCAACCCCCGGCTCTTTTTGGCGGCAACGATAGCGTCGGCGTGGTCAATCTGGCGACCGGGTATGTTGCGCCCGCAGGCGGCTCGCTCGTCACACTTACGAACGACAACCCGTCGCTCGTCACGATGCCGAAGAGCGTCACTATTCCGGCAGGGAAAACGAGTGTAGAGTTTCCGATTCAGACCTGGACGACCGGCACGACGACGCCCGTCACAATCAGCGCCAGTTATGGCAACGTGACGAAGAGCGCTGTTTTGACTGTCAGCGCACCTTCGCAACCGGTTCCGATTTCAACAGTCACCCTCACCCCACAAACGGTCGTTGGCGGAAGCAATCAGGGCGTGCGCGTCTTGGTTACCTTAGCCGCCAATGCTCCGGACGATAGTGCGACCATCATGTTGACCAGCAGCCGTCCTGATGTCGTCGCTCTTCCGCGCTCGATCAGCATCCCATTTTCATTTCAGAACTCGGCCTTCCATGACTTCATCGCCGCCGCCGTCACGGCTCCGACGCAGGTCACGATCACGGCGACCTACGGCGGGTCAAGCAAGAGCGCGATCTTAACCGTCACGCCTCCGGCGACGAACGCTCCGACCATGTCGTCATTCACCTTGAACCCGGCAAGCGTCGCGGGCGGAAGCTCATCACAGGGCACTATCACGCTGAGCGCCGCCGCTTCCGCACCGACGACAATTAGCTTGACGAGTTCGAGCGCGATTGCCAACGTCCCGGCGAGCGTGACCGTACCGGCGGGCGCGAGCGTTGCGAACTTTACAGTCAACACGATATCCGTCTCTTCGCAGATTACGGCCACCATCAGCGCCACCTTGAACGGCATCTCGCGCAATGCAACGCTGACGCTCACTCCGACGGGCGATACGGTCAGCATCACGCGCGCAGAATACACCGTCTCAACGCGCGTCTTACGCATTGAGGCGACGAGCACGCGTACGAACGCCACGCTGCAAGCACTGGTCACTTCAAGCGGTCAGATCATCGGGACGCTGACGAATCAGGGGGGCGGGAAATACAGCGCGGAGTTGAGCTGGTCAGTCAATCCGCAGAACATCACCGTAAAGAGCAGTTTCGGCGGGACGGCGACCCGCGCGGTGACGGCGAAATAAAAGATGGAAGCGCGCCGCCGCGCAATCCGGCGAGAGTTATCTCCTCGGCTCTCGTACATGATTCGTAAGCTATAAAGGATGTGGAAAATGTCTAGAGCATTATCCGAAAAAAGAGCGATGGTAGATTACATCAAGCCAGTCTCACATGGTCAGTTGATGACGCTGGTCGAACCCGCACGGCCACTCGTTCCGGTTCGACCGCAGCATCCAGCGCTCGCGCCCGAGCGTGATGACGGAGCGTTCGGCCTGATCGGCAACAGCCCGAAGATGCGTCAGGTGTATGAGACCATACGGCTGACGGCTCAGTCGGACGCGCCCGTCCTCGTCGAAGGCGAGAGCGGCACAGGCAAGGAGCTGATCGCCAGCGCCTTTCATCTTTACGGAACGCGCGCCGACCGCCCCTTCATCAGCATCAACTGCGCCGCCATTCCACAGGACCTCATCGAGTCGGAGTTGTTCGGCCACAAGAAGGGGGCTTTCACGGGGGCGGATCGCGACAAGCGCGGCCTGGTCGAGGCGGCGTCCGGGGGCACGCTCTTTTTAGACGAGATCGCGGAGATGCCTGCGCACCTGCAAACAAAACTGCTGCGCGTGATTCAGGAGCGGAAATTAAGACGGCTCGGCGACGAGCAGGAGACGGAAGTACACTTTCGCCTCGTCTCGGCGACCAATCGCAACACCTCCCGGGCGATACAGGACGGCGCGTTGCGTGAAGACCTCTATTTCCGCCTGAGCACCATCAGGATCAAAGTGCCGCCGCTTCGTGAGCGACCCGATGACCTTCCGATACTGGCGCGGTTCTTCCTGGATCGGTATGGCGAGAAGTACGGCAAGCAAATCAAAGATATTTCACAGGCAGCCCTGCTGGTGCTGTTGCACCACGACTGGCCCGGCAACGTGCGCGAGCTTGAGAGCGCCATTGAGAGCGCAGTCCTCTTCTGCCAGGAAGAGCGGCTCGTCCCCGAAAATCTGCCCGAACACATTCAGGCCAGCCAGCCAACCCGTTCTCCGTGCGTCATTCCCTCTCATCTCACGCTCGAAGAGTTGGAATGCGAAGCTATCCGCCAGACGCTCAAACGCACCAATGGTAACGTCAAAAGGACAGCCGAGATACTCAATATCAACCGCCCGAAGCTTTACCGTCGCATGAAAAAGTTCAAGCTTCAGAATCAGTGCGAGGATGAGGTTGTAGATGTCGCTCGGGAAGGATGAACAGGATAGCTCTGACGACCTGATAGCAGAATAAAAGAAGGAGGGGGCGATCCACGAAGTAACACGAAGCAACACGAAACATCTCCCCTCTGTTCGTGTTCTTTCGTGTCGATTAGTGGATCGTCCCCCGTCCTCTTTTCATTGCAACCTGGTATTACATTTTCCCTCGCCTTTTGCTCAAGCGATGAATAAAAGAGCCGCCATGCTCGAAAGCAAAGCGGCCCTTTTGTAGCCGATTGAAGCGCGAGGTGACGCTCTCGAAAGAGCGTCTGCTCCTACCGGCGATTGCGTGCGACCTCTATACTGTCAGATCGCAGTGAGATATTTTTAGCGAACTTCACGGGGTTCTTCGCGTCCAGCTCAATCGTGATCACATCACCTTCGCGTAAATCTTTCAAAGAGACCTCATCTCCGTCCATTGTGACTTTCGTATCGGCGCGATCAATCGCTATCACATGCTCGACGCCCGTGCTCGCGATGACGGAAATCCGCGCGTCCGTGACTTCAACCACCCTGGCATCAACAAGACGTAAGTCTGTATCTTCGCCACCGTCACCGCCGGTCGCAGCCTGAACGGCTACGGAAAAGAAGCTGAGCAGCAGGGCTGCGAAAATTACTGCGAGGTGTCTTTGTCTCATCGTTTGCTCCCGCTTGTTCCGAAATTACTGGAGACTACACTTTGTCCCGCGTATTTCTTGAGCAACCGATATGCCGTAAGACTTGCCGCAAGCTGATTAGCGATAAATGCCTGTAAGTTATAGAGAAAACAGGAGAGTCGATTGTTGCAAAATCGTTGTAGCGAACGGTTGTGAACACTAACGGTTCAGAGCTTTCGTACAATGTTTGGACGTATTGTATTAATGAAAGACAGTAGACAGTAGCCAGCAGACAGTAGAAAGCAGAGCGAGATGCTCTGCTTTCTACTATGAGACTAGAGGATCGGTGTCAGCCGCCTCAACTGCTTTTCTGTTCTACTGGCTACTGACTACTGGCTACTGGCTACTGTCTACCCAAAAATGTCTCGCACCTTATCCATCAGACCTTTGTCTTCAAGGTCGCTCGATTCGATGTCGGCCAGTTGTTCGAGCAGGCGTCGCTGCTCACGCGTCAGCGTCGTCGGCGTAACGACCGTAACGGAGACGAACATGTCGCCGCGCCCGCGTCCTCCGAGCACTGGGACGCCGTGATTCTTCAGGCGAAAGACGGTTCCGGTCTGCGTCCCGGCGGGGATTTTCAAGTTCTGCTGGCCGTCCAGAGTGGGGACGCTGACCTCCGCGCCGAGAGCCGCCTGGGCGAACGTGATCGGCACGGATGAATAGAGATTACTTCCCTGTCGCTCGAACTGTTCATGCTCCTTCACGTGTATGACGACGTAGAGGTCGCCCGTCGGGCCGCCCTGTGTGCCCGCTTCGCCTTCGCCCGCGATACGCAGGCGCGAGCCGGTCTCGACGCCCGCCGGAATCTTGATCTCCATCATCTTCTCGCGTTCGACGCGACCCGCGCCCTTGCAGTTCTCGCAGGGCGTTTTGATGATCCGCCCCGTTCCTCTGCAAGTACCGCACGTGCGCGCCACAGAGAAGAACCCTTGCTGGTAACGCACCTGCCCCGCGCCGCTACAGGTCGCGCAGGTTTCGGGCTGCGTCCCCTCGGCTGCGCCTGAGCCCTGACACTTCTCGCAGGTCTCAAGGCGCGGGATGCGTAATTGCGCGGCCATTCCTGAAGCGGCCTCTTCCAGAGATATTTCCAGGTCGTAGCGCAGGTCTGCTCCGCGCTGCGCCGCCGTGCGTCGCGCCCCTCCAGCGCCGCCTGAGCCGCGCCCGCCGCCCGCACCAAATACGTCGCCGAAGCCGAACAGGTCGCCCAGGATGTCTTCGATGCCGCCGAAGCCGGGCGCGCCCCACGTCGCCCCCGCGCCGCTCGACACGCCCGAATGGCCGAAACGGTCGTAACGCCTGCGCTGATCCGGGTCGGAGAGAACCTGATAAGCTTCGGCTGCCTCCTTGAACTTCTCCTCAGCTTCCGCGTCGCCAGGATTCTTATCTGGATGATACTTGACGGCCAGCCGCCGGTAGGCGCTTTTGATCTCCTGATCGCTGGCCGTCCGCGTGACGTTCAGCACCTCGTAATAATCGCGTTTACTGCTCATAATTAAAGTAGACAGTAGACAGTAGTCAGTAGTCAGTAGAAAAGAAAAACAGTTCCCTTTCTTTCTACTGACTACTGTCTACTGTCTACTGACTACCGTTCTATCCTCCTCCTCCGTTCTCCTGTCCGACATCGGTGGCCGGATTCATCATCGCGTATGTGAGTTGTGTGGCGAGATGCTCGACGACTTCAATGGCGTGGCGAATCTCTTCGGGGTTATCCGCTTGCGTGGCCGCCGCACCTTCGGTCAAAGCGCGCTGCCCGTTTCGCCGCTCGTCTGCGGAGAGCATCTGGTTGAACTCCGTGAACGCACGCTGCGTGTTACGCACGAGGCCGTCGAGCTTGTTCCTGAGTGCGATCACCTCTTTAATGCGGCGGTCGGCATCGATGGAAGCCTCGGCCTCCATAATCAGGCGGTTAATCTCGTCCGGCGAGAGCCCCGAGGTGGGAGTGATACGCATCTGCTGCTCGCGCCCTGTGGTCTTGTCCTGCGCCGACACGGAGACGATGCCGTTGGCGTCAACCTCGAAAGAGACTTCGATCTGCGGCACACCGCGCGGGCTCGGCGGAATGCCGACCAGCTCGAATTTCCCCAGCGAGCGATTGCCCTGCGCCACCTCTCGCTCGCCCTGAAGAACGTGTATCTCGACAGAGGATTGGTTATCGACGACCGTCGTAAAGGTCAGGCTGTTACGCAGAGGAATCGTCGAGTTGCGCTCGATGATCTTCGTAAAGAGTCCGCCGCGCGTCTCAAGGCCGAGGCTTAAGGGCAGCACGTCGAGCAGCACTATATCTTTCACGTCGCCCGTCAGCACGCCGCCCTGTATGGCCGCGCCCATCGCGACGACTTCGTCAGGATTGATCTCGGCGGAAGCCTCTTTGCCGAAAATCTCTTTCACCGTGCGCGTGATGATGGGCGAGCGCGTCTGGCCGCCGACGAGAATCACCTTGTCTATGTCGGCGGGTTGAAGCTTCGCGTCCCAGAGAGCCTTCTGGCAGGGTTCTATGGTCTGCTCGACCAGATCACCGATCAGTGATTCAAACTGGTCGCGCGTCAGCGTCTTGTTGAAATGCTTAGGCCCGGAGGCATCTGCGGCGATGAAGGGGAGGTTGATGGTCGTCTCCGTGACGGAGGACAACTCGCACTTGGCACGCTCCGCCGCCTCTTTCAAGCGTTGCAAGGCGAGGCGATCCTGACGCAGGTCGATGCCGGTCTCCTCGTTAAACTGGTCGGCCATCCAGTTGATAATCCGATCATCGAAATCTTCGCCGCCGAGGAAGGTGTTGCCGGAAGTCGAAAGGACTTCAAAGACGCCTTCGTTCATTTCCAGAATCGAGATATCGAAGGTTCCGCCGCCCAGATCATACACGGCGATGCGCTCGGCATCTGAGCGCCCGAGACCGTAAGCGAGCGCGGCAGCCGTCGGCTCATTGATGATGCGCTCGACCTTGAGCCCGGCGATCTTGCTCGCGTCCTTGGTCGCCTGCCGCTGCGTGTCGTCGAAGTAGGCCGGGACGGTGACGATGGCTTCGGTGACAGCTTCGCCGAGAAAATCTTCCGCCGCCGCCTTCAATCTTTGCAGGACGATGCCGGAGATTTCCGGCGGGCTGTAGGTACGCCCCTGCACGCGTATACGCGCGTCGCCGTTCTGCGAATCGACGATCTCGAAGGGCGAGGTGTCGCGCATGCGCTGCGCTTCAGTCGAGCTATACTTGCGACCGATCAGGCGCTTGACGGCGTAGATGGTGTTGGCCGCGTTGGTCACGGCCTGCCGCTTGGCGATCTGCCCGACGAGGCGCTCGCCTTTGTCCGTAAAGCCGACGACCGTCGGCGTGGTGCGCCCGCCCTCTTTGTTGGGCACGATCTGCACCGCTCCGCCTTCTAGAACGGCGACGCAGCAGTTCGTGGTTCCCAGATCGATTCCGATGACTTTACCCATAAGACTCAAAAGAAGTAGCCAGGAGACAGTAGTCAGTAGTCAGTAGAAAAGAAAATCCTTTGACGCCGTTGATGCTCATTCTCTTAATGGAAGTAGCCAGCAAAACGTTTTACCTCTTTCTACTGACTACTGACTGCTGACTACTGTCTACTATCTTGTTGCTACTTTGACCATTGCGGGGCGTAAGAGCTTTTCGCCGAGGCGATAGCCACGCACAATCTCCTGGATCACAGTATCCGGTTCATAATCATCCGTCCGCTCCGTCGCCACCGCCTCATGGATATGCGGATCGAAGGGCTGACCGACAGCAGCCACAGGCTGCACGCCCAGATTTTCCAGCACGCCGTTCAGTTGCCTTGCGATCAGCTCGACGCCGCTCAGAAAGTGGCGAAACTCTTCGCTTTCGCCCGCTTGCAGCGAAGCCTCTGCATCGAGCGCGCGCCGCAAATTATCCAGCACCGGCAACAGTTGGCTGACCACTTCGCTGACGACTCGATTGTACGTCTCGCCGCGCTCGCGATCCATGCGCTTGCGATAGTTATCAAAATCGGCCTGTCGGCGCGCCACTCTATCGAGCAGCTCGTCGCGCTCGCCCTCAACTCTTTTCAGCTCGGCGCGGGTCGCAATCAACTCGGCGAGCATAGGCCCCGACGCCTGTGTCCCCCCTTGCGATGATGTGCCCGTCGCGTCTGCCCTCTCACCGGAACTCGCGGAAGCCTCGTAACCGGCTGAAGCTTCGTCTCTGTCTTCGCGCTTTTCCGGCACCTCTTCTGTTGGGGGGCCACCTGCCGTATCAGATTCGTCTGCCCGTCCCTTTTCCTCTTCCGCGCCACGATCTATGCGGCGCTGCATCTCCGTCGCATCCTCGTAGGCGGATGCGCGACCCAAATCTTCAGGCGAGAGGGGTTTTTGATCTACTTCCGCGTCCGCCGCGTCATCTTCGCCCTCTGCGTCCAACTGCGCGCGATTGCTGTCTTCGTCCATAAAACGCACCGGGATGCGATTCGCTTTTCTTCCTCTTCTGTCCGCCATCATCTCTTGTTCTATCCCTCTTTGAAGGTGCGTGTAAAGGCTACTCTGACCACTCTGCATTGTCATCTCTCAGGAGCGAGCCTGCTCCTCTCGCAGCATACGCTCGACGAGCCGCGCCACATAGTTTACTACACTCATCATGCGCGCATATTCAATTCGCATCGGGCCGACTACGCCGAGCGTCCCCATCGCCTCGCTCGTGCCGATGCGGTAAGGCGCAGTAATCAACGCGCAGTTCTGCATCCAGGGCACGGCGTGCTCGCGTCCGATGATGACCTGCACGTCGCCCGCATATGCGCGGTCGCGCGTGACACATTCGTTTAAGATTTTGACGAGACGCGATTTCTCCTCGAACGTGCGGAACAGTTCGCGCATCCTTTCAATGTCGGCGAAATCAGGCTTCGTCAAAATGTTGGACGCGCCGTCAACGTAGACCCCGGCGCTTCTATCCTCTTCACCTTCCAGGCTTCGCTCGCACAGCAGGATCGCATTCCTCAGCAGCTTGTCATAAAGTGCCTTCTCCTCGCGCATCAATTCAAGGATTTCCGTGCGTATGCTGAGCAGGCTCTTGCCGCTGAATTGTATGTTCAGGTAACGCGCCGTCCTCTCCAGCTCATCCTGGCTCAAATTCTCGTCGATGCGGATGATCTTGTTATGGACGATGTTGGCGGCGGAAACCAGGATCACCAGAATGCGGTTGTCCGCCAGGTGCATAAACTCTATATGCTGCAAAATATTGTCGGCCAGAGAGGGTGACACGACGATGCCGACGTTCTCGGAAAGCGAAGAGAGCAGATGCGAGGTCTTTTCCATCAAGCGGTCGGGAGCGCCGCCCGTCTCGCTCTCTGAAACTCCCAGCAGCGAGTTGATGGCCGCCAGATCGGCGTTCGACAAAGGGGCGTCGCCCAGCATGTGATCGACGTAAAAGCGATAGCCCTTGTCTGTCGGCACGCGCCCGGCAGAGGTGTGCGGCTGTTCGACCAGTCCGGCCCCTTCCAGTTCCCCCATCACATTGCGGATCGTGGCCGCGCTCCACCCGGAGGCGCGCGCGAATCGATCCGAAAGGGTCTTTGACCCGACCGGCTCGCCCGTCACCAGATGCTCCTTGATGATCGCAGACAATACGGCTTGAGCCCGCGAATCGGGGATCTGTGTGTCCGAGTTTTGAACAGTTGAGTTGCGAGCGGTCATCGGGCTTTGGATGTAGCGCGTAAAGATTCTTCTATCACGCGGGGGCAAGCACACCGCTTGTTACAAGAAATTCAATATCACTCGTGGCATTGGCATGTCAATAATTCCTGATAGTGTGCGAATGAATTAAGCATCAGCGGAAGCCTCAAGCTGCCTCGCGCCGACTCCCGCTCAGAGAGTATAACGGATTAGGGAATGAGCCCGCAAACAACCTTCGCACGGACGAGGCCATAATGATCCCCCGCTAGTTTATCTGTTTAATTTGCTCATCCTCCTATATTTAGCTTGCCAGGCTCGACCACCGATCCGATTATCTAGCTTAAATGGCTGTAAAGATTAGGGTTTACAATGTGTACTAAAACCTTCCTCTGGCAATCAGGCGCGCGCCTGACTGTGCATTTTGTGATGTGTCAACGGCTTAGCAGCCGGTCTGAAAAGACTATTTGACGCCTCTCGCGCTGCGCCCGTAATATCAGTTTCGAAAAGAGCGCTCTCTCTGGATCGGGCTCGAATCTTAAAACAGGTCTTGGGCCAGAGGCCGTCCAAGACGCAGGCTGTAAGCAATCATCTTACCTGTGGGCGTGGACCGACAGTTTGCCGTCAGGGCTCTCGCTTATGTCACAGTCGCAAAACCATCTCAACACAGTTTTCTCGGACGTTTTTCGCCAGCTTGAGCGCCAGCGCCCGACGCCTGAAATAGAGGTTAAATTCTACCCTTACGCCGGACTGCACCATACCATTCGCCTGCGCTCTGGTCGTGTCTACGTGCGCATTTCAGACATCTTTAAAGACGCCCCGCCCAACATCACGCGCGCGCTCGCCTTCATTCTTATCGCCAAGCTACTGGGTCGACCCGCACCGGACGTGCATCAGCGAGTCTACAGAGCGTACGCCTATTCGCCGCAAGTCCTGCGAGCTTCAGACATCGCGCGCCGAAGGCGCGGGCGCAAAATCATCTCTTCGGCTCGTGGCCGCGTCTACGATCTCGACAAGATGTTCCAGCGTCTGAACCGCCGCTATTTCGACGGGCGATTGGAGAAGCCCACGCTCACATGGTCGCAGCGTCGTACGCGCCGCATCCTGGGTCACCACGATGCCGCGCACGCGACCATCGTCGTCAGCCGTACGCTTGATGCGCACGACGTTCCGGAGTGGTTCGTCGAGTATGTTCTCTATCACGAGATGCTGCATATCAAGCATCGCGCGCGATTGATTAAGGGTCGTCTCTATCGCCATACGAATGCGTTTCGCGCCGAAGAGCAACGTTTCCCCTATTATGAAGCGGCGCAGGATTGGCTCAACCATCTGGCCGAACTGCGGCGCGTGCCGCGAGCAGCCTGAAGCCGAAAAATTTTTGAAACTTCGGAAACGTCCAGACGTTTATTCAGTCAGGTAGGTGGGCTCCAGAGAGAGAGGGCGAGTCACCCGTGGGAAGCGCTAATCCCTCCAGCGCTTTCGGCTGGCGACTCGCCCGCTCTTTTGCTTTTCAGAGTGGAGGCCAACCTGATCCTTTGTTGACACTCTTTCATGGCGCGTGTTAGCGTCCCACATCTTTTGAAGCAAGCAGCTATCTAATCAAGGAGTTGGGCTGCCCAACTCTCTGCCATAGGCTTTCAACCGGGTCAGCACTTGAAGGAGAACTCGCATGGGCGAAACCGTTTTCAAAGGAACTGTCATCGTCGGCACCTCCGACCAAAGCTTCAGCCATGCCATCGAGGTAGCCATTCGACGTGCGCGCCAGACACTGCGTAATCTCTCGTGGTTCGTCGTCGAAGAGCAGCGCGGCGGGCTGCAACAGGGACGCCTCGAATATCAGGTCACGCTCCGCATCTTCTTCAAGCTGGAGGAGGAACGTTCGGCTGCGAGCGAAGTGTGGTCATCGGAAGAAAATGAGACGGACGGCGGCAAGAAGAAGAAGCGCAAGAAGCGCTCCTGAAGAGAACGATAAGAAGAAATGCGGAATGCGGAATGAAAAGAAAGAAGATACGGCTCGCGAGTTTTTTAATTCATCATTCATCATTGCGGCATTCATCATCTCTTCTTTGTGTGGGCTGGACAAATTATCTGGCCGCCCGCTAGACTACGTGGTTTGCTGTCAGGCCAGAGGTTCTGTTCTATACATGCACAGGCCACCTGGAGGGCGAACGAACCCTTTTTGATACGGAGATCGAGATTCATCTATGGCAATTCCCGCAACTCAGATTCGACGCGGCATGGTTATCCTGTTTGAGGGGCAGCTCTGCAAGGTCATGGAATTTCGCCATCACACGCCCGGAAACCTGCGCGCGATGGTGCAGACCAAGCTTCGCAACATTCGCACCGGCTCCTCTTTCGAGCATCGCTTTCGCTCCGCCGACACGGTCGAGCGCGCCTCACTTGAGCAGCACGAGATGGAGTACCTCTATTCCGACGGCTCGCAGCATCACTTCATGAACACGGAGAACTACGAGCAGATCGCTTTGAATGAAGAGGACTTGGGGGACGCGGTCGAATGGCTCACGCCGGGGCTCAAAATCCAGGCCGAGTTTTATGAGGGCGCGCCCATCGGCGTTGACCTTCCGCCGTCGATGGAACTGACGGTGACGCGCACCGAGCCGACGATGAAGGGTGCGACCGTCTCGAACGTCAACAAACCGGCGACGCTGGAGAACGGCGTCACCATTCAAGTGCCGCCCTTCG
This sequence comes from Pyrinomonadaceae bacterium, assembly GCA_036386415.1. Lineage (GTDB taxonomy): Bacteria > Acidobacteriota > Blastocatellia > Pyrinomonadales > Pyrinomonadaceae > DASVVT01. The sequence continues at coordinate 27,433 of DASVVT010000027.1, forward strand.
TCAACGAAGGCGACCGCATCCGCGTTGACCCTTCCGAAGGACGTTACATCGAGCGAGCGAAGTGAAGTGATGAGTGCTGAGTACGGAGTACTGAGTAACGGCCAGTCGCTTTTACTCAGTACTCCGTACTTAGCACTCAGTACTTATGTATCTTCTTTACAGCCTTCTTCTCACCCTCGGCGTGATCGCGCTCCTGCCGCGACTCGTTTACGATGCCTTTCGTCATGGAAAGTATGTGGCCGGTTTAGGCGAGCGCCTGGGCTGGCTTCCCCTGATCGAGACGAGAGGTCGCCCCGTCATCTGGCTGCACTGCGTCTCTGTTGGCGAGACACAGGCGGCGCGCCCCCTGGCCCGCGCCATTCAACGCAAATTCCCTTCGCACGCGTTGGTCGTCTCAACCGTGACGCTGACCGGACAGCGCATCGCGCGCGAGGTCTTTCGTGAAGAGGCCGCAGCCGTCATCTATTTTCCTTTCGATTGGGCCTGGAGCGTACGCCGTTCGCTACGCTCGGTTAAGCCCTCGGCGGTCGTCATCATGGAGACGGAGCTGTGGCCGCGTTTCCTGCGCGAATGTCGCGAGCGCCACATCGCCGTCGCGCTCGTCAACGGGCGGCTCTCCGCAGGCTCGTTCAAACGCTACAGGCTCATCCGTTCTTTCATCTCTCGCGTCGTCTCCGATCTCGCCCTGGCTCTCATGCAATCGGAGGCGGACGCCGAGCGCATACGCGCGCTCGGTCTCGCGCCTGAGCGTGTAATGGTCTCCGGCAACATCAAATTCGACGCGAACGCTGTCAGCCTCGCGGATCAAGCCTTGACGCCGGAACTCTCCGCACGATTTCAACTTCAGGATGAACGGTCACTGATCGTCGCCGCCAGCACCCACGCTCCCGAAGAGCGCATCATCCTCGAAGCCTTCCGACAGCTTCGCCTCACAGAGGGCACAGCTCGCACGAGATTACTTATCGCGCCCCGTCATCCGGAGCGTTTCGAGGAAGTGGCATCATTGCTCAGATCGAGCGGCTTCAGATGGGTGCGCCGCTCAAGCGCACCCGACGCTGGTGATGCTGTGTCAGAGGTGATTCTGCTTGATACGATAGGCGAGTTGCGCGCCGTCTACCCGCTCGCTGACCTCGTTTTCGTCGGCGGAAGCATCGCGCGCACCGGCGGCCATAATGTTCTGGAACCGGCGGCGGTCGGAGCTTGCATTGTGACTGGCGCGCACACAGCGAATTTTGAGGCCGTGATGCGCGTCTTTCTCGAAGCAGATGCGCTCGTGCAGCTTCCTCCTCTATCGGAAGAAGAAACGGCACGAGCGCTCAGCGGAGTCTTTCGAGAACTATTACTTGACGATGAGCGCAGGAGAAAGCTTGCCTCGCGCGCGCTTGCCGTCTTCGAGCAGAACCGGGGCGCGACCGAACGTACCGTCGAAGTGATCGCAGGGTTGCTGGGGAAGCCTTCCGATACTTCCTTGCAGGGGCGACCCGCAGACGCACAGCACGAGGCGCTTTCAGCATGACGCTGACCTCCGAGATCGCGCTCGCACCGCTCAGCGCTCTTTACGGCACAGTCACGCGCGCCCGCCTCATGCTCTATCAAAGGGGTGCGCTCCCCGTCCACAAGCTCAATGCTCCGGTTATCAGTGTCGGCAACATTACGACCGGCGGCACTGGAAAAACACCGCTCGTCGAATGGATCGCCCGGATGGTTGCGCTAACGGGACGCCGCGTGTGCGTCCTGACGCGCGGTTATGGACGCGCTCATCCGGGCGAGCGCGTTATTGTCTCAGACGGCGAACGCATCCTGGCCGATGCGCGGGAGGGCGGGGATGAACCCGTCATGCTGGCAGAGATGCTGCTCGGTGTGGCGGCGGTCATTAGCGATGCTGATCGCGTCGGCGCGGCGCGCTGGGCCGAGGTTGCTTTGGGCAGTCAGGTCTTCATTCTCGACGATGGTTTCCAGCATCTGCGTATCGCGCGTGATCTGAACGTCCTGACGATTGACGCAACCGCGCCCTGGGGCGGGGGTCACCTTTTACCGCGCGGGCACTTACGCGAACCGCTCCAGGGTCTCGCTCGCGCGGACATCATCGTCATCACACGCGCAGACCAGGTGCATCACCCGTCCTCTCTGAAACAACAGGTGGAGCGTTTGAGCAACGGGCGTCCGGTTCTTCTCGCTCATGCGCGCACCGCAAAGATGCGCTCTCTTTGCGACCGAGTTGATGAAACGGTTTCGTCTGGCACAGTTTCTCCGTCAACTTCTGCGGCTGCGTTCTGCGCCATTGGCAACCCGCAGTCGTTCTTCACTCACGTACGCCGCGACGGTTACACCTTAAGCTACACGCGCGCATTTGCAGATCACCATGTCTACAGGCAAGAAGACGTTGACGCGATAGAACATGAAGCAGCAACGCGAGGCGCACAATCGCTGATCACGACGACGAAAGACGCAGTGAAGCTGCGCTGCCTGCGCTTCAGGCTTCCCTGCTACGTGCTTGAGATTGAAATTGTGTTTGACGACGAGAGGAAGCTTCTAGATTTAGTTGGTGAGGCCATCATGAAAAAAGGACAGCCCACTTGATAGCGAGCCCGCGCTTCCAACCGATTACATTTAGGGAGTCAGGCCGCCCCCTGACGGACTCTCCTGCGGTGCCGGATTCGTGGGCACTTCAACCGGCTTGGGCGGCTGTATCTTCTTCTTCTTTGGCGTAGGCGTAGGCGGCGGGGGCGCGTCCTCATCTTCAGGAGGCAGAGTCTCGTCTATCGGACGCGGGTCTTCTCCCTGGTTGCTGTTCTCGTTAGATGGCTCCGCCTGGTTCTTATTCTCCGTCTCACCGTTCTGCTTGTTCTTATTTCCTCGATTCGCGTTCGGGTTGTTGGAGTTCTCGTTCGACGTAGCGCCCTCTGTATTCCGATTCGTCTCCAACGAGCCGTTGGCGTTTCCTCCTGCGCTTGGCGTGGTGGCAGGCGTGCTGGAATTAAGATTCTGCTCGCCCTGTCCGGTTGGTGGCGTCTGAGGCTGCACGGGTTGACCGCTGGGATCAATCACCAGGGGTGTATTTTGGTTCGATGCAGGTTGAGCCGGATTACGTGTCAGCGCGTAGATCACGCCGAAGACGACGAGCAGGCCGACGAGCGCCGGGACGACTATGCGCCAGGGGTTGAAACTATCGGGCGGCGGCGGAGTCTGAGCGCCCATCGCTTGCGTCTCATAGCCACCGCTCTCGCGCTCCTCGCGCGGCGGACGAACGAGCGTCGATTCATCGTATGACTGATCGGCGGTCGAGCGCGGCGCTTCATTCGAGCCCGTCGTCACGACGATGCGATTGGTGTCGCGTTCAGGCGCATTAGCCACAGTGGCAGAAGCAGCAGCGGAGGCTGCCGAGCCTTCAGCCGCCAGAGCCAGACCCTGTGCCAGCTCGCTGGCAGTTTGAAAGCGATCCTCCGGCCTCTTGGCGAGCGCGCGTGCGACGACCCGACCGACCTCTGCCGGTAAGTCCTGGCGCTCTTCGAGCACGGAGGGTGGAGCGTCCTGCAAGTGCTTCATCATGATGGCCGTCGGCGACTCACCAGTGAATGGCACATGACCGACCAGCATCTCGTAGAGAATGACGCCCAGGCTATAGATGTCCGAGCGCGAATCGATTTCAGAGGCTTGCGAGCACTGTTCGGGCGACATGTACTGCGGCGTGCCGATAATCAGGTTGGGCGCAGTCAGCGCGGGGTCCTGTCCGACTGGCTCCTGTATCTTGGCGATGCCGAAATCCAGGACCTTTGCCCAGTCCGTATTGTCGCCAGCCTCCACGAGCATGATGTTGTCGCTCTTCAGATCGCGATGCACGACGCCCTCGGAGTGCGCGGCTTCGAGCGCGGCACTCACCTGTCGCATGATCTCGACGACGCGCGGCAAAGGCATCGGGGCGTCCGATTGCACCACTTCCTTGAGCGTCCGGCCACGCAGGTATTCCATGACGAGAAAGACAACGCCGTTCTCCGACTCGCCGAAGTCTGTTACGTTCAGGGCGTGCGGGTGCGAAATGCGGGAAGCGGCGCGGGCTTCGCGTGAGAAGCGTGCGACGATCTTGTCATCTGCGGCCAGGGCTGGATGGAGCACCTTGATGGCGACCGTTTTATCCATCAGGATATGCGTGCCGCGATAGACAGTTCCCATGCCGCCTTCGTTGATGCGTTCTTCGATGCGGTATTTATCGGCGAGCGTTTGGCCGATCAACTCATCGTTAGGCTTGACTAAGACGGAGCCGTCAGACGGACACAAGGTGGTTGTATCCTCGTACTCTTTACTGCACTTCGGACATTTCTTCATCTGCCAGTTCCGCCTCGCCCTCTCGCCGTTTGGGGTGAATTAACCTGAGCGTATCACACAGCTTCCACTACGCGCAACGACAAGATAAAAAGAGGGGCGAAGTTTTGAATCCCCGTCCCCTCTTTTTCTGAACTCTGCTTTTTCGGTCAACGCTTTTAGAGCTTGGCAAACGCGATGAGCAGGGCAAACAGCACCAGCGATTCGATCAGCGCCAGACCGAGAATCATCATGGTCTGAATACGACCGGCAGCGCCGGGATTGCGCGCCGCGCCTTCGACGGCTGAAGCGGCAATGCGCGACTGGCCGAGAGCGCCGAGTCCCGCCGCGATGGCGAAACCGAAACCAGCGGCTATCGCCTTATACTTACTGACGCTGTTGGCGTTGTCTGCGGCCACAGCTTCCGTAGCTTGCGCCAGGGCGGGCGCGGCGGCAGCCAACACACCGATCAAGCTGAAAAACAGAAATCTGAGTTTTCTCATCTCGTATTTCCTCCGAAAGGAATCTTTGTGGTTACGCCCCGGACAAAATCGCTTTGGAGAAGATGGCCGCGAGAATTGGAACACACAGAAGCGCTGTTTATGATTTCGCCTGCCTCCGGTATTCGCCGCCCCTCTTACAACGGCGCTCCAGCGATGCAAAGCTTCAGGTGCTTTCCGCGCGGGAAAGTCTATGAAATGCGCCCGGTTCCTCTACTCCGATCTCTCCTCCATCAGCTTTGAATGGAGCGCGGTCGATACGCCTCAACGTGTGCGGGCGCGCGTGCCCGCATCGCTCGAAGGCGCGCCAGTTAAAAGCGTGTAACGGATGATACTAAAGACTTGATCCGACACCTATCACACGCCATATCAAGCCGGGACGATCAGATCATCGTCAGCGTGTGCCGCTGCTCCGTGATGCTCGTGGTCGTCGTGCGGCGGGTGCGACACCTCGCTCAGATAGACCATCGACAGCAGCACGAACACGAACGTCTGAATTAGAGCGACGAAGAGGCCGAGCGGCATCAGAAGCACGGGCACTACCCACTGCGTCCAGGGAGCGGCGAGCCCGGCGATGTTCGAGGCAACGGCTTCGTCGGCGAACATGTTGCCGAAGAGACGTAAGCCCAACGAGAGCGGGCGCACCAGGTTGCCGACCACTTCGATGAGAAAGATGAGCGGAGCGATCCACCAGATCGGCCCCGCCAGGTGTCCCAGGTGCGCGAAGATGCCGTTCTCCTTGATGCCGATGTAGTTGTAATAGATGAATGAAGAGAGACCGAGGGCGAACGTTACGCTGGTGGCAGCCGTGGGCGACATGAAAAGCGGAAAGAAGCCCATCAGGTTCGAGACCAGGATCAGGACGGCGAACGTGCCAACCACAGGGAAATACTTGATTCCATGCGGCCCGACAATATCGACCAGCATGCTGCGTATGGCGAGCACAGCCGATTCGAGCGTCTGCTGTCCATGCCCCGGCTCATCATCCGAAAGCTTGCCCTTCAATATCCAGATCAACGTCACGCTCACGATGCACGCGATGACGAACATTACCGTCCACCACGGCACAGCGTTCTCAGGCGTGTACGGGCCGAAGACGGTTTCGGCGGTCGTGCCGAAGTTGGCGAAGAACCTGTCCCATAAGGGCTTCGTGTAATGAATCTGAAACTCGTGAACGGGCTCGCCGATATAATGATTGACGAATTCGACGACGATTGGCGTGTGATGCGCTGCGCCCTCTGCGGCGTGGCTCTCTGTTTCCGCTGCGGTCTCAGCCGCGTGCTCGGCCTCTTGAGCGGCATTCAGCAACCAGAAGGACATCCCTTAATTTTCCTCTCGATAACGGATAGCAAAATAGAGCTGCATCAAAGCTTCCACCATGAAGGCGGCAACGAACGAGCACAACCCGATGAGCGTCGCCCCGATGGAGACCAGATCAAGCGCGTAGGCGGACGCCACTATAAAAGCGATCAGGATATAGCGCAGCACGTAGCGCGCAGCACTGAGTCGCCGTCTGGCTCCGGTGGCTGCCGCTCCTGCTTCGCCAAAAACAGTCCGCAAAGAGGCGCGCAGCCAGTGGTGATTCAAAAACGAGAGCGCACCGCCGAGCAGCAACCCCGCCGTCACGCGCCACGGCGCAAGCGGCAGGCTCAACCCGACGGCCAGCGCCACAGACACAAACATCGCGCGGAGCAGTCGCCGCTCAAGCGCCGCACTATCATCGCCAGTGGACGCACCACGCCCCACACTGTTGGCAATTTCGCTCATAATAAAGCTTGTGATTTTACACACGGAGAGTCGCCGTGTCGAGTTAAGAGACAGGGTGGTGGTGGGTTAATTTGAAGGCTGATCACTTGAAAAGTGATGTGGAGGGGTCTCCTCACCTGCGACCTTTGGATGTGCGTACAGTTATCTTTGATGATCGATTGGATTTGCGACCAGCGTCTACGGCTCTATCTATTTCGCTCCGCAATTTTCGTAGCTGGCTGACTATTTCCATCTTCTCTTCAATCGGGAGTCTAGCTAAACGCCGACGTCGCGCTTCCTTACGGGCGAGCAATTCTGAGACGTCTGGATATCTCTTCATCATCTCAAAAACTTCCGCTCAAACTCGCGCCACTTTCTATTTAGCCTGTGGCGAGAAAGAAGATCGGAGAGAGAATCTATATCCACAGCGCTGTTGTGGATGAACTGATCAATGCGAGCATAATCTTTTGCCCGTCCTGTGTTCAGCATTATAGCGACTAAGTGCTCAGGACGCATCACCCGGACGGGCGTCTTGTTGAGCTTTAATACGTTGGCCTTTTTAACCGCCTCATCTATCAAGGGGTTGAAAACAGGAAGAAATTGGACAGGTAGACCTTCAATGTTCACAGCCTCGCCTTCAGGCCTATAGCCAAGCGGCCTTAGATAATCGTAAACAGGCTCAAGAATTGCCAGACCGCTTTCAGCACTTTTTGCCACAAAGAAAATATCCAGGTCGTATGTCGCAAAGGGCTCGACGTAGAAGATTGCCCCCATAGCGCCCCCGACAGCGTAATCCTCTATTACGCCCTCTTTCTTCATTCTGTTAATAACTTTGATGGTTTTTTCCATCCTGGACAGGCCGGATGTAGTTATTTAGAAAGCTTCGACGTGATTCGCACAAACTCATAGAGACCGAAACCGGAGCCGAGCACGATCCCCACCACGAGCAGCCACGGACTCGTCCCCAGCCAACGATCCAGCAGCCACCCGAGCCCTAAAAAGGTGAGGACAGAGGCAAACAGCGAAATCGCCGCACCGTAAGCCAGAGCGCCCTTGCGATTCTCACTCTCCTGTTCGTCAGACACAATAAGCAGTAAGCAGTGAGCAGTGAGCAGTGAGCAGTAAAAAGAAAGAAAACTGCTCACTGCTCACTGCTTACTGCTCACTATCTTTCACCACCTCTCCCTCATCGCGTAGTTCTTTGGCAGCTCAACGAGGAGTGCGCGGCGGGAGTGGCGCATGGAGTCGTGTATGAAGCAGACGTGCGTGCACCAGCAGGCGCGTCCGCCGTCAATCGCGTCGAGCTCCCTGCGACGCTCCTCTGCCTCCCAGAGACGGCCAAAGTCGTAATCGTAATCCGCGAGTGTCGCAAACTTTTCACGCAGCTCACAGGCGCGCACGTCGCCGTTATAATCTATGACGGCGACGGTTTCGCCAGCCGTGCAGGGGAAGGGCCAGGCGGTCGGAGTCTGAAAGTTGGCGTGCTGCGTGCGATAGTGCGTCGTGATCGCGCCGACGTAGGCGATTGTCTTGACGAAGCGGCGGCTCGCTTCATCATCGGCAAACATGCGGCTGGCGTAGCGCTTCGTGAGCCGCGCGGCGCGACGGTACATTTCCGGCAGAACTTCCGGGGGCACATTCTTGATCGCATCGCCCGTCGGCGTGTCGCCGCGAATGATGTTGAAGTACTGGCCGTCCAGACGGAAGTTCTCCCAGAGAAAGTCTGAGAGACGTTCGATCTCCGCATAATTCTCCGCGCACACGACCGTGTTGACGTTGAGGCGAAAGCGGTCTCGGTATCTCTCTTTGAGTGGATAAAGAGAGCGTATGCAATCGAGCGTCTTTCCCCAGTGCCCCGGCACGCCGCGTACGCGATCATGCGTCTCACCAAGCCCGTCGAGCGCGATGTTCAAGTAGAGATCGAGCAATGGATGATTGGAGAGCGCGTGATCCACCGTCTCGTAAACGCGCTCCTTGATGAGCCCGTTGGTCGGGATGATGATGCGATTGACGTGATTGTTCGTGACGAACGTGTCTATGATCTGCGGCACATCGCGGCGCAGGGTCGGCTCTCCGCCCGAAAGCCAGAGGTCTGTGACGGGCGGCATCGTCTGCGAGATTTTTTCAATCTGCTCGAAGGTGAGGTCGCCCGGCTGGTTCAGCTCCTCGTGATAAAAGCAGGTCTTGCAGAAAGAGTTGCAGCGCGAAGTGACGAAGAGTATGACCGTGCCCAGTTGCCGCTCACGCTTCGAAGAGCGTAGCAGTTGAATCAATTGTGCGGCTTTATTGGGCACGACGCGCTGTTTCCGTGGCATTGATAGTCTCTTCAGATCGAACGCGAGGAATAATGACAGTTTCCTTCGGCGATTTCAATTCGTAGCTGATGCCGCGCCACCTGATGCGACGCGAAAAGGCCGCGGCCAAGGTATTGTAAAGATAGATTGCGGAAGCGAGCGGCCACAGCAACAGTTGCGCGGGCGCGTCGCGGTCGAGGTCTGCGCGATGCGGCGCGAGCGCCAACATCACGGCGCGAAGGCGTAGATATGCTTTCCATACTCCGAGCAGGTAGATGATCGTAAGGAGTGTGAGCGGCGCGACGAATGAGAGGCCGAGCGCGGCGCGAATGATGACGAGCGAGAGACCGCCGAAGAAGACGAGCACGAAGAGAAGGCTGCCTAAGAGTGCCGCTTTCCAGAGATGCGGCGCGTACACGCGTGTGATCTTCATCTGGCGGGTGGTGAATTCCAGTAGCTCTCGAAAGCTGCAATCATCAAACGATGCGGTGAGGCAGCAGGGCGTGAAATGGATTGGAAGCTTTGCGCGCTTCAACGCTCGCGTCATGGCGAAATCATCAGAGAGCGCGCCGCGCCACTCGTCCATCATGTTGAGACGCTCGAAGGTCGTGCGGCGAATGGCGGTCGAGCCGCCCCAGCAGAAGTTCTGACCCGTGCGCTCTCCGAGCGCAGAGGCGATGGAAGCGTTCCACACCGCGCGCAGGCGCGAAGCGAGGCCGCCCCGTACCGGTATGAACCAGCGATAGCCTGTCACTGCGCCCAACGCGCCTTCATCCGCGAGCGGTGCGACCAAAGAGGACAGCCAGTACGGGTCCGGGCGCGCATCTGTATCGACGAAAACAAAGAGCTCGCTTAAGGAATCGGCCTGAAGGACAGCCGCGCGAAGGTTGTGTACCTTCTGGCCGCACGCCTTCGCCTCGCCTGCGACACAGACGCGCGCTCGCGCCGTGCTTTGAGGCTCCAGTTCCCGTCTCACTTCTTCGATAACTGCGAACGCTGGATCAGCGCCGCTATCCGAGACGAAAATGATCTCATAAGCGGGGTATTGTTGAATGAAGAGTGCACTGATGTTCTCTCGCAATCCCTGATCGAGCCCCCTGCAAGGGGCAATGATAGTGGCAAACGGCGCGAAGCCCTCTCTCTCTTTCGCCATCTCGCTCCGTACATAGGCGAGATACCGCACCCCACCCCTGAGCGAGACAATGCCCAGCCACACGACCAGCGCTGCGAAGAGATAGAAGACTAACATAAAACTACAGATGTCAGATGCTGGATGTCAGATGTTAGCAATCAAACCAGAGTTACTGACATCCAGCATCCAGCATCTGACATCTATTGTAGTGCGATGGCTCCGGCTTCGGCGAACTGTTTCATCAGTTCTTGTGCGGCATTGATGAAGGGCTGCGGGTAGATGCCTATGAAGATGATCCCGACGAGCGCGACGACGAGCGCCGTACGGAGCGCTGGCGAGAGCGAGAGCGGGCGATCATCGGCCACGCGCTCGCCCAGGTACATCACTTTGATGAAGCGCACGTAGTAGTAGAATGAGATGACCGTGTTGATGATAGCCCACCCGGCCAGCCAGTAGTACCACGTCTTGCCGTCTGTGTCGCCGCGCTTCAGGAGTCCCCAGAAGAGGAAATACTTCCCTATGAAACCGCCCGTCGCCGGAAGACCGCCCAAAGAGAGCATGAAGATCGCCATCATCGCGGCTATCCCTGGCGCTTTCTGCGCCAGTCCCATCATGTCGTCAACGTTGTCGCCGATGATGCCGCGCCGCCTGAGACTGATGATGACGCCGAATGCTCCCATGTTCATCAGCGTGTAGACCAGCAGGTAGATGACGAGCCCCGTGTAGCCGAAGCTGTTTCCGGCAATGATGCCGAGCAACAAATAGCCTGCGTTCGAGATTGAAGAGTAGGCCAGGAGCCGCTTCGAGTTCTCCTGCGTGACGGCAGCCCAGTTGCCGACGAAGATCGTGATCGCCGCGACCAGACCCAGAAGCGGAGCCCAATCCACACGCATGCCGCCGAGCGCTTCGATGAAGATGCGCGCGTAGAGCGCAAAGCTCGCCGCCTTCGAGCCCGTCGAGAGAAACGCCGTCACGGAAGTGGGCGCGCCTTCGTAAGCGTCGGGTGCCCACATGTGAAAAGGCACGGCGCTGATCTTGAAGAACAACCCGGCGGCCAGAGAGATCATGCCGAGCAGCAGCAGCGGACGCAGAGGGAGCGGCGAGCCTTCGGTGGGTGTGGCCGCCATTGTCTCCGCAATCTTCGCCCCGATCTCACCCAGGTTCGTCGAGCCCGCGATGCCGTAGAGCAGCGACATGCCGTAGAGCAGGATGCCGGAGGAGAACGCGCCGAGTAGGAAATACTTCATCGCCGCTTCGTTCGAGCGCTTCTCGCGCTTGGTGAAGGCGACGAGGACGTAGAAGGTGAGCGCCATCAATTCCAGGCTGATGTAGAGCGAGATCAGATCGTAGCCGCAGGCGAGGAACATCATCCCGACGGTGGCAAACAGAACAAGCGCGTAATACTCCCCGTGCTGCTCGCCCTCTATGTCCAGGTAGCGCGTCGAGATGCCAATCGCCAGCGCGGCGGCGATGAGAAAGATGATCTTGAACGTGATCGCAAAGCCGTCTATGCGCACCATCCCGTAGAACCCGTCGAGCGGGAAGAATGCCCTGCCCGTGTACCACAGGAGGCCGAGCGAGACGGCGGCCAGAGCCAACCCGACGAGCGCAAAGTAGGCCGTCACCTTGCTCTTTTGATACGGCAGGATGACTTCCATCACGAGCGCAACGCATGCGCACACCGTCAGGATCAACTCCGGCGCAACGAGCTGCAACTCGCCGACATTAAAGAGCGCGGTGCTGGAGGCTTGAAGAAGAAGCATAATTAAGTAGTCAGTAAACAGTAGTCAGTAGTCAGTAGAAAAGCATCAGCTAGCGAATCATTAGAGTTTCAGCGACAGCGGCAGCCAGCGCGAGAGCGCCTACTGGCTACTGTCTACTGGCTACTGACTACTGTTTTCGCCGCTCGTTCCGGCGGCGCTCCTCCCGGCGCAGTCATGCCCGGAATCGGATAGTTCGGGCGGATGTGCTTGACGACCGAGGCGACAGGGCGCTGTATGTAATCAATAAAGGTTTTGGGATAGATTCCGATCCAGAGCGACATGACGACGAGCGGGATCATGTAAGCCCACTCGCGCCCCGAAAGGTCTGGCAAGTCCTTGTTCTTCGGATTATCAATGTTACCGAAGAACATGCGTTGATAGAGCCAGAGCATATAGCCCGCGTTCAGGATGATGCCGAGCGCGGCCCAGCCAGCCCACCACGGGTTCGCCTCAAACGCCCCTCGCATCGCCAGAAACTCCGAGATGAAGACGCACAGCAGGGGGAGCCCGATGGCCGTCATCGCCATTGAGAGAAAGACCGCCGCGTAGCCCGGCATGACGTGCGAGAGTCCTCCGAACTCCGCCACGTTGCGCGTGTGGCGGCGCTCGTAGATGATGCCGACCAGCAGAAAGAGTGCGCCCGAATAGATGCCGTGGTTGATCATGTGGAGCACCGCGCCGTTCACGCCGTTCGGGTTCAGCGCGAAGAGTCCGAGGATCACAATGCCCATCGACGAGACGGAAGAATAGGCGACCAGTTTCTTTATATCGCCGTCCCGTTTGACGACGAAGTACATCGCGGCCAGCGCCCCGTAGATGATGCCGATGATCGCCAGGCAGACCATCACGCTCCGCACGCCGAAACTGCCGAAGAAGGCCTCGTCGGCTGACGCACGCGGAAACATCGGCAGGTTGAAGCGGAAGAAGCCGTAGGTTCCGAGTTTCAGCAGGATGCCCGCGAGGATGACAGACCCTGCGGTCGGCGCTTCGACGTGCGCGTCCGGCAGCCAGGTGTGAAACGGCCACATCGGCACTTTGATCGCAAAGCCGAGCGCGAAGGCGAAGAACAGCAGCACTTCGAGCGTCGTCACAGTTCCAGGCGAAAGGATAGAGCCTATCGCCTGCATGTAGAGGATATTGAAATTGCCCGTGCCGTTGGCCGCCGCCTGCTGCAAGGTGCTTGAGACCATGTCGCGCGCCGCACCATTTCCGGCGAGCAGATCGAGCGTCGCCGGGGCGATACGGGAAGTCAAGGCCGTGTCCTGCGTCAGAAAATACATCTTGATGACGCCCAAAAGCATCACGACCGAGCCCACGAGCGTGTAGAGAAAGAACTTGATCGCAGCATACAGGCGTCGCTCGCCGCCCCAGATGCCGATCAGAAAGTACATCGGGACGAGCGAGACCTCGAAGAAGAGATAGAACAGAAACAGATCCATCGACGCGAAGACGCCGACGACAGCCGTCTGCAACAGCAGCAGCAGAGCATAGTATTCCTTCTCGCGCTTCTCTATATATTTCCAGGAGGAGAGCGCAGAGATGACGCCGAGCAGCGTCGTCAGGACGATCAGCAGCACGGCCACCCCGTCCGCGCCCATCTGGTAACGCGCCCCGATCACAGGAATCCAGCGCAAATCTTCCAGGAACTGGAAGCCTCCCTGCGCGCGGTCGTAAGCGAAGAGCAGCAGCGAGACCACGAACGTCAGGCCAAACCAGAGGGTCGTGAACTGCTTGATAAGCTTCGACTGGTGCTTCTTAAAGAGCGCGAGGATGATGACCGCGCCGACCGCAGGCAGCCATGTGATGATGGAGAGAAGATACTTAATTGTCACTGATGTCTCCCGTCAGAACTTTAGCCTTGAGATTCCCGGTTCAAGAATCTGAGTTTTCAAATTCAAGAGGGTGTCTAAAAAAGAAGGGATTTAAACGCAGAGTACGCAAAGTCTGGCGCGCAAAGGGCGCAAAGGAGTTGTCCTCTGCATCCTGTGCGTCTTTCTCCTTAGCGTCCTTTGCGTTTAAATCTCCCCTCACCGCTCTCTCTACTCCTCTTTATTGTCGCAAGCTGCGCAGGGCTGTCCAGATGTCGCCGCCGAAGAAGAGGGCGACGGCCATGATGAGCCCGATCACCATGACGAGCGCGTAGTTCTGCGTCAGGCCGGTCTGCGAAGCGCGAATCAGAGGCGACATCAGGCGCGTGATAAATCCGGCGATGGTGTTGACCAGACCATCGACGATATATTTGTCCGCCCCGCCCGTCAGTACGCTCAGTTTGCGCGTCAGCCAGGCAGAGCCGTTAACCGCGCCGTCGATGCCCTTTGAATCAACCGCGTAAACGCCGCGCGCCGCATCCATCGTGCGCCGCGTAAAGAGCGCGCCGTAGAGTTCATCTACCCAGTACTTGTTGTAGCTGGCGCGGTAGATGGGGCCAAGCCGCGCCGCCCACACCGCAGGCAGACGCGGGTTCTTAACATAAAAGAGCCAGCCCAGCGCGATGCCAAAGCCTGCGACGACGAGCGAGATGATAATGAACAGCCACTCTGCCGCCGTGTGGCTGCCGAGAGACTTCTCCGCCGCGTGTGCCAGATTGAACCCTGTATCGCCATAAGGCCCGGCGGCAGTCGCTTTGGCCGCGCCTTCATGCTGCCCGTGCTCTTCCATCGCGCCGCCTTCCGTGGTCGTCGGCAGCGGGGCATGCTCCTCACCTTTGACAGCCTCTTCGCTTGTCTCTTCGCCGAACCTGCCCGTCAAAGGGTTCCAGATGACAGGCTCGAGCCAGTTGACTATGTTCAGCCGACCGCCGACATGCTGGCCGCCCGCGAACGCAGGGCTGATGCCGACGAGCCCGCCGACGACTGCGAGCACGGCGAGCGCCGCGAGCGGAACCCACATCGAAGGCGGCGACTCGTGCGGCGTGTGTATTCGGTGATGATCGTGCGCGCCGCCATGCGCCGCGTGTGCATCATCTATTGGGCCGACATGTTCTCCGGGCTCGTGGCGCGGGCGATCACCGGCTGATTCCATGCGCGCATCGTGCGGCTTCAACCCTTCGTCGAAAGCGTGCGCGTGGGCTTCGTCTGCTTCGCCGCCCGCAGGCCGCTCTAGAAATCGCTCTTTGCCCCAGAAGGTCATGGCGACGAGGCGCGTCATGTAAAAGGCCGTACAGGTCGCGGCGATGGTGGCGACCGCCCACAGAATCCACCCGCCCGGAATGTAGGTGGTCGAGGCGGCGTTCCAGAGAATCTCATCCTTCGACCAGAAGCCCGAAAACGGGATGATGCCGCAGATGGCGAGCCAGCCCGCCAGGAACGTCCAGTAGGTGTACGGCATGTACTTTTTCAGCCCGCCCATGCGCCGCATGTCCTGCTCATGATGCATGCCGTGAATGACCGAGCCCGCGCCGAGAAACATGAGGGCTTTGAAGAAGGCGTGCGTCATGACATGAAAGATGCCGATGATGAACGCGCCGACGCCGCATGCCAGAAACATGAAGCCGAGCTGCGAGACGGTCGAGTAGGCCAGGACCTTCTTGATGTCGTTCTGCGTGATGCCGATGGTGGCGGCAAAGAGCGCCGTGGCCGCGCCGACAATCGCCACCACCAGCAGCATCGTCTGCGAGTGCTGGAAGATGACGTTGGTACGCGTCAACATGTAGAGCCCGGCGGTGACCATCGTCGCCGCATGAATCAAGGCGGAGACGGGCGTCGGCCCGGCCATCGCATCCGGCAGCCAGACGTGTAAAGGCAACTGCGCGGACTTGCCGCACGCGCCGATGAAGAGGCCGAGCGCGATCCAGGACATGAGCCCCCACTCTCCCAGATGCTCAACCGGAAGGGTGCGCGCCTGATCCATCACATTCACATACTGCGCCGTGCCAAAGGTCGCGATGACGGCGAAGACTGCGAGCGCGAATCCGAAGTCGCCGATGCGATTCGTGATGAAAGCCTTGCGCGAGGCATCGCCCGCCTCCTTGCGGTCGAAGTAGTAGCCGATCAAAAGATAGGAGCAGAGGCCGACGCCCTCCCACCCGACGAACATCATCAGGAAGTTCGAGCCCATCACGAGTACGAGCATCATGAACATGAAGAGGCCGAGGTAGGAGAAGAACCGATAAAAGCCAGGGTCGCCGTGCATGTAGCCGGTAGCGAAGACGAAGATGCAAAGCCCGACGCCCGTCACGATGAGCATGAAAACGGACGAGAGCGCATCGAGTTGGTAGCTCCACTCGACATCAAGCACAGAGCCTTCCCCTCTACGCTCAGGCACATCAGGGCTGGCGAGGAGAATGGGAGCGTCGGGCTTCAACCCTCGCGCCTCACGCTCCCGCGCGGCTTGCTCAACGACTTGCCGTGTGGACTCGCTGCGCGCGCGCTCCTTCGTCCCCTGCGTCAGTTCAACCGCCCCGCCGGGAATCCAGGTGTACTTGAAAGCGCCGTCCTGGCTCGTCACGTAAGGCTTCGGCCAGATGGCATGATCGCTGAAGCCGTAGGAATAGACGGCCAGCAGGCTGATGAGAAACGCGAGCGCCACCGAACCCACAGCGATCCCGCCGATGAGCCTTTCGGAGAAACGGAACTTGCGACCCAACAGGCCGTTGATGGCTGCGCCGACGAGCGGCAGAAGCGGAACAAGCCAGATGAACTTATGCATTGTCAGTTATCCGTGGTCAGTTGTCCGTTGTTCGTTGTCGCTTGCGCGAGTTGTCTTTTGACAACTGACTACTGACAACGGACAACTGACTACCACTTGAGTAGATCAATCTCATCAATTGCGATCGTCTCCTTATTGCGGTAGAGCGCGATGACGATGCCCAGTCCGATGGCGGCCTCAGCCGCCGCGACGACGATGATGAAGACAGTGAACACCTGCCCGGCGACGGCGTTGGCATTGCCAGTGTCCTGTAAGTAGCGCGAGAAGGCTATGAAATTCAGGTTCGCGGCGTTGAGGATCAGCTCAATCGACATGAAGATGACGATGATGTTGCGACGCACGAGAACGCCCGCCACGCCAATGATAAAGAGCAGCGCGCCGATCACCAGGAACTTCGACAGATCAGGGTGCACAATGCCCTGCTTAACTATCTCGAAACGGCTCTCCGGCACATTCTCTGTGGCCTGTAACACGAGCGCGAAGACAGGGGCGATAAGGTTGCTCATAATTTACCACAAGGGATGAGGGCGGAGGGATGAGGGATGAAAAAGAAAACCCTCTTTCTTTTTATTCATCCCTCATCCCTCATCCCTCATCCCTTCTAAGACTTCTGGATCGACATCATCTACGGCGGCTTCCTGCTTGACGGTGCGCGCGAGCATGACCGAGCCGATGATGGCGACCAGCAAGAGCACGCTCGCAATCTCGAACGGCAGCGAGGCATAGCGATAGAGGCTGGAGCCCACCTGCTGCGTATCCTTTGTGATGCGGCTGGTGCCTGTCGCCCCGGCAGGCAGGCTCCTTTGCGCGTCAGCGCGCTTCTGCTCTGCTTGCTGGATCAGCTCTTTGTCGCGCTCGCGTAAGCCCGGGTAGCCCTGATTGATCGCGTAATAGAGACCGCCCGCCAGGAGCATCGCAAAGATGATGCTCGCCGCGACCTGCGCCGGTCGATTGAAGATCAATTCATTCCCGCGCTCTTCCGCCCCGACGTTCACGAGCATGATGACGAACACAAAGAGCACCATCACGCCGCCCACGTAGACCAGAATCTGCACGCCCGCGATGAACTCCGCGCCGAGCAGGATGAAGAGCGCCGCTATCGAGACCAGCGACGAGATTAGAAACAGCGCGCTGTGCACGGCATTGCGCGCCATCACCGTGAGCAGGGCGGCGATCAGCGCCGCTATCGAGAAGACCCAGAAGAAGACCGATTCCCAACCGGAGAGAGTCATAAGATTTCGGATTGCGGATTGTGGATTGCGGATTTAAGAATCAAGCGGTTGTTTTCAATCCGCATTCCGCAATCCGAAATCCGCAATTGGTCAGATTTCAAATCTAAATCTACCTCTGCCGTACATAAAAGATGACTCCTGTTGCGGGCGGTGTGCGACCGAGCAAGCGCAGACCCGCAATCAGTAGGCCGAGATACGTCGCGCTGTGATCCACCAGGTGCGTCATGACGAGCCAGAGCGGATCGTTGAACCGCTGCCCCCTGGTATTGCTGTACGAGATCGTGCGCACAAGCTCGTCCAGTTCGAGCACACGCTGCCAGCCGCTTTTCGAGTGCTCCCAGGCGTCTCTGAGCGCCACAAGATCGGGCAGCTCCTCTATGCCCGGAACAAGCGTCATGGATTCGCCTTCGACGACCCGCTTTAACCAGACCAGCTCCGCGCCGATCAGATGCGCTAACGCTCCGTGGATAGAAGCATAGCTGATGCCCAGATCGCGCTTAAACTCCTCGTCGCTCAACGCGCCCGCCGCATCCAGGACTTGATCGAAGCTCCACCAGTGATGCTCCCACAGCAGGCTTAAAGTGGCCTGTTCGACCTGCGCATGCTCGCCCGCTTCTCCCATCTCTAGCTCCAAGGCGGAGGCGACCAACGTTTATAGCCTTCACGCAGCCTCTTTATTTTCAAATCCGCAATCCGCATTCCGCAATCCCGTCAGGCTTCATACTTGACGGTCTCGCGTCCCTGTTCGAGCATCTCGCGGTTCCAGACGAAGCCTGCGCGTGAATAAGTAGCCAGCTCGAAATCCTGTGTCAACTCAAGACAACTGGTCGGGCACGCTTCCTGGCAGAGCGCACAGAACATGCAGCGCGACGTGTCGAAGATGAACTCGTCGAGCACCTTCTTCTTGCGCGCCTTGCCTGCGACCGTGATCTCTATGTCCATCGGGATGACGTCGATGCAGTCTTCGGGACAGGCGAGCGCGCACAGGTTGCACGCGATGCAGAGCGTGTCGTGCGTCTCCGGGTCCATGTTCAGGCGCGGCGCTCCGTGAAAGCGCGGCGCGACATCCGGGCGTACCTTCGGGTACTGCTCCGTGTAGATGCCATGCCCCGCCACAGAATCCTTGTCCGTGATCGCGCCCAGGTTGTACTTCAGCGTCACGCCCAGACCCCGCAACAGGTCTACGAGAAAGAAGCGCTTCAGCTTCTGCATGAACGTCGGCTGCGGAACATTTACTGCTGGCATAACTTTCGGAAGGATGAGGGATGAGGGATGAGGGATGAAAAATAACAGCTTGCTGTCTTTTTATTCATCCCTCATCCCTCATCCCTCATCCCTTTATCCCCCTCCTTCCGGCGCGGCGACCGCCGTCACGACCGCGCCGATCTGTATGAAAGGCCGGATGACGTAATTGGCCGTCTCGCGGCTGAAGATCATGAGCAGCTTATCCATCAGGCCGAAAGGGTTCGGCGGCGTCAATGCTGCACGAAGTTCCATCATCGCTTATAACTCAATCTCGAAACTGGTATTGCGCGCGACGCGCAGGTCAACCAACTCGTAATCGTCCTCCAGCGTGGCGCTGCGGTCTACGACCAAATACGACGCCCATTCGCCGACGGGGAAAGGCGGCGTGTGCCACGTCCCCTTGTGATAAGCGTAGGGCAGTCGCCCGTCTACGAGGAACGCTGCGACCCGTTCAACCTCGGGCGCGCTGGCGTCGCTCGGGGGCGCAACACAGATGATCGCCTGCGACGAGACGAGCGGCGAAAAGACCTGCATCGTCCGCCTGTGACGCGCCATGAAGTCGAACCTTAGTTCGCGTCGCTCAGCGGTCGTCCCCGTCATGCTCGGCGCGCCCTGCCCGAGATCAATCTCCACAGACCCGCGACTGTCAATCAACACCCCGAACGGCGCGAACGCCTCGCGCGTCATCGGCTGAACTTTTAAATGAACTACGTTCATGTCCGTTGTCCGTAGTCCGTGGTCAGTCGTCAACGATTGAATTTTAGGAAACCACTTACCCTACACAAACAACTGACAACTGACAACTGACCAATCTTTATCTATCAATCTCACCGAGCACGATGTCGAGCGTGCCGATGATGGCGACCACGTCTGCGACCAGGTGGCCGATGCACATCTGGCGCAGCGCCTGCAAGTTTATCAATGATGGCGGGCGCACGCGTACACGCGCGGGGCTTGCCGTGCCGTCTGCAACAAGGTAACACCCGATCTCGCCCTTCGGCCCTTCGATGGAATGATAATAATCGCCAGCGGGCGGCTTGATGATCTTCGGCACTTTCGCCATCACGGGGCCGTCCGGCAGTTTGTCTATCGCCTGCTGCACGATGCGCCGCGACTGCCGCATCTCTTCCATGCGAACGAGGTAGCGGTCATACGTGTCGCCGTTCTCGCCCACGGGCACATCGAAATCAAGGTCGGCGTACGCCGCGTAGGGGCGCGCCTTGCGAATGTCCCAAGCGACGCCCGACCCGCGCAGCGCAGGCCCCGACAGCCCTATAGCAATCGCGTTCTCAGCCGAGATGACGCCGATGCCGACCGTGCGTCCGAGCCAGATGCGATTCTCCGAGAGCACAGTCTCGTACTCTTCAATGCGCTTCGGAAAGTTGCCGATGAAGCGGCGCACATCCTCTTCAAAATCGTCGTAGGCGTCGTTGGGGAGACCTCCGATGCGCCAGGCGTGGCAGGTCAGGCGCGCGCCGAACTGCCGCTCGAAAATCTTCAGAATCTCTTCGCGCTCGCGCAAGGCCCACAGCAGCACCGTCACCGCGCCGATGTCTAGAGCGTGCGTGGCGAACCAGAGCAGGTGCGAAGCGATGCGGTTGAGCTCGGTCAGGATGGTGCGTATGTAGTGGGCGCGCGGCGGCACGGGGAGCCCCATCATCTGCTCTACGGTCTCAACCCAGACGAGACCGTTCGAGACCGCTGCGATGTAATCGAGCCTGTCCCAGTAGGGCGCGATCATCGGATACTGGCGATTTTCGGCGATCTTCTCCATGCCGCGATGCAGGAACCCTATGTCGCAGTCGAGATCGATCACCGTCTCGCCGTCGAGCCGCAGAATGACGCGCAGCACCCCGTGCGTCGAAGGGTGCTGCGGCCCCATGTTCAAGATCATTTCGGGGCTGTCGAGCAGCGTCTCTCTGGTTGTCGCAATCTCTACTTGATGCACAACTGTGAAGGGATGAGGGATGAGGGATGAGGGATGAATAAGATTGAGTCAATTACTCGTTGAATCAATCCTTCAACCCTTTCATCCCTCATCCCTCATCCCTCATCCCTCCTTTGTAGCAGCCTGTCACACTCCATGAATCGAGCACGATGGCGATCTCCGATGCTTCGCCGCGCCGCCGACGTGCCAGGAGGTCGTGGATGATGGCCGACGCGGCGCTCGCCTTGTTCCAGACATTACGCGGGCGCATCGTCTGTGTCATCACGTAGCCTTCCGCTTGCGCAGCCTCCGGCTTATCGAACACCTTCACGTTGTAGTGCGCAGCCAGTTCTTTCGGGTTCATAAAAACAGTAGTCAGTAGACAGTAGCCAGTAGTCAGTAGAAAAGCATCAGCTAGCGAATCATTAGAGTTTCAGCGACAGCGCCCACAAGCGCGAGAGCGCCTACTGGCTACTGACTACTGACTACTGACTACTTGTCCTTCGCCATCACTTCTTTGCCGCCGCGAAAGATTTCGCGGACGCGGCGCTCGACATCTGTCGAGAGGGCTTCGAGGCCGTACCCGCGCCGCTGCTCCAACTGCTCCTCTTGTACTTCTGTGAATTCGGGCAGGTGCACGCTCGTCCACTTGTTCTCCATGAATTCCAGCGGATAGTCCTTCCTGAGCGGGTGACCTTCCCAGTCCGGCGGCAATAAGATACGCCGCAGGTCAGGGTGGTTACGAAAGCGCACGCCGAACAGATCGAAGACCTCACGCTCCATCCAGTTCGCGGCAGGCCACACGCCGGTGACGCTTTCCACCTCTTCATCTTCGCCGATGGCGACCTTCAAACGCACGCGTTCATTGGCCTTGATCGAGTACAGATTATAGACGATCTCAAAGGGCGCATCACGCTCCGGATAATGCACGCACGTGAGGTCTGAGAGATAGTCGAAAGGCGTCCCGGCATCGCGTTTGAGAAGATCACAGGTTTCAACGATACGCGATGGCGTAACACTGATCGAGAGTTGTCCGATAAACTCCGTAGCTTCGAGAATCACACCGTCGAGCCTCTCACGCACCCTTTTCACCAGCGCGTGATTTGAAGCGTCCGTGGGCTTCGGCCCTTCCTCCTTCTTCTTCACTGGAGGTTTCGGCGCACCGGCGGCAGCCGTAGCACCAGCGGCGGGCTGCCCCGGAGCAGGCTTAGCGCCAGCGGCCTGCTTGGCTGCGGCTGCGCGTGCCTTGGCCTCGGCTATTTTCGCAGCCTTTTCCTCATCGGCTGTGGATGGCGTCTTCGTAGGATCGCCGACGGCTGGCGATGCGCCGCCCGGTGGCTGCGATGTGGGGGCGGCTGAAATGGAAGGCGGCTCGGCTGCGCTCGTCGATGGATCTGTTGATGAAGCGGGCACGGTCGTGCCGCTCGTTGAGCTGCCGGAAGGCGCTTTGCCTGTCTGCGCGGCCTGGCTTTCGGGCGTCGGGTGTGAGGCAGACGCCCCTTCGGGTGGGGGCGGCAGGCTTCCCGCATCCGTGCTCTCGAATCCGGGACTGGCGCTCTTATCATCTGTGCGCGGTGACGTCTGCTGCGCGTCCCTTTGTTCCGGCTGCTCTGCCGCTGGAGGCTTGGGCGGCTGTGTCGTCTCGTCTGCCATCTCGTCTTATGATTACACCCTGACTGCTATCGCGCTCTGGCTGTAACGCCGAAGCGCAAACGCTTCCGCTCGTATGTTTTGGGTACAGAAATTAGGACGGCCACGTGCTTTGTAGCACGCGTTTTGAGTCATTGTCAATAAACTATTCAGAGGTCATATAAAACGTCGGATGAAACCACACACGGCCGCAGATAAATCGCAGATAAGCGTAGGTAAAAACGAGCGCTTAAACGAGATAGTCCTCACTCTTGACTGCCTCTTGATCTCCGGTGCATCTTGTTCATCTGCGGTTTCATCTAAACTTGACGATGCACGTCCGCCGACCGTATCATAGATTGTTTTGAAAGGGGCGCGGATCGCCATCTATAGACAAGGAAGAAGAAGATGAAGCAAGGAATACATCCAGACTACAAAGAGATTAAGGTGCATTGCGCCTGCGGCCACGAATTTACCACGCGCTCGACCCGCAAAGATGACCTGCAAGTGGAAATCTGTTCGGAGTGCCACCCGTTCTTCACGGGCAAGCAGAAGCTTGTGGACACCGCCGGTCGCGTAGACCGCTTCAACCGTCGCTACGGCAAGAAGCAGCCCGCAGAGACTCCTGCGGAGGAACCGGCTCAAGCGCAGTAAGTTTCCGTCTGAGGTTAAAGATAGGGATGCGCACGCCACAGATGACAGCCTTTCGACATTAGCCGTTTCATCCGAACCAGAACGCCGACGCTCTAGCCCTGGCCGGTCGCTTTTCGTGTATCATAAGGAACACGCGTGCGACCCCCTTGCAAGCAGGAGGTCGGCGTTGCTCTATTAAACTGCGGGCTTCTCCTCACAGGAAAGGGAGATTTTTATTGTGAGTACCAGCGAGAGAGATTTGATCGTCGGCGGACAGGCCGTCATCGAAGGCGTCATGATGCGCACGCCGAACGCCTACGCCATCGCCGTGCGCAAAGCGGACGGCTCGATAGTCAACACGGCTGCCCGGCTTCCGAAGTGGAGCGACAAGTTTCCGGTTCTGAAACTGCCGGTTCTGCGCGGCGGCGCGGTGCTCATACAGTCTATGGGTCTGGGGATCAAGGCGCTTAACTTCTCCGCCAACGAAGCTTTCGCAGACGCAGAGGAGGCGGAAGCGAAAGAGATCAAAGTCGCCCTCACGCCCGCCGTCATCGAGGGTGAAGGCGACTTCGCAGGCATCACGGGCGCAATGCCGGGACTGATCCCTGTTCCGACAGAGAAGCGTCCCCGCGACGAGATGAAGAAGGGAGGAACGGCAGCCGCCGCCGGTTCGATAGTCTTCGCGCTCTTTTTTAACGTCATGCTCTTTATCGTCGCGCCGCTGCTCTTAACGAATGCGCTCTTCATCTACGCAGGCTGGGCGACCACTCCGCCTCCTGCCGTAGAAACGACCAGCACGCAACAGGCGCGAGAAGCCGGTTCCGGTGGCGCAGCCACGACGAGCAGCAGCACGAACACGAGCGCTGGTGCTAATGATGCCTGGTACACGCGCGCATGGAGCGGTGTGCGCACCTATCTTCATCCGGTGCGCCCCTCTGTCAGCTTTAACCTGATCGACGGGCTCATCCGCATGGCCTTCTTTCTGATTATGATCTTCAGCTTCTCGCTGCTGAAAGATATACGCCGCGTCTTCGAGTATCACGGCGCGGAGCACAAGACCGTGTTCACATGGGAAGCCGGATTGCCCCTCACGGTTGAGAATGCGCGCCCGCAGCCGCGCCAGCATCCACGTTGCGGGACAAGCTTTCTGATGGTCGTGATGCTCGTTTCCATAGTGCTCTTCTCAATCATCAAATTCGATTCGCTTCTGTACAACATGCTCGTGCGTATCGCGCTCATCCCGCTCGTCGCCGGGCTCTCCTACGAGATCATACGGTTGTCGGCGAAGAAAGAGGGCGGGATCATCTTCAAATTGATTACGCGCCCAGGCGTCTGGCTCCAGAACATCACGACCAAGGAGCCTGACGATCAGCAGTTGGAAGTCGCCATCGAAGCGCTCAAGGAATCGCTCAAGCTTGAGTCGCCTTTACCGGAGGCGGAGGCAGCGCCGCTGGCATGAATCCGGCAAGAAGCAGGCATTTGAGATCGCAGTTTTTCGTATCCGCAATCTCAAAAGAGGCTGACGGCTGATCGCTTCTTAGAAATTTATGTTAGAGAAACTGGAACAGATCGAAGCGCGCTACGAAGAGTTGACGCAGGAGCTTTCTGCGCCGGAGTTGCTGTCGGATCAGGCCGCTTACACGAAGGCGGCGAAGCAGCTTCGTAGTCTCGGCGAGATGGTGGAAAAGTATCGCGAGTACAAATCGTTGCGGGATCAGATTGCAGGCGCGCGTGAGATGCTCGAAGCCGATGATGCGGAGATGCGAGAATTGGCGCGCGTCGAGATAGAGACCTTGCAGGCGCGTCTTGAACAATGCGAGGCTGGCCTGCGGCTATTGCTTCTGCCGACCGACCCGAATGATGAGAAGAACGTCATCCTGGAGATTCGCGCCGGAACCGGCGGCGACGAGGCGACGCTTTTCGCCGCCGAGATGCTCAGGATGTACGCGCGTTACAGTGAGCGCCAGGGCTGGCGCATGGAAATTCTGGACGCTTCTGAATCCGGCATCGGCGGCATCAAGGAGGCCATCGCGCTCATCGAAGGCGACAAGGTCTACTCCAAGCTCAAACACGAATCGGGCGTCCATCGTGTGCAGCGCGTGCCGCAAACGGAGGCCAGCGGGCGCATACACACCTCTGCCATCACCGTGGCCGTGCTCCCCGAAGCCGAAGAGGTCGATGTCAAGATCGATCCGAAAGACCTGCGCATAGACACCTTCTGCTCTTCGGGGCCGGGCGGCCAGAGCGTGAACACGACCTACTCGGCTGTGCGCATCACGCACCTGCCGACGGGCACTGTCGTCTCCATGCAGGACGAGAAGTCGCAGATCAAGAATCGCGAAAAGGCCATGCGCGTGCTGCGCGCGCGTCTTCAGGAGTTTGAGGAGCAGAAACAGCACGAGGCTCTCGCCTCAGAGCGGCGCTCGATGGTCGGCAGCGGCGACCGCTCCGAGAAGATACGCACCTATAACTTCAAAGAGAATCGCGTCTCGGATCATCGTATTGGTCTAACGCTGCACCAGTTAGACCTCGTCATGGGCGGCGCACTCGACGAGATCATCAACGCTCTCGTCACGCATTACCAGGCCGAGAAACTGAAAGCCGAAACAGTCACAGCCTGAAGAAAGGCAAAAGTAAAAAGGTAAAAGGCAAAAGTTGAGGACGAAAGCCTTTAATGAAAAGTGGTTTGCGGCCTGACTTTTGTCTTTTACCTTTCTACTTTTTACTTATGTTTTCCACGCGTGTGCTGCTTATCCGGCACGGCCAATCAGAGGGCAATGCCGAGGGACGTTTTGGCGGGCACACCTCGACGCCGCTCAGCCCGCGCGGGCTGGCACAGGCGGAAGCGACTGCCCGTGCGCTCATCTCAGAATCCATCACCGCCATCTATTCGTCAGACCTGCGGCGCGCGGTCGAGACGGCTGAGCCGCTCGCGCGCCTGACGAATCTATCAATAGAAAGTTCGACCGCCCTGCGTGAGCGCAGCGTCGGCGTGATGGAAGGATTGACCTTTGAAGAGGCCGCTTCCTACCACCCTTTGCAATACGCGGCGCTGCTCCGGCGCGACCTGGATTACGTGCTACTGGGCGGCGAGAGCTATCGTCAGATGCTTGACAGGGCCTCCCGCCAGCTTGACCGCGCCATCGACGAGCACAGGGGCGGGCGCATCGCCATCTTTTCTCATACGGGAACAATCGGCATCCTCACGCTTCACCTGATGGGCGCTTTGGACGCGCCGGAGCTGCGTCCCGTCTGGATTGCCACAGCCAACTGTGGTATCACCCGCATAGAGCTTCGCGGCGATGGCTTCATACGCGTGCTCGCGGTCAACGACACACGTCATCTGATGGGGCTGTAAACCTGAATTCAATCTTCTCTTTATATTGATGCTTCGATCATTTCCATCGCCTCACTCTCGACGGCAGGTGAAATCTCTGGCAGCCCGTTATCTTCAAGCCGGGATGGCATCTTCGATTCAGGTTTCAAACATCAGAACTATTCTCTTCCCTCCCGGGCGCTCTATCCGGGCGCGTTTTATGCGAAGGTTTTCCAGAGTTGCGGCAGAAGGCTTGAAGATGAAGAGAGGAACGCGTGATGAGCCGTTTCATATTGACGTTGATGGCGATGTTGATGATTACCTGTTCCGGCAACGGGCAAACGGACGCCGGGTCTCAAAGCGCCGGTGATGCATCTTCAGACTGGCTCACCTATACAGATAAAGCGTATGCCTTTACGATCAGGTATCCGAAAACATTCGTCATCTTGCGGGAACTGAAAAGCCGAACGGCAGCGACGCCTCAATTCAGACACAGGGTGCGCTTTCAGGATAAACAACTGGCGACGGGGCAAACGGCTGCGCTTGAACCGCCTCAATTCAGCATCGAAGTATTGGATAAGGAGCTTTCCTTAAGCTTGCGGGATTGGGTGGCAGCGTTTGTCCACATCGGAGCGGAGGATTCCGTCGAAACGTTTCATCTGGACGGGGCTGGAGATGGCTTGCGCGTGCGTAGTGCGATGCAGCTCGCACCGAACGAGTTCTATTACTTTGCGCGCGGAAAGTATATCTTCAAGCTCACGCCGCTCGGACAGCACGGCGAGGAGATGCTGAACTCGTTTCGGCTCGACCGATAATTTCCATGTTCAGAGAAAAGAGCTGGCAGTTCTCGGTTGAGAACTGCCAGCTCTTTTCCTTTCGGGTTTGACGGCCAATTCACCTCAAGAGGCTCAACGCTTCGAGCTTCTTGCCGTCTGAGTTTGGCAAGGGTTATGGGACTGCCGGTGCGACGCACTTGAACTGTCCAGGGCCGGAGTTGATGAGGCAACCGATGTGGGACTTGGCGCTGTTTCCGAAATAGGGTGAATAGAGCGCCAGCGGCTGCGTCGTCGTGTACTTGTAGGAGTTGAGCCCGTTGACATAATTTGCCGCGCCGGTCAAACCTGGCTTGAGCAATCTGATGAGCGGCCCGCCGCTTGTGCCTCCGGTCGCGTCGCAGCCGATGCCGAATGTAGTCGCACTGTCACTCGTCGCCCATGAAGCGGCACAGATGATCTGCTTTGCGCCGTTGAAGGGTGCTGATGCAGGATAGCCTATTGAGTGCCAGTGCTGCTGACCGACGGGGAGATTGACAGCCCAGCCGAGCCATCCCACCTTCTGACTGATCTTCAAGCCCGCGACTTTATTCAGGACGGCTCCACCGAAATCCGAACCCCACAGGCTACCGCCGCCGGTATGCCATGCTGATGAGACGATCAGCATATTTGCTGTCCACTGTCCGTAGGGGGCTGCTCCGGCATTGTAAGCGGGAACAAACACCCAGTCGGTGTGGAAATGGCCCATGCCGTCACTGACGCAATGTCCGGCGGAAATGACGGCGTAATTGCCTATCGAAGAGGCGGAACAGACAAAGGGCTGGCCGGCCTTCTTAAAGAAGACTTTGCCGACCATACGATACGGGATGACCGTATAGTTGGCGGCCAGATTTTCGTACCGCGTAAAGGGGAACGGATATGTGTAAGCGGCTGTCACAGCGGAGGGCGACTCTTCCTCCCTGATGCTGAGCAGAGAATCTTTAAGCAGAGCATTACCGCCGCGTCCGCCCGGGTGTATTTCGGCTGGGCCATCAGGCCGGACGACGCCGTTATTGGCGGGAATACCTTTCAGCTCGGCGAGCGGGTAAGGCTTGGCGGCGAGCATCTCTTCGCGCGACCAGGGGCGTGAGGGAGTTACCTTTCCCTGCTCGGCGCTGCCAACCGATGAGAGGGTCTCCTGCCCTTGTGCGCCAGCGCTCACGACAAAAAGAACACCAAGAAGAAGAACCATAGAGCTAACCAACTTTTGGAACCTGGGGGTCATTATCATTCACTCCTTTTTGAGATGTGTCGCGACCTGTGACAAAAGTTTCGGATGGACGAGAGCCTTGCGCGCCTGGGCACTGGCTGGCTGAAGCCGATCCCTTTTGTCTTCAGATCATCATTGCTACCTGCGCTGAAAAGGGCATGTTTCTGGGCGTGCCCTTGCTTTGAACTCAATTTGGCTGACAAATCTTTGGCAGACCATAAAGCTAGACGGTAACAGCTAGAAGCCGTATTCCAAGCGCTTCGTTGCGCTCCGGCACGGTAGGGATCAATCGTGTGGTTATTGGATGAAAACCCTCGGTGAAAAAGGCCACCAAGAGTTCACAGAAGTTGAACGGCCAAGATATATACTACAAGTACGGTGCTCCATACAAGGCTCTTCTTTTATAAATCGAAATTACGATCAGCCATCATCCCAGAGATTGCCCGTCAAGCTCTTCAGAGTTTGCCGGGTAATTTCTCATCTCCGGCTACAGCAAGGGATATGCCAGTAACAGAAGTAAGAGAGCACCGGCGGTTCTCCTAATTTTATGCCTATTTCATTAATCTTTTTCGAAACGTGACGGGTTCTTCGGGATGGAGTGTCTACACTTGTAGACACTCGCCAAACCAAAAGTGTGGTATGGCGGCCTGAGCCAGCCTGCTTCTGCGGCACAGGTCTTTAAGAGCGCGGTATCTTCTGTCTATTTGGTGTTTGCCGCGACTACTTCAGCGGCTTCTCTATCTGCGGGAGAAAGCTCCTCCAGCCCATTATCATCGTCGTCGCCCTCCAGTTGACGCTGGCGATGCACCGTGCCGTCGGACTGGAAGATGTAGGCTGACGGGTGCTCTTTCATGATGATGTCCTGAAGGCGCATCAGGCCGTAGAGCAGGGCTTCCGGGCGCGGCGGGCAGCCCGGGATGTAAACATCGACGGGGATTGTACGATCCACGCCCTGCATCGTCGAATAGGAATCGAAGGGGCCGCCCGTCGAAGCGCATGCGCCCATCGCGATGACCCACTTCGGCTCGGGCATCTGGTCGTAGACCCTGCGCACGACAGGCCCCATCTTCAACGTCACAGTGCCCGCGATGATGACCAGGTCGCTCTGGCGCGGGCTCGGGCGAAAGACGCCCGCTCCGAAACGGTCTATGTCGAAGCGCCCCGCGCCCGTCGCGATCATCTCGATGGCGCAGCAGGCCAGCCCGAAAGTCATCGGCCATAAAGCGGACTTGCGCGCCCAGTTCACGACCGGCGCAGCCATATCCATCGACTTCGCCCCGACAGTCCGGCGCAAACTGTTGAAAATCGAATCGACGGTGGTTAAGACGAATCCTTCTTGATGTTCAGCCATAATAACCAAGGGATGAGGGATGAGGGATGAGGGATGAATGATCGAGTCAATCTCTCAATTGAATGAATCACTCATCCTTTTCATCCCTCATCCCTCATCCCTCATCCCTTCTTTCATGCCCATTCGAGCGCGCCCTTGCGCCAGGCGTAGTAGTAGCCGACGACGAGGATGCCTATGAAGACGAACATTTCGATGAGCGCGAATTTGGTGAACGAGAAATCGTCGCCCATGAAGATGATCGCCCACGGCAGCAGAAAGATCGTCTCGACATCGAAGATCAGAAAGAGCATCGCCACAATGTAGTAGCGAACGGTGAAACGGTCGTGCGCTTCCGTCTGAGGGTCGATGCCGCATTCGTAGGGGCGCATCTTGGCCTTCTGATATATGCTCGGTCTGAGGAAGCGTCCCACGACGATCGGCAGCACCGGAAAGATAATCGCGAAGACGAAGAAGATCATTACCGGCCAGTAGGCCGTCACGGGGCTGCCAATTGTCTGCGCCGGTGTCGTAGCTGCCTGTAAAATGATCACATTGAGCATCCTGGTGTTTCGCGCACCCTGTTATTAGTGAAAATCCAAACTGCCAGAGATACTAAGCAAGCTCTCGGATCGTTGTCAAACCTTTTATGGAGCGCGCATGATCCGGTGCTTCCGCCTTCGTCCATGAAATGCGCTTCAGCATACAGCATCCAGGCGACCGGAGCGGAGAGCCATCAGAGGTAAACATCCGTTCGGCTTATAATATCAGATTGCAGGATAAAAGAAGGGGGCGACGATCTACGAATTAACACGGAACGACACGAAAAGAAGGGCTGGTTCATGTGGTTTCGTGTCACTTCGTGGATTGTTCCCCAGTCCTCTTTTGTTTGCATCCTGGTATCAGAACTATTCAATGTTCTTCATCGAACAACGCGCGCTCCATCACCCAGTCAGTCTGCTCATCAGTGCCGAGCCGGAAGACCTGCTGCCCGACGATGCGAAAGCCCCACTTGCGATAGAACGCCTGCGCCCGCTCGTTGTGCTGCCATACGCCTAGCCAGACGTTTCTGCGACCCGCTTGCCGCGCTTCGTCCATGCAGCGGCGCATGAGCGCCTGTCCGACGCTTTTCCCAAGCCACTTCTCCAGGACGTAGATACGCGCCAACTCCGTAGAGTTATCACACGTCACACAGGCGGGCGGCTCACCCTGATACAACTTGGCATACCCGGCTGCCTCACCGTCCACTTCCGCCACGAAGAACAAAGCCCTGCTGTCAGCCAGCTCTGCGGCCAACTGAGCAGGGGTGAACGCCGAAGAGAGGTACGAAGCCATATCTTCAGCCCTGTTGACGGCGGCAAAGGTCTCTGAGAAGGTGCGCGCACCGAGGTCTGCAAGCAGCTCCGCATCGGAGGAATCGGCGCAACAGATGATGATGTTTGACTTCACAACCCCCTAAATCAGATGCATCCAGCTTAAGAGAGTTTCAACGCACCCTTTTCCAGTCTGTGACATATCCGTTGCCTGTGTATTCCTGCCTCAGGTTGTCCCCCTCTATGCTGATCCGGTAATCGAGGCCGCTCGGGCCGCACTGCTGTTTGCCGACGGCGACCATGTGCAGCACATTCCCCTTCACCTCATACTTAAAATTGAAGCATAGGTCATTGCCGTTCTTATATGTTCCAGTTCCATCCGGCACGTATGTCACCACGAAGGAGTTCCATGTCCAAGTGCCCCATAGTAGCTTTGTCAGAGAATTAGCATACGAATCAGTTGTCGGCGAAGGCGTTGGCGAGCGATTGTTTTCCGTCCCGCCGGTTCGTCTGACGGATGGGCTTGGACTCGGCGAGCCGCTCCCGCTCCTGCTTCCAGACTTAAGCCACACCAGGAAGATTGTGCCGACGATCAATACGAGTAAGAGTCCTGCGATGAGAAATGGCCCGACCAGGTAGACATACGCAGGAAGAGCCTGGCGCTTGGCCTGATGTGGTGACGGCAAAACCTCCGTCGGGGGAGGATCAACTCGGTTCGTGATGGGGCTGCGCTCTACTGTGTCGGGCTCAAACGCAGCCGCCAGGGGGACGCCGTCATCCAGGCAGAAGCGCAGCGTATCATCAACGTAGGTGCGATGACATTGTGGGCAACGTTTCATCCCGCTTCTTCTTAATCTGACCTCTAGTAAAAGTGTTTAAAGTCTTAGCTCAAAGCTTAGCACAGACCTCGGAACAGATCGCACGGCAAGCTCTGATTAACCGTCTCCGAGGTTCATCAACATCTCTCTCTGTGAGCTGCGCGAGGGGTGAGCCTATGCGTCTGCGGTGGTGAATGAACTCCTATAGACACTCACAGCCGCAGACGCAGAGAACACGGAGGAGCACACAGATTAGCTGATACTAGATCACCACTTAGACACGCTATTTCGCTTCCGAGTGCGGCTTGCCTGCCAGCAGTGCGATGGCATGCGGCAGGACGGGTTTGATGACGGCAAAGCACGCGCTCACGCCTGCGGGCGAGCCGGGCAGGTTGATGATTAGCGCGCCGTTGCGTATGCCGCAGACGCCGCGCGAGATCATCGCCATCGGCGTCTGATGGAGCGTTTCGCTGCGCATCGCTTCTGCGAGCCCGGGCGCTTCCCTCTGAATGACGGCGCGCGTCGCTTCCGGCGTGTTGTCGCGGGGCGCAAAGCCCGTCCCGCCCGTCGTCATGACGAGATTGACATCCTCGCGGTCAGCATACCGGCGTAGCTTATCAGAGAGCGGTTCAAGATCGTCCGGCAGGACTTCTGTCGCCACTATCTGCGCGCCCATCTCTTGCAGAAGCGAGAGGAGCGTCGCGCCTGACTCATCCTTCTGTTCTCCGCGCGCCGAGCGGTCGCTGACGGTCATTACGACGGCGCGGATTTCAACGCTGCTCATTTTTGACCCTTAGCTCTTCGACTTTTCGCTCGTCCATCTCGGCCAGACGAAACTTACCCAGATTGCGATATGCCCAGGCGCGTAAGGTATAGGCGTGAATCGCGGTTGGATTCAAACGAATAACCTCCGTCAGATCGCTGATCGCCTGCGCAAACTGGCCTTTGAAATAGAGCGACTCACCACGGCAGAGATAGACGCCGACTGATTTCTCATTCCGGCGTATGGCCTCAGTCGCATCGCTCGCGGCGCGGTCGTAATCTTTTTGATCGAGATAAGCTCCGCTTCGGCTCGCATAAAACAGGCCGGATTCTGGAGACAGCCTTATAGCTTGTGTGTAATCGCTGATCGCGCGGTCAAGCTCTCCTTTGGCACGGAAAGCGTGCCCCCTGTAGGCATAGGCCAGAGCATGCTGTGGCTGGCGACCAATCAGCTCAGAGAAATCTGCGATGGCCTTGTCCAGTTCTCCCAGCTCTAAATAGGCACCGCCTCTGATACCGTAAACCCCATCAACTTTTGGATTGAGCCGGAGGGCTTCCGTATAATCTTTGACGGACTTCTCGTATTCCTGCTTGCGATCATAGGCCATGCCCCTGTGAATGTAGCCTTCCTCGTTGGCCGGGGAGATGCGTATGGCTTCAGTAAAATCCTGTATGGCCTGATCGTATTCCCTCTTCTTGTGGTGATCTTTCCCGCTTTGAATCAGAGCTTGAAATCGCTGCTGCTGAGGATCGGCTTGACCCTCCTGTGTCTGAGCGAATGCTGAATTGGTTGAGCATAGTAGCAAAGCTGTTAAGAATGCAGTGATGTAGGTTATCCAGAATGATTTCATGGACTGGTGATGCCGAAGGTTGATGTGAAATATCCTGACCATCGGGGATAAGATAGCTGGTCTTCTCAGGAGATCAAGCTTTCCACCTAAATGTTCTCATGTGCTCCTTCAACCAGCAACGATTCATGACGACGACCAGGCCAGCCGCTTGCGCGCGCTCGGCCGCCGCCTCGTCTATGACGCCTTCCTGCAACCAGACGGCTTTTGCTCCGATCTGAATAGCCTCGTCAACCGCGCGACCTGCCTCCTCCGATCTCCTGAAGATGTCAACGAGGTCTATCTTGTCCGGCACATCAGCGAGCGATGGATAAGCTTTTTCACCGAAGACCTGCTGCTCGTTCGGATTGACGGGGATCACCCTGTAGCCCTGCTGTCGCATATATCCGGCGACGCTGTTCGACGCCCGCCAGGGATTTGAAGAGAGACCCACCACGGCGATGGTGCGGCACTCTTCTAAAATCTGCTTGATAGCCTGCTTGCCAGAGACTTCCATCGCCCCTCCTTCGTGAAACGTCAATGGAGAAGGAATGTCCGTGCGTCGATTGACGATTCACGATTTACGACATTGCATTGCTGAGCGCGTGCAGTTCTTGCAGCGAGAGCACGCTGATTGATGTTTCTCCGCAGAGTGCGCCGATGGCTTCGACCAGAGCCTGTGCGCCCGTCATGGTCGTCACACAAGGCACGTTGTATTGCAGCGCGCTGCGGCGTATGGCTTTTTCGTCGTAATGCGAGATGCTGCCCAGCGGGGTGTTGATGACAAGCGCGATCTCGCCCTGCTTGATGTAGTCAACGATGTTGGGGCGACCTTCATTGACCTTGAAGACCGTCTCGACGCGGAGTCCGACTTCGCGCATGCGCAGGGCTGTCCCGCGTGTGGCGATCACCTCGAAGCCCAGTCGTACCAGACGCCGCGCGAGCAAGACGGCCTGCCCTTTGTCCCCATCGTTGACGCTGATAAATGCCCTGCCGCTTCGCGGAATCTCTACGCCCGCGCCCGTCATGGCCTTCGCATACGCCACGCCGAACGTGTCGCCGACGCCCATCACTTCGCCCGTCGAGTGCATTTCGGGACTGAGGATCGGGTCTACGCCCGGAAACTTGACGAAGGGGAAGACGGGCGACTTGATGAAGAAGCGATGCTCTACGGAAAGCTCTTCGGGGAGGTGAAAGTCTGCGAGCGCGCGTCCGGCCATGACCTGCGCGGCGATGCGCGCCAGCGGCACGCCCGTCGCTTTCGACACGAACGGGACGGTGCGCGAGGCGCGCGGGTTCACCTCCAACACGTAAACTCGGTTATCCTTGATCGCGTACTGAATGTTCATCAGGCCGCACACTGAGAGGGCGCGCGCCAGCTCGCGCGTGTAGTGGCGCATCGTCTCAAGATGCTCCGGCTCGATGCGCACAGGGGGCAGCACGCAGGAAGAGTCGCCCGAATGAATTCCTGCCTCTTCGATGTGCTCTTGAATACCCGCGACGATGCACGCGCTCTCGTCCGCCAGCGCATCCACGTCAAACTCCGCCGCGCGCTCCAGAAACTTGTCGATCAGGACGGGACGCTCGCGCGAGAAATCGACCGCCGTGCGCACATACTCGTCCAGGGTCTCTTCATCGTACACGATAGCCATCGCGCGCCCGCCGAGCACGTAAGAGGGACGCACGAGCACGGGGTAGCCGATCCGGCGAGCGATCATTTTGGCTTCATCGCTTGAGGTGGCCGTGCCGTTTTCAGGCTGCGGGATGCCCAGCTCACTGAGCAGCGCGCCGAAGCGCTGGCGGTCTTCCGCCAGGTCAATCGAATCGGGTGAAGTGCCGATGATGGGCACGCCAGCCCTGTGCAGCCGCATCGCCAGATTCAAGGGCGTCTGCCCGCCGAACTGCACGATGACGCCTTCGGGCTTCTCCACGTCGATGATGTTCATCACGTCCTCGAACGTGAGCGGCTCGAAGTAGAGACGATCAGAGGTATCGTAATCGGTCGAGACCGTTTCGGGATTGCAGTTGACCATGATCGTCTCAAAGCCCGCTTCGCGCAGGGCAAAACTGGCATGGCAGCAGCAGTAATCGAACTCGATTCCCTGCCCGATGCGGTTCGGCCCGGAGCCGAGGATCATGATCTTGGGCCGATTTGTAGGTTGCGATTCATCCTCCGTCTCGTACGTCGAATAGAGATACGGGGTGAAGGATTCAAACTCCGCGCCGCACGTATCGACGCGCTTGTAGACGGGCGTGATGCCGAGCCGTTTACGGTGCGCGCGCACCTCGTCTTCCGTTCGGCCTGTGAGGTACGCGAGCCGTCGGTCTGACAGCGCGGCCTCTTTGAACTCGCGCAACAGCTCAGTCGGAATATCTTCAAGGCGACGGCCTTCGACCTCCTTCTGAATTTCCATGACATCCTGAAGCTGTTCGAGAAACCAGGGGTCTATCCTCGACAGGCGATAGATTTCAGAGATCGGCCAGCCGTGTTGCAGCGCGTAGGTGATGTAGGAGAATCGCTGCGAGTTGGGGCGCGCGAGCTTGCGCTGCAATTCATCGTCGGGGACATCCTTGAGGCGCAGCGGCTTGACCGATTCCAAAGAGCGCAAGCCCTTGAACAGCGCCTCCTTGAACGTGCGGCCAATCGCCATCACTTCGCCGACAGACTTCATCTGCGTGCCCAGCACGTCCTCCGCCGCCTGAAACTTCTCGAAAGCCCATTTGGGAATCTTCGCCACGACGTAATCAATGGTCGGCTCAAAAGAGGCTGGTGTCTTCTTCGTGATGTCGTTCGGAATCTCGTCCAGGGTGTAGCCGACGGCCAGTTTGGCCGCGATCTTCGCAATCGGGAAGCCGGTCGCTTTCGAGGCGAGCGCAGACGAGCGCGACACGCGCGGGTTCATCTCGATGATGCGCACCTCACCGTTCTCAGGGTTGACTGCAAACTGTATGTTCGAGCCGCCGGTTTCAATGCCCACCTTGCGGATCACCGTGATCGCCATGTCGCGTAAAAGCTGATACTCGACATCGGAGAGCGTCTGCGCCGGAGCGACCGTGATTGAATCTCCAGTGTGGACGCCCATCGGATCGAAGTTCTCAATCGAGCAGATGATGACGACGTTATCGGCCAGGTCGCGCATCACTTCCAACTCGAACTCCTTCCAGCCGAGCACAGACTCTTCGATCAAGACCTCTTGAATGGGAGACGCCGCGAGCCCCGCGCGCACGATCTCTTCAAACTCTTCCGGGTTGAAGGCGATGCCGCCGCCCGTGCCGCCGAGCGTGAATGATGGACGCACAATGGATGGGTAGCCCGTCTGCACGACCATCTCCTGTGCCTCGTCCCAGGTGCGCGCAAAGCCGCCGCGCGGCATCAAGAGCCCGGCCTCGTCCATCGCCTGCTTGAAGAGCCGCCTGTCCTCCGCGACCTTCACGGCCTCGCGCTTGGCGCCGATCATCTCCACGCCGAACTCTGTGAGCACGCCCGCATCCGAGAGCGCCACGGCCAGGTTGAGCGCCGTCTGCCCGCCCACGGTCGGCAGCAGTGCTTCGGGGCGCTCGCGCTTGATGATCCCGGCGACGGATTCGACCGTCAGCGGCTCTATGTAGGTCTTGTCGGCCATCTCCGGGTCGGTCATGATCGTCGCCGGGTTCGAGTTGACGAGCACCACCTCGTAACCCTCCTGGCGAAGCGCGCGGCACGCCTGCGTCCCCGAATAATCGAACTCGCAAGCCTGCCCGATGATGATCGGCCCTGACCCGATGATCAGAATTTTCTTGATGTCTGTGCGTTTGGGCATGCAGTATCTGTTAGAGCGTCTCTACAAAGGGAAGGTTTAAACGCAGGGGGCGCAAAGTGCATCGCAAAGGTCGCAGAGAGTGTTGAACCTCTTTGCGCCCTCTGCGAACGTACTTTGCGCTCTTTGCGTTTAAATCGTCCCTCACCATTCTCTAATTGTTCGCTCTCTGGAATCAATTCATTATACATAACGATTCGACACATCACGAACGACCGTGCGATGGGCGAATTTGACCGCAAAAAAGCCGACCTTGATGCGACAGGTCGGCTCTCTCGTTCGGTTGAAGATAGACATCCTTTAAGGCTGTTGCGTATCGAATTTCTTCCTGTAATCTTCGCCCTCTATATGGACGGTCTTGCACATCTCATAGAGACGCGAGCGCAATCTCACGCCGATGCGCTCTTCCAAAGTCTCGTCGCGCTCGTTGCGCCGCCCGTCCAGGTAGTTCGTCGTAAAGATCGTCAGCCGTCGATCATTGTAGCGCGTGTTGATGATCTGCATCATCGTATCGCGGACCCAATCCGTAGGCTTCGACGCTCCCAACTCGTCAAGCACCAGCACCTCAGCGTCAAAGACCGGCGCGAGCACTTTCAGCTCAGACGTTTGCGAGATCGGGTTGTAGGAGTTCTGTATCTCTTTTAAGAGCGCGCCGAATTCATAAAACAGACACGGAATCCCTTTCTTCTCAATCAAGTCGCGTATGATTGCTACGGAGAGATGCGTCTTACCGACACCGACCGGCCCCATGAAGATCAGGCCGCGATCCACTGCCGGATATGTGCGCGCCAGAGTGTAAGCATACCTGAAAGCGTTGCCTTGATTTGTATAGAACTTGCCTTTCGTAGGGAAGTAATTTTGCAGCGAGCACTGATCGTAGCGGCGCGGGATGCGCGCGGCTTCGAGTAGCTTCGCCTGGCTGCTCTGCGTGCGGCAACGGCAACGCCGCGCCCCGCGCCCTTCGACGACCTCCATCCCCGAGCCGAAGCAGAACTGACAGACGGCGGGCTGCTCCTTCGCAATAGGGCGCTCCAGCGCCGGAGCCTCTTCGGGCGCGTCATCCGGCACGGCGAAGAGCGGTTGAATTTTTGAGCTGTCAGATGACATGCGGCGCGAGATGCTACAAGTTAAAGATTTCCATTGATACTGCGGGCCGCGCGCCGGGGTGTGACTTATGTGGCGCGGCTCGACGACGCCCCTGGTTCTTCCTATGCCCGCTACTTAAGGGAGGCGCGCCGGATTATAGCACTCCATGCGAAGATTGCAAGAGTGTTAAATCATCGCCGTAGATGAAGCCGGGCTTGAGGGTCTTAGTAAACCTCTCCGCCTGATTCGCTCGCGCATTTTAGTCCGCCGCCGACATAGACGCTGCGCCATCGTCCGCCCTGCTTTTTGTAGACGATATAGGTGAAGTCGTTTGTGCTGCGCGGGTCGTTGCCCGAAGTTATAAGCTCGAAGAGGCCATCGCCGTCCAGGTCTACAGCGTCAACAAACTGCTGATGCTGCCCGTCGTCGCCCCATTTATCCCTGCTCGGATGAAATAGAACCAGCGCCGCCTTGAAACCCTTGCCTTGCGGCTCGGCGATGATGAAAAGCGTGTGCTGGGATTTAGCTCCCGTGGCGAAGAATCCCACCAGCTCTGCAAGGCCATCGCCGTCGAGGTCTGTGGCGCGCAGCCAACTGGCGACGCCTCCGATCTCCGGCGCGTCGAGCCCTCTGCGCCGGAAAAATGGCTGCACAATTTTGAGCAGCGCCGCCCCTTCGGCGTCCGTCGGATCGCGCCGCTCGGCTGCTTTAAATACCGGCGCACCGGCGCTCATCGTCAGCACGCCCTCGTCGCTATTCCTTATTGTCTCAGGGGAGTTAACCTCAACCTCAGCCGCCATCGCATCACAGTCATTCAGTTTTTTGACGGTGGCCGTACCGACCTCATTGCCACGGGAGAATAGGCGATATTTTTGGCCGGGGCGATAGTAGGTCTCTGCGAATCGACGCCGCGCGGCCTTCGAGTTGAAAGCCGGGGGAGCAACGTAGCGCCCCAAGCCCTGCATGAGTAGAACAGGCATGAGCGTCGGGATGCCGCCATATTCGACGTAATTGAAGATCGCCGTGCTCTTGCCTTGTGCAAGCGGCCTTCGGCGTCGCTGTGCGCCGGTTTGAGCCAGCGCTCCGGCAAATGAAGCGACGATGAGCAGCACTGAGAATGAAAGTGTAAATGGACGGAAGATGCGCGCTCTCATTCATTCGATTCTCCGTTCGTCAAGAGGTGAACATAAAAAGCCCCCGTCACAATGTTCTTCACTTAAACAACTTGAGGCTGT
Organism: Pyrinomonadaceae bacterium; assembly: GCA_036386415.1. Classification (GTDB taxonomy): domain Bacteria; phylum Acidobacteriota; class Blastocatellia; order Pyrinomonadales; family Pyrinomonadaceae; genus DASVVT01. The sequence goes on from DASVVT010000027.1 coordinate 66,983, forward strand.
CCGGTGCGCAGCGATTCGCGTATGCGGAAGGTGGCGCGCGTGGTCGCCGCCAGGTCATCAAGGGCAATGGGCGCGGCCTTGCCTTCGAGCACGAGGGCGCAGACGGCGCGTATCTCATCCGCCTGCCCCTTATCTTGATTGCGCAGCTTGATGCTCTCTTCGCGCCCTTCACGGAAGCTGGTCGCGCTGCGGAAATCGTCCAGCACGAAGCTCTTCCCTTCGCCGAAAATCTCCACGCGCTCCTTCGGCATCGCCTTATCGCCTTCCGCCAGATAAGCGATTGAGCCGTTCGAGCCGTCCGCAAAGCGCAGCGTGATGAAGACAGAATCCTCATCTACCTTTTCATAATTGCGGCTCGCAATCGACTCCGCGTAGACGCGCGTCGTCAAGGCTCCGGTCAAAAACTGCATGAGGTCTATGAAGTGGCAGACCTCGCCGATGATGCGCCCGCCACCTTCGCGCGGGTCATGCACCCAGTGCTCGCGCGGGATGTGTCCGGCGTTGACGCGATAACTGATGGAAAGAGGCGCGCTGCGCCCCTGGAAGAACTCACGCGCGGCGCGCGCCAGTGGCGAAAAACGACGATTGAAGCCGACCATCAACTGAGCGTCCCCTTCGGCGGCAGCGACGAGAACACTTTCCAGCTCTTCATCCGTGAGCGCGAGCGGCTTTTCCATGAAGACGTGACGCCCTTGCTCGAGCGCGCGTCGCGCTAATTCCGCGTGCATATCATGACGCGTGGCGATCACCACCAGATTCACTTCCGCATCACTGATTACTTCGTCCGCGTCCGCCGCGCAGTATTGAAAATTATATTTCTCGCCGATGTCGCGCGCCGACACGCCGGAGCGGGTCGCAATCGCGCGGAAATCCACGCCCGCTGCTTTGAAGTTTGGCAGCAGCATCGTCTTTGCGTAGTTGCCTGCGCCGATCAGTCCCAGACGCACGGCTGGCGCGAGAGATGTGGGGCGCTCATGCGCGGACGGCTTCCTGATCTTGATCCGGCGCGACAGTTCTCGCTCCGTGTCGTAGTGAAGCAGGATGCCCAGATACGGCTCCTTCACTTCGCCTGTGATCAACTGGTAGGCGCGCTCTCCTTCTTCGATGGTGAAGCGATGCGTGACGAGCGGCTCGACCTGGACGCGGCCTCCGGCGACGAGGTCTAGAAAGGCTTCGATGTTGCGTCCCTCTGTCCAGCGCACGTAGCTGAAGGGGTAATCCTGGCCGCGCTCTTCATAGTCAGGGTCGTAGCGTCCAGGCCCGTATGACATGGAGATTTTCAAGGTCAGCTCGCGCTTGAAGTAGAGGTTGCGCGGGACATCCAGGCCAATCATACCGACGGCGACGACCCGCCCTTTGAGTCGCGAAATCTCGCCCGCCAGCTCAATGGGCTGGTTAGACTGAGTCGCCGCCGTAATCAACACCCCGTCCGCGCCGCGCCCGCGCGACCACTCGATGACAGACCTCTGGACATCCTCATTGTTAAGCGCGCAGGCGTCCGCTCCCAGCTCAAGCGCCAGATCGAGCTTCTTCTGATCCAGGTCGATGCCGAAGACGCGGCAGCCATTCGTTTTCAGAAGCTGGACGGTGATCTGTCCCAGAAGTCCAAGTCCGATGACGACGAACGCTTCGCCGAGGGTCGGCTCTGCGAGGCGTACGCCCTGCAAAGCGATTGCGCCGAGCGTGCCGAACGCTCCGGCGTCAAAGCTCACCTCATCGGGCAAGCGCACGCAGAGGTTCTTCGGCACGGCCAGCATCTCCGCGTGCGAAGCGAAGCCCAGCCCGGCGCACGCCACCCTGTCACCTGCGCGAAACTCCGTCACATCTGCGCCTACGCCCGCAACTATCCCCGAAGCGCTGTAGCCGAGAGCGAGGGATGAGCCGAGCCGCGTGCGTACGGCGTTGAAGGTATTGACCAGACCTTCGTTCTTCGCCTTCTGAAGCACCTGCCTGACCAGGTCAGGGCGCTCCCTGGCCTTACCGAGCAGGCTCTTCTTGCCCATCTCAACGGCTGCGCGCTCCGTGCCCGCGCTAATCAAAGAGGCTGCGGTGCGCACCAGCACGCGCCCCCTTTGAGCTGCTGGCGGCGGCACGTCCGTCACGGCTAGCTGGCCGGTCTTAAGATTTTGCAGAACCTGTTTCATATGGAGGCGCGATATTTTGAAGAGGTCATCAGGTCAAACTCTGTCGAGCACAGGTGAATCCGAAAGCAGATGCCACGAGGCGAGATCAAGCGCATGTCCACGGGTCGCTTCCGCTTTGTAGCACACTCTCCGCGAATCTACCAGAGAGGTCAAGCAAAAGGTGTCAGGCAAAAGAGCGCGCCCGGAGGGGTCTTTTCCTTGCTCCTTTTAGGCAAGCTCGCGTGGGCCGAAGCGGCCCCGCGCGGAGTGTGTGGTATAGTTATTGGCTCTATGCGGCGGCGGTTCAAAATCTTATCAGGGCGAAAGTCGGTCATTATATCCGGGGGTTCTAATACATAGACAATGAGTATTTTACGTGGAGTGCTGAGCAAGCTAGGCCTCAGCGCTGTCTCTGCGGAGCGCAATCCGATTCGCGTTTTTCTGCTCGACGATGATACACGAAGACACGACTGGTTCGCCAAACGTTTTGATGGGGACTATCTGGACGTGGCAGAGGATGTGACGAGCGCACGGGAGCTTTTGAGGAATAATATCTACGACGCCATCTTTCTAGACCACGATCTTCTGCCCGAGCACTACGGCTCTGAAACCCTGGACGATGAACGAACGGGCTACGCCGTCGCTCTCTGGCTCGCCTCCCAGCCCGCTTTGCAGCGCGCCTCGACCATCCTCGTCCACACGCGCAACGCCGACGGAGCTATCAGAATGGTCGAAGAGCTGCGCCGCGCCGGACGCCAGGCCGAGTACGTCCCCTTCCCTCTGCTTGCACAGAAGATCAAGAACTACTGGCAACGCTAAAGAAGTAAAAAGGCAAAAGGGAAAAGGCAAAAGTAAGGCGGTAGCCGTTTCTTACTTTTGCCTTTTACCTTTTTACTGTTGCCTTAAATGGTGGCCAGGGACGGAATCGAACCGCCGACGCCGGCCTTTTCAGGGCCGCGCTCTACCAACTGAGCTACCTGGCCGAATGCGTGTGTTGCCGCGAAGAAAAGGCAGTATAGGAAGACTTGGGCGACGGTGTCAACTTGGTGTTGGAGCGGCTGAATTTTTGTCGAATTAGTCACAAAAAAGCGTTGACAGTTTTGACAACTGGTGTATAATGGCGCGCGTTGAGGATGGGGCTGATAGCCCAAACGTCAGCCGGGTCGTAAGACAAGCCATCTGAAGCCCGATGCTTCGATAGTGCCCGCCCGTGCCAGCTCGGAAGCCGACCACGCCCCCCGTGATCGCTCCCTCTGAGCTGGCACAGCCATTTTTACCGCCTCGTTTAACTACCCGATCAGTGCGCTGCGCCAGGAAATTTGCCGCACGCGCCATAGCCCGCTACTCAATGTTGAAAGGCAGCTCAATTAAAACGCTGGCTCGCACTCTGGCTATAACTGCAATGGTGCTCGCGTGTCTGGGGGGTAAGCTTTGCGCAGAGGGAGAGGGCTCCGAAGCGGAGATTTACAAGATTGACGAACGCGTTTTCAAAGAAATTTGAGAACTTAAATTATATGCTCGCGATTTTCTTTGTGTATTACAATTTCTGTCGCGGCCACAAATCACTGAACGGGGCGACCCCAGCGATGGCAGCTAATATCTCCAAGTCATTCTGGACGCTTAAAGACGTTTTGAGCGTAACACCGTAACACCACAGGATTAGGACACTACCGAATTCTAAAATACATTGTAATTCTGCGGTTCTAGATGTATGTTGCTGGCTTGTAATTCGAAGCTCTTCAACCTTCTCATATTCACAGGAGACTAGGCATGAAATTCAATCACACCACATTCTTCAATGGTTATCGAGAGATTTACGGCAAGCTTAATCAAACTCAGGTCTCCGGCCTGGACAACTTGCTCGGCTACATAGAACTGGATAGTGACGTGAACGACATACGCTGGGCCGCCTACATGCTCGCCACCATCAAGCATGAATGCGCCGACACCTACCAGCCGATCACGGAGCGCGGCCCGAAATCCTACTTCAACAAGTATGAGCCCGGTACATCAATCGGTAGAGATCTCGGTAACCGTATCAAAGGTGACGGGTATCTCTATCGCGGTCGGGGTTATGTCCAGATCACAGGGAGGGCTAATTACCAGAGGATGAGCGGTGTTCTGGGACTGACCGGCGAAGATGATTTGATCGTGCATCCGGATCACGCACTGAATCCGGACATTGCTTACCGTATCATGTCATACGGCATGCGCAACGGATCATTCACAAGTAAAAAGCTGGGCGACTATATCAACGGCACAAAATGCGATTACACGAATGCTCGCCGCATCATCAACCGACTTGATCAAGCAGCAAAGATCAAGGGGTACGCAGTGAATTTCGAGTCCATTTTGAAGAATAGCACGATCTCCTGAGAGTTTTAAGCGAACCATTTTACGCTCGCCCTCAAGAGTTGAGCGTCCAATACACTCACCGTTGCAGGAGGCTGACATGCGCAGGATTTTCATTTCACGTAGTCGGCGGGCAGCCTTCCTCTGTCTCGCCCTGTCGTTACTCAATCTTCATTCGTCAAGTGTGCTCGCCGCAGACGCCAAGACCTCTGTGCCGCACGCAGGCGACCTTACCATGGCCGGGGCTGTCCATGTGGATGATGCCCCGGCCATTCCCGGACAGACCATCTTCACCGGCAGCATCTTCCGTGTGGCCGCTGCTTCCCGCGCCACTCTCACGCTCGGCAATCACACGCGCCTTGAGCTATCGGCAGAAACAGTCCTGAAGCTCGATTTCACGGAAAGTGAGGCCGCGTGCGCGCTCAGAGCCGGTCGGGTACGCATCATGGCACCTGCGGGTATCACCGCCCGTTTGATGACTAAAGACGCTGCCCTGCGATCAGACTCCGGGCAGCCAGCCATCTTCAGTGTCGAGAGCGGAAGCGATGGCCGGACAATCATCTTCGTTGAAACAGGAGAGGTGGAGATGAGTGTCGGCGACCGGGCGCAGTCGGTGAGCGCGGGTCAGACGCTTTCGATTCTCGGAGCGTCAGCGACGCTCACGAACGGGCGACAGCATCTAGGCGCGGTGAAGCGAAACGTGCTGGAATTTGGCCTTGTCGGCGTGCTCTCCGTCGTCACCCTACTTCTCGCAGGAAACGGCGGTGGAGAGCCGGACGAACTTACTTTTGGTGGCACCGTCTGCGTTCTTTCTCCTGGCGCTCCTTGCGGGCTTAGATAGACCATAGAGCGTTTCTCGTTACTCACTTCTATTCAAACGTCAGCGCCTCTGCGCGCTCACGCAACAGGTCTGACTCGCGTATCGCCTCGTCCATCACCTCTCGCTCGTTCATAGTCAGAAGCTCACGCTCACGCATAAGGATTTCGCCGTCTATCAAAACCGTCTCGACATCGGATGCTTCTGCCGCATAAACGAGCGCGGAGACGATGTCTGCGGGACGCGGCGTTAAATGTAGACGGTTGAGATTGATGATCGAGATGTCTGCGCGTTTTCCGGCTTCGAGGCTTCCGATCTCCTGATCCAGGCCGAGCGCGCGTGCGCCGTCGATGGTCGCAAGTCGCAGGGCGCGACTCGCAGGCAAAGCTTCGGCGCCGCGCAGAGCTTTTTGTAGCAGGGCGGCTGTACGCATCTCCGTGAACATGTCCAGACGGTTATTGCAGGGCGCGCCGTCCGCGCCGAGCGAGACGTTGATGCCGCGCGACAGCATCAACGCGACGGGCGCGATGCCGGAGCCGAGTTTGAGGTTCGACGATGGGCAGTGAAGCACGCGTGTGCCCGTACGCCTGAGCGTCTCCATCTCCGCCTCGTCCAGGTGAACGCAGTGCGCGAGCGCGACGTGCGTCCCTGTCAGTCCGAGCGAGTCCAGATATGTCACGTTGCGCTCTGCTGTCTCGCGCAAGACTATCTCTACTTCCGTCAGATTCTCGGAGGCGTGCGTGTGCAACATCACGCCGCGCTCACGCGAGAGATGCGCCACCCGTTCCAGCAACTCGCGCGTGCAGCTCAGGGCAAAGCGCGGCGCGAAGCAGCAACGTATGCGTCCCCTTGCGCGGCCATGCCACTCTTCTATGAGCGCGAGCGATTCTGCAATTGATGATTCAGTCTCCTCGCGCAGCGCGGCGGGCACATCCTCACCCTTATCCATCATGCACTTGCCGATGGTCGCGCGAAAGCCCGTCTCTTCAACGACGCGAAACACTTCCCCCGTGTGATTGACCGTCTCCATCGTCAACGCGCACGTCGTCCCGCCCTTGATTAATTCCGCCACGGCGAGCCGCGCCGAAGCTCTGACGGACTGAGCGTTGTGCGCGGCCTCCATCGGCCAGATACGCTTCTTCAGCCAGTCGATCAGCGTCAGGTCATCTGCCGCTCCGCGAAACAGCGTCTGGCAAAGGTGTATATGGGTCTGCACGAAGCCGGGCAGGACGGCGCAGCCGCCCGCATCTATAATGGTGTGAGCCACGCCGGAAAAATTTTCGCCAATGCCGATGATGCGGCCATCGCGTATGAGCAGGTCTCCCTTCACGATAGAGTTCTCTTCGTCCATCGTGACGAGCGTTCCGTCTCTAATCAGAAGCGACTTTTTCATCGGCGCAACAATAAAGTAAAAAGGCAAAAGGTAAAAGGCAAAAGTGAAGCAGGAACATCTGCCTGACTTTTGCCTTTTACCTTTTTACTTTTGCCTTACTTGGCGGCTTTGCGACTCGATACCGGAGCGGACTCTTCCTCCTCCGCAACAGGCGCTTGCTCTTCAACGCCCCGCACGGGGATGCCGAGCGCGACGCGCACCTCGTTCTCTATGCGCTGCAACAACTCCGCGTTGTCGCGCAGCGTCTGCTTGGAGTTCTCGCGTCCCTGACCGAGGCGCTCGCCCTTATAGGAGAACCATGCGCCGCTCTTTTCGACCACCTTGTTGGCGACGCCGAGATCAATCGCATCGCCTTCGCGCGAGATGCCTTCGCCATACATGATGTCGAATTCGCAATCGCGGAAAGGCGGCGCGACCTTGTTCTTGACGACTTTGACCTTCGTGCGGTTTCCCACCACACGGTCGCCGTCCTTGATCGCGCCGATACGCCGTATGTCCAGGCGCAAGGAGGCGTAGAACTTCAGCGCCCGCCCGCCCGTGGTCGTTTCAGGGCTTCCGAACATGACGCCGATCTTCTCACGAATCTGGTTAATGAAGATGAAGCAGGTGTTCGACTGCGCGACGATGGCCGCAAGTTTTCTGAGCGCCTGCGACATCAAGCGAGCCTGCAAGCCCGGCAAGCTGTCGCCCATCTCGCCGTCCAACTCCGCGCGCGGCACGAGCGCCGCCACAGAATCTATGACGATCACATCGACGCCGTTCGAGCGCACAAGGGCTTCGGCAATCTCCAAAGCCTGCTCGCCCGAATCCGGCTGCGAAATCAGCAACTCGTCGATATTGACGCCAAGCTTGCCAGCGTATTCGGCATCCATCGCGTGCTCGGCGTCTATATAGGCGGCGACGCCTCCGGCCTTCTGCGCCTCGGAGACGATGTGCAGCGCCAGCGTGGTCTTGCCAGAGCTTTCGGGGCCGAAAATCTCAATGATGCGACCGCGCGGCACGCCGCCCACCCCGATTGCCGCATCAAGCGAAAGTGAAGTCGTCGAGATCGCCGCCACGTCCGAGACAGGGCGCTCGCCCAACTTCATGATTGATCCCTTGCCAAATCTCTTCTCAATATTGAGCAGCGCCGCTTCAACCGCTTTGCCGCGATCCGCGCTTATCTTATCTTCAGCCATTACATACATCGCTTTCTTCTGTTCCTTTTCTCAAGCGTTCAGGTGGTGTTAAGAGCTTATCTCTGTGGCGGCCTGCCACAGATCGAAAGCGAGTATAACACACCCGGCGCGAGAATGGAACAGTGTTTCATACGTGCAACGAACAATTTTACAGCGTCAAGGCCGGACTCTCGATGAGCTTAGAGAAACTGGCTGAGCGGGCGTCCCGTGCGCTTCTCGAACTGCTCGGCGAGCGAAGGCACTCCGCCAGCCGCCTCATCGCGCGTCAGGCGCTCGACTCTCCACATGGGAAAGAAGAGGTCTGTTAAGCCTATGAACGGCTCATCGTGAATCACCGCCCGCGTCCAGTCATCAAAAGCATTCAGATCAAGACCACGTAAGAATACGCCAGCCGCATTGATCTCGTCGAGCATGCCCCAGCATTTTTCGCGCGGGCTGTGCAGGACCACAACGACCGCCGTTCCCTTTTCGATGCCCTTCATTTTTCACCCGCGCTCATGCGAAATGAGCCTCAAGCCATCTCATCATAGCGCCCCTTCTGCCGCAGCAATAAGTATTGCTAGCCTCCAAAGTAAAGGATAGTCAGACGGGAATCAAATTGCGCGCAAAATCCCCGATGCGCTCGACCATATCAGGGGCGCTGGCGTGACGTTCAATCTCTGCCACAATCGCGGAGCCGACCACCACCGCATCTGCGTAACTCCAGACTTCTGCCACCTGCGCAGCGTTCGAGATACCGAACCCGACGGCGACGGGCAGATCAGAGACTTCGCGCACGCGCGCGACAAGTTGCGCCGCGTCGCGGCTCACGTCCCGCCGAACCCCCGTCACACCGGCGAGCGAGACGGCATAGATGAAGCCGCTCGCGCGCTCTGCGACCATTGATAGGCGCGCATCGGTCGATGTCGGCGCGACCAGAAAGATCATATCCAGCCCATGAGCTTTAAGCTGACCGGAAAACCCGGCTGCCTCCTCAGGGACAAGGTCTGTCACCAGCACACCATCGATGCCCGCAGCCTTTGCTTCTCTACACAGACGCTCCAGCCCGAATTGCAGCAGCGGGTTGAAATAGCTGAACAGCATGACGGGCACGTCCATCTCTGTTCGCGCAGCGGCGACTGTTTCCAGTATCTCTTTGATACCTAACCCGTGGCGTAACGCGCGCTCCGATGCGCGTTGAATGACGGGGCCGTCTGCCACGGGATCGCTAAACGGCACGCCCAGCTCGATGATACTTGCCCCGGCGCGCGCCAGCTCAATTAACAGGTCATGCGTCGCGCGCAGGTCTGGATCACCCGCCGTGATGAACGGGATGAAGCCCCGTCGCCCCTCACGCTTCAAGCGGGTAAAAGTTTCTGCGATGCGACTCAACGGGAAGCTCCACAAAGCAGTAGACAGTAGTCAGTAGAAAAACAGGAACACCTGGTTTTGCTATCTACTCTGCTTTACAAAATGAACGTTAACCGCACGCCGGATTTTCTTTTCTACTGGCTACTGGCTACTGTCTACTGTCTACTGATTACTCTCCTGCACCGTACTGATATCCTTATCGCCGCGACCCGAAAGGTTGACGAGGATGATCTGGTCGCGCTTCATTTCGCGTGCGACTTTCAAGGCGTGCGCGACGGCGTGTGCGGACTCAAGGGCAGGGATGATGCCTTCGAGCTGCGAGAGCGTCTCGAAAGCTGTGAGCACTTCGGCGTCCGACGCTGCGACGTACTCGACTCGCCCGGCGTCATGCAGAAAGGCATGCTCCGGGCCGATGGAAGGGTAATCCAGTCCTGCCGAGATGGAATGCGTCGCTGCGATCTGCCCGTGCTCATCCTGCAAAACGTAGCTCAGAGTCCCCTGCAAGACGCCGGGTCGCCCGCCCCCGCTCTCCCGGAAGCGCGCCGCATGGCGTCCCAGCTCATCACCGCTCCCACCCGCTTCGACCCCGATCATAGAGACGCCTTCGTCCATGAGAAATGGATGAAAGAGCCCTATGGAGTTTGAGCCTCCGCCGACGCATGCGATCAGCAGATGGGGAAGGCGTCCACGTTTTTCCAGAATCTGTGCGCGCGCCTCACGCCCGATCACGCTCTGAAAATCGCGCACCATCAGCGGATACGGATGAGGCCCGAGGGCGCTGCCCAGCAGATAGTAGGTATCAGCCACGTTCGTCACCCAGTCGCGCAGCGCCTCGTTGATCGCATCTTTAAGGGTGCGTGATCCTGCCTCGACCACGCGTACCTCCGCGCCGAGCAGCTCCATCCGAAAGACGTTGAGCCTCTGGCGACGCACGTCCTCCGCGCCCATGTAGACGACGCAATCCAGACCGAAGAGTGCGCAGACCGTTGCGGTCGCCACCCCGTGCTGCCCAGCGCCCGTCTCCGCTATGATGCGACGTTTGCCCATGCGCCGCGCGAGCAAAATCTGTCCGAGCGCGTTGTTGATCTTGTGCGAGCCCGTGTGCGAGAGGTCTTCGCGCTTGAGATAAATAGAAGCGCCGCCAGCATGTTCAGTCAAACGCGTGGCGTAAAAGAGTGGCGTCGGGCGTCCAGAGTAATCGCGCAGCAGCGAGTCGAACTCCGCATGGAAAGCATCATCCGTGCGCGCCGCTTGATATGCCTCGGTCAACTCTTCGAGCGGAGCCATCAGCGTCTCCGGCACGAAGCGCCCGCCATAGGGCCCCCAGTGCCCCTGCCCATCCGGTTGTGTCCCGCTCAGATTCTTCATTCAACACAGCGCCCTTTCCCGCTCGCGCCGCACTCGCGCGCGTGTATCACCTCACATTATCAACTACGCGCCGGTGACTACTTGTACCTGACCGGCTCCTCACCATTTTCCGGTATGACGCGCTGGCCCGGACGGTGAACGACGATAGCGTACGGCTTGAACTCGCCGGTTTCAGAGTCTACAGAGGCGAACTCAAAAGCTATTCCCCGTCGCACGTCATCGTAGTAGTCGATCATGACTCCGCCGCTGTCATTAATGAAGTGCCGGGTTTTTCTCAATCTCGTGTGGTGCTTCTGAATCTCCGCCAGACTGCTCGTGGCCGTCAAGCCTTCAGGCGTTTTGAAGCTCGCGGACGTGACTTTCACCTGAATGACCTGACCGCCCCTGTAGATGACACGCACGTCATTGCCCGTATTCGCCATCCAGGTATCGCCGGTCAGCTTGCCCTCCATACTATAGGTCGCAGAGGGCTGGCCTAAGGTTTTATGAACCTCCTGGCGGCTGATCCCAAGCTTGATCTTGCCCGCGCTGCGTCCCGGCTCAATCCTGAAATTCTGAGCCATCGCTACAGACGGCGCGTAAATTAGTAGCAGCAGACAACAGCTTAACCTGAGGCCGCCAGTTAGATATGATCTCGTCACGCCTTACCTTCCTTACCGTTGCCGGTCGTCATCATCACAGGCAAGCCCATTATATATCACAGGCACGCTTCCTCTCTCTCTGACGGTCGGGCGCACAGAAGTTGCTGTCAAAAAAATGCGGGCTGAAGCCGAAGCCACAGCCCGCAAGGCTTTGCAGCCGAGAGTTACGCTTGACTCAGAACTGGTAGCGCAAGGCGAACTGCATGACGCGTCCGGCCTTGGTCTCATTCAGTGGAGTTTGCGTAGACGTGAACCTCCCGAAGTCAGGGCCGGGCTCGCCGCCAAGGAACGGGTCCTGGCCGAGACTGAGATCGGAGATGGTGAGGGCATCGAAGCGCTGCGTGTTCGTCACGTTGAAGACCTCCCAGCGGAATTGAAGGGAATGGTTCTCCCAGGGCATCTTGAAGGTCTTCGTCAATCCAAGGTCGAGCGACATATAGGGCTCCCCGCGCAGGACGTTGCGATCTCCGATCTCTCCGGAGCGCGCGTTGCGGAAACTCTGATAAGCGGCGACCGGGTCGCTGAAGAGATTCGGGCTGCCCTCGGCGGTCGGGGATGATCGAATCGGCCCGATCCGCACGCCGTTCGATTGCACGTTCCAGTTCGTGGCCCATACGCAGCAGTCGAAAGGCGTCTGCACGGGCAGGCCGGAATTCCAGCGGAAGATGCCGTTCAGCTCCCAGCCGCCCAGAAGCCCGTTGACATACTTATTCGAATCGCTCAGGAAGGCTTTGCCACGACCGAAGGGCAGGCCAATGAGCCAGTTGGCGTTGATGATGTGGCGCGCGTCGAAGTCGGAATCGGCGTAGGCCAGATCAGGAAAGAGCGCGTTGACGATGAACGCCGTGCCGTAGCTAGTCGAGCTCTGCAAGCCGGAAGCATTATCGAGCGAGTGCGACAGCGTGTAGTTGAAATCAAACGCCACGTTATTGCCCCAGCGCTGGCGCAGGCTGAGCTGTAAGGCATTGTAGTTCGACCGTGCGACGGTCGAGAAGGCCGACAGCGCAGCGAACTGCGGCTGGTAGAACGTATTGTTGAAGCGAGACGGGCCGCCGCCGAACGGGCACGAGGTGCAGGTGGGACTGTCATCCCAGATCAGTTGCACGAACGTGTAGTCGGTAATGCCCGCGCCACCGAGGGCTTCCGGCGCGATCCAGGCGTAGGATGCCTGCGTAGCCGTCAGCGACGTATCACCCCACCACTCGGGCTGGAACGGGAAGAGGTTCTCGAAGAAAGGAATCGGCGCGAGCGCGGTGATCGGCGTGTTCGCGTAGCGTGCGTCGATGAGTAGATTCATCGCCTGGTAGAAGGTCATGCCAGACTGTGGATCGCGGATATTGTTCAACTGCATGATGTCGCGCGTCGCCAGCAATTTGCGCGCGAAGCGACCGACGTAGCTGGCCTCAAACGATAATCCCTTGCCCAGCTCACGACCGTAAGAGAGATTGACGCTGTAGTTGTAAGGTGTCTCGATTGTGTCGTCGAGCGAGACCTCTATACGCTGATCCTCGTCAGCCGGAACCGTCAGCGGAAAGATCAAGTTGGTTGGGATCGGCCCGGTCGAGCCCGGAAAATCGAGGTTGCGAACATTAGGATCGAACCCCGTGAAGAGTGGGCCTAATCCGCCAATCGTGCGGCCCTCCACAATATCAAAAGTATTGGCGTTGATATTCCTGGCAGAGGTGAAACCAGCCAGGCTATTGAGGTCGAAGTTGACGGCCAGTTGGCTTCCGATGCGGTCGTATGTCATGCGAAAGCCGCCGCGTATGACAGACTTGCCGTTACGACCGATGAGCCGTCCGAAGAAGTTGTCGCCGAAATCTGGCGACCAGGCGACGGCGACTGAAGGCGCAAAATTGTTCCAGTCCTGTTTGTAATAACCAGGCTGGTTATTGGCCTTGCCCGCCAGATCGAAAGTGATCGGATCGTTGAACGGCACACCATTGGCCGAGCTTTCGACGCGCTGCTGGAAATATTGGCCGAGGCTCGGGGTAGGCCGCACTTGCAGACCGTTTTTTTCATAGACGGGCGTCGAAGTTGACCAGCGCAGACCGTAAGAAAGCGTCAGGTTCGGACGTATGCGCCAGGAGTCCTGCCAGTAAAGCTCATACTCTTCGGTGGCGAATGTGCGATTGGTCGGCGTTCCGACAGACTGCAACTGACCGCTCTTGTCATAGACGAGATTGGCGCTGTACTGCGAATAACGACCGATGACGGAGGCGAGCGCGTCGCGCAGGTCGTTCGTATCGCCGCTGACTTCAGGGAAGGTCGGGACTACAATGTCTTCGCCGTCTACGTGTTCTACGTGTGTGAGCAGGTCGAGCAGGACTGCGCCCGAGAAGTTGTAATACGAGGGGTTGATGACGGCCTCATCAAATGACCTGGCAGACGAGATGCGGCTGTTGCGTATGAAACGCACGTTGCCGCCGAAACCGAAAGTGTGGTTGCCCTTGATCCACGACACGTCATCCACGAAATTATGCACTGGAGTGACGCGACTGAGGCCTCGCCTGAAACCTTGCGGGGCGAAAATAAAACGGAAGACGGCGCTGTTATCAGTCGATTCGCCGCTATCCGTAAAAGCCGCGCGCGTAAAGCCGTAGGTGAAACGGTTGATGAGGTTGCTTGAGATCGTCCAGGTGTGGCCTGCGGCGATGCCGAAGGGGTGATTCCAGATCGTGAGCGCAGGAGAGTCCGGGAAGCACTGAATATTATCGGCAGTGAAGTCTATGCCGCAGTCAGGCCCGCCGTAGACGTTATGCGTGACATGATCCCACTGGTAGTTGCCGCGCAGAAAGAGCGTCTGGCGGTCTGTCAGGTTGAAGTCTAATCTTGTAATGAAGGTGTTGAGACGGGCTGGCGTCTTGACGTTAAAGCGGAAGCCAGCCGTGTTGAGCCCATCACCGACAGACGTGTCATTGGCCGGATACTTGCTCGCGGCGTTGGCAATCACGGCCAGGGTCGCGGGATTGATGCCTGGAGTGTCGCCATTAGCCAAAACGTAGCCAGTATTGATGTCAGAAGGCGTCAAGCTGATGATGCCGCCAGCAGCGGCGCACTGAGCGTTTAAAGCCGGGTCTGGCCCATCCGTGCTGCAACGATACTTGACGATGCCCTGCCCCAGCGAGGGCAGTGGCACTTCGCGGACGACAGGAGTTTCAGAGGCTTCGCGAAACGCCTCATAATTGAAGAAGAAGAAGGCGCGATCCTTTTTGATCGGCCCGCCGATTGAGCCGCCGTAGACGTTGCGCAGCAGTTGCGGGCGCGGCGCGCGCGGGTCGCCCACCTTTTTCTCTCCGGTCTGAACCGGCAGGTCTTCTGCCGTGTAACGGCCAGCCGCGTTATTAAAGAAGTCGTTGGCGGTCGTGACCGTGTTGCGGTGAAATTCATAGAGCGATCCGTGGAATTCGTTGGTGCCGCTCTTGGTGACGAGCGAGACCTGCGCGCCCGAAGAGCGTCCCTGTTCGGCGTTCGGGTTGGTCGTGATGACGCGAAACTCCTGCAAGGAATCGGGCGTCGAGCGCAGGACGCTGGCAAAGGCCTCATCGGTTACGACATCCAGACCGCGCTGCTGTTCATTGTTGTCAACTCCATCAAGGAGGACGTTGGCCTGGTCGGAGCGCCCACCGTTGACATAGCCCGTGCGCGTCACACCGGGCTGAAGCGAGAGCAGGCCGACGACGTTGCGCGCGTTCAAGGGAAGCTGCTCGATACGTCGCGCCTCAAAGGCCGTGCCGATAGTGGCGTCCGTGGTATTCAAAGGCGCTTCTACATCGGACGAAATCGTGACCACTTCTTTGACGTCACCGACCTCAAGCTGCACATTCACATCGATGGGCGTCTCAACCAGAGCGCGCACTTCGCTCACGACAGACTTCTTGAAGCCCGTCGCTTCGGTTTCCACACGGTATGTGCCGGGCGGCACGGCGCTGAAAGAGTAGGTGCCGTCTTCGCCGGTCACCTGGGTGCGTGTAAAGTTTCTTTCCACGTTTGTGAGCGTTACGCTGGCGCCGACGACAGCCTTCCCCTGCTGGTCTGTCACCGTGCCTCGCACTGAAGATGTGCCGGTCTGGGCTATGACAGCGCTGCCACAGAAGACCAGCGAGAGGAGAAGCCCGCAAAGCATCCACGCTGCGCGGTGGATGGACAACCTTTGTCCTTTCATATAAGCCTCCAATTATCTTCCAGGGACCCTCCGCAGAGCGTCCCGAGCCCTGAAGTGAAGAAGAAAGGCTGCGGCGAACTTTAGGAAGAAGCCCCAGGAGCCCGCCGAAGCAATAGACTAGAGCGACCAGATTCTCGGACGGATGAGTATCTGTCAAACCTGATTTTAGAGCTGTGATGCTGATGAATGATCCGTCGCAGAGAACGGGTACGAGGAGTTATACCAGATTCTCGATTACAGTCAATATAAATAAGCAACTGTTATTCCGAGCGCTTAACCGACCTGTGGCTCACGCATTTCCGGCCAAAAGCGAATCATCACGGCGGGCGATAAGAAAAAGCGGGACACGCGCATCCAATTTTTTGAATGTAAGCAAAAATTTGAAGACAGCCTGTGCCAGAGAGTTGTAGTTATTGGAACGGATTCTATTAATCCGTATGGAGGCACTTAAACGCTGGAGGACGCAAAGGTATGCGCGCAAAGGTCGCAGAGAATAACTTCTTTGCGCTCTCCAGCGTCTTCCTCCTTTGTGTCCTTTGCGTTTAGTTCTCCTCTTTTTCTATCACTCACTTATTTAGGCGGCACTAATTACTGGAGCCATAGCCGTGCGGTCGCGCCCTTCATGCTTGGCACGGTAGAGCGCTGCATCACTGGCGGCGAAGAGGCTGCGCTCTGAAGTCGCGTGCGCGGGGCAGGCGGCGACGCCGAGGCTGGCCGTCACCTGGCCTATGCCTTCGAGCGACTCTGCCGCAATGACGTAGCGGAGGCGTTCGGCGGCAGCAAGGGCCTTGACGTCGTCTGTCCCCGCCAGCAGCAGGGCGAACTCTTCTCCGCCGAGGCGCGCCGCCGTGTCGTTATCGCGTGAAAGCTGCATGAGCGAGCTGGCGAGATGGCGTATCACGATGTCGCCAGCCGAATGTCCGTGCTCGTCGTTGATACGCTTGAGATGATCTATATCGACGAGCAGCAACGCGCACGGGACGCCGTAGCGTCGCCACCTTTCGACCTCCTGACCGAGCGCGGTGCGGAAACGCCGCCGGTTCAAAAGACCCGTCAAGTAATCGCGATCAGCCTCTGCGCGCAGGCGTTCCATCGTCAGGCGGAGTGCGACCAGTTGCGCCGTGCGCGCCAGGAGCAGGTCAAGATGGGCAGGCACTTGAAAATAGTCGAAGGCTCCCGTTTGAAAGGCTGCGCTGCGCAGATCAACCGTCGCTTCCGCTGCTCCGACCAGAACGAGCGGCACGCCGTCCTGCGCACGGGCCAGCATGCGCGCCAGCTCGGCGGCGCTGATCCCCTTCAGGCCCACGTCCGCGATGACGACGTGCGGGCGCGTGCGGCTGAGCGCCACGAGCGCGGCCAGGCTGCCCGTCACCCCGACGGTGCATAAGCCCGCGCTCTCAAGCGCGGGGGCGTAGGCGCTTCCAGCCGCTTCATCCGTGACCAGCAGGACGCGGCCTTGATCGCGCCGCTGCGTGCGGTCGATAGTCGTAGCTTGCACTGGTGCGCTCATAAGATTCGGTTCGCCGTTGATAGCTTCGAGTCTGGTGTAAAAGGGAATGATGAGGGATGCGTAGCGAACTTGCGACAAGCTTCGCTCTTCTGGGGCACAATGCGCATTTCACGGCCCAAGCATAACCGATGTGGGCGGCATGGCGTCAAGGTTTAACATGCGCGGCGGCGATAAAGGCTTCGACGCGTGATGAATCCTTGCGCCCGGGAGCGAATTCCAGGCGGCTGCATGCATCCACCGCGTAGGGTTCGACTACCCGAATCGCCTCCGCCACATTTTCGGGTGCGAGCCCGCCCGCGAGAAAGAGTTTCGGGACCAGCTCGCGCGTCCGGCGCGCTAAACGCCAGTCGATCATGCGTCCCGTGCCGCCGCGCGCTGGCCCGGCAAAGGCGTCGAGCAAGACGGCATCCGTCTCATAGCGGGCGGCGCTCTCAGGCCGGAAATCCCTTGTCACGCGCAGCGCCTTGATGACGAAACGATCTTTCAGCGCGCGGCAGTAATCAATAGATTCGTCTCCGTGCAGTTGCAACGCCGACACGCGCGCGCGATCAGCGATGCGCGCCACAACCTCCGGCCTGCCTTCGTTGACGAACACTCCAACCGTCAGCACCCTTGCCGGAAGCTGTTCGATGATGTGTTGCGCCGCCTCCGGCTCAATGTAACGCGGGCTGCCTTGATAAAAGTTGAATCCGAGCGCGTCCGCCCCGGCGCGCAACGCCACGAGCGCGTCCTCCAGATTCGTGATGCCACAGATTTTGACTTGAACCATGATTAAAAAGCAGTAGACAGTCGTCAGTAGTCAGTAGCCAGTAGATAAAACAGCAGCCCTACTCTTTGTTGATTACTATGATTTATGATGAGTGCCGTTAACCACATCGCCGGATTTTCTTTCCTACTGGCTACTGACTACTGTCTACTGTCTACTTCCCCAATCATTTCGCGCAAGGTGGCGTCGGGTTGAGCGGAGCGCATGAGGGTCTCGCCGATGAGGAAGCCTTGATAGCCCAGAGCGCGCAGACGGCGCAGATCATCTCCTGAGCGGAGGCCGCTTTCGGCCACCAGCATCACACCCGACGAAGCTGCGTGGGCGAGCTCAACAGATACGTCGAGCGAGACTTTGAACGAACGCAGGTCGCGGTTATTGACGCCGACGAGCGTGGCGCGCGCGGCTTCGGCGCGACGCAGCTCGTCTTCTGTATGCACTTCTACCAGCGCATCCATGCTGAGATCGTCCTCCGTGATGCGCCGCAGGCGTGCGAGCATTTCATCATCGAGGGCAGCGACGATCAGGAGCAGCGCGTCTGCGCCCGCCGCCGCCGACTCGTACAGTTGATACTCGTCGAAAATGAAATCCTTGCGCAGCACAGGGATTTTCACAGCCCCGCGAACGGCGCGCAGGTCTTCGAGCGAGCCCTGGAAGCGATCCTCTTCGGTCAAGACAGAGATGGCCGCCGCGCCGCCCGCCTCATAGTGGCGCGCAATCCGGGCTGGCTCGGCGTCGGCGCAAATCGCTCCCTTCGATGGCGACGCGCGCTTGAACTCTGCGATCACGTTCACGCGCTCATGTCGGAGGGCAAGACTCAGCGCATGCGGCTGAGAGTTGCGCCGCACCTCTTCAGCCTGAGCGCGCAATTCGTCCACCGCACCCCGCTTCCTCGCTCCTTCCAGCCGCGCTCTCTTGAGCGCCATCATCTCCGTCAGAAAATCCATGCTAAAAAGTTTGTCCGTTGTCCGTGGTCGTTGGTCAGTTGTTTGTGTAGCGACACTTGCGTCATCCAGCTTCAAGTACGGGTAGCGAAACCACGGACAACTGACCACTGACCACGGACAAACATTTACCTGTTCGTCGCTTCGACCAGTTGATCCAGTTTGGCGAGCGCTGCACCGCTGTCTATACTCTCTTCCGCGAGTCGCGCCGCCCCGCTCAGGTCAGAGGCGTGGCCTCCGACAAAGAGTGCCGCCGCCGCGTTTGCCGTCACAAGAGCGCGCGCCTCGTCACGTCTTGCGCACTCCAGCACCGCGCGAATCGTCAGCGCGTTAGCTTCCGCATCGCCACCGCGCAGGTGAGACAGCTCCGCACGCTCAAGCCCGAAATCCTCCGGCGCAACCTCAAAAGTCCTGACCTGGCCGTCGCGTGCTTCCGCGACGAACGTCTCGCACGCAAGCGTCACCTCGTCAAGACCATCCGCGCCGTGAACCACCCAGGCATGTTCCGTCCCCAGTGCGACGAGCGCGTTTGCCAGCGGCTCTGCGAGCGCCTGATGCCAGACGCCGATCAACTGTCGCGTCGCACCCGCAGGATTCGTCAGGGGCCCCAGCAGGTTGAAGGTCGTATGCACGCCCAGCTCGCGGCGCACGCTCGCCACGCGCGCCGTCGCCCCGTGATAGAGGGGCGCGAACATGAAGCAGATGCCGATCTCGTTGAGACAACGCTCTGAGACTTCAGGGGCAACCGCAACCTGAACGCCGAGCGCCGTCAAAACGTCCGCGCTTCCCGAACGGCTCGTCGCCGCGCGGCTGCCATGCTTGGCGACCGGCAGCCCTGCGCCCGCGATGACGAATGCGGCGGCGGTCGAGACATTGAAAGTCTTGGCGAAGCTTGAGCCCGTGCCCGCCGTGTCTATGAAACTCGCGTGGCGGGAATTGATGCGCACGGCACGCGCACGCATCGCCTGTGCCATCCCCGCGAGTTCTTCCACTGTCTCGCCTTTGACCGCCAGCGCCACGAGCGCCGCCGCGATCTGCGCATCGGTCGCTTCGCCATCGAGAAGCGCGTCGAGCAGTAGGGTGGCCTCCTCGCGCCGTAAATCTTCGCCGCGCATGAGGCGGAGCAAAAGAGCGCGCAGTCCCGTCGCCGCCTGCGGCTCATCCTTTCGCGCCGGAGTCGGTAAAAGCCATGCTGGTCTATGCGCATGGTCTGTTTTCTCTTCCGTCATACTAATCCGCAGTCAGGAGACAATGTGTGCGCGCGTGGCACGGCTGATAGATTAAGCCAATCAGAGAAACTTATCTATACTGTGATCAGCATTCGGGGCTGCGGCTGGCGCTCAAAGAAACTTCTCAGGATGTAAGCTTCATGCGCTGGAGCAGGCCTAAAAAGCGCGGGTCGGAGCGGAGCGGATCGAAGTACTGATCTACTTTGAGCCAGATCAATCGGCTGGAGCGCTCCTCAAATGCTTTGTCGAGTTGCTCAAACGCCTTGTCATACTCGCCAAGCCCTATGTAGCTGACGGCGAAATCGTAAGGCGAGATCGGCTCCCGCCTGGATATCTCTTTCAACTCGTCGAGTATTTCGAGCGCCTCGCGTCTCTTACCCGCCACCGAGTAGACGTGTCCGAGCGCACTTAAAACAATCGGTATTCGCCCCGTCAGGCTGATCCCTTTCTGGAACTCCGCAATGGCATCTTCGTACATTCCCTTCTGCTCGTAAGCCCAGCCGAGGATGGCATGGTTCGCCGGAAAGTTAGGGTCAATTTCCAGTGCCTCACGAGCCAGCTCTATGGCCCGGTCGTAGCGGCGAGCCGTGTGATAGGCGCTCGCCCAATCTCCGTACATCTTGGGCGAAAGGGGATCAATCTGATGTGCCTGCTCCGCCTCTGCGACGGCTTCGTCAAAACGCCCCCTTGCGGTCAGGTAAAAAGCGTACAACTGATGGGCGGGCGGGTAGTTCGCATTGAGACTGATGGCCTGCTTTAGCTCCCGCTCGGCAGCCGCCCAGTCCCACTCATAAAACATACTGATGCCCCCCAGCGCGGCGTGAGCCTCGCCGAGCGAATCGTCAATCTCGATGGCCTTCAGCGCCGCGCGTTTGGCCTTAGGCATGGCCTCATGTGGGGGCAGCCACGAATTGGACGCCGACGCGGAGTAGGCGTCAGCCAACCCCGCATAAGCCAGTGCGTAGTCCGGGTCATGAGCGATAGCCTGCTCTAAATATTTAATTGCCCTCAGGTGCGATGCGGGCGTGAACTGGCTCCAGACGTAACGGCCTTTCAGGTAGAGTTGATAGGCTTCTGTGCTCTCTGTGTAACGCTTGGCGAGATTCCCCCGCTCCTCGCCCGTGAGTTCAAGCTGAAGTGCCGCCGCGACACGCTCTGAGATTGAATCCTGCACGACGAAGATGTCCGTAAACTTCCCGTCGAACGTCTCGGCCCAGAGCGGCGTCCCGTCGCTCACTCTGACCATCTGCACCGTCACCCTAATCTTATCGCCTGACCTCTGAACCTTGCCTTCGAGGATCGAATCCACGCCCTGCTCCCGACCCGCGGCCAGCGAGTCCTTTGCGAAATCAACGTACTTGAGTACGGCGCTGGTGGGTCGCACGACGATCTGTCTGACGTTACTCAGCTTCGTGATCAGCGCATCGGTCATGCCGATTTCCAACACTTGATCTTGACTCTTGCCGGAAAGCGGCTTGAACGGAAGCACGGCGAGGGTCTTGATACCTTGAGCCGAACCGCTCGCCGTTGAAGGTACGGCGGAAGCGGGCTCACGCGCGTTCGTCTCAGCGGGCGTCTTGTTCGGCCTGGCGAGATTGTACAGGCCGAAAACCAGGGCGGCGACCGTGAGGATTAATAACGCGAGCGCAAGCACAGCGCCCGCTTTGTGCCGCTTGAGAGAGCCTTTGATGTACTCGGCGCTCGACCATGTGCGCTCGCCTGTAACCACGGTAGTCTGTGCCGCTTGCTCCGCCGTGCCGACGCCCGCGCGCTGCGTACGGTCTCCGGCGCTCGCTTGAGACGCTCGACGCTGCTCCGGCGAGAGCGAGCGCTCGATCTCCGCGTCCAGCTCAAGCCTCTTTCTCAGACTCCGCAGGTCGATCAACAAGTCTTTCGCCGTCTGGTAGCGCTCGTCCGCGTCCTTCGCCAGCGCCTTCTTGACGATGCGCTCTAACTCTTCGGGCACGCCTTCCACTGATTGCGAGAGCGGCGCAAGCTCCTGCTCCTGTATGGCTATGACCTGCCGGTGAACGTCCTGTCCCTCAAAGGGGACGCGGCCTGTCAGCATCTCGTAGAGAACAACGCCAAGAGACCAGATGTCCGTGCGTGCGTCCACCTCAAGCCCGCGCGACTGCTCCGGCGACATGTAGGCGACAGTCCCCATCACCATCCCCGGCTCGGTCTGAATCAGCGCCTGCGTTGGCGCGTCCGGGTCTGACGCCATAGGCGCGGCGGCGCGAGTTTTCAAGAGCTTCGCCAGGCCGAAGTCGAGCACTTTGACGATGCGGTCACGGCGTCTGACCATCACGTTCTCAGGCTTGATGTCGCGGTGAACGACGCCGACCTCGTGCGCCGCGTCCAAGGCCGCTGCCATCTGGATGGCGATGTCTAAAACTTCGTGCAGCTTGATGCACGCGTCGCACAAGTGTCGGCGCAGGGTGACGCCGTCAATATATTCTGTGGCGATGAAGCGTCGGGAGTCTGCTTCTCCGATCTCAAAGATGGTTAAGATATTGGGATGGTTCAAACTGGAAGCGGTCTTCGCCTCCTGCTCGAAGCGCTGCATGCGCTGGCGGTCTGAGGCAAGCTCATGGGGTAAAACCTTGAGGGCGACTGTGCGCCCCAGTTTCACATCATGGGCGAGGTAGACTTCGCCCATCCCACCCCGCCCCAGTTGACGAATGATCTTGTACTGCCCGACCACATCTCCTTCACGCAATCCGTCCGTCTCATCTGCGAAAAGCTGCGCGCCCTCTTCTATCGCCGGACGCTCCATAAAGCTGCCTGCGCGCTCGTAAGAGTCGAGCACGGACAACACACCTCGACGCAACTGCTCGTCGTCCGCGCAGACCTCATTGAGGAACGCACGCCTTTCGTCCGGCGCGCGTTCCAGCACCGACTGTAGAACTCTGTCTATCTCTTCCCACCGTTCCATAAATGCAGTGATGAGTGACGAGTGATAAGTGGCGAGTCAAAGGCAATATGGAGTCTGAAGGCTGGAGTCGTGAGTCCGAAGCCAACTCGATAAGGTTTTTGCTTTTAACTTCAGACTCCAGACTTCAGACTCGTGAGTCGTCACTCATCCCTCGTCACTGCTTTATAGAGCCAGGCTTTGGCCGAATCCCAGTGGCGCTTGACGGTGCGCGAGGAAACGCCGAGAACGTCTGCGATCTCCTCGAAGGTCATGCCCAGGAAATGGTGTAGCTCGACGACGCGGCTCTTTTCGGGGTCGTGGGTTTCAAGTTCGGCCAGGGCCTCATCGAGCGCCAACAGGTCTGCCGCCCGCTCCGGGCTCATGAGAGCCTTGTTCTCTATAATGAGTCCTGCGGCCTGCTCAAGCGTCTGGCCTCCTGTTTCGTCAAGAGAGGCGGGACGCGTGCCTCCGCCGCGTTTGGCCGAGCGGCGCATGCGTGCGTGGTCAATCAAGACCTGGCGCATCAACCGTGCCGCGACTCCGAAAAAATGTTTGCGGCTCACCCATTCAATGCCCCTCTGACCCGCGAGTTTTAGATAAGCCTCGTTGACCAAGGCGGTGGTTTGAAGTGTGTGGCCGGGGCGCTCGCGGCTCATGAAGCGATGCGCGAGGCGGCGCAGCTCGTCGTAAACCAGTGGCGTCAGTTTGTCTAGCGCCTCTTTGTCGCCGTGGCTCCAGGCGGCGAGCAGCCGCGTCACTTCGTGTGGCTCTTTGTCTGTCACGCGGGCGATTGTAGAACGCGCGCAGGTGCGTCGGGAAGGGCAAATTGTAACACTCTTCGGGAAATTTAAGCCCCGGATTTTCCGGCCAAATCTACCAGCCTGTCACTTTTTCCGCCCCTTTATCGCATTAGCAAGTAGAGAGAGGAGGCAGAAGCCCTTGGCGAAAGGGCGGGCGCGCTCTACGGATTAGTCACCGGAGGAAGTGAATTCAGATTGAAAGGAGCACGAAGATGTTACGAAGAATTCTACTATTCACACTTAGTGTTTTGATGACGGGATGGCTTTTGGCGGGGGATACCCGCGCGCAGGTGTCCTTCACGCTGAGCGCATATGACATCAACGACGCTTACCTGGAGGTTTTGGGCCGCGAGGTGAAGGATCACGAGTTACAGTACTGGCAGAGTGTTGCATTGGCTAGCAAGCAGGAACTGGCCTCGGAGCTAAAGCATGGTCTGACACTGCCGGACGCTGCGAGCGAGTTGGTGGATGTGATAAACCGCGCCTACTTCATAGGCTTTGGGCGGTTCTCTACCGGGGACGAATACGAGTACTGGAAGAAGAAGATAATGAGCAAACCGCTCGGCTACTCCGACGTGTTGAATGCCGCGCGCAAGTGGCTCCAGACCGAGGCGGGCGCGAAGGATGCGAAGGAGATGATTGAGAGAGCCTATCAGATGGCGATGGGACGCGCGGCCACCGCCGAAGACCAGAGCTATTGGCTCAACAGTCTCAAGCAGAAGAGCATCATCTTTCCCGAGCTTGTGACCGCCTGCGTCAAATACATGCTGGGGCCCGAGCGGAGGCAGAGATTTGAGTTGAGGAGCATGGTTAAGCGGGCGTACAAGGCGGCAGGGATAGCCGCACCCAGCGAATACGAACTGGATGCCTGGGAAAAGATAGAGCAGGAATATAAGGAGCCCTACACCATGGTCCTCCTAGACCTGAAGAAGCTCGGGCCAATGACTCAGAAGGTCATGAAGATGTGAGCGGCAACTGAACTATGGAGACCGGCACGCGCGTGAAGCGACGCTGAGATCGTGTCGCTTGAGCTTGACAAAATCTCGGCGAAGCACGGCTCACGTGATATACACTGCTTCGCTGAGATTTTGAAGAGGCACATAGCTCACGCCGAGCCATGAGGCTCCGACGTGCTAGATACAATCGTTCATCACTAAACCAACAGAGGAGTCCGTAGACATGAAGATCAACTCCATCAAATCAGTTACGTCGCTTGTCCGAAGTTTCCATGCGCGCCTGGCGTTGGTCGTCCTGGCCTGCGTCCTCATCGCAACCCAAACGGGCGTGGACGCGAAGCAGCCCGTCCGCCGCATTAAATTCAAGCCGGGAACCACCAGCGCCCGCGTGATGGGAAAGCTCAGCGGTATGAACGACAAGGCCGTCTTTCTAATTCGCGTCAATGCCGGACAGCACCTTGTCGCAGAGGTTCAAAGTAAGCACAGCGCACGCGTCTCTCTGGTCTCGCCGTCGGGGCAGTCGGGAGACCAGGACATGCAAGGCACACACACCGGCGTTGATTCGACAGAAGCGGGCGACTATCGCATCACCGTGACGGAAAACCCCAAAGCCGATCCCTGGAAGGGAACGTTTTATCTTAATGTCACCGTTCTGTGAGGGACATCGAATTGCGGATTCAAGACAGACCGCTTTTTTCAATCTGCAATCCGCAATCTTATAGATGAGGAGAAAACCAATGAGACGTATATTCACTTTCCTTGCGTTGATAATCATTCTTGCGGCCTGCGCTTCACCTTCGATGATTGCCACGGCGAGCCTGGGCCAGACGTTCAGCAAGCCGGAGTTGGCCGCGCAAAGGCTGTATAGCGCATATAAACACTGCAATCGCGTTGCCGCTCTGAAAGCCGCCTCGTCCCCTGCCGTCAGGACGCTGTTCAGGAAGAACTGCCAGCCGGGCGACCCCAAGTGGGAATTCATGGGCTGTGAAAGGACTGGCACCAGCTTTTCGTGCTCCTACTACTATGAGGGCGGCGGAGTAAATATGAACGTTGTTCGGAGCGCACCCACAAGCTACAGCGTCAAGTCTGTCAGTTTTATTGCCGATTGACACTGTGCGACCTCCAGCGTGCTTTCCTCTGCGGCCTTTGCGGTTAAAGAGGTTCTTAAACGCAAAGGCCGCAAAGGGGCACGCTGGAGGTCGCACAGACATTCCGACCCTTAATTCGCATCCTATAATTTAAGGAAATTCGAGAGCAATCTTTTCCCGTCCGTGGTCAGGATTGATTCGGGATGAAACTGCACGCCCTCGACCCGCATCTCGCGATGGCGCAGACCCATGATGACGCCGTCGGGCGTGGTCGCGGAGACTTCGAGGCATGCGGGCAAGCTCTCGCGCTCGACCATCAGTGAATGATAGCGCCCGGCCTTGAATCTATATTCGAGCCCTTCAAAGATTGTCTTCCCGTCATGACAAACTTCGGATGCTTTGCCGTGCACGAGCGTCGGTGCACGCACCACGCGCCCGCCGAAAGCCTGCCCGATAGCCTGATGCCCCAGGCAGACTCCGAGGACGGGGACGCGCCCCGCGAAACGCTCGATCATCGCGAGCGACACACCCGCATCATCCGGCGTGCCCGGCCCCGGCGAGATCAGGATTTTATCAGGACGAAGACTGGTTTCGACCTCATCGACCGTCACCGCGTCGTTGCGACGCACCTCTATCTCCTCGCCAAGCTCGCCCAGATATTGCACGAGGTTGTAAGTGAACGAATCGTAGTTGTCTATAACGAGAATCATCTGCTCGTGAATCGAAAAAAGAAGAGCCGTTCGTCAAATTGCACTTGACGATTTACTTCTTCTGCCTTGCCTGTTGAAGCATCTGCGCCGTCTGGTCGTGATGAGTTTTAGTCGCCCAAGCCTGCGCCGTCATGCCGTCCATATCTTTCGCATTGATGTCTGCCCCTTTATCAAGCAGCTCGCGTATGACCTCCTGGTGTCCGTTCGAGGCTGCGACCATCAAGGCTGTGACGCCCTGCTTGTTCTTGATGTTCGGGTCTGCGCCCTTCGCTAGCAAAGTGCGCAGCATGTCGAGGCGGTTATAGTAGGCAGCCCAGGCGAGCGCCGTTCCGACGTTGTCGTCGCTGGCATTCAAGTCCGCGCCACGGTCTAGCAGGGACTGGACGATCTCCGGGCTCTCTTTCGCTGCCGAATACATGAGCGCCGTCTCGCCGTGGTTAGCTTTTCTGTTCACATCCGCCCTCTGTTCAAGCAGAAGCTTCGCCATCGCGGACGACCCATCGCGCGCCGCGCGCATCAGCGCCGTCATGCCATCTTTGGTCTCCTGCATGTTGATGTCCGCGCCTCCGGCCAGGAGCGCTCTAACGACTGCGCTCTGCTCGTTTTGGACGGCTGCGATCAAGGGGGTCTGCCCCTTTTCGTCTTTTACGTTTGGACTCATCCCCGCAGCGAGAAACAGTTTGACTGTCACCACCTCGCCCGTTCGGGCGCGCTCGACGAAAGTTTTTTCGTTGTAATTGATGCCTCTGAGCGCAAGCTCGCGCCGCGCCGTATCCGGGCTCGGAGTGATCTTCGACCTGTCCATGCATCCGGCGAGCAGAGACAGAGAGATGAGCGACGCCGCGACCCGTTTTGCGTGGAACATGATCCCCTCCTTACCGATTGATGCGCGAGACCGGATGCGCTCTCGCAAGCTCACAGAGACGCGGGTTCAGGCGCAGCCGCTGGCGCTGCTGGCGGCTGGCAATGGTAGACTGTCGCACGCTTAATGCGAACAGGCTTGTCCGGCTTATCGCCGCTCGCGGACGCTTGATTGATCGCGTCCGCCACCTCCATCCCGCGCACGACGCGACCGAAGGCGGAGAACTTTCCATCCAGATGCGGCGCATCGCCCACGAGGATGAAGAAGTGTGTCGTCGCGCTGTTGGGTCGTCCGGGCAGCGCCATCGAGACGATGCCGCGCACATGCTTGATGTTGCTCGGCTCGTCTGCCAGCGTGCGGTTTGATCTCTCCGCAAGTTCCGGCGTCAGCGTCTCACGCGTCGCAAGGTTGCCGCCCTGAATGACGAACCCCTTGACGACGCGGCTGAAGGTGGTCGTATCAAAAGCGCCTATGGCGACGAGGTTCAGAAAGTTGCGCACGGTCTCAGGGGCAGACTCGGGCAGCATCTCGATCTCGATCACCCCCGCTTCCGTCTCAAGCCGCACACACTGCCCGGCCATCTTTTCAACTGAAGCGCTATCGAACGGCTCAGCCGCAGGTGCACGCGCGGCAGCCGGGCGCTCGTTGATCTTTTTCGGCGGCGGCGGAGTCGAACTATTCGGCGCTGTAGTCTCTTGCGCGAGCGCCATGGAAGCCAACACTAATAAGCAGGCCGTCGTTGCAACAACACGCCGCAACCTGACAGCGTTTGAAAAGCAAACCCGGCAGAGCGCCGATTCCAGTTGAGCTATCACGCTTTCATCCCTCATCCCTGCTCTTCACAGTCCCCTTTCCGCCATCTCGATGGCGCGCACCAGAGCGCGCGCCTTATTGACAGTCTCTTCATATTCGCGCTCCGGCACGGAATCGGCCACGATGCCAGCGCCCGCCTGCACCGAAGCCTCATCGCCACGGAGCACGATGGTGCGTATGGCGATACAGGAATCCAGGTTGTCTGCATAGTCCATGTAACAGATCGCGCCCGCGTAGACGCCGCGCCCGTCCGGCTCAAGCTCGCGTATGATCTCCATCGCGCGAACCTTCGGCGCACCCGTCACAGTCCCTGCGGGAAAGCAGGAGGCGAGCGCATCGAAGCGATCAAGGCCATCGCGCAGGCGCGCGCGCAAGGCAGTGACCAGGTGCTGCACGTGCGCGTAACGCTCGACAGTCATCAGCTCTCCGACTTCGACCGAGCCGTAGTCGGCGACGCGCCCCAGATCGTTGCGCCCCAGATCGACGAGCATCATGTGCTCGGCCACCTCTTTTTCATCCGTGCGCATCTCTTCGCCGAGCATCCAGTCTTCCGCTTCGGTCGCGCCGCGCTTGCGTGTGCCTGCAATCGGCCTGTAATCCAGACGCTGCCCGCGACACCTGACCAGCATCTCAGGCGACGCCCCGATGATCGTCTCATCACCGAGACGGAAGAAGTACATGTAGGGCGAGGGGTTGGTCGCACGCAGGGCTCGATAGATGCTGACGGGGTCGGCGCTCGTACGCTTACTGAAACGCTGCGACAGCACGACCTGATAACAATCTCCCGCAGCGATATATTCTTTAGCGGCGCACACGGCATCTTCAAACCCCTGGCGAGTCCAGTTTGATTGAAACACTGAGGCGTCGCCTGCTGTTGCTGCTGCTCCGCGCGAATCCTTCGAGGGTAGCGCTCCGTCTTGCAGGAGGCTCTTTTCAATACGCGCGGTCTCTTCGACGGCGCGCTCAAAGAGTTGCTTCAAGCGCTTGTGGCTGCCCTCTGCCTCTTCCGTGAAGACTATGGAAGTGATCTCGACTCTCTGCCGCACGCGGTCGAAAGCGAGCACCGTGCGGTAGAACATCCAGATGGCGTTCGTCTGCGCAAACGGTTTCTCATCCTTTCGTTCGAGCACCGGCTCGAACCAGCGCGCCGCATCGTAGGCGAGGAACCCGACCGCGCCGCCCGCCAGCGGTGCAAGCTGGCTGCGGCGCGCCAGCTCCCGGTCGCGAAAATGCTCGCGCACAAAGTCTATGGCGCGCACGTTATCAAGCGTCTCCACCTGGCCGTTTCTTTCGATGATCGTTTGCGCGCCCAGCCCACGCACGATCATCTGAGGCTCGACGCCCAGAAAAGAGTAGCGTGCGACGCGCTCGCCGCCTTCGACCGATTCAAGCAGGAAGGCGTGGCGCGCGCCGCCTGCCACGCGCAGCAGCGCTCCGACAGGCGTCTGCAAATCCGCGAGCACACCGCGCACGACCGCCACCACGTTGCCGCGCTTCGCCTCGCTCAGAAAATCATCGAATGTTGCAGGCTGGAGGTCAAGCATCTGAATGTAAGCTTCAGGGGAAAAGTCTCCAGATAAAATAGCGAGAATTGACGATTAGTACAAACAGACAAACGGTGACGGGCAATCGAGAGTTGAAGAAGCACGGAGAGGTAGATTCTCAATTCATACCAGGATGCAAACAAAAGAGGATGGGGAACGAACCACGAAGCAACACGAAAGGACACTAATAGAGGGGCTGGTTCGTGTTGCTTAGAGCGGATTTCATTTGGCAGTAGGGAAGATAAACCGCAAAGGACGCCAGGGAGGAAGACGCCAAGGGCGCTGGAGATTTCTCTGCGACCTTGGCGCGTTCCTCCCTGGCGTTCTTTGCGGTGAGACGTTCGCTCTTCCCATACTCTCAATTGAAATTTGCTCTAGTGGATCGTCTCGCACGCTTTTGTGTTTAAGCGTCAGTCCACTCCTGATCGCAGCCTGCTCTTATCCGCCACGGACGCCAATTTTCAGCGAGGCGTGGTGGTGGAAGGCGCGTTGTCCGTATCGGTCGAAGGCCCGTGCGCCGGTGTCGTCGGCTGCGGCTGCGGCGTCGTCTCGGTTCCGGTGGTCGTAGTGGGCGCGCTGGTCGTGTTGGCGACAGGAGCATCCAGTCGAGCGCGCAGCGTATCGACTTCTGTGTCGGCGGTGGCGACCGAAGCTTCGAGCCGAGCGCGGCTCGTCGCGAGCAGCGCCAGTTGCGACTGGAGTCTCGTACGCTCATTTTCTAACTGGCGGCGACGCTCTGCGCGTACATCTTCGGGGCGCGTCGAGCCGTAAGAGGCGGCGCTACGCTCTATGTTTTCCGGGCGCAGGTCTGATTCCACTTGATCGAGACGCGCCTGAAGGGTTGCCTCTTTCTCCTGCACCTCGAACAACTGCTTGCGCAGGCTTTCGGCGCGCTGCTCGGCTCGCGTCAGGCGGTCAAGGTCAAAGAGGGTGCGCTGCTGCTGCTGCATCTGTGTGATCTGATCGGTCAGTCGTGTCACCTGTGTGGAGAGATTATCGACCGTGCGGCGCATGGTGTCATGGTCTTGCTCGAGCGTGCCCCCTGTTCGCGCCGTGCGCCGTGTGCTGCGCGTGTTCGATTGATTTCCGCCCTGCTCGTCAGCGGTGCTGATGATACGCGGATCAGCGGTCGTCGTGGTCGTGGTTGTTGTCGTCGTCGGTTGTGTCGTCGTCGTGGTGGAGACGACAGGGTTTGTGACGCGGCGCGATTGGCGTCGCCTGCGCCGCTGCGCACTGGCATCAATGCAGCACAGGCCGATCATGAAGATGACGACCAGCAACGAAAACGTGACCTGATGAGTTTTTCGAACCCGCATCACAAAAACCTCCAGTAGTGCAATCAAAAAAGCGCTTCATGCTGAGAAAGGTGGCCGCTTAATAAATTGGGGCGCGTTCCCTGCCCGGCCATTACACGTCGCCAAACGGCGTCCGGTTCCACATATCCCGTACAATTTTCAGCCAACTCTCCGACCAGTTTAGCGAGTCTGGCGCAGCATCGCAATCGTCCAGCTCTTTGGTAGCGTCCTAATGTGATTAGTCCTCTGTGCATCCTCTGCGCCCTCTGTGTCTCTGTGGTGAGTGTCTGTAGGAGTTGATTCACCACAGAGGCACAGAGCACACGGAGATGGCACAGAGAAGAGCTGAAACTCTGGACGCTACTAACTCTTTTGTCGAAGCTTCTCATCCCGCTTGAATCTTAAAACTGATATCCATGGCGCGCGCCGAATGCGTGAGCGCGCCGATGCTGACGAGATCGACGCCCGTCTCCGCGTAGGCGCGCACGTTCTCAAGCGTGATGCCGCCCGAAGATTCGAGCGCGACCTGCGGCGCAAGCTCGCGCGACAGCGTGACCATACGCGCCGTCTCTTCGGGGCTGAGATTGTCGAGCAGGATGATGTCTGCCCCGTGCGCTAAAGCCTCGCGCAGGTCGCGCTCGTTGGAGACCTCTACCTCTATCTTATGTAGATGCCCGACACGTTCGCGCGCCCCCTCGACGGCGGAGGCAACGCCGCCCGCGAGCGCGATGTGATTGTCTTTAATGAGCACGCCGTCGTCGAGCCCGAAGCGATGGTTGCGCCCGCCGCCCGAGAGCACCGCATATTTTTCAAGCATACGCAAACCCGGCGTCGTCTTGCGCGTATCGACGATCTGTGCGCGTGTGCCTTCGACGGCTTGCACGTACTGGCGGGTCAGCGTGGCGATGCCCGAAAGACGTTGAAGGAGGTTGAGCGCGACGCGTTCTCCCGCCAGCAGGACATCCGCGAAGCCGCTCGTGCGCGCGATGACCTTTCCGGCCTCAACCTCGTCGCCATCCGAAGCGAAAGCTTCGATCTGCTGCTGCGAGTCGAGCGTGGAGAAGACTGCCTCCGCCGCTTCCAGACCGGCGACGACCATCTTCTCTTTCGCCAGAAAGCGCCCGCGTGCACGCGCGTTGCGCACGACAGTAGACTGCGTCGTGATGTCGCCGCGCCCGAGGTCTTCCGCGAGGAATGCGCCGATCTGGGAGAAGAGCGCGCCTTCGTCAAGCCAGTTCATCTGAGCGCCTCCAACGTCTCGGAGAGCGCACGCAAGCGCCCTGTGATGTCCGCGAGGCGCTCCCTCAGCTCGTTCACCTTTTCGGCTGGCGCGCGCTCTGTAAACTGCGGGTTGGCAAGCTGCGCGTCGAGCCGCGCCGCCTCTTTCTGCAACTTATCGCGCTCGCGCTCAAGCCGCGCCCTCTCCTGCGCGAAATCAATCAAGCCTTCGAGCGGCACGGCCACTTCTGCACCGCCCGAAAGCACTGCGCGAGCAGAGGCGCGCGGCGCGTCCAGGCGCTCTCTCACCGTGATCTCAGAAGCGCGAGCGAGACGCGCGATCTGATCCGTGTTCGCAGCGAACACTTCTCGGAGCTTCTCTTCACCAGCGCCGACCAGCAGGCGCACGCGCTCGGACGGCTTGATGTTCATCTCGGCGCGTATGTTGCGCACGCGCGAGATGAGGTCGATTACCATTTGCATCTCCCACTCGGCGCGCTCGTCTATCGCCTCCCTGTTACCCTGTGGATAAGCTGTGAGCATGATGGTCGCTTCGCTTCCGCCGTAGGCTTCGTGCAAGAGCCCTTCACTCACGCCGGGCAAACGCTGCCACAACTCTTCCGTGATGTAGGGCATGAAGGGGTGCAAGAGCCGTAGCGCCTGTTCGAGCACCGAGATGAGACGTGTGCGCGCGCAGTCGCGCCCGGCTGAAGTCTGCTCTGCGGTCACGTCCCACTTGCTCAACTCTATGTACCAGTCGCAGAAGTCATCCCAGAAGAAGTGATAGAGAGTCTGCACCGCTTCGTGGAACTGGTACTCGCCAATCGCCTGGCTCACATCGCGCGCCGTACGGTTAAGACGCGAAAGTATCCAGCGATCATGAAGCGCCAACCCTTCAGCAGCCCGCAATGCTTCAGGGCTCACCCGAGCGCCCTCCGAATTGAGCAGGCAGAAGCGCGCGGCGTTCCATATTTTGTTGGCGAAGTTGCGATAGGGCTCGACCTGGTTGTCGTTCCAGCGTATGTCTGTGCCCGCGCCTGCGGCTGAGAGCGCGACGCGCGTCGCGTCGACGCCGTACTTGTCGAAGATGTCCAGGGGATCGACGCCGTTGCGTTTCGTCTTCGACATCCGCTGCCCGTGTTTGTCGAGCACCGTTCCCGTAATTACAACGTCATGAAAGGGCGTCTCAGACATGAACTTCATGCCGGTCATGACCATGCGCGACACCCACAGGAAGATGATGTCGCGGCCTGTGACGAGCACGGAGGTGGGATAGTAGGTCTTGAGATCGTCTGTCTCGTCCGGCCAGCCGAGCGTCGAAAAAGGCCACAGGGCGGACGAGAACCAGGTGTCGAGCACGTCCGGGTCTTGCTCAAGTTCGTCCGTGCCCGCCTTCGCGCGCGCCTCTTCCACGCTGCGTGCGACGTACACGTTGCCCTCTTTGTCATACCATGCGGGAATCTGATGTCCCCACCAGAGTTGGCGCGAGATCGTCCAGTCGCGCAGGTTTTCGAGCCAGCTCGTGTAGACCTTCTCGTAGGGAACCTCCGGCGAGAAGCGCGGCTTCTTCTCTCGCCCCATGAGACCGAGTGCCAGATCGCGCATCTCGTCCATGCGACAGAACCACTGCGTCGAGATCAAGGGCTCTATCACCTGGTGGCAGCGCTCGCAGGTCGAGATCGAGAATTCGTAGTCGATCACCTTTTCCAGCAGTCCCAATGTTTCAAAGTTTTCGACCACCTTTTCGCGCGCCTTGTAGCGATCGAGGCCGAAGAACCCCTTCCCTGCGGCTTCCGTCATGAGCGCGTGCTGGTCTATCACGACGACCTGCGGCAGATCGTGGCGCACGCCCATCTCGTAATCGTTGGGATCGTGTGCGGGCGTCACCTTGACCGCGCCAGTGCCGAACTCAGGGTCTACGAACTCATCTGCGATGACCGGAATCAAGCGATCCGTGAGCGGCAAGATGAGTTTTGCGCCGACCAGGTCGCGGTAACGCTCATCCAAAGGATTAACCGCGACAGCCGTATCGCCGAGCATCGTTTCCGGGCGCGTGGTCGCGACGGTGATGTGGCGGCGCTCGCCATCATTTGTCTTGACCGGATACTGTAGATAGTAGAGCTTGCCAGCCCGTGCCACTTTCGCGACTTCCAGATCGGAGAGCACCGTCTGATCGTTCGGGCACCAGTTGACGATCCGCTCGCCGCGATAGATCATTCCCTCTTCGTAGAGACGCACGAAGACTTCGCGCACGGCGCGCGACAATCCTTCGTCCATCGTGAAGCGCTCGCGCGACCAATCCACACTTGCTCCCTCGCGCCGCATCTGTTGAAGGATTTGCCCGCCCGACTCGTGTCGCCATCGCCAGACGCGCTCGATGAACTTCTCGCGCCCGAGGTCGTGGCGCGAGAGCCCCTCTTTCTCCAACTGGTCGCTGACGACCTTCTGTGTCGAGATGCCCGCGTGAT
Organism: Pyrinomonadaceae bacterium; assembly: GCA_036386415.1. Taxonomy (GTDB): domain Bacteria; phylum Acidobacteriota; class Blastocatellia; order Pyrinomonadales; family Pyrinomonadaceae; genus DASVVT01. The sequence continues at coordinate 101,484 of DASVVT010000027.1, forward strand.
CCTGCCCCGGCAGCCACAGCGTCCTGTAGCCGCACATCCGCTTATGGCGCGTCATCACGTCCATCAGGGTGTGCTGAAGCGCGTGCCCCATGTGGAGCGAGCCCGTAACGTTGGGCGGCGGAATGACTATAGAGAAGACGGGGGCGTGTGGGTCTCGATTGATCTCCGGTGCGAAGCAGCCCGCTTTCTCCCAGCGCTCGTAATGACGCTGCTCGGCCTGCTTCGGATCATAAGTTTTCGGGATGTCCATAAAAAAGTAGTCAGTAAACAGTAGTCTGTAGACAGTAGTTGGTCATCAATCTTGAGCTTTCAGTTGTACCGAGGAGCCATTGTAAAGCAAGAGCCGCCAGTTTTCATGTCAAGGTGAAAGCTGGCGGCTACTGACTACTGACGACTGTCTACTGTCTACTGTTTTTCCTCTTCCAGCTTTCGCTTGATGAGAAGCTCTGCCAGTTGGGGGACGACTTCCCAGGCGATCTCCTCGACGACCTTTTCGGAAAGCTGTTCGACGACGCGGCGCGCGATTGCTTCGATCACCTCTGGAGACAACTGCTCAAGCGTGATCTGAGAAGCGGCGCTCGCGGAAGAACTACTGCCTGCTGTCCCAATCGGCTCATTGCCGTCAACGGGAGAGGCCATCGTCTCCGCCAGGGAAGTTTCCGCCGCCTGCGGCCACTCTGTCAAAGCTGCGGCTGACGGTGCTCCCTGCGTCTCTTGAAGTGCCAGCGCCGGGTCTGTCATCTGCGGCGCGGCTTCTTCAACCAAAGTGTTACCACCGGCTACTTCAACATCAGCCGGTTCCCAAGTCGTCGTCAGCTCCGCTGGCTGCTCTTCAATAGTGGTCTGAGCTTCGGCAAACTCTTCGACCTGCGGCGTGGCCTCGACCATCTCTTCCTGATAATCGAAGAGCGTCTCCTCGCTCATCTCATCTACGAGCGGCGCGGCGGCGGCGGCAGTAGCGGTGTCTGAAGCTGGAGCGGACGATGGCCGCACAGGCGTTTCATCCATCAGGTCGAGAATAAAGTCGTCTGCTTCAGCAGCAGCAGCCGAGGGCGGTTCGATGTCGCCGAGGTCGAGGAGCGCCTCGTCGGCTGCCACGGCCTGCGCCATGGAGGGCGCAGATGGCGCGGGCTCGCTCTTCTGTGGTGAAGATGCTTCGCGCTCTTCGAAAGAGAAATTTTGTACCGTCTCCTGCATCTGGCCGGGAGCCACTTCGGCAGCCTGTTTGATCTTCGCTTCTTGAGGAACGACTCTCAGCTCTTCAAACTCAGAGGCTGTGAGCGGCGCGGTCGGTTGCATTAATCGCTCCGTGTCCGCGCCGCTGAAACTGCTGGCGGGCGCGGTCTCGATCATCTCATCATCAAATTGGGCGTGCCCGGCTGGCGCATCGCTCGCCTGTGCCGACGCAGCCCCGTCCTTGATCTGTGGAAGCGGCGCGGTGTCGGCCATTGACAGCTCGGTCGGTGCGGCGCTCTTCTTCTGGCTCTCGGCGCGCGCGGCTGCTTCCGGCAGCTTCAAATCCTCGGTCGTCGCGTCATCTTCCGCTGCTCCGCTCAACAGCGCGCCCACTTTATTGACAAGTTGTCGTATTGATTGAAAAGGCTTGGTCAAGAAATCATCCGCGCCAACTCTGCGCGCCTCCGCCTCGTCGAACGGCTCGAACGATCCGACGAGAAGCATGACTGGAATGTGACGGAACCGTTCGTTCCGCTTGATATGCTCGCAGACTTCGTAGCCGTTGCGTCCCGGCATGAAGACATCCGCGAGCACGATGTCGGGCGCAACCTCTTCGAGCTTTTCGATAGCCTGCTCGCCATTGCTCACAGTCGTCACCTGCATGCCTTCGTCGGCAAAGGTCAGATCGACCACTTTTTGAATCGTGATCGAATCATCCGCGAGCAACATTTTGCGTCCCGATACCAAAACCGTACTCCTTTATATTGAGGCGAGCGCCATTTTGCCGAGGATTTGCGCTGTAGCATGAAAGCGCGAGACGGCGCGGGGCATGTGGCAGGGAATCGGCAGCTTGCCTGGATAACGTGCCACATTCGAAACCTAACACCCGCCACACAAGCGAGTCAAGAGGATTTTAGATTTACGATTTTCGATAGATGGTTTTCGTTTTCAAATCGCTGGTGCGTGCCTTTTCAGACCGTATAGAATGCTTCATAAAACCAGGGAATCACCACCGCAGACACCGCAGACACAGAGAAAACTTTGATAGATTGATGAGACGGTGATCTGTTTCTATTTCTTCTTCTCCTCTGTGTCTGCGGTGTCTGCGGTGGTTAAGTTTTCTTTAGAGCCTGTTATCTATTGCTGACGACGACATCGTCGGGCGTGTTGGGCGTGCCATCAACCCCTGTCGAGCGCAGGGTGAAGCGCTCGCGTGTGCCTTCATACTGGTATGGGCGATGCCAGGGATCGACGCGTATGACGCGCGCCAGATAGCCCGGAGTGAGATGGTCTATGAGCGATGCTTCCGTATCGGCGGCGACATAGAAGCCACGCTCGCGCCTGTAGGCTTCGAGCGCCGTCACAATAGTTTCAAGCTCGGCGCGCGCTCTCTCCACCTTTTGACCATTGACGGCGCGCGCGATCATATCTATGTCCTCCCAACGGTTATCGCCCGTCCTGATCTCCGCGACGCGCCACTTCCCATCCTCGCCGCGCGCAAAGCGAAACGCCGTCTCGACCTGCGCCGTGACGACCGCTGACGACCCCAGAGACGAAACCTCTCTGACACGCACCGCATTAGAAGGCAACTCTATGCCAGCCATGCGCGCAATCAGGCGGCGCGCCTCTCCCGCGCTCAAGTCTGCTGCGGCCTGCGCGTAATTGAGCGCTACAACCGTGCACATACTAATAACCATCAGGATCAGCAATCGTATTCGTCGGCTCATACGCGTTCTCCTAAATTGAGTTTCAGGAAGGGAAGAGATTTAAACGCAAAGGACGCAAAGGAGGAAGACGCAAAGGAAACTGTTCTTAGCGCTCTTTGCGTCTTCACCTTCGCGTCCTTTGCGTTTAAGGTTTTTCCGTCCATGCAGAGCTGTTACCCGCCCGCTTTGCTAATCAGCATCCGCAGCATGATCTGAAGCTGAGCAGTCGTGAAGGGCTTTGGCAGAAAGACGACTGCGCCGGCGGCGAAGCTGTCGGAGGAGAGCTTCGGGTTCTGCTCGGCGGTCATCATCATGACGGGGATGCGCATGAGCCGTTTCTCCGTACGCATGTAGCGCACCAGCTCAGGCCCCTGGATGTGCGGCATCACGACATCGAAGATGCCCGCGATGAAGTTGGCGTCATCCTGTAGCAACTTGTAGGCCTCGCGCCCGTCGCGCGCAGGCACCACCGTATAGCCTTCCTTCTCGACAATCGCCGTGACCAGGCGCAGGATCGCCGGATCATCATCAGCGACGAGGATGCGACGTGAGGCCTGAGGATTTTGCGCTGCCATTACAATAGCTCCCTGATTATGCTTCGACGGCTCGACTTGATTCGTCTGCGCGTGTTGATAGCTCGGCGGCTAGAGTGATCGCCGCCACCATACTCGAATGTTCGGCCAGCCCCTTGCCCGCAATATCGAAGGCCGTCCCGTGATCAACGGACGTGCGTATGAAAGGCAAGCCAATCGTGACGTTGACGGCCTCGCCAAACGACAGGCATTTGACGGGGATCATCGCCTGGTCATGGTAACACGAAATGACTCCGTCAAACTCGCCGCGCGCGGCGCGCAGGAAGACAGTGTCAGCGGAAAAAGGACCCGACACATTCATGTCATCTACACCGCGACACGCTTCGACCGCCGGAACGATCTCCGAAGCCTCCTCGACGCCGAACAACCCGCCTTCGGCTCCGTGCGGATTGAGCGCGGCGACGGCCAGGCGCGGGCGTTCGATCCCCCAGCGCTTTAACTCTCTGTGCGCCAGATGGATCACACGCACGAGCCGGTCGCGCTCGACCAACCGGATCGCTTCCGAGAGCGGCACGTGAGTTGAAAGCAGTACGATGCGCAGGTTCGATGCGACGAAGGCCATGGCATACTCTTCCGCGCCCGTCAGATGAGCCAGGAACTCCGTGTGGCCGGGAAAGCTGTATCCCCCCAGAAAGAGCGAGCGTTTGTTGATGGGTGCGGTCGCAATCGCGTCTATATGGCCTGCGGCGCACAGCTCGACCGCCGCCTCTATGTATCCGGCGGCAGCCTTTCCCGCCGCGCCCGATTCGATTCCCGGCTCGATATACCCGCTGATGTTATCCAGATGAAAGATGAGGGGGCCGACAAACTGCTCCGGCAGAGGCTCGCCGCGACGTATGATGTCGTAGCCTGAGACGAGATCAAGCGTGCGCGCCGTGTGTGCCAGAAGTTGCGCGTCGCCGATGATGAGAGGTGCGCACACGCGCTGCACCTCTTCTTCGGCGACGGCCTTGAGGACGACCTCCGGGCCGATGCCTGCCGGGTCTCCCATCGTAATCCCGATGCGCGGAAGTCTCTGCTTCTGGCGGTGCGCTCCGGCGTGGGACGAGTTGTGCGGCAACACTGTCATGGCGGCGCGCTTCATCCGAGAAGATAATGAAAAATCTTCAGCCAGGCACGCGGGCACTTAAGTAAGGACGAGGCTGACCGGGGGCGCGCTCTTTCAGGTTGCCTCGCGCTCGTCGGCCTTATACATGTATTTGATGTGGCGCTTGAGCACCAGCAGATTCGGAGCCGACTTGCGATTGACCTTTAGCGCACCCTTATCGTACCACTCGATCGTCCCTTCAATCTCCTCACCATCCATGAGGACGATGATCATCGGCGTATGCGCGTCGATCTGCTTCTTATAGTAGAAGATTTCGGCGTTGGTCTCCATCGGAGGGGGGATGCGTTTGCGCACCTGCACGGAGGACGATGGCGACATCGAGGAGCGTTCACGGGGGCCACTATTGTCACCGCTCGAAGAGCGAGATGGAGCACCGTTGGTGCGTTCTTTTGGTTGAGACGTGTCGCGTCCCTTTCCTTTAATCTCTGCCAATGTCGTTCTTATGAGTTTGCGATTCACTGTAATTTTCTTCCTCCACCGTCGAGTGGGTTTATGTGTGGGCAACGCGTCCGGCGCCGAGACCCAGGCGCGACTGGAGCGGACGTGAACCCGCTTACGACTCTCGCAGGCTGCGGCCATTCAAGGAGAGAACCGTTTATGATCCGTAATGGAAATCCTGCAAGGAATGGGCGACATGCTACACGAGACCAGATAAAAAGGCAATCTGGAAAGGGAGTAGACAGTAGTCAGTAGGAAAAGAAAAGCCGTTGCCTTTTTTTCTACTGACTACTGTCTGCTGTCTACTGTCTACTCTTTTTAGTCCGCTTTCTTGCGAATAAAAGTCGGTACGTCCAGATCATCCCCGCCGCGCGCATTGTTGGTCGCGGCGCGAGACAGATCATCGCCCGGTCTCTGTGTGTAGCGCGGCTGTGAGGTGGGTAGCTGAGCGTCGCCCATGCCCGTCGTGCCGGTCGTCGCAATCTCCTTATCGAAGCCCGTGGCGATGACTGTGATCTTCATCTCGTCGCGCATCGTCTCGTCAATCACCGCGCCGAAGATGATATTGGCGTCATCGTCCGCCGCCTCGCGTATGATCGAAGAGGCTTCGTTGACTTCAAAGAGCGTCAGGTCTGGCCCGCCAGTGATATTGATGAGCACGCCCTTCGCGCCCTCAATCGTCGCCTCTTCCAGCAAGGGACTCGAGATGGCCTGCTGTGTCGCTTCCATCGCGCGATGCTCGCCCGAGGCGCGCCCCGCGCCCATCAAGGCCAACCCCATCCCCGCCATGATCGCCTTGACATCTGCAAAATCAAGATTGATCAGGCCAGGCACGGTGATGAGGTCTGAGATGCCCTGCACGGCCTGCCTGAGCACGTCGTCTGCGACCTTGAAGGAATCCGAAAGCGACACGCCACGTTCAACCGTATGAAGCAGACGCTCGTTCGGGATCGTTATCACCGTGTCAACACACTCGCGCAGCTCACGCAATCCCTGCTCGGCCTGCTGCATGCGGCGGCGTCCCTCGAAATGGAAGGGCTTGGTCACGACCGCCACAGTCAGCGCGTTTAATTCGGTGGCGAGGCTCGCGACGATTGGGGCGGCGCCTGTGCCCGTGCCGCCGCCGAGGCCCGTCGTCACAAAGACCATGTCCGCGCCTTCGAGCACTTCGATGATCTTCTCGGTATCTTCAAGCGCGGCATCGCGACCGATGGTCGGATTAGCGCCCGCGCCGAGCCCCTTGGTGAGACGGCCTCCGAGCTGAATCTTGATCGGCGCGCGCGAGCGCTTCAAGGCTTGCAGGTCTGTGTTGGCGACCACAAACTCAATGCCTTCAATACCGGATTCGATCATGCGATTGACGGCATTGCCACCTCCGCCGCCAATCCCTATCACTTTAATGCGTGCTCCGGTGATGGGCGGGTCGTCATCGATGTAAATATTAATGCCATTGCCCGGTTGACGGCCTTCCGGTGTCATATTGTCGATCCTCTCTTTCGGAAGCTCCGGGGCTTCCAAAGCCATCTTTCGTCTATATTGGGCTGATCACGCCGGGGGCACCTATATATTGCGGACTACATCTTGTGCCTACTGGCGGGGCAGCATACAACAACTTGTCAGAAAATACCACTAAAACGATTACGAAATTTTGAAACGAAATGCGTCAGGCGGCCTGCCGACCCACGTCGCGCGGCCCCTGCACGCCCATCCATGCTCTGGGCGCGCTGCGCCACCAGGGATAATCCGGCGGCAGCAGCCCATCCGGGGCTCTGTATGTCCTCGATGAGACCTCCGAAACGGTCGCGTTCGGGATACCCTAAGCGCACCGGCGCATCAAAGACCTGCTCGGCGATTTCGGGCATGCCGTCTAGGAGAGCGCCGCCTCCTGTCAGCACCACCCCGCTAGACAACTGGCGCTCCCAGCCGGAATCCTTGATCTCGTCGGCGACGTGCATCAAGACCTCTTCGGCGCGCGGTTGCAGGATGTCGCACAGAATCTGGCGCGACAGTTGGCGCGGAGCCCGCCCGCCCACAGACGGCACTTCGACCAGTTCGCCGCGCTCCATCTCGTTGAGGGAAGCAGACGAAGCGCAGCCCACAGTCCGCTTGATCTTTTCGGCTTCGGGGATGGGGGTGCGCAAGCCAAACGCGATGTCGTTCGTAAAATGCGAGCCGCCCAGGGCAAACACCGCCGTGTGCTGCACAGCACCGCGTTGGTAGATAATCAGTCCCGTCGTCTCCGCCCCGATGTCTACGAGGGCTGCGCCAAACTCTTTGTCGTCTTCCGTCAAAGAGGCTTCGGCGGCGGCCAACTGTTCAAGCACCATATCGGCGACAACCAGTCCGGCGCGGTTGACGGCATTGATCGCGTTCTGCCGCGCCGTGACGGGGCTCGTGACGATATGAACTTTGACGGCCAGACGGGCGCCGATCATGCCTACGGGGTCGTTGATGCCGTCCTGATCGTCAACGATGAACTCTTGCGGCAGGCGGTCAACGATCTCGCGCCCCGCAGGGAGTTGAATTGCGCAAGCTGAATCAATGGCGCGGCGCACATCGTCGGGCGTGATTTCACGGTCGCGACCGGAAACGGCGACAATCGCCTGCCCGTTGAAACCCATGATGTGCGAGCCCGCGAGATTGATTGTCACCTCTTCTGTCTCAAGCCCGCTCATCCTCTCCGCATCTTCGACTGCTCGCTTGATGGCATCGACAGCCGCTTCGGGGTTGACGATCACGCCTTTACGCAGGCCACGCGCCTCCGCCTCGCCGATGCCGACGATGTCCAGCGCACCATTGTCGCCCGACTCGCCGACAATACACGTCACCTTGCTCGTCCCTATATCGAGGCCGACTGTGTGTGACGCGCGTTTAGCCATCTCGTTTCGCTCCGCTCAACTCCGGTTTTGAGTTTCGGGTTTCGAGTTCAAAAACCCTTTCTTCTAACTCGTAACTCGAAACTCGAAATTTTATCCCACCCGACGCGGACGTGTCTGCGTCTTCGGTTCATCGCCTCCCGCCTCTTTTTTGGCGCGCTCTTTTTTCCGTTTCTGATCGCTCTCCTTGCGCGCAGGCTTGTCTCTGGCTTCCTTCTTTATGTTCCTCTTCTCTCTACTCTCCGGCTCGCGCACGTTCAAGCGCGCGCTCTCCGCTTCCGCATTGTCGAGAGTTTCCTCGCTTTCGCTGGAAGCCTGTGCGCCGGAGCTGAAGCCGACGATGACGCGGCGTTCCAGAGTCGCGTCCAAATAGGTGATGGAGGCGGCGCGCGGCGTGCCCCTCTGTTCGTCCAGCACCTTCAAAGCATTGCCCAGCCGCTTGCCGAAGTCTTTCGAGCCCAGGCGCACTTCGATCTGTGCGTCATCGCCTGCGAGCTGCGCGCGCACATCTCGCACGTCGATGAGGTTCACTTCACTGACGCGCTCGACCAGTTTTGCCGCCTCCCACTCGCGCGACATCTCAAGATATTTTTCCATGCGCTCGTGGTTCTCAGCACGCGCCGCATCTGTTCCGCTCTCGTCCCAGCCGCGTATGAAAAAGGCTGGCATCTGATCTGTAGGCGAGACCGCGTCGAGGCTCACGGCGTCTTCATCCACCCAGACGAGGCGACCCGCCGCCATGCGCACCACGGCGCGCGGCACGCGCTCTGTGACGCGGACGCGCAGGCCGTCAGGCAAGACTCGCGAGACGACGGCGCTGCGCACCCAGGCGACTCCTTCAAGCTCACGGCTGATGGCCGCGAGGTCTGCACGCCAGACGCCCGTGTGCGCCGCGTGGCGACGAACGACACGTTTGATCTCATCTGCGGACGCGCGCGTTGCGCCGCTCACATCGACGCTGCGAGCCTGGAAGAAGGAGGCGGAGGCTGCGGCGCGATAACCGGCGAAGATGAGCACACCCGCAAGGGTTGCGAGCGTGATGCGAGTGATCAGCGGCATCAGGCCGAGCACCTTGCGCAGCGTTCCACTGCGCGCACCGGCAGCGCCGCGCTCGCGCCGCGCAGGGCGCTGTGTGATTCCGCCTGAGCGCGCTTTATCCGATACTGCGCCCCGCGCTGAAGCTCTGGGTGTGACGACCTGCTCTCTCAAGATTTCTCTTCCTTCTCCGCAGTTTCGAGTCTGGAGTCTGGAGTCTGGAGTCCAGAGTCAGAAGCCGGTTTTTCTTTTGACTCCGGACTCTCGACTTCAGACTCCAGACTCCCTTCTTCAGCACTCCACAGTTCCACTTCGTACTCCAGTTCTATCCCGTGCTCGGCGCGGACGCGCTCTCTGATCTCTTCAGCGAGCGCCAGGGCATCTGAAGCCTGCGCATTCTCACCTTCCGTGACGATGAAGTTCGCGTGAATGGGCGAAACAATCGCGCCGCCCCGACGCTGACCCTTCATGCCCATCTCGTCTATGATCTTGCCTGTGCCGACAGGGCTTCCCGGCGGATTTTTGAAGAAGCATCCGGCGCTACGCGAGCCGTGCGGCTGCGTGGCAAGACGCTTGTTCTTCGCTTCCCCCATCCGCTGCTTGATCTTTTCGGGATCGTCCGGGCGCAAATGAAGCGTGCAGCCGAGCAAAAGCTCGCCCTCACGAAAAGAGGTGCGGCGATAGTTCCATTCGACGGAGCTTCCTGGCACTTCCACCACGCGTCCATCCCGCGCGACCCTCACTATTTCCGTGACTGTTCCGATCTCGTGACCGTAAGCGCCCGCATTCATCCACAACGCGCCGCCGACCGTACCCGGAATGCCGCCTAACCCCTCGATGCCTGAGAGCCCACGCCTTCCTGCGTCGATACAGAGGCGCGGCAGAGAGTAGCCCGCGCTGACGGAGACGCGCTCGCCCTCAAAATGCGCTTCTCCCTTCAACCCCTTCAGGCTGACGACAACGTAATGATGATCGCGGTCGTCTGCGAGCACGTTGCTTCCGGAGCCGAGCGCCCGCCAGGGAATCCCGGCCTTCTCCAACTCATAAACAGTAGCCGCCGCCTGCTCTTCCGTTTGAGGTGAAATGACCCAGTCAATCGCCCCGCCCACACGCAGGGAAGTCAATTCCGCAAAGCGACGCCCACGCTCTACGCGCACGCCGAGGCGCGCCGCCATCTCTTCAATCAACGCATCGCGCTCTTTCAGGCTCAATCTATTTTCCGCTTCCACTGGCATAAAAAGCTTACCCCGCTCGTGCTTCACCCCGGCCACGCAAGAGCGTGAGCAGTTGTTCGCCCGCGCGATAGACCGGCCCCGCGCCGAGCGTAATCACCATGTCGCCTTCTCTCACCTGGTCGCGCAGGATGTCCGCCGCGCCGTCGAGCGCCCCTATGTAGTTGGCGTTCTTATGGCCGTAGCGCTTGATCGCCTCCGTCAGGACTGTGGACGTGACGCCCTCGATCGGGTCTTCGCTCGCCGCATAGATGTCCGTGACAAACAGCACGTCGGCGTTATTGAACGAGCGCGCGAACTCTTCCATCTGGTCTTTCGTGCGGCTGTAGCGGTGCGGCTGAAAGAGGACGACGATGCGACGGCCATTCGCGCCGATCTTGGAGGCGGCGAGCGTCGCTTTGATCTCCGTCGGATGATGAGCGTAATCGTCCACGATGAGCACGCCTGCCTCTTCACCTTTGAACTGAAAACGACGATCCGCGTTTGTAAAGTTGGCGAGGGCTTCCGCGATGAGCGCAAACGATACTTCCAGCTCGAAGCCGACGGCGATGGCCGCCAGCGAGTTGTAGACGTTGTGCAGGCCGGGCACGCGCAAACTGACATCGCCGATGACTTCATTCCCACGCCAGACCGTAAAGCTTGAGCCGAACCCGTGATTGAAACGAATCCCGTGCGCAGAGATGTCCGCCTGCGCGCTGAGCCCGTAGGTCACGCGGCGGCGTTTGACATCCGGGATCACTGCCTGGACGTGCGGATCGTCCAGACAGAGCACGGCTGCGCCGTAGAACGGGACCTTGTTGACGAAATCCTTGAAGCAATCGCGCACGTCGTTCATGTCGTCGTAGTAATCCATGTGCTCACGGTCGATGTTAGTCACCACGGCGATGGTCGGCGTGAGCATCAGGAACGAGCGGTCGCTTTCATCAGCTTCGACCACCATCAAGTCGCTCTTGCCCAACCTGGCATTCGAGCCGAAGGCCCCGACGACGCCGCCCACTACCACGGTCGGATCAAGCTCTGCGCGTCCCAAAACCGCCGCGACCATCGAAGTCGTGGTCGTCTTCCCGTGCGAGCCTGCGACGGCGACCGAGTGCGGCTTCAAACGCATCAACTCCGCCAGCATCTCCGCGCGGGGGATGACCGGAATCGAGCGCCGTCTGGCCTCCACCACCTCTGGATTATCTTCGCGCACGGCGGTCGAACGAACCACCACGTCCACGTCCCCGACGTTTTCCGCGCTGTGCCCCTCCGTGAATTCAACACCCATCTTCTGCAAACGCTCCGTCACATACGAGCTTTTCAGATCAGAGCCCGACACGCGGAAGCCAAGATTCGACAGCACCTCCGCGATACCGGACATGCCGATGCCGCCGATGCCGACGAAATGAATGTGTTGAATGCGACGAAACATAATTCAAGTAGACAGTAGAGAGTAGTCAGTAGTCAGTAGGAAAGAAAATCCGATGTTGTGGTTGATGAAGTCCATCTCAATCATAAAAGGTTACGTAGCCGACACTGCGGTTTTTCTACTGGCTACTGACTACTGTCTACTGTCTACTTACCATCCCTTCCATTAACTCCACCGTTGCTGCAGCCGCGTCGCCGCGCGCGAGCTTGCGGCTGGCCTCTTCCATGCGTGTGACTTCGTCCGGCGCTCGGACGAGTCGCGTAATTTCGCTGGCGAGACGTTCGCCTGTCAACTCCTGCTGCAAGATCATGCGCGCCGCGCCCGCCGCTTCGAGGGCTTCCGCGTTCTTGCGCTGGTGATCATCCGCCGCGAAGGGGAAAGGGATCATGATCGCAGCCTTGCCCGCCGCCACCAGCTCGGCGCTCGTCGTTGCTCCGGCGCGGCAGACGATCAAATCCGTGCTGGCAAAGAGTGCGACCATATCGTCTATGTAGCGCCGCACATCAGCATTCTCGCCCCAGCCCGCGTCCACGTACCCCGCGCGCACCTTCTCATAGTCGGCTTCGCCCGTCTGGTGCGTGATGTAAAGAGCTTTGCGCTCGGCTTCTAGGTGCGCGAGCGCAGCGATCATCGCTTCGTTGATCGCGTGCGCGCCCTGCGAGCCGCCGAAGACGAGCACGGAAAAGCGTGCGGCGTCGCGGCGCTTGGGCGGAATCTCAAAGAACTCGCGGCGCACAGGGTTTCCAGTCACCACTCCCTTGCCGTGAAAGTAAGGGAGCGCCGCTTCAAACGAGACGGTCGCGCGGTCTACGAAGCGCGCCAGCCTGCGATTCGTCCAGCCCGGCAGCGCGTTCGACTCCATGACGAGTGTCGGGACACGCATCAGGGCGGCCATCAAGAGCACCGGCCCCGAAACGTAGCCGCCCGCGCCGACGACGATGTCCGGGCGAAACTCGCGTATCAGGCGTCGCGCCGCGAGAAAGCTTTTCGGCAGCAGCCAGAGCCCGCGCAGTCGCGCTAGCAGCGGGACGTTCTTGAGTCCCGCGCTTTCAATGAGCGAAAGTTCAAAACCGGCCTGCGGCACGAGCCGCTTCTCAAGTCCTCGCGCCGTCCCGACGAACCTGACTTCCGAAAGGGGGTCGCGGCGCATCACTTCTTTCGCCACCGCGATGCCCGGATAGATGTGCCCGCCCGTTCCTCCGGCGGCAACAAGCACGCGCATCGCCTTCAGCTTCGCTCCCCCGGCCTCGTTGACGAAGGCACGCGCACGAGATGCAAAGTCGGGGAGATGCCGCGCCGACGCAGCTCTTTCTTTCGCGCCGCCTCTCCGCTGCTTAACCCCGTCGCGTCTATGCCGCTGCCCGCGTACTGCGAGATATTCAGCAGTATCCCTGCCGCGACCAGCGTCGGCACAAGTGATGACCCGCCGTACGAGATGAACGGCAGCGGAATACCCTTGGTCGGCACAAGCGACAACACGACGCTGATATTGAAGAGCGCCTGCGCGACGACGAGAGCGACGATCCCGATTCCCAGCAGCATCCCGAACCTGTCCGGCGCAAGCAGCGCCGCACGCGCCCCGCGCCACAGGAAGATGCCGAAGACGGTCACGACCGTCATCGCGCCCAGCAGCCCCAGCTCTTCGCTGATGACGGCGAAGATGAAGTCCGAATGGGCGAACGGCAGAAAGAACATCTTCTGCTTGCCTTGCGCGAACCCCAGCCCGTTGAGCCCGCCTGAGCCGACCGCGATCAAAGATTGAACCACCTGAAATCCCTTGTCCTGCGGATCAGCCCAGGGATTCAGGAAGGTCACGAGCCGCTGCATGCGCCAGGGCACGAAGAGCAGCAACAGGGCGACGCCAAAGAGCGCAGGGGCCGCCGCCATCCCCAGATGCAGCAGGCGCACACCCGCCGTGAAGCAGATCACAGCGCACGCCACCGCCAGCATCAAAGCCGTCCCCAGATCAGGCTCCGCCACGACCAGCACCGCCAAGCCCCCTGTGACCAACATGCACGGCACGAAGGTGCGCATCAGAGAGCTTTCATCGCCCGCACGCTTCTCCAGAAAATAGGCGAGGAAGATGACGACCGTCAGCTTAGACAACTCCGACGGCTGAACTGAAAAGCCCGCGAGCTTGATCCACCTGTGCGCCCCGTTGATGCGCGGGAAAGCGAAGACAGCCAGCAGCAGCACGACCGTCACGGCGAGCAGCCCGTAAACGACGCGCCTGTCTCTGAGCCGTTGGTAATCAAAATGCATCGCCGCCAGCATGGCGATGAACCCGATGCCCGTCCAAATCCCCTGCCTGACCACGTAATGATATTGATTGCCGTTCTCCTGCGAGGCGATCACCGCCGATGCGCTATAGACCATCACGACGCCGAACAGCGCGAGCCCGGCGGTCGCCGCAAATAGCCATCGATCAAACTGTAATTTTCTTGCCATAGAAACAGGAGTTAGAATTTAGAATACAGGAGACAGAATAAGAGCTGGCCGCAGCCTCTCATCCTGTCTTCTGTGTTCTGTATTCCGTATTCTTCATTTCCGCCACCGCTTCTTTGAATACTTGCCCGCGATGCTCGAAGCTTTTGAACATGTCGAAGCTGGCGCAGGCTGGAGCAAGGAGCACTGTGTCGCCCGCCTCAGCCGCCTTGAACGCGCGACGGACGGCGTCGCGCATGTCGTCTGCACGCTCAATCTGTGACGTGCCGCTTAGCTCACCCTCTATGGTGGCTGCGTCCTCACCGAGCAGGATCAGCTTGCGCACATGCCTCCTGACGAGCGGCGCGAGCGGAGCATATGGCGCTTGCTTGCCGCGCCCGCCCAGGATCAGCACGACCTTGCCTGCCTCATCTTTGAAGGCTTCGAGCGCCTTGACGCACGCATCGACGCTGGTTGCCTTCGAGTCGTTGTAGAACTTGACGCCGCCTATCTCTGTCACATGCTCAAGGCGATGCTCGACCGGACGGAAGCGCCTGAGCGTCTCGCGCATGGACTCCGGTGCAGCGCCGCAAGCGAGTCCGGCGGCGAGCGCCGCCAGCACATTCTCCACATTGTGCAGCCCGCGCAACTGCATCTCGTCGCGCGTGGCGAGCACGCGCTCGCCTTCAACGGTGCGCGAAACCAGCTCGCGCCCGCGCCGCAAGAAGAGCCCCTCGTCCAGCTCGCGCTCGACGCTGAAGAACGTCACGTGCGCTCGCAAAGTGCGCGCCCAGCTTGAGACGATCTCATCATCCGCGTTGAGGATGGCGACATCACCTGCCGTCTGGTTGCGAAAGATGCGATGCTTCGCCGCCGCGTAATCCGTCAACAGCTCATAGCGATCCATGTGATTCGGCGTCACGTTGAGAACGAGCGCCACCGTCGGATGAAAATCGACAATCGTCTCAAGCTGGAAACTCGAAAGCTCTGCCACCGTCCACCCGTCTTCACGCGACGAATCGACCATCGAGATGAGCGGCGTGCCGATATTGCCCCCGACCTGCGCCTGAAGACCCGCGTCCTTCAACAACTCCCCGATGAGCGTCGTCGTCGTAGTCTTTCCGTTCGTGCCCGTGATGGCGACGACGCGGCCACGCAAGAAGCGCGCGGCCAACTCCACCTCACCGATCACCTCAGCGCCCGCCCGCTCCGCATAGCGAGCCGGAATGTTCTTGCTCGGCACACCGGGACTCAACACCACCAGCTCGATCTGATCCAGCAGCCAGGACGGGACATCGCCCCCCAGGCAACCCACACCTTCACTTTTGAGAGCCACAGCATCAGCCGTCCACTCTTCGACCGGCTTGCGGTCATTCAGAGCCACAACCGCGCCCCGCGCCGCCAGAAACCTCGCGCTCGCCACGCCGCTCCGGCCTGCTCCGATCACCAGCACCTTTTTGCCCGCTACATCCATCTTTGTCCGTGGTCAGTAGTCCGTTGTCCGTCGTTAGCTTAGGTCAAGCTGAACATTTGATCTTCAGGCGGCCAGCTTATTCAGCACATGCGACTGACAAGTGACCACGGACAACGGACAAGCTCCTAGCGCAGCTTGAGCGTTGAAAGGCTCAAGAGCGCAAACAAGATGGCGAGGATCAGAAAGCGAAAGACGACTTTCGATTCGCGCCAGCCCTGCAACTCGAAATGATGATGGAGCGGCGACATCTTGAAGATGCGCCGCCCGGTCATCTTGAAAGAGGCGACCTGCAACATCACCGACAGCGCCTCTATGACGAAGACGCCGCCGACCATCAGGAGCACAAATTCCTGCTTGGTGAGCACGCCGATGGTGCCGATTGCGCCGCCAATGGCGAGGCTTCCGACATCGCCCATGAAAACCTCTGCGGGCGGCGCGTTGTACCAGAGAAAGCCGAGGCTGGCGCCCGCCATCGCGCCGCAAAAGACCGTCAACTCCGCCACCTCCGGGTTATGGTTGAGCCCCAGGTAGCCCGAAAAACGCTGGTCGCCGATGATGTACGTCAGGGCAGTCAGCGCCGTCATCGCGATGAAGGTCACGCTGATCGCCAACCCGTCCAGTCCGTCCGTCAAATTCACGGCGTTCGATGCGCCGAGCAAGACGATGATGATGAAGACGGAGTAGAGCCAGGGACCTATGTAACTGACGCCTGCTGGCTCGGACGTCAATTTGAAGAACGGGATGTTGACGTTCCAAGCATACTTTCCGGTGAAGTACAGCACAGCCCACACGCCGATGGCGATAGCCAGTTGTGCGGCCAGCTTCTGTTTGCCGGTCAGGCCGAGGCTGCGCTGCTTCGCCATCTTCGCGTAGTCATCGGAAAAGCCAATGGCGGCAAAGCAGGCGGTCGCAATCATCACGATCCAGATGTAAACGCTGGAGAGCCGCGCCCACAGCAGCGTCGAGATGATGACCGAGCCGATAATCAGCACGCCGCCCATCGTCGGCGTGCCGCGCTTAGCCATGTGCGCCTGCGGGCCTTCCTCGCGAATCTGCTGCCCGACGTTCCAGTTCTTCAAAGCCTGTATGACGCGCCCGCCGAAGACGAGCGAGATGAGCAGCGCCGTGATCGAGGCGTAGGCCGTGCGAAACGTGACGTACTGAAAGACGTTCAGCGCCTTGACGAGATAAGATTCCCCATCTTTAAGACGCTCGAAGAGTAACTCGTAGAAGATGTAGTAGATCATCTGTTCAGCGCTCGCCTACCTCGCTCGCCCTCGCGCTCGTCCGCACCGACCAGCGGTAAACGCTCCTTCAACACGCCGACGATCTTGTCCGTCCTCACACCGCGCGACCCCTTGATGAGAACCAGATCATCCTCGCGTAACTCTTCAAGCAGCGCACTGGCCGCATCTTCCGAGCTATTAAAGAAACGTAATGCTTCACTGCTCATGCCTGCCTCAAGCGCTCCTTTAATCAACTCTTCGGCCAGACCGCGCACGCCCCACAGCAGATCAATTCCAGCTTGCGCAATCGCTTCCCCGGTTTCTCTATGAAGCTGCACGCTCTCCGGCCCCAACTCCAGCATCTCACCGGCGACCACTATGCGCCGCTTCGCGCCCGCGCCGCTTTCCACGAGCGTGCGCACCATGTTCAAGAGCGCGCGCGGGTTGGAGTTGTAGGAATCATCCACCACTGTAAACCCTGCGGAGAAGTCCAGCACCTCGCCGCGCATCTCCGAAACGCGAGCCGTTTTGAGTGCCTGCGCGATCTCTTCCGGCTCGATCCCGAAACAGGTCGCGACCGCAGAGGCCGCGAGCGCATTCATCAGGTTGTGCCTGCCCGGCATTGGCAAGCTGGCCTTCGCTTCGCCCATGGGAGTACGCAAAGTGAAACGTATAAGGCCGAGCGCGGCGCTTCTAATCCCAGTCGCCATGACATCCGCCTGGTTCTCAATCCCGAAGGTGAGCGTGCGCCCCCCGTGCAGGCCGCGCATCGCTGCGACCAGCGGGTCGTCCGCATTCAGGACGGCCACGCCGCCCGGCTTGAGACCTTCGACCAGCTCCGCTTTCGCTTCGGCGATGCGTTCAATCGTCCCGAAGTATTCAAGATGCGCCGGCGCGACGCATAACTCGACGCCGACATCCGGCGGCGTAATACGACAAAGGCGCGCGATCTCGCCCGTCGGCGAAGACATGCCCATCTCCAGCACGGCCATATCAAACTGATCCGGGCTGCGTCCGGCCGTCACCATCTGCAAGATCGAGAGCGGCAGCCCGAGGCCGTTATTGTAGTTGCGCTCGCTCTTGAGAACGCGCCGCCCACTGTGTGCAAGCACATGCGCGGTCAAGTCCTTCGTCGTCGTCTTGCCTGCGCTGCCCGTAATGCCGACGACGGGACGCGCCCAGGCTTCATAGATACGGCGCGCGAGCATCTGTAGAGCCGCTATCGCATCTTCGACGAGCAGCAGGCGGCGGCCTTCAGCCCGCAACGTAGCGTCCGCGTGTACGTGATCGGCTCGCGCCACCGCCGCGATTGCGCCGCGCTCGAACGCCTGCGGGATGAAACGGTGCGCGTCCACGAACGTCCCGTTGAAACCGGCGCGTGTATAGTCATCTTGCGATAAAGCGAAGAACAGCTCGCCCTCGCCGATGCTCCGCGAATCAATCGAAAAGCCCTTGATCTCTTTGTCAAACAACTCGGCGCTCGTAGCTCCTACAGCTTCAGCGCCCATCAAACTCGCTGCTTCCCCTATTTTCACTCTCTCACTCCCTACGCTTCAGATATGACGTGTAGCTTCATCTTGCGCGTAGGGTGGGGCGGCGGTCAACCTCTGACATAAGCGTGCGCCTCTGGAGAGGAACGACTGCTCCCGCAGGACTCAAATTTTCCATCGTCTCGACCGCATCCGCGTCGTTCTCGTCAAGCCCTGCGCGATCACTTGCAGCAGATGGCCTCTCAACTTCCGCCTGCCCCGTCTCCCTCTGCATCGCGCGCGTGCGGCGCATACGCTTACGGCAGGCGATGACCCTCTGCCTCGTTCCGTGATGATTGTGCTCATCCATAATCATTGCGGATTTCGGAATGCGGATCGCGGATTAAAAGAGAGCGGCTTGGTTTTATTAATCCGCAATCCGAAATCGGCATTCCGCAATTCCCTCAGTCGCTTCTCCCGAAGTCGATGCGTATGACCTGACCGGCCTCTATCGCCGCGCCCGCCGCCGGTTCCTGTCTTACAGCACGACCTTCGCCGCGAGCCTCTAACTGCAATCCTAGTTGAGCGCAGACGCGCGCGGCATCGCGCACGCTTCGCCCGCGCAGGTCGGGCATCAACACGGCGCGACCGCTCGCCACCGCATAGACGATCTCGCTCGCGCCCGCTCTCGCATCGCTGCTCTGTGCAACCTGCGGCCACGTTGCCTCTCGCTCTTCAGTCTCGTGCTCTGACCTTTCACGCGCGTTCTCCAAAGCTTCGGCAGCAGCGCTTCTCGATCCGGCGATCAGGTCAGGGGCGGACTTCAACACAGTGTCGGGCGCGACGTTTAAGTCAGGCAAAATCTGTTCGGCGATCTCCCGAAAGACAGGCGCGGCCACGTCGCCGCCGTGATAAGCGCCCAGGGGCTCGTCGATCACGACGATGATGACGACCGCCGGATTCTCGACCGGCGCGAAGCCGACGAACGAGCCTATATACCTGGTCTTGGAATATGTTTTAGTGACGGGGTCGATCTTCTGCGCCGTGCCGGTCTTGCCCGCCGCCGTGTAGCCGTCGAGCTGCGCACGCTTGGCCGTACCGTTCAGGGTCACGCCCTCAAGCATGCCGCGCAGGGCGTGCGCCGTCTCCGTACTGACGACACGCCGCTCCTCCGGCGTCGCTTGAAACAGGGCCGTCCCATCCGCCGCGCGAATCTCTCGCACCACATGCGGCGCAACACGCACGCCGCCGTTTGCGAGCGCGCCGAAGGCCGCAGCCATCTGCACGGGCGTGACGCCGACTTCCTGCCCCATCGCTATCGAGCCGATTGAGGATGGCTGCCAGCGTGTGACCGCGCGCACCAGTCCCGCCGTCTCGCCAGGTAACTCGACGCCCGTGCGCGAGCCGAAGCCGAAGCGCGTGATGTAGTCGTGCATACGCTCGTCGCCGAGTTTGAGTCCGAGCTTGATCGCCGCCACGTTGCTTGATTTCGCCAGCGCGTCCGCGACTGTGAGCGAGCCGAACGCGTGATGATCGTGGATGAGCCGCCCGGCCACAGTGATCGAGCCCATCTGGCAGTCGATGCGATCATCTGGCTTGACCAGTCCCTCTTCGATGGCCGCCGAGTAGGCGACGATCTTGAAGGTCGAGCCGGGCTCGTAAATATTCTGAAGCGCCTCGTTGATGCGCGCCGTGTCCGTAGCCATGCGCGCGTTGTTCGGATCGAACGACGGCGCGTTGGCGAGCGCCAGTATTTCGCCCGTGTGCGGATCAAGCACGATGGCCGTGCCGGATTTGGCCTGCGAGCGTTCGACCGCCGCCGCCAGCGCCTGCTCCGTCCGGTATTGCACCATCTGATCTATCGTCAGCACGACCGACTGCCCCGGACGAGACGCGACCTCGAAGCTACTGTAAGGACGCCGCCGCGCGTCCGTCTCGACAAAGATTTTGCCAGCCTCGCCGCGTATGCGCTCGTTGTAGGACTGCTCGACGCCCGCCAGGCCGACTTCGTCCAGGCCAACGAACCCGAGCACGTGAGAGGCCAAAGTCCCGTTCGGGTAGTAACGTTTCGGCTCCTTTAGCGAGTAGACGCCCTCCAGCTTGAGCGCGCGAATCTTTTCCGCCTCCTCCACTTCGAGCTGACGCGCCAGCCAGGCAAACTTTTTATTCGCCACGAGCGCCTGCTTCAAACGCTCTGTGAGCGCCGCCGCGTCAGTCTCTTTAACGGAAGCAAGACGCGCGACCGTCTCCTCCACGTTCTTAATCTCGCCGGGGACGACGAAAAATGATTCCGTATCGACGCTGCGCGCCAGCTCGCGCCCCTTTCTGTCGAGCACCAACCCGCGCCAGGGGCTCGTCCCGATCATGTCCTGCTGCTGCTCGCGCGCGCGCTTGACCAGCGAGTCGCGCTCCTCGATTTGCAGGTAGACGAGCCGCGCCCCGATGGCAAGCATCCACAGAGCCAGCGCAAAGGCGACGATGCACGCGCGGCGGCGCGATCTATCAGGGCGTGCTTTCGATGTTGAAGCGGAGCGTGTGGGCATATCCAAAGGGCTGTCTTCTTCTCTGGCTCTCTTGCGAGCGCGAGCTGCGTTTACGCGTCCACCGCCCCGCGCCTGAACTGGAATGCTTGGAACGAAAACTCGACGGCCAGCGACACGAAAAGGCGGAGAGTATGTGCCGAGACCTCTTTAACTTCGGTGGAGTGCGCCGCATCAGCCCGGGCTGATGCCGCTCCCGCCCTTCTAACGTTTGAGCGAGGCGGACGTATTGACGAGCGCGGAAACAGGGTGCGATAGGGCTTCAACACCCGTGCGCTGGCCGACGCCGATCTGCGCAGGCTCGACCGCCTGCATTCCAAGCTCGCGCGCCGCGCTCTCCAGACGGACAGGCGAAGTCGCCTCTTCGCGCGCCAACAGGAGTCGCCTCTGCTCCTCTAAAAGCTGCGCTCGCTCGCGGCGCAACTCTTCGCTCTGATAGCCGTAACGGACGGCAGCGAAGTGCTGCCCCGCCGCGAAAACGAACCCACCCGCGAGCACGAGCCCGCAAAAGAGCAGGAAGGCGAGCCGCCCGAGCGCGCGCATGTCACGCTCGCGGTGGACGGTGAAGTTCGGTTGATTCAGCGGCAATCTTTTCATTACGGTCTTGACCTTATCATCTAAAGCTATGTGCTACAGAAGGGTGGGCGGGGGACTTCAAATAACGATCAACTTGCGCCGAGTTTGCGTGCCGCGCGCAGCTTGGCGCTGCGGGCACGCGGGTTTTCATCAATCTCCAACTGGTCAGGTTGAAGGGGACGGCGCGTCAGAATCTCTACAGCGCGTCGCGCGCCGCAGGAACAGACAGGGACGCGGCGGTCACACTCGCAATGGCCTGCGAGACGCCTGAGGTTGCGCTTGATGATCCGATCTTCAAGCGAGTGAAAGCTGATCGCCACAAAGCGCCCGTCCTCTTGTAAAAGATCAATGGCCGTTTCAACGAACTCGCCGAGACCTGCCAGCTCGCCATTGACGGCGATGCGTAGAGCCTGAAAGGTGCGCGTCGCCGGGTGAATGTGCTCTGAACGCCGCGACCCGTAGGCGCGTGCGACCAGCTCGGCCAGTTCCCGCGTCCCCTTGATGGGCTCGCCTCGCTCGCGTCGCTCGACGATCCACCTGGCA
The DNA here is from genome assembly GCA_036386415.1 of Pyrinomonadaceae bacterium. Taxonomy (GTDB): domain Bacteria; phylum Acidobacteriota; class Blastocatellia; order Pyrinomonadales; family Pyrinomonadaceae; genus DASVVT01. The sequence continues at coordinate 123,308 of DASVVT010000027.1, forward strand.
ATGCGGCGCGAACGTCGCTCCTCCCCGTATTCAAAGATGATGCGCGCCAGCTCTTCTTCCGGCAGACGCGCCAGCAAGTCGGCTGCCGTCTCTTCATCGCTTTCGGCATCCATGCGCATGTCTAGCGGCGCATCATGCCGGAAGCTGAACCCACGCTCGGCGTCGTCAAACTGAAGCGACGAGACGCCCAAATCAACCAGCACGCCGCTCAACACGGCCTCGCCCGCCTCCCGCACGACCTGCGCGATGTCGCGGAAGTTGGCATGCACGGCCTGAAAGCGCGTCCCGTATCGCGCGAGGCGCTCTGTTGCCCAACGGAGCGCCTCGCGGTCGCGGTCGATGCCGATCACACGCGCATCAAGAGATGCTTCGAGGATCGCCTCGCTGTGGCCTCCCAAACCGAGCGTGCCGTCAACAAAGAGCCCGCCATGCTCTGGCCTAAGCAATTCAATCGTCTCTCGAAGCAGCACGGGGCGATGGGGCGCGCCCATGCCCCCCATGAGCGCAGCCATCACCACCGCCCCGTGATCTCGTTCAAAGAACTTTTAGCAAGCAGTAAGCAGTAAGCAGTAAGCAGCAGGCCCTGATAATTCCCGACGTTGAGTCCGTAAAGCTTCATGTTCATGCCAGGTGCAAAGAGCGTTAATCTTTCGGCTTACTGCTTACCCCTCACTGCTTACTTCTTTAAATGCCGAGGCGCGCAATCGCTGCCTCGTCCTCTTCCGTGTAGGGGTCTGCGAGCAGGCGCTCTCTGAATCTTTCCAGCTCCCAGACCTCCAGGTACGTCAAATAACCGAGCACCGCCACAGAGCCGAAGACTCCCGCGCTCTTACGCAGCAGCGGGTGTATGAGGACACGGCCCTGCGCATCCATCGTGGACTGTTGGCCGTAATAGTTGGTGCGGTCAAGGAACTTGCGCCGTGCCGGGTCCATCGAAGGCAGAAGCTGTAGGCGCTGCTCAATCGATTCCCATTCCGGCAGCGGATAAATGCGTACGCTCTCCCCTGTCAGGCTCGTCACGTAAACCTCTGTCCCGTGCTTCTCCTCTATCTGGCGACGAAATGGGGTCGGTACTTTCAATCGTCCCTTCGAATCGATTCGCGCCGTGTAATTTCCTCGCAACATAGGGTTTCGGCGGACGGGACGGGACAAGAGGTGCTTAAAACTTCTAGTAAAACTTTAATGATCGGCTCCAAGCTGCTCAGATGAGCCCACTTCCGACCACATTTTACCACCCGCCGCGCATAGTACGCCCCTCTTTTAAGGCTGTCAAGATAAAAAAACAGTGTGGAACAGAGAATTTTAAGCACCAAATGGTGTTGTTCGTGAGGACTTAAGGCCCCTGCCGCCACGCGTGTGTGTCTCTCCCGACGCAGACTGGCCTCTTCGCCAGCCATCCGTGATAGCCAAGCGCGAGGCGCATCATGTATAGTGCGCGCCATGCCGCTCTATCAGTTAGAATCCGTGTTACAGGCAGACTGACCGCTCATGGGCTTTGGTGGACTTCTCCTTTTCGGTGCGCTGGCGACGCTGGCTAATATCGTGGGTGGACTGCTGCTCGCCTCTTCGGGCGTGCATCGCCAGGACGACCGTTTTCTCAAATATCTAGTCGCGCTCGGCGCCGGGTTCATGCTGGCGGCAATTTTCATAGAGATCATCCCCGAGACCTTCAAGATATGGACGGAGGGGCACGCCGCAGGTGAAGCCTCTGCGCAGGCTGTACTCGGCGCGATGACGCTGCTTCTGGCGGGCTACCTCCTGATACAGCTTTTTGAGCACACCATCACGCCCCACTTTCATTTCGGCGCCGAGACGCACCCCGAATCCGTGCTCCGCCCGACCGCCGCATACACGGCTATCGGCGGCCTTCTGATTCACACCTTCTTTGACGGCGTCTCGATTGCCGCAGCCTTTCTAGTCAGCACCAAGGTTGGGCTCCTGGTCTTCATCGCGATTCTCCTGCACAAGCTGCCGGAGGGGTTTACGGTCGCCTCGATCATGATCGCTTCGGGGCGCTCCCTGCGTAAAGCGCGCATTGCCACACTGGCGGTCGGCCTTGCCACGCTGGCCGGAGTCATCTGTGTCGCTCTGCTGAGGAGCACCACCACGTCTATAGTCGCCTATGCGCTCCCCTTCTCCGCAGGCGTGACGCTCTACGTGGCCGCCAGCGACCTGATCCCGGAGGTCAATCATAAAGAGGAGAAGAATCCTATGGTCTCTGTGGTCGTCTTCGGCGGCGTCGCCTTCTTTTACCTGCTGCATCGCTTAATCGAAGCCTGAAGAGATGAGCGAAAGCTCAAGGCAGGAAGATTAACCTAAACCCCTATCCATTCTTCAATTCTCTTGCGTGATGTTGACTCAGGGACACGAGTTGGTATGATTGTGCTATTGATTCGAACTAATCGTACATTAATTTTCATGGCGGTCATGGCGCTGTTGTGCCTGCTCCTGGCGAGCGCTTCTGTATACGCACAGACGACCGCGCCGCAGATTCCGCAGCCGACCGGAGACGCCGTCAACGACTTTGCCGATGTCATTGATCCGCAAACGCAAGCGCGTCTTGAAAACATCCTCATCAACCTGAAGAAGCTCCAGAATATAGAGTTCGGTGTTGTCACGGTCAGAACTACGGGCGGGATGGATATTTTCGATTACGCGCTGGCAGTCGGGCGCGGCTGGGGTATCGGCCCCAAGGAGGGCGATAAGCAGGGGCTTCTGCTGATCGCTGCCATCGATGATCGTAAGTATTACACGCTCGTGAGTCCACATCTTCAGGGTGAACTGACTGACGGCGTGGTCGGATCAATTCAGAGGCAATATCTGGTTCCGGCGTTTCGTGCCGGAAATTACGGTGAAGGTTTTACGCAGACGGCGCGCGCCTATATAGACACCCTCGCAGCAAAGCGCGGCTTCAGCACCGCAGAGATTTATCAGGAACCGAGTAGGCCGACCGTCACACGTTATCGTCCGGTAGGGCCACGCAGCGGCGGGCTCTCCACCGGGTGCACCTGCCTGATTATCATTATCATTGTCCTGATCCTTCTGCTTTCGAGTCGCGGCGGCGGAGGCGGCAGTGGTTGTCTGAACCTTTTCCTGCTCGGCTCATTATTGAATTCGGGCAGTCGTGGCGGATGGAGTTCGGGCGGCTGGGGCGGCGGTGGCTTTGGCGGCGGTAGCGGTGGTGGTGGCGGCGGCTTCGGCGGCTTCGGCGGCGGGGGAGATTTCGATGGCGGCGGCGCAGGCGGCAGTTGGTGACGGCCAAGCTGCTGCACGCAAAACCGACCCTCATCACACAGGAACAGATGAAAGGGCGTGAATCGTAAATGGTCAATCGCAAATATCACAGGGGAAGCCCTGCGTCGATCCGCGATTTACGCTCTTAGCGCCTTGAGACCTTTGTGGTAAGTTCTCTTATTGTCATAAAAAGATGGCTAACAGTATCACACAAGATTCGCTCAAACATTTCGTCGAAGATTTGCGCTCGACGCACGGTGAGAACCTGGCGTCCGTGATGCTCTACGGCTCGGCTGCGATGGGCGATGAAATGGCGCAGGGTGCGGGCTACAACGTGCTGGTCGCACTCAACCGCATCACGCCTGAAGATTTGCGTCTCGCGCAGGCTCCGATACGCGAGTGGCAGCGTTTGGGTCAGCCGCTGCCGGTCTATTTCACACTCGCAGAGTTGAGCGATGCGGCTGATGTCTTCCCCATAGAGTTTCACCAGATGGAGCGCGCGCGCAAAGTCCTCTACGGTCAAGACCCTTTCGAGTTCGTACGAGTTTCGGATGCGAACCTGCGACACCAAACGGAGTATGAATTGAGGGGCAAGCTCATCCAACTGCGGCGCTCCTACATCCCCGCTTCCGTCTCGGTCGAGAAGCTCTCGGGGCTGATGAGCGAGAGTCTGGGAACTTTCGCGGCGCTGTTTCGTCCCGTCTTGATGCTGAACGGGAAGGAGCCGCCGGTCGCCAAACAGGAGGCCGTGCGCGCCACGGTTCAACTGCTCGGACTGGATGCAGAGCCTTTCGAGCGCATCTTCGCGCTGCGCTCGACCGACACAACGCTTTTAGCGGAAGCGGAAGCGCACTCGCTCTTTGCCGCTTACCTGGTTCAGATTGAACGCGTCATTGAAACGGTTGACCGGATGCCGGTCAACGCGTCCGCCGGTGGGGCGCAACCTTGAGCAGTCAATGAATCATCGCGTGAGATGATTCTTTCGCGGGCTCTATAGTATAAAGAGTCTGCACCTATTCTAAATGGAGAAATAATAGATATGAATAAGAGAAGGATGTTGCTGCTGGCTCTGGCAGTGTTTGTATCTTTGACGGCCAGCGGATGCGGCTACAACACGCTTCAGAGTAAGCATCAGAACGTCAGGGCAAAGTGGGCAGGCGTCGAGAATCAGCTCCAGCGTCGCGCCGATCTCATCAATAATCTCATTGAGACCGCCAAGCTGGCAGGCGTGCAAGAGCAGGAGGTCTTCGGCACGATCGCCCAGTCGAATTCACAGCTTCTTAATGCCACCAAGGCCACCGGACAGGATGAGGCCGGGGAGAAGACGCCTGAACAGAAGCAGGCAGTGATTGACGCGGCCAATAGTTTTGGCGGGACTATTGGCCGACTGCTCTCATTACAACAGACCTGGCCGCAATTAAGGTCGAACGAGAATTTTTTGCGGGCGCAAGATGAACTGGTTGGCACGGAAAACCGCATCGCAACCGCGCGTGGCGACTATAATAATGCCGTTCAGGACTACAATACGACGCGCGGCAGTTTTCCAACGGTCATTGCAGCCAAGATATACGGCTTTAAAGAGGAGCCTTATTTCAAAGCTGATCCGGCGGCGACACAGGTTCCAAAGATAGACTCTAACGACCTACGCCAGAATCGGAGCAACACTAACGCGAAATAGGAGTGCTCAGCAGGGCGAGTCCGATTCACCGTTTGGATGAACATAAATAAGGGGCTGCTTTCAATTGAAAGCAGCCCCTTATTTATCGACATATCTCGCAAGATGAATAAAGAAAGGGCTTTCGGCTCACCTGACTGACACCTTCAAAATCCGCGCGAGCTGCACATTGCGCAGTGATCGCAGGGCTTCCCCCCAGGTTCCACCGAACAGGTCTTCTCTTTTTCAAAGAAATCCACCAGCTCGGAGACCGCCGCTTCATCGACGCCGAATCTCTCCTGGCTCGGATGCGCCGCCGGAACGTAGATACCGCTGAGCCAGGGCGAGCGGGCGAACGCGGGCGGGCCTGTCGATGCGCCTGTTTGATCCGTCGCGCCGCCTGCTTGCTCGCGGCGAGTGACGCTCCGCGCTGCTCGCAGAGGCCGTCGCTCCTGGCGCGTGAGGTTTGATTCGATCTGCGCCAGCCTCTCCTGTAACTCAGACAGAGTGGCGCGCACTGCCGACAACTCTTCGCCGACATCGTCAGTCTGCTCACTGTCGCGCATGGTGGTTTCCGCTCCACTTTGCGACACGCGGCGCGCGATGCGCTCGGCCATCAAACGCACTCGATCCTGTTCGCTACTGCTACTACTACTGCTCACGCGCGCTCCCTCCTTGCAGGCTCATCCTCCAGCAGATCGATTCGATCCACGACGCCGACAATCGCGGCATCAATCGCCGCCCCGGCTTCACCTGTCGCCACGGTCGAGGCGCTCCAACCTTCCTGCACGATCAGCACAGTGTCGCCCATCCCTGCGTCTACTGCATCGAGCGCCAGGAGGCTTGCGCCCGTCTCTTCGCCTTCGAGCGTAACGGGCTGGCAGAGCATCACGCGCGCATTATCGTAGCGTGGGTTCTTCTGCGTCGCGACGATGTTACCCAGGACACGCGCCAGAATCATGACGGCCTGCTCCCGTTCGTCACATGAGCCTCCGAATCGACGATGGCGACAATCGTGCAATCCGTCGGCGTATCCTCTCGCTTGAAGGGAAAGCTCGCCTCCTTGCCCCTGCACCAGAAGACCAGCTCACCCGTGCCCGCGCCGATGGCATCCAGCGCCACGAGGGGTTTGCCCTGCGGCTCAAGCCTCGCATTGAGCGACTGGATGACGAGCAGCTTGCGACCCTCCAAAGAATCGTTCTTCACGGTCGCCACAACAGTCCCGATGACGCGTGCCAGTTGCATAAGAAGAGTCTGAGAGTCTGAGAGTCTGGAGTCTGGAGTCAAAAGAAAGAACTGTTTTCGTCCTTTGACTCCAGACTCTAGACTCCTGACTCGTGACTTATATCAACCGTATCAATGACGCCGACGATAGCCGCATCGACGGGCGTGTCTTTGAGTCCCTGGGCGAGCCGCGCGCTGGAGCCCGCGACGACCAGGACGCGCTCATGAAAGCCTGCGCCGACCGTATCGACGGCGACGACATAGCCGCTCGTGTCCGTCCCATCCAGATTGACTGGGCGTACGATGAGCAGTTTCTTTCCCGTGAGCCGTTCATCTTTCTGCGTCGAGACGACCGTGCCGAGGATGCGTGCGATAATCATTCAATGTTCGTCAGTTGTCCGTTGTCCGTGGTCAGTTCTTCTTTGAATGCTGATGCATCGTGAGCGCCTAATCTTCAGCTCTCAACTTCCACATCACATACGACGGACAACTGACCACGGACAACTGACAATGCTTTACCCATTATTTCCAATCGGCAGGGCTTCATCGACGCTCCCGTGCGGGCGCGGGATGACGTGCACGCTGACCAGCTCGCCGACGCGACGCGCGGCAGCCGCGCCCGCGTCCGTCGCGGCTTTGACCGCCGCGACATCGCCGCGCACGATGGCCGTCACAAAGCCCGCGCCGATCTTCTCGTAGCCGATGAGCGTCACGTTGGCGGCCTTGACCATCGCGTCCGCCGCTTCGATCATCGCCACGAGCCCTTTCGTCTCAACCATTCCGAGTGCTTCCTGAGCCATTAATCTTCTCCTGTTCTGCTCGAATCATTACGAATTTGAAATCTCAAAATCTCAGCTCACCCAAAAGGCGGTATGGTTCACTATTCGCGAACGCAAGTCTACCTTTACCTTTGCAACTGTACCGCCTGGCTCAACAACTCTACCAACTCCTCGCGCGTCAAGGCTATCTTACCCGCGCCGTTGGACTGTGCCTGAGCCGCACGGTTTGCGGCCTCAGATGAGCGGCTGCCGGTCGGGCACGTCAACTGTGTCTCGTGCAGGTAGCCGCATGCCTGGCAGCGCGCTCCTTCATCAAGATAGCCTGCCGCTTCGCGCACGTTAATCAACTTTTCGATGGCATCCGCCGGTAGATTTTTCGACCCTCCGAGGATGCGCGAGAGAATGGCGATCCTGGCCGTGTGCTCCAGAGTCTCCAGACGGTCGAAAGCCTGCCAGAGGTCTGCGCCGTAGGCGACCGCACCGTGATTCGCCATGAGCAATGCGTTGTGATGCTTGACGAGCGGGCGCATCGCGTCCGTCAACTCTGTGGTCGAAGGCGTGCCATAATCGGCGAGCGGCACGCAGCCCAGCGTCAGGATCACTTCCGAGAGAATTGGTTGATCGATACTGAGCCCGGCGACGGCGAAGGCCGTGCCGTGCGGCGGGTGAGCATGGCAGACCGCTTTCACGTCCGCGCGCTCGCGATAGATCAGCAGGTGCATCTCAAGCTCACTCGAAGCCCTGCGGTCGTTGAGCGGCTTGCCTTCCGTGTCCGTGACGGCGCAAGCGTCTTCTGTCATGCGCCCCTTGCAGGTCATGGTCGGCGTCGCCACGATGCGCCCGTCGTCAAGGCGCACGCTGAGGTTTCCGTCCGAGGAGACGACGTAGCTGCGCTCGTACATCAGGCGACCGACGCGCACGATCTCGCGCCGCGCCGTCTCTTCATTCATCAATCACTTGCCAATCTTCGCCGTCAACAGATTTCGCCGTCCTCGCATGAAACTCTTGAGGTCCGCAATACGTCACGTCGAGCCAGACGGAGATGGGCACGCCGTCTCTGGTCGCGGGAGTGAAGCGAATCTGTTCCGCCGCATTAAGCGCGTCGTCGGTCGAGCCGCTCAGGTAAGGCTCAGACGGATAAACGGTCGCGACCGCTCCGTCCGCTCCCAATAACACATGCACTTTGACCGGCGTATTGCCCGATTCATAACCGTCTGCGCCATCGCGGTAGACGTTGATCCGACGACAAGGGTTTCCTCCCAGCGAGTGAATGACCACCCACGTTTTACTGTGGTTGTCACGCCGGTGACATGCCCCCCTGCTCCTGTTGCCATGCGCGTGGAAGTCAAGCGGGTTCATCCAGCCGCCTAACGTTGCGCCGATGATGAAAGTTATTGAGAACGGGAGAACTGTTTTGAGCATCACAGACGCACCTCGGCTTGATCTGCTAAGAATCGCAGTGCTGTTTGTTCATCCATTCAAACGGATTCGCAAAGCCTGCTCAGTAGAGATTGAAGTTGTACTCAATCAACACCTGCTGCGACACGTAGCGTCCATCCTTGATGGCCGGAACAAACGCTATACGCCGTGCCGCTTCGAGGGCATTCTCCGTCAACCCGTAGGGCAGGCCGCGCACGACCCTTATGTCTGTGACGCGCCTTGTTGACGAGAGCACGGCTCGCAACACGACCGTGCCCGTCACCTCACTGCGCCGCGCCTCTTCGGTGTACCCCGGCTGAGGCTTCGATAAGATGCACGCCCGCTGCGTCACGTCGCGCACGCGGAAGACGCGCTCGTCGCCTGGGTCTACGCCAGACGCGGCCTGTTCCTGAAAGCATGACCGTGGCGGCGCACCGCCGCCCGGTTGCTTGCGCACCTCTTCCCTGCGGGTCAGGCCCGATAAAGCCAGACCTGTAGCCAGGGTCAGTATGAAAGGCAGAACTCTTTTCAGTATCAAGGGCACACCTTCGGCATGAGAGCGGTCACGGCGCGCGCCGCGCCTTGCTCAGGGATCGTACACTTACTGCGAGACCTGAACCGGCCCGGTGCGAGTCTGACGCTCACTCGATTGCCTGTTTTGTGACGGCGTTGAGTTATCCAGGTTACGGTGCTTGCTCGCACATCCCCTGTAGGTTTGCTGGGGCGCGGAGAAGCTGGGCGCAAACGCCGTGCGCTGGCTGCTGCCGCCGAAGATGCTCCCCAATCCGATGCCGAAGATCAGCGTCATGATGAACGGCAGGACTCTTTTGATGAAACAGGTAAACATAAATGGTACTCCTTCTGTATTGCTTTATAACTCACGCTCTTCCCGTTGCGCAATCCCCTCGAAGGGAGAAATACTGCGCTCGCCTCTGCGACGACGGCGGCTGGCGACCTCCGCTTGTGGCCGCGCGAGAAAATAGGAGAGACTCTCCAGGCTGGTCGTCAGGTCGACGGTCTTCACTTTAACATCGAGCCGTGCCTGTAGATGCACGGGCGCGAAATTCAGAACGGCTTTGACGCCCGCCGCCATCACCCGATTCAAGACTCTCTGCGCCGCCCGTCCGGGAGTGGCGATGACGGCGACATCAATCTCACACTCGCGCACGACGCGCGCGATCTTCTTCACGTCATGCACCAGGATTCCGGCCTCTCCGATGCGCCGCCCGATCTTCTCCGGGTCGTTGTCAAAGAGGGCGGCGACAGTGAAGTTCGATTTGATGAATCCGTTGTAATTGGCGAGCGCGGTTCCCAGTCGTCCCGCGCCGACGATGCCGACCCTGTGCGGCCTGTCGAGCCCCAGAATCTTCGTGATGTGACGGCGCAGGTCTTCTACGAAATACCCGACGCCGCGCACGCCGAACTCGCCGAAGTAAGCCAAATCTTTTCTGATCTGCGCGGAATTAAGGTTGAACTGGTCTGCGAGCGCCTGCGAAGAGACCGTCTTGATTCCGGCTGCCGCAAGTATATTCAGACAGCGCAGGTAAACGCTCAAGCGATTGGTCGTCAGCTCTGAGATTTTCTCCGATTTCATCCGCCGGTACTACCTTGTGCATTAGTATAGCTCCAAGAAGGGGCTGGCGGAAAGAGCCGGACGACGGCTGAACTTCTATTAAGCGGGAAGATTTAAACGCGGAGGTCGCAAAGGTTTTCGCAAAGGTCGCGGAGGAGTTGACTCTTTGCGTCCTCTGCGTCTTCCTCCTTTGCGTTCTTTGCGTTTAATCACCCCTATAAATTACAATTCGTCATGAGAAAAACGAAGGCGCTCCCGAAATACTCTTCTTCGGACAACTTTTTCCATAAACAATGATTGCACATCTATCGGGCACTCTACTGTATAAACAGACCACGACAGTGATTCTGGATGTCGGCGGCGTCGGCTACGAAGTCACCATTCCGCTCTCGACCTTTTATGATCTGGAAGATGCGGGCAAGGAAGTCAAGCTGCGCATCTACACGCATGTGCGCGAAGACGCGCTGCAACTCTACGGCTTCAAGACGGCGCGCGAGCGCGAGCTGTTTCAACAGCTCATCTCCGTGAGCGGCATCGGCCCGAAGCTCGGCATCACGATGCTTTCGGGAATGAGCGCAGACGAAATCATCGTCTCGATTCGTCAGAACAACCTGGCGCGCCTGACTTCGATTCCGGGCGTCGGAAAGAAGACCGCCGAGCGTCTCGTCATAGAGCTTCGTGATAAGATTGCTGCGCTCTCGTCTCCGGCGCTCGAAGAGGAGTTTGCCCAGCAGGCCGGAGCCGGTGGCGCGCCCGCCTCCGAAGATGCCGTGCGCGACGATGCGCTCTCGGCGCTCATCAATCTCGGCTATCAAAAAGCGGCGGCGGAGAAAGCGATCATGGCGGCGATTCAGGAGGGCGGCGACGACGCTTCCGTCGAGACCATCCTGCGACGAGCGCTGCGCACGCTTGCGAGAGGATAGAAAGAGAATACAAGATACAGAAGACAGGAGACAGAAGGAAAATGCTAACCCCGCTTTTCTCCTGTCTACTGTGTTCTGTATTCTGTCTCCTTGATTATGTCTGAAGAACTCGAACCGGCCAATGCACGCGACGCGACGCTCATTGAGGATGAGCAGCAGTTCGAGTTGTCTTTGCGTCCGACGCGGCTGGCGGAGTACATAGGCCAGCGTCACGCCAAAGAGAACCTTCGCATCTTCATGAAGGCGGCGCTCAGGCGGCGCGAGGCGCTCGACCACGTTCTTTTGACCGGGCCTCCGGGTTTGGGGAAGACGACGCTCGCCAACATCATCGCCAATGAGATGGGCGCGGAGCTTCGTTCGACAGCCGGGCCGGTGATCGAAAAGTCCGGCGACCTGGCGGCGCTCCTGACCAACCTGCAAGAGGGCGACGTGCTTTTCATAGACGAGATTCATCGTCTCAATCCGGCCATCGAAGAGGTGCTCTATCCGGCGATGGAGGACTACCAGTTAGACCTCATGATCGGGCAGGGCACGGCGGCCCGCTCGATCAAGCTGGAGCTGCCGAAGTTCACTTTGGTCGGAGCGACCACGCGAGCCGGTCTCATTACAGCACCTCTGCGCGGGCGCTTCGGCATCGTCTTTCAT